>NZ_CP047569.1:20000-620000 GCF_009903625.1 Microbulbifer sp. ALW1 | reverse complement strand
AAATGCCGGCAAAAGCGCGGGAAAAATTGGCCCGCGCCAGCGTGATCAACACCGCGATGACTGGGCTTGAGGTCGCCAGCCTGTGGCGCCAGCCCTGGAGTCGCGGCGAAGATAGTATCGTGCGGGTGCGCAACCAGCAGTTGCTGACCGAGGGCGTGGAGGAGGGCCGCGGTGTGCTGGTGCTGGTGCCGCATATTGGTAACTGGGAGATTTTCGGCCAGTACCTGGCAACGGTGGGGCCCACCACCAGCCTCTATGCGCCCCCCAAGATTGAAGCCCTGGATCCGGTGATCCGCGAGGGCCGCGAGAAAACCGGCGCCAAGCTGGTGCCCACCAACATTCGCGGTGTGCGCGCCCTGCTCAAGGCGTTGAAAGACGGCGGCATAGTCGGCGTGCTGCCGGACCAGGCGCCGGATCTGTCTGGCGGCGACTTTGCGCCCTTCTTCGGCCGGCCGACATTGACCATGACCCTGGCGTTCAATCTGATCCAGCGCACCGGCTGCAAGGTGATATTTGGCTTCGGCAAGCGCGTCGAGGGGGGATTCGAGCTGGTGATGTTGCCGGCGGAGCAGGCCATCTTCAGCGATGAGGTCAAGGTTTCACTGGCGGCCCTCAACCGCGGGGTCGAAGCCTGTATCGCCGAGGCGCCGGAGCAGTACCAGTGGGAGTACAAGCGTTTCCGGCGGATTCCCGAGGGCAAGAGCGGGATCTATCGCAAAAGTTGAACCGCACCCGGATCCTCTGGGCACGGTTACCGCGCGCCGAAAACCACCTGCAGTCATCCACCTGCAGTATTTTCCGGGATTTTTGCCCTTGAGCGCTCTATTGCCAATACTTGTATGGCAATAGCCGCTGCCGCGGCAGATATTCGGGAGAATTCATGAGCCAGGCTTCGGCGTCCAGCGGGCACTCCATTTGGCGCCACCTTCCCAATGCCGTGTCTTTGTTGCGGATTCTGCTGATTCTGCCGATCGTCTATTTTTCCCTGCAGGAGCATAACGGCCTGGCGTTATGCCTCTACGTCGTGGCGGCACTCAGTGATTTTGTCGATGGTTGGCTGGCGCGCCGTTATCGCTGGCAGAGCAAGTTCGGCATGCTTGCCGATCCGGTGGCGGATCGTGTGTTTATCCTCAGCATGATTCCGTTGCTGTGGCACCTGGGATCCATCAACCCGGTATATGGCGCGCTGCTGGCGTTCCGTTGCGCGCTGCAACTCAGTGTCGTTCCCGTCATCGTTTTGTGGCTCAAGCGTTCCTTTGGTATCCGTGCCAAATGGTTGCAGCTGAGCGCCACCATCATCACTTTTTCCGTACTGGGAATGGGATTTGCCGAGCAGGCCAGTTACCTGTGGCCGCCGGTATCGACCGGGACAGAAATCATTTTTGAGCGCACCTTTGGCGCCCTGACGGTGATTGGCGTATTGCTGGAAATCCTGGTGTTGATCCGCTTCCTGCCGCGCTACCTGCACGTATTACAGAAAAGAAAAAACACCTTCGAATAGCGGGCGGCGTAGGGCTTCGGGCCAAGTGAAAGTCGGACTCAGTGTCGCCAGAAGGCCGGCGTCAACAGCACCAGCAGGGTGAAAATTTCCAGACGACCCATCAGCATCGCAAGAATCAGAAAGCACTTCGCGATCTCGTTCACTTCACCGTAATGCGCCGCCGCATCCCCCAATGCAGGACCGATATTGCTCAGGCAGGAAGCCACGGTGGAAAAGGAGGTTACAAAATTTTCGCCGGTCGCCATCACCACAATGGTGAGAATGAAAAACGACAGGATATAGACCGCGAAAAATCCCCACACCGCATCGGTCACCCGCGGCGGGACTATCTTGCGATTCACCTTGATGGGCACCACCGCGTTGGGGTGCACCAGGCGGTTCAGTTCGCGCAGACCGGATTTCACAATCAGCATAACCCGCACTGCTTTAATGCCCCCGGACGTGGAGCCAGCGCAGGCACCCATGATGCCGATCATCAGCAGGATGTAGGGCAGGAATGCGGGCCACAGGGCGAAACTTTCCGAGCCGAAGCCGGCGGTGGTGCCGATGGATACCACCTGGAAAACCCCGTGCAAGATACTGCCGCGCATATCGAAAGTGCCTGAGGTATAGAGGTAGCCGACAATGATGCCGCAGGCCCCAAGCGTGACCAGGATGTAAAAGCGGAACTCGGAATCTTTCCAGTAGTGCTTAACGGTCTTGTTGCTGAAGGCGTAAAAATGCAGGCCAAAGTTGATGGCCGCGGTCAGCATGAAGATCACCGCAATGGCCATGATCGCGTGGTTGTTGGCGTAGAAGCCCATGCTTGCGTCGTGGGTGGAGAAACCGCCGTTGGCAACGGTGGAAAAGGCGTGGCCGACCGCATCAAAAACGGTCATGCCCGCCCACCAGTAGCCGATGCCGCAGAGCACGGTCAGCGCAATGTAAATCACAAACAGCGCGCGCGCGGTTTCCGCGATGCGCGGTGTCAGTTTGGTGTCTTTTACCGGCCCCGGCATTTCCGCCTTGTACAGCTGCATACCACCGATACCGAGCATCGGCAGGATCGCCAGTGCGATAACAATTACCCCGATACCGCCAAACCACTGCAGTTGTTGCCGGTAATAGAGAATCGCGGGGGGCAGGGTGTCCAGCCCCACAATGGTGGTGGCACCGGTGGTGGTGAGTCCGGAAATGGATTCAAAAATCGAGTCCACCACGCTCAAATCCGGCTGTGCACTGATGATCAGGGGCAAGGCACCGAAGCTGCCGAGAATCAGCCAGAAGAAGGAGGTCACCACGAAGCCGTCGCGGGTGCGCAGATCCTGCTTGAGATCATGCACCGGCAGCCACATAAACAGGCCGGTGAGCAGGGTGATGCCGAAAGCCACCGCGAAAGCGATGTGGGTGCCATCTTCGTACCATAGGGATACGCCGATGGGCGGCAGCAGCGTCAGGCTGAACACCGTCAGCAAAATGCCGAATACGCGGGCTATGACTGCTAATCGCATTGCGCTTATTCCGCCCTATCGTCCGACATCAGAAAAAGCTGAAGCCGACCTGGAACAGCTGTTCCACGTGGCGGGTGTGGCGACGGTCGACCAGGAACACGATCACATGGTCGTCCGGCTCGACAACGATATTGTCGTGGGCGATGAGCACCTGGCTCTCGCCATCGCGCTCGCGAACAATGGCGCCGATGGAGGCGCCTTCCGGCAGGTCGATATCTTCGATTTTTTTGCCCACCACCTTTGAGGTGCGACTGTCGCCGTGGGCGATAACTTCGATGGCCTCGGCAGCGCCGCGGCGCAACTGGTGCACATTGACCATGTCGCCCTTGCGCACATGGGTGAGTAGGCTACCGATGGTGTTCTGCTGAGGTGATATGGCGATGTCGATTTCGCCCCCCTGCACTAGATCCACATAGGCGCGGTTGTTGATCAGCGCCATTACCTTGCGGGTGCCGAGGCGCTTGGCCAGCAGCGACGACATGATGTTGGCCTCGTCGTCATTGGTAAGTGCGAGGAAAACATCGGTGTCTTCGATGTTTTCTTCCAGCAGCAGATCCTGATCCGAGGCGCTACCGTGCAGCACGATACTGTTGCTGAGTTCTTCCGACAGGAAAATACAGCGGTCGTGATCCTGTTCGATCACCTTTACCGAGTAGCGGTTTTCCAGCTTGTGTGCGAGGCGCAGGCCGATGTTGCCGCCGCCGGCAATGGTGATGCGCTTGTAGCCCTGTTCCAGGCGACGCAGTTCGCTCATCACGGCGCGGATGTCCTGCTTGGCGGCGATGAAGAAGACTTCGTCGCCGGCTTCAATCACGGTGGAACCCTGGGGAATGATGGGGCTGTTGCGGCGATAAATGGCGGCGACGCGGGTGTCGACCTTGGGCATGTGTTCGCGCAGGTAGCGCAGCTGGTGTCCCACTAGTGGTCCGCCCTGAACCGCGCGTACGGCGACCAGCTGTACGCGGCCGTCGGCGAAGTCGAGTACTTGCAGCGCGCCGGGATGTTCAATCAGTCGCGCGATGTATTCGGAGACGATCTGTTCGGGGCTGATGAGGACGTCGATGGGGATGGATTCGGTGGAGAAGAGCTCCGGATACTGCAGGTAGGCGGAGGCGCGCACGCGGGCGATTTTCAGGGTAACCCGGAACAGGGAGTGGGCGATCTGGCAGGCGGCCATGTTGGTTTCGTCGTTATTGGTAACGGCGACCAAGATGTCGGCGTCTTCAATGCCTGCTTCCTGCAGTATGTCCGGGTGGGAGGCGTGGCCGACGACGACGCCGATATCGATGCGGTCGCGCAGCTCGCGCAGGGTTTTCTCGTCGCTGTCTACCAGAACAATGTCGTTGCGTTCAGATGCCAGGCTTTCCGCCAGGGAGCCGCCGACCTGGCCGGCGCCGAGAATAACAATTTTCATAGTTGGTTATTGGCCTTTGCGCCCTGAACCACACGGGTCCTTTTATACTGGCGCGGTGGCGTCGAGGCACCGGGTGAGAGTTTTCAGGACCGCTGTAAACCCATCCCTGGGCGCTGCGGCGCAAACATCCTGTTTGCGACGCTCCTGAAAACTCTCACCCGGCACCTCGACTTCGATTCTTACTCTTTAGCTTCGTAAGCAGAATGTGAAAGTCGATCCGGCGGCATTAGCGGTCTTCGGCTTTATCCAGCTTTGCGTAATAGAACCCGTCACCCCCGTGGATCCCCGGTAGCAATTGCATCCCGGAATCCTGCGGCAGCCCCCAGGGCTTATCGTTGATCAATTGCGGCGTATTGTCCCTCGCATCCGGTGTCTCCGCAATGAAGCGCGCCACTTGTTCGCTGTTTTCCTCAGGGAGTATGGAACAGGTTGCGTAGAGCAGGGTGCCGCCGGGCTTTAGCAGGCGCCACATGGCGCGCAGGATTTTGCCCTGGAGCTGGGCCAGTTCGGCGATATCTTCCGGGCGGCGCAGCAGTTTGATGTCGGGGTTGCGACGGATGACGCCGGTGGCGGAGCAGGGGGCGTCGAGGAGGATGCGGTCGTACTGTTCGCCGTCCCACCAGTGTTCCGGCTCGGCGGCGTCGGCGCAGATCAGCTGGGCGCTTATGCCGAGGCGTTCGAGGTTTTCGATGACGCGGTCGAGGCGCTCTTCTTCGATATCCAGGGCGGTGAGGTCGAGGTCCGGTTGCAGCTCTAGTAAATGACAGGTTTTGCCGCCGGGGGCGGCGCAGGCGTCGAGGATCTTTTCGCCGGGCTGCGGTGACAGTAGCGGCGCGGCAAGCTGGGCGGACTGGTCCTGGATGCTGACGAGGCCATCTTCAAAACCGGGCAGGCGGGTGACGGCGACGGGGTTTTCGAGCACGATGCCGGCGTCGGAATACTCACAGGGCTGGCCGGGGATTTCGGCACTCGCGAGTTGTTTGAGGTAGTCGTCGCGGCTGGTTTTGGCGGTGTTTACCCGCAGGGTCATCGGCGGGTTGCTGTTGTTGGCGGTGAAGATGGTTCTGGCTTCACTGCCCCAGGCGGCCTTGATCGCCTGTTGCAGCCACTCGGGGTGGGCGGAACTGAACTGGGGGTTGCCGGAGAGTTTGCGAGTGAGCGCTTCCTTATTACGCAGAGCATTGCGCAGCACGCCATTGACTACGCCAGAGGCATGGCCGAGCTTGAGTGCGCGGGTGGCTTCCACGGTAGCGCCGATGGCAGCGTGGTCGGGAATGCGGGTGTATTCCAGCTGGTAGAGGCCCACCAGCATCAGCGCGGCGAGTTCTTCATCTTTGAGCGGTTTTTTCGACAGTTTGCCGAGGATCAGCTCCAGTCGCGGCGCGAAGCGCGCGGTGCCGTAGCAGAGCTCGCGCAACAGCGCGCGGTTCTTGCCGCCGGCCTCATCATCGCCCAATTGTTTTTCCGCCCAGGGCAGCAGCCGCTGCAGTGAGCCGCGGTCCTGTTGCAGGCGGGCGATAACCCGGGCTGCGAGTGCGCGAGGATCATTCATGGTGCTGGCCTGTGATTGTTGCCTAGCTGAGTGCCCTTGCTGAACAGATCGCGGTAACCCTTGAGGATCTCCGACACCGGCAGGGCCTTCTTGCCCGGCAATTGTAGTTGAGTCAGGCGCAATGCCTCGCGACCGCAGGCCACCAGAATGCCTTCATCATCGGCACTCAGAATCGTCCCGGGCGCATCGGTGTGGCAGCCCTGTTCCAGCTTTGCGGCGTAAACGCGCAGTCGCTGGGGTTTGCCCTTGGCATCCGCATATTCGGTCCAGCACACCGGAAAGGGGTTAAAGGCACGCACCTTGCGTTCGATCCCGGCAGCCGGCTCATTCCAGTCGATACACACCTCTTCCTTGGTGATCTTGCTGGCGTAATTGGCCAGCGCATCGTCCTGAACCCGCGGCTCGGCGGTACCGCTTTCCAGTTGGTTCAGGGCTTCCAGCAGCGCCGGCCCACCCAGTCCCGCCAATTTGTCGTGCAGGCTGCCACCGGTTTCCCCGGCAGAAATCGGCGTGCGCACCTCAACCAGCACCGGGCCGGTATCCAGCCCCGCCTCCATCTGCATGATCGCCACACCGCTCTCCGCATCACCGGCTTCAACCGCCCGCTGAATCGGCGCTGCACCACGCCAGCGCGGCAGCAGGGAAGCGTGCACATTCACGCAACCGAGACGCGGCGTATCCAGCACCACCTGGGGAAGGATCAGCCCGTAAGCCACTACCACCATCACATCCGCATTCAGCGCGGCAAGTTCCGCCTGCGCCGCCTCATCCCGCAGGGAAAGCGGCTGATAGACCGGAATCTCGTGCTCCTGTGCCAGCTGTTTAACCGGGCTCGCCAGCAACTTCTTGCCGCGCCCAGCGGGGCGATCCGGCTGGCTGTAGACAGCAATGACATTGTGCTCACTGTCGAGCAGGGCTTGCAGGTGTATCGCGGCAAAGTCAGGGGTGCCGGCAAAGATGATATTTAGGCTCATGAAAAATTTTCGGTATCAAAAGAAAAGTGGACTGTTTACGAAGTCCAGAAGGCAGAAGCGAAGGCAAAGTGCTGGGTGCCTGTTTTCAGAAGCGTCGGCAACAGGGATGTTGCCGACGCAGCGTACAGGGACGTATTCACAGCGGTTCTGAAAACAGGCACCCAGTGCTTTGCCGCCACCGGGCCTGCTATAAGACCACCCGAATCAGGCTTTTTGGCGATGGGCCTTTTCGAGCTTGGAGCGAATACGGTTCCGCTTGAGCGGCGAGATGTAATCCACGAACAGCTTGCCATCGAGGTGATCGATCTCGTGCTGGATACACACCGCCAGTAGGCCTTCCGCTTCCAGCGCGTAGGCCTCGCCGTCGCGATCCAGCGCCTTCAGGCGGATCTTGCGCGGGCGCTGTACCGTCTCATAGAAACCAGGCACCGACAGACAACCCTCGTCGTACTTGTGGATCTCCGGATCCAGCACCTCAACCTCCGGGTTGATCAGCACCAGAGGCTCACTCTGATCCTCCGACACATCAATCACCACAATGCGCTCGTGCACATTGATCTGGGTCGCCGCCAGGCCAACGCCCGGAGCCTCATACATGGTTTCGAACATATCCGCGATCAGCGTGCGGTGCTCATCGGTCACCTCAGTCACCGGTTCGGCAACCTTGCGCAGACGGGGATCGGGAAATTCTAGGATTTCGAGTTTGGCCATAACACCTGTGACAAACTTCTAGTCTTAGTGGAACTTGCGCTGATAACATAATGATCGCGCTTGAAATTTGCTGCTTGGGGGGCGGTTTTCGCACATTGGCAAAATTGCCAATAGACGCCATTTGCGCCCCCGCAACCGGTGGCTCAGGCCACTCCGGTTCAGCGTGGTGGGATTATAGCCATATAAAGCACCAGTGATAGCCATATAGAAAGAAAGCCGAAAGCGATAAAAAAGCGAAAGCGAAAAGCATAGGAATGCTTCCATGAAAAAAATAATCCTGGCCGCCGCCGCAACCCTGCTGGCGACCTTCGGCCTGCAGGCGCAAGATTCCCGCCTGAAGGCGGACCATCCGGACACTTATACCGTCCAGAAGGGCGACACCCTGTGGGATATCTCCGGACAATTCCTCTCCCAGCCCTGGTACTGGCCGGAAATCTGGCAAGTGAACCCGCAAGTGGAAAACCCACACCTTATTTACCCCGGCGACCGCCTCAATCTGGTCTACATCGACGGCCAGCCGCGCCTGGAACTGGAGCGCGCTCCCACCGCCTATAAATTGTCCCCGGCCAGCAACAACCGCCTGGGCCCGTCCGTGCGTCGCGAGCCGATTGACAGCGCGATTCCCGCGATTCCGCTGGATGCCATCAACGCCTTCCTGTCCCGTACACGCATTGTGGGCCCCAACGCCTTCCAGGGTGTGCCCTACGTGATCTCCGGGCAGGATCAGCGCATCCTAATGGGCGCCGGTGAAAAAATTTACGCCCGCGGTGATTTCCGTGAGCCATTGTCCTCCTACGGGATCTACCGTCCGGGCCCGGTCTACGCCGATCCCTATACCGGTGAAGAACTGGGCCAGCAAGCCCTGGATATCGGCTCCGTCGACCTGCGCCAGCTGGATGCGGACAACGCCAACAGCGAATTCGCCGTGGCCACCATGGACGTAACCCGCACCGCCCGCGATATCCGCCTGCAGGATCGCCTGCTGCCGGTAGAAGAGCGCTCCATCGCTGCACTCTTCCAGCCCGGCGCCCCTTCGGTACCGGTGGATGGCGTGATTCTCGGTGTGGATGAGGGCGTAACCCAGATTGCCAAGTACGACGTGGTGATCATGAACCGCGGCCTGCGCGAAGGCCTGGAGCCCGGCCATGTACTGGCTATCTACAAGCGCGGCGCCACCGTGCGCGACCAGCTCGCCCGCCAGAGCGTCAAACTGCCCGACGAGCGCGCCGGCCTGCTGATGGTGTTCCGCAGCTTTGAAAAAATGAGCCTGGGTCTGGTGCTGGAAGCGGACAAGCCGCTGGCCGTGATGGATATTGTCCGCAACCCCTAGGAACCCCTGAAAAACTACTGCGCGGGCGCCTGGAGGCGTCCGTTTTGTAGAAAGAACGACAACATATAACGGTATTTCGCATGGATGCGTTGACCGCCACCCTCGCGCTAATGCGCCTCGAGGGCCTTGGCATCGGCAGCTACTGGCAACTGGTAGAGCGTTTTGGCTCCGCCTGCGCCGCACTGCAACAGCCCCCCGAATCTCTCTCCCGTAAGCTTCCCGATCGCGCCCGCACACAGCTGGCGGAATTCCAGCGTATCGAACTCGACGGTGAACTGGGCCAGTGGGCCCTGGCCGAGCGTCAGCGCTGTGCCGAAGAGTGCGTCTATCTGCTGCACTGCGGGGACGACAATTACCCGGCGCTGCTGAAGGAGATTTCGCGGCCGCCGCCGATTCTCTACGTATCCGGCGCCATTGATGCCCTGGCTCTGCCGCAGATAGCGATGGTGGGCGCGCGCCGTGCCACCCGCGCCGGGCTCGACAATGCCGAGGCTTTTGCCGCCGACCTGGCCGCGGCCGGATTCGGGATTACCTCCGGCCTGGCCCTGGGCGTGGATGCCGCGGCACACAGGGGCGCCCTTAAAGGTGGCGGCAAAACCATCGCGGTGCTGGGTACCGGCGTCGACCGGCTCTACCCACTGCGCAATGTGGTGCTGGCAGAGGAAATCCTCGCCGCCGACGGTGCCATCGTCAGTGAAATGCCCCTGGGCACGGCGCCGGAGGCGGGCAACTTTCCCCGTCGCAATCGCATTATCTCCGGGCTCAGCCTCGGTACCTTGCTGGTGGAAGCCGCGGTGCGCTCGGGCTCACTGATCACCGCGCGGCTGGCGCTGGAGCAGAATCGCGAGGTATTCGCCATCCCCGGGTCCATCCACAATCCAATGGCGCGCGGTTGCCACCATATGATCAAGCACGGTGCCAACCTGGTGGAGACCAGTGACGATATCGTGCAGCACCTGCACGGGTTTCTTGAGGGAATGGCGCGGCAGCCCGGGCTGTTTGAAAACACGGATGTTGCGCTAGATCCAAATATTCCGGACGAACAACGGCAGTTGATCCGGGCCCTTGGCAGCGATCCCCGCAGTATCGAACAGTTGGCCCGGGACACCGGCGGCGATGCCGGCGACCTGATGGCCGGGCTGTTGCAGCTGGAGCTGGAGGGACTGGTGGAGCAGCTGCCCGGCGGCTATCAGCTCACCGGTAGCGGCGCAAAAACCCTGACCGCGCTGGCCGAATAACGCAAAAGCCGCTAGGGTCACTCCCTGAATCATTCAGGGAGTCCTCCTCTATGCCATCCTTCTCCTACCCTGCGGCCATGAATAAGCCAACCACACCGCGCTTATCCGTTGGATCTCTGTTAAAACGCCTGTGTAGCGGTAGTGCCATCATCTCGGCGCTGGCCAGTGCTCCGGTTATCGCCGCAGAAAAAGGCGAAATTTTCCTCGACCAGCTCAAGCTGCCGGAAGGTTTCAACATTGAGGTCTACGCCAAAGACGTTCCCAACGCCCGCCATATGACCCGCGGCGACAAGGGCACCCTGTTTGTTGGTTCCATGCGTGAAGGCAAGGTCTACGCGGTACAGGATACCGATGGCGACCAGAAGGCCGATGCGGTGAAGGTGATCGCAGAAGGGCTAAAACTGCCCACTGGCGTCGCCTTCAAGGATGGCGACCTCTATGTGAGTGCGACCACCAGCATCCTGCGCTTCGACGATATCGAGTCCCGCCTCGACAACCCTCCCGCGCCCGTCACCATTACCGAGCAGTTCCCGGACAAGCACCACGGCTGGAAATACATCGCCTTCGGCCCCGACGGCTGGCTCTACGTGCCCATCGGCGCCCCGTGCAACATCTGCGATGAGAAGGACTACGCCAATATCCAGCGCCTGAAAATCGAGGGCGACAAAGTGGTGAAGACCGAAACCTGGGCGGAAGGGGTACGCAATACCGTGGGCTTTACCTGGCATCCGCAGACCAAAGCCCTGTGGTTTACCGACAACGGCCGCGACATGCTGGGCGACGACACGCCGCCCTGTGAGCTGAATACGGCACCGGTGGCAGGCAAGCATTTCGGCTATCCCTATTGCCACGGCGGCGACATCATCGATCCGGAGTTCGGAAAAGAAGAGGGGAGTGAGGGCAAACAGTGCAGCGCCTTTGTTCCGCCGGTACAGAAGCTGGGGCCCCATGTGGCGCCGCTGGGTGTAAAGTTCTACACCGGCAACCAGTTCCCGGCCGACTATAAAAACCAGGTCCTGATCGCCGAACACGGCTCCTGGAACCGCAGCAACAAGATCGGTTACCGGGTAACCATGGTGACCCTGAACGACAAAGGGGAGGCGACTTCCTACAAGCCTTTTATCGATGGCTGGTTGCAGGGCGAGGAAAACTGGGGTCGACCAGTGGACCTGCTGGTGATGCCCGACGGGGCGATTCTGGTCTCCGACGACTACGCAGGAGCCATCTACCGCGTCAGCTACGACGGCTGAACCCGGCCCGCGGTTACCGGAGCTGCGTCAGGGCGCTACCTTGTCTAGGCTTCTGGTATCCGCTAAATTCCCGCGCTCCCAGAACTTTGCCGCCGGTGCGACCGGTTCTGAATGCGTAAGTACCTGCGAAACACCATTGCACAGTGACCTGTGTCGCGCAGGTGCAGACCAAGATGCAAGCGAGACCAGACTGTGTCAGACAATAAATTTTCCGCTGCCCTCAGTACCCCGCTGACGATTGCCACTGCGGTGCGCTTGCTGGAAGCCGGCGGCGTCATCGCCCACCCCACGGAATCCGTATGGGGTCTGGCCTGTGATCCGAACAATCCCGATGCAGTCGCCCGCCTGCTCAGGCTCAAGAACCGGCCGTTGGAAAAAGGGCTGATCCTGGTGTCCGGCGATCAGCACCACTTTGATTCCCTGCTGCACAACCTCAGTGGCGACCAGCGCGCGCGCATCGACGAAACCTGGCCGGGTCCGGTAACCTGGCTGGTGCCACATTTTGATCAGGTACCGCCGTGGGTCTCCGGAATTCACCACAGTGTTGCCCTGCGCCACACCAACCATGGGTTTACCGCCGCATTAACGCGCGCGTTTGGCGGTGCTATCGTGTCTACCTCCGCTAACCCGGCGGGCTGCCAGCCAGCGCGGCACAAGTTCCAGGTGCTGCGCTATTTCGGCAGTGCGCTGGATTTTGTCGGCGGCGGCAATACCGGCGGTCGCACTGCACCCAGTGAAATTCGCGATGCTGCCAGTGGTCGCATCGTCCGTGCGGGCTGAGCAGAGCCCGCGCCCGAACCCTGTCGATTCCGCCCAATAATTTTCGTGAGCATGCCATGAGCGATGTAAATATTCAGGCCGTCAAAGAGTATCTGTTGAATCTGCAGGACCGGATCTGCGCGGCCTTATCCGCGGTAGACGGCACAGAATTTGTGGAGGATGCCTGGGAGCGCGAGGGCGGCGGCGGTGGCCGTACCCGGGTGCTGGAAAATGGCCAGGTGATCGAGAAGGGCGGGGTGAATTTTTCCCATGTGCACGGTGACAAGCTGCCGCCGTCTGCGACCAATGCGCGCCCTGAGCTGGCGGGACGCTCTTTTGAGGCGATGGGTGTGAGCCTGGTGATCCATCCGCGTAATCCATACGCGCCCACCAGTCATGCGAATGTACGACTGTTTGTCGCGCAGAAAGAGGGCTCTGAACCGGTGTGGTGGTTTGGTGGCGGTTACGACCTGACGCCTTACTACGGTTTTGAGGAAGATGTGGTGCACTGGCATCAGACGGCGAAAGATGCCTGTGCGCCTTTTGGCGAAGATATTTATCCCCGTTTCAAGAAGTGGTGCGATGAGTATTTTTATCTGAAGCATCGGGATGAGGCGCGCGGTGTGGGCGGACTCTTTTTCGATGATTTCAATGAGGGCGGCTTTGAGAAGGCGTTCGGGTTTATGCAGGCGGTTGGCGATTCTTATATCGATGCTTACCTACCGATTTTGAAGAAACGCAAAGAGGCGGAATATGGTGAACGCGAGCGTGATTTCCAGCTGTACCGTCGTGGTCGTTATGTGGAATTCAACCTGGTGTTTGACCGCGGGACTTTGTTTGGCTTGCAGAGTGGTGGTCGCACGGAGTCCATCCTGATGTCGCTGCCACCGGAAGTGCGCTGGCGCTATGACTGGCAGCCGGAAGAGGGCAGTGCAGAGTCAAAGCTCTACACAGATTTCCTGCCCCATCGGGAATGGGTGTAGAGGTTCTTTAACACTCAAGTGGCGGTGTCACTAGCAGGTAGTCCTTTGCGGGACACGCCGTAAACCCATCCATGGGGGCTCGGCTGCGGCCGTCCTGGCCGCAGACGGTCCCGCAAAGGACTACCTGCTAGCGACACCTTCTCGAATAGCTCTGTGGACAATACCATTGAGCGAAACGAACGGTCTTAATTAAAGGAAGTCGCCATGCACAAGGCTCGTCTGGAAGACATCAATAAACTTTTTCTGGAATACCGTCGCCTGTTCGAAGCTCGCGATGCCGAACAGATTGCCGACTTCTACCGCTTTCCACTCCATTACTATTTTTCCAATGGAAAAAAATCCGAACTCTCCCGCGAATATTTTATCGGTCGGGTAAAAAAACTTTTACATCTCTATCAAACGCTGGGTGTCTCTCAGATTGTCGGCGCGGTGACGGATGTGATCGAGCTAAATGAAAACACCAGCCTGGCGACATTGAACTGGGTGCTGTTGGATGCGAGCGGCGAAAAACCGAAGCAGATATACAGTGCCATCACGCGCTATATGGTGTGTGAATTTGACGGCGAGCTGAAAATTGATGGTTTGATCGGTGTGAATGAAACCAGTCAGTTAAAGCAGGCGCTGAAAAAATAATTGGGAATACGTTAGAACATGGATAAGTACGCGGTTATTGGCAATCCGATCAAGCAGTCGATGTCTCCGGATATTCACGCGGCCTTTGCTCGCCAGACTGAGCAGAATATCGAGTATGGAAAACTGTTTGCTGAGGTGGGTGCCTTTAAGGATGTGGTGGGTCCATTTTTTGCCAGCGGCGCTAAAGGTTTGAATGTCACTGCGCCGTTCAAGCTCGATGCCTTTGAATATGCGGATGAACTGACCGAGCGAGCGCGCACCGCGGGGGCGGTGAATACGCTGGCGGTGCAGGGGGATGGCAGTCTGCTGGGTGACAATACCGACGGTGCGGGTCTGGTGTCGGATATCAAAAACCATCTGGGGTGGGTGATTAAAGGCAAGAAGGTGCTGATCCTGGGCGCCGGTGGTGCTACCCGCGGCACATTGTTGCCACTTCTCCATGAGAAACCTGCGCAGTTGCATATAGCCAATCGCACCGCGCAGAAGGCACAGCAGCTGGCAGAGGATTTTGCCGGTTACGGTGCCATTACCGCCAGCGGGCTGGACGCGGTGCCCGAGGGGTTTGATCTGGTGATCAATGCCAGCGCGGCGAGCCTGTCCGGTGAGCTGCCACCGCTGTCGCCACGGGCGCTGGCGGATGGCTGTCGTGCCTACGATATGGTGTACGGCGCCCAGCCGACCCCGTTTATGCACTGGGCTAGCGGACTCGGCGCGGAGGTATCCGATGGCCTGGGTATGCTGGTGGGGCAGGCGGCGGAGTCTTTTGCCCTGTGGCGGGGTGTGCGTCCGCAGGTGGAGCCGGTGCTGGCGATGCTGCGCCAGCGATTGCTCGATAAATCCAGGGTCTGAGATCACCATTCTTTCCGGTAATCAGCTGGTTATATTCAGTTGCGACCAGTCACGATCAGTCAAGAAAAGTGCCGTGACCGGTCCGCCACACTATCGTTCCAATCGAGTGCTCTAAAGGGTAAAGCGCCATTGATCCGGTCTCTGCGGCACCCTGGACTACAGAATCCCGCTCAAAACCGCCGCAAGTCCGCGCACTGCGTGCTTTCTCGCTGAGTTTTGGTATCCTCACGCCCCTTAATTTGGGGCTGCCGGTCGCTTTGGCGCGGCTAGTGGCCGATACCAGTGAATCGACGAGCCGTTCCTGGTGATTTCCTTATGCTGCCGGCGGCAAAGGCCGCCCGCCTGGTGCTCGTGTAACTCTGGAGTTAACAGCAAGTGAATCAGCTTCCGTTCGAAAAAGTCACCATCGTGATGGGCTCCCAGTCCGACTGGCCGACCATGGAAATGGCCACCAAGCCTCTCACCGATCTGGGCGTACCCTTTGCTACGGCAGTCGTTTCAGCCCACCGTACGCCCCAGCGCATGGTGGAGTTTGCGACCACTGCCCACGAGCGCGGCACCCAGGTGATCATCGCCGGCGCTGGCGGTTCCGCACACCTGCCGGGCATGATCGCGGCCATGACCCCGCTGCCGGTCATCGGTGTGCCGGTGGCGAGCAAGTTCATGACCGGGATGGATAGCCTGCTGTCTATTGTGCAGATGCCCAAGGGCGTTGCCGTTGCCACCCAGGCGGTGGGCGCTTCCGGCGCCTTCAATGCCGGCCTGATGGCGGCACAAATACTGTCCCTGACAGACCCGGAACTGCAGAAGCGTCTTATCCAGTGGCGCGAACAGCAGAGCGCGGGCGTGCCGTTCGAAGTCGAATAATCAGAAGTTGAATAAGCCGGTTTGAGATTACTGAACGTTTACGAGGTGTAGCGGAAAATGACGGTCAGACGCGTAGGTATTGTTGGTTGCGGCCAGCTGGCACAGATGATGGCCCAAGAGGCTCGCCCACTGGGAATCGAGTTCAGTTTCCTCGCCGAGGGCGGTGAGAACACCACCTGTGTGGAAGGTCTCGGAACCATTGTCCACGCCGATGAAGGTGCCGACATCGAGGCCTTGTACAAAGCCATGGGCAGCCCCGAGGTAATCACCGCCGAACGTGAAGGTGTGGACGCAGGTCTGTTGCGCGCACTGGAAAAGTTCTGCCCGGTGTACCCGCGCCCGGACGCGTTCGAAACAACCCAGCACCGCGTGCGGGAAAAAACGGCAATCACCGATGCCGGTTTGCCGGTGGCGCCTTTCCGTCCCGCCAACAATTACGATGAGATCTGTGCAGCGGTCAAAGAGCTGGGTTATCCATCGTTTATCAAAAGCTGCGAAAACGGCTACGACGGCAAGAACCAGTGGCGCGTCAACAGCGACGCGGACCTCGCTGCCATCGCCGGTGAGGTGCCGGAGTCGGAGTACGTGGTTGAGAAGGGCATCAACTTCTCCCGCGAGGTTTCCCTGATCGGCGCGCGCACCGCGGACGGCAACGTAGTGACTTATCCGCTGGCGGAGAACGATCACTACAACGGCACGCTGCTGGTTTCCACCGCACCGGCGCCGCACGTCAGTGAAGAGCTGCAGCACACTGCAGAGACCTACCTGGCCACCCTGATGAATGCCTGGGACTATGTGGGCGTGCTGGCCATGGAGTGCTTCGTCACCGACGACGGCCTGCTGATTAACGAGCTGGCTCCGCGGGTGCACAACAGTGGTCACTGGACCTTGGCCGGTGCCAAGACCAGCCAGTTTGCCAACCATGTACGCGCGATTCTCGGTATGCCTCTGGGCGAAACCGGCTGCGATCGCGTGGCGGTAATGATCAATATGCTGGGCGTGGATAAAAAGCCGGAGCTGGCCAACGAAGGTGTCTGGTCTTACGGCAAGGAGCTGCGCCCGGGCCGTAAAATGGGCCACGTGATTCTGCTGGACGACACCCAGGACGCGCTGGCCGCCCGCATCGACAGCATGCTGGAAGAACTCTACGGCCCGAGCAAACGCCCCGCCTGATATTCAAACCCGTTAGCGGTCTTTTCTATTCGTTCTGGCATACTTCTCCCAATCCCCCGTCAGGAAAATTCCTGACGGGGCGCAAAAAAAATCGGGGGATGTATATGCGCGAATTTATAAAAAATCTTTCCATCTGTTTTGCCGCCGGCGCTGTCGCCGGGCTGGGTTA
Organism: Microbulbifer sp. ALW1; assembly: GCF_009903625.1. Classification (NCBI taxonomy): domain Bacteria; kingdom Pseudomonadati; phylum Pseudomonadota; class Gammaproteobacteria; order Cellvibrionales; family Microbulbiferaceae; genus Microbulbifer; species Microbulbifer sp. ALW1. The sequence continues at coordinate 603,107 of NZ_CP047569.1, read as the reverse complement.
TGCACTCGGTTTGTGGGCACTGGGCCACTACGGTATTACGCGCGCGCTATCGGTCGATATAGCACCCTACCTTTCCAATGCTTACATCTACCAGCGCGTAGTATGGGGCGGTGTCTGCGGGCTGATTTTCCTGTTGCCGTGGCGCAAGAGCTGGGTTTCCCGCGGTTTTCTGCTGTCACTGATTCCCGCGGGGATTCTGCTGCTGGTGTTGTTGCCCATGCGCGGTCTGGGAATCGGCGCGCTGGCGCTCGGAACCCTGACGCCGCTGGTGATAGTTCTGGCCTGTGCCGCAGGTGGGATTGCCGGGTCCGCATGGCTCAGAGCACAGGGAAAATAAATTGGTAGAAGTGGCAGGGAGCCAGCCGTTTGCGAAATCTCAGTCTCGATCAGCTGCAGTTGTTTGTCCGTGCCTGTGAGCTCGGCTCTTTTTCTGCTGTAGCGCGTGATGTCGGTCGCGCGCAGTCCGCGGTGAGTGCGCAAATCCAGAATCTGGAACTGGATCTCGGTCTCGAGCTGTTTGATCGCAGCGGCAAGTTTCCTAAGCCCACGGGCGTTGCACTGGCATTGCTGCCTCTTGCTCACCAGGCCATTGGCCAACTGCGCCGCCTGCAACAGGCGGCGGATTCCTATGAACGGGGCGAAGAGTCAAAGCTGCGAATTCTGTTTGAAGAGCAGGTGATGCCGGATCGGCTCAACGATATGCTCGCTGCGTTTGCCGAACAGTTTCCCAACACGTTGATCCATGCCGGCAGTGTCGGTGGCGACGATGCCGTTGGCCAGATAGGCCGGGGCGAGGCGGACTTTGCGTTTGTAACCGCCCGCGATACTTATCCGGGAGAAGTGAGCTCCAACAATCTCGGGCAACAGCAGATACTCACCCTTGCCGCGCCGGAGCACCCCCTTGCACAAATGCCCGCTGCCAGTCTGGCCGAGGCCGCTGACCACCGGCAGATTCTGATTGCCGGCAGCAGTGCCTCCGCTATGGCAGATCGCGGCCATATCCGTCCACAGAACCAGGTCGCCGCACAATGCTGGCGTACGGACTCCCTGCTACAGGGGCTGGAGCTGGCCAGTAAAGGGGTCGGTTGGATCAATGCGCCCTTCGAGTTGGCGCGCCCATTTCTGAAAAGTGGCCGCCTGGTGGAGTTGAATCTCACCAGTGCGCTCTCCGCCTGGAGTCTCGGTGTCGATCTGCTCTGGTCCAATCGCACGCCCCAGGGCATCGCCGGGCGCTGGTTCGCGCGCGAGGCGCACCGCCTTTATGGCAACTACTACAGTCCTCCCCAGTAGAACGCCGCTTACCCATCTATAAATCCGATAGATACCAACTTTTCCCAAAGTAATTTCCAGTAGAAACTGCGTTCCAATTTTGAATGGAAGCGGTGAGGTACGCGCATGAGCGAATTCTGGTCCTGGATCGGCTACAGCCTTGTATTGGGGGTCGGTGCAACCTTGGTTTGCGACCTCTGGGGGCAGCTGGTGCGCCTGGTTACGGGCATTCCCCCACTGGATTGGCGTCTTGTAGGCCGCTGGCTGGGGCATATGCCCGGCCAGTTCCGCCACGACGGTATTGGCAGGGCGCGGCCGGTTCGCGGAGAGGCCCTGCTCGGCTGGACCGCCCACTACCTCACCGGGGTGCTGCTGGCCGCGGCGCTGCTGGGCCTATTTGGCATCGACTGGGTGGCGGAGCCCCGCTTTCTAAGCGCGCTCGGATTCGGTCTGGCTACGGTGCTGTTGCCATTTTTAATCATGCAGCCGGCGCTGGGAGCCGGCATTGCCGCGCGCCGCACCCCGCAGCCAATGCGCGCGCGATTGTTGAGTTTGTGTACCCACGGCGCTTTTGGCGTGGGGCTTTGGTGTAGCGCGATACTGCTCAATGCGCTGCATTGATAATTTTGGTCAAAAATCGGAGGTGAATCATGGATAGCAAATTCGCACAGCAACAACTCACCGCATTTGGCGAACACTACCGCTACGACGTGGGTTACCTGCAGGAATTTTTGCAGGTGGCACCGGAGGGGTTTGAAATTTTCCAGGGCTTCCAACCCCTTTCCACCTACCGGGCGAAGCTGCCGCTGGATATTTACTGGGTCAGTCGCCTGGCGGCGATGCAGGTAGCGGACTGCGGGGAATGCCTGCAGCTATCGGTGCGCATGGCGCTGGAGGCCAGCGTGGATAAGGCGCTGGTGAAGTCGTGTATCGAGGGTGGCAGCCGACTGCCGGAGGACCTGAAAGACATTTTCGATTTTGCCACGGCGGTGGCGAGCTATCGCGTGATTGACCCGCAGCTGGATGCGCACATCGATCAGCAGCTGGACAAGGCCCAGCGTATCGAGCTGGGCATTTGTGTGGCGACCGCGTCGGTGTACCCGACCATCAAGCGCGCGCTGGGTATTGCCCAGCGCTGTAGCCTGATGGAAATCGAGTTTGCGGCCTGACCGGCATCTGATCAGAGCCCGCTTCAGGCGGGCTTGCGCGCAAGCGGCTGGCACATGCAGTGCACGCCGCCACCGCCGGCGGTGATCATGGAGATATCCGGGTCGATCACTTCCAGGCCGTGGGCGCGGCATTTTTCTTTCAATTCGGTGTTGTCGGACGGCAGCATGACGCGGTCGTTGCCGAGCGCCACCACGTTTACGCCGAGCTCCATCACCTGCGGGTAGGAGATGTCGATGATTTCGAAGTTGCGGGATTTGAACCACTGCACCAGTTCCGGTTCTACGGCATCCACACATACGGCGACGAGCTTTTCTGCGAGCGCGGCTACCAGTACGTCGATGTGCAGGAAGTAGGGGTCAAACTCGTAACCCTTCACTTCCCAGCCTTCCTTTTCGATCCAGCTTTTCATCTGCTTGAAGCCCTGGGGTGAGGTGCGCTCGCCGCTGTAGCCGCACAGGATGACACCGGGTTCCAGCACCATGAAGTCGCCGCCCTCTAAACTGCCGGCGGTGATGATGTCGTAAATCGGGATGTCGAGTTGCTGGTAGGTCTTTACTACATCGACCCATTCGCCGCGGCGCCAGGGTGAGTACATCTGGGTGACGATGGGTCCCCAGGGGGTCATGACGCTGCTGTCGCGGGCGTAGAGCTGGTAGGGGAGGTTGGCGTCGGCGGGCAGCAGGTGGGTGGTGACGCCGGCGTGTTTGTAGGCGTCGAGCATTTCCTGGTGCTGGCGTTTGGCGACGGCGGCGTCGAACTGGCGGCCGAGGCGCACGGAGCGGCGGGAGGCGGCGTTGCCCATCTGCCAGGTGTAGTTGTCGATGGGACCGACGAGCAGGTCGGTGAGGACGCCGTATTCGGAGTCGATGCCCCAGTTTTTCAGCGGCGCGGTGTTACCGTTGTCGTTGCGGTGTTTGTAGGTAAATTCGGTCATCTTCTTTCTCGAAACTTTTTCTGTAGGACCCTGTTTAAGGTCCGGTGGCGCAACTGCTGCCGGTAACCCTTCACGAGACACGCCGTGAACCCATCCATGGGGGCTCTTCCGCGAGGTCCCTCTCGCGGAAGGTCTCGTGAAGGGTTACCGGCATCAGCCGCTTAGCATTTGAGTTGGTGGCTTCGTCAGCCGGCTTTATTTGCCATCTTCAGCATTGCGTGCAGCAGCACGTTTGCACCGGCTTCCAGATCTTCTGGTTCCGCGTTCTCTGCTTCGTTGTGACTCAGGCCTTTTTCGCAGGGCACGAAGATCATGCTGGTGGGCGCTACGCGGGAGATGTACACGGAGTCGTGGCCGGCGCCGGAGACCATTTCCTTGTTGCTGTAGCCGAGTTCCGCCACAGAGCTGCGCACGGCTTCGACGCATTGCTGATCAAAGGCGACGGCGGGGGAGCGCCATTCGTCGCGGATTTGGTGTTCTAGGCCGATGTCTCCGGCGACGCGGGTGGCGATTTCGCGGAAGCGCTGGTCCATGGTGTCGAGGATTTTCTGGTCCGGGTGGCGCAGGTCGACGGCGAGAACGAGTTTCTCGGGCACGGTGTTGCGGCTGCCGGGTTCGACGCGGATGTCACCGAAGGTGGCGCGGGCCCAGGGGCCGTGTTTCGCGGCGAGTTTGTAGAGTTCGTCGAGGATGCGGTGCAGGCCCATAAACGGGTCGCGACGGGTTTCCATGGGGCTGGGGCCGGCGTGGCAGGGCTGGCCGATGAGGGTGAGGTCGTACCAGTACATGCCCTGCACGCCGCTCAATACGCCGATGGTTTTTTCTTCGGCTTCCAGAATGGGGCCCTGTTCGATGTGTACCTCGAAGGCTGCGGCGAGCGGGCGCGGCTTGGCGGGGGTGTCGCCCTTGTAGCCGATGCGCGCGAGTTCTTCGCCGAAGGTTTTACCCTCTTTGTCCTCACGGGCGTAGGCGTAGTCGAGATCGAACTCTCCCGCCCAGACGCCGGAGCCGATCATGGCGGGGGAGAAGCGGGCGCCTTCCTCGTTGGTCCACACGGCGACTTCCAGCGGCGCTTCGGTTTCGATGCCGGCGTCGTTCAGGCTACGAACCACTTCGAGCCCGGCGAGCACGCCGTAAACACCGTCAAACTTGCCGCCGGTGGGCTGGGTGTCGAGGTGCGAGCCGGTGAGCACCGGTGGCAGATCCGGGTTTTTACCGGGGCGTTGGGCGAAGATATTCCCCACTTCATCGAAAGTGACGCTGCAACCGGCTTCCTGGCACCATTTTACGAAGAGGTCACGGCCCTGTTTGTCGAGGTCGGTGAGGGCCTGGCGGTTGCAGCCGCCCTTGTCGGTGGCGCCGATGGCGGCCATCTCCATCAGGGAGTCCCACAGGCGCTGGCCATTGATGCGCACTTGAGGGGCGCGGGCTTGGCGGGTATCGGTCATGGAATGCATCCGGAGTTTTATTGTGTGAATGGATGTATAGGGTTTAGCACAAGTCTATGGTTTGATTTTGCGAACACAATTAACTATTAATTGCCGTATTGGTGCCAAAAAGGCACCGCAAAGAGATTCAAGCCATGGCCGCCGAGCTCCGAAACCTGTCCCTGACTTCCCTGCGCAGCTTTTATGCGGTGGGGCGTCATTGCCATCTGCGGCGGGCGGCAGAGGAGCTGCATGTGTCGCACCCGGCGCTCAGCCGCCAGATCCGTGAGCTGGAGGAGCGGTTGGGTACGCCGCTGTTTCTGCGCACCGGCAATCGCCTGTCGCTGACCGCGGCGGGCAAGCGCCTGCACCGGGCGGTGTCCGACGCGTTCGGGCGGCTGGAACAGGGGTTGCTGACCCTGGACCCGGGCAATCTGTCCGGCGAGGTGGTGATCGCCACCACCGCCACCATTGCCAGCCGTTGGCTGCTGCGAATTCTGGCGGAGGTACAACAGCGCTACCCCGAGATCCGCCTGCGAGTGACCACCATCGAGCCGCGCGCGCGGCACCTGGGCGACGAAGCGGATATCGCCATCTGCCTGGGTGAGCCGGAGGCGCCGGCGCGGCAGGTGACGCCGCTGTACCAGGAACACTACCTGCCGGTGGCGAGCCCGCAACTGCTGCGCGCGCGGGAAGATCTAAGCCGGTCGCTGCGGCCGCTGGACCTGCTGGCACTGCCGCTGCTGCACGATCGCCAGCAGCAGTGGCGCGGCTGGTTTACCGCCCAGGGGGTGGAGTATGCGCCGTCGGTGAATGGCGTATCCGTGGACTACGCCTATCAGGCCATCGAGGCTGCGCGCCTGGGGATGGGCGTGGCGCTGGCGGATCGGCTGGAGGTGAGTGAAGACCTTAAGAGCGGGCGCCTGGCCACGGTAATCGAGCGCTCCTACACCATCGGCCAGTCCCTGTATCTGGTGAATGATCACAGCGGTGCCATCAACCAGCGCACCCGGCTGGTGCTGGAGCGGGTGTTTCGCTGGCTGGAGAGCCGCGGGGCGTCGCTGGCGCCGGAAGCCAAAACCCTGCAGCAAGAACTCACGGTGGCCGCCGGCGCCGCACCGCAGCAGCCGTAATACTCCGCTCCACGGCATCTCAAAGGATCGTTGCCCAGCCATATCACCTGTTCAGGTGATTGGGCAGCGCTTGACCTTCCCGCATACTGAATAATCATTCGAAAAAGTCTAACTATTGCGCAGATTGTCCGTTTGGTAGACGATGCGTCTCCGGGTCGCCCGTAGGATTTGGCGCCAGTGAGCGTCAGGTCGCGCGGCAAAACTGCAGCAAACAAGTCGAGCAAGATGGAAAACCATAACAAGATCTATATCGATGGCCAGTGGATCGAGTCCACCTCCGGCGACTGGCTGGAAGCCATCAATCCTGCAACTGAATCCCCGATTACCCGAGTGCCTGCGGGCAGCGTGTCCGATGTGGATCGCGCCGTGCAAGCCGCGGCCCGCGCCTTCGACGCCTGGGCCAATACCCCCGCCAGCGAGCGCCGCGCGCTGCTGTTGCGCGCCGCCGACCTGATGGAAGCCCGCCAGGATGAATTGGTGGCAGCGGTATCCGACAGCCTGGGCTGTCCCCGCCATATCACCGGGTGGCTGCATGTAGAGGGCCCCATCGAGGCCATGCGCCTGTTCGCCGAGCACACCGGGATCACCGAAGAGACCGCCGAACACGGCCACTCCCTGGTATGGCGCGAAGCCGCCGGTGTGTGCGGGTTTATCAATCCCTGGAATTACCCCCTGCACCAGTTCGTGGGCAAGGTCGGCGCCGCGCTGGCGGCGGGCTGCACGATGGTGGTCAAACCGTCCGAGCAGACGCCGTTGCAGGATTACCTGATGGCGGAGGTATTCCACGAGGCGGGCCTGCCTGCGGGCGTGTTCAACCTGGTGCCCGGTCGCGGTCCGGTTGTTGGCCAGGCGCTGTGTGAACACCCACTGGTGGACATGCTGTCGTTCACCGGCTCGACCCGCGCCGGTATCGAAATTGCAAAGGCTTGTGCGCCCACCGTAAAACGCGTGACCCAGGAGCTGGGTGGCAAGTCCCCCTACATCATCACCGCCGACAGCGACTTCACCACGGCGGTGCGCTACGGCGTGGACGACGTGATGATCAACAGCGGCCAGACCTGCACCGCGCTCACGCGCATGCTGGTACCCCAGAGCCGCTACGACGAAGCGCTGGAAATCATCCGTGCGCGCGTGGCGGAGATCGAAGTGGGCATGGACGAAAATGCATTTATGGGACCGCTGTCGTCCCTGCGCCAGTGGCAGCAGGTGCAGGACTATATCCAGATCGGTCTCGAAGAGGGGGCAACCCTGCTGTGTGGCGGCGCCGGCAAACCGGAAGGGCTGGAGAAAGGCTTCTATGCGCGGCCCACGGTTTTTGCCCATGTGAAAAACGACATGCGCATCGCCCGCGAGGAAATTTTCGGCCCGGTACTCTGTGTGATCGCCTACGACGATCTGGAGCAGGCGGTGACCATCGCCAACGATACTCCTTACGGTCTGTCGTCCGGTGTTTACGCTAAGGATCACAAGGACGCGCTGGCCATCACACGGCGCATTCGCGCCGGCCTGTGTTTCGTCAACGGCGGTGAATTCAATTACCAGGCGCCGTTTGGTGGTTACAAGCAGAGCGGCAATGGCCGCGAGTTTTCCCACCACGGGGTGGAAGAATTTACCGAAATCAAATCTGCGCAACTGGGTGTGCCCGCGGAGTAATCCGCGGCGCGCCGGCTGAAACTGACAAATAAAATAATCACCGCGGGAGAAGCTCCGTGACAGAAGTAGCCGTCAAAAAGAATCTCGGTAAACGGGACATGATTCTGTTTACCGTCTCCGCCATCCTGCTGGTGGACACCCTCGCCGCCACGGCCGCGATCGGCACCTCGAGTATTTTCTGGTGGCTGTTCCTCGGCCTGTTTTTCTTTGTACCTTTTGCCCTGGTGTCTGCGGAACTCGGCTGCGCCTATCCGGAAAAAGGCGGCATCTACGCCTGGGTGCGCGATGCCTTCGGCGGGCGCTGGGCGTCGCGCATCAGCTGGAGCTACTGGGTCAACGTGGCGATCTGGATGCCGGCGATTTTTATCCTGTTTGCCGGTGTGGCAAAACAGTTGTTCTGGCCGGACATGGGCGTCGCCGCGCAGATTGGGCTCGGCATTGTGCTGACCTGGATCGCGGTGATTGCCAATGTGGTCACCCTCAGCGTTGGCAAGTGGGTGCCCAATATCGGTGCCATCTTCAAGATCATTATCTTCGGCGCGATCATTGCCGGCGCGGTGGTTTACGCGGGTGAAAACGGTCTCGCCAATCCGATCACCTTTGACAGCATCAAGCCGAACCTGGGCGACAGCCTGCAGTACATCCCCGCGATCATCTACGGAATGCTCGGTTTCGAGCTGATCAGCTCGAGCAGTGAGGAAATGCGCAATCCGCAGAGGGATGTGCCCCGTTCCATCCTGGTGTCCGGTGCCATCATTCTCGCCCTGTACACCCTCGGTACCACCGCCATTCTCGCGGCCATCCCGGCCGGAGAAATTGATCTGGTCGAGGGGCTGGTGGATACCCTGCGCCTGTTCTTCGCGCAGCTGCCCTATGGCAATGCGTTGGTCATGGCGCTGGGTATTGCCGCGCTGTATACGTTTTTTTCCAATGGCGTCACCTGGGCGATCGGCGGCAACCGCGCGGCGGCGGAAGCGGCGGAAGAGGGCGAGTTGCCGAAAGCGTTTGCGATCAAAAGCCGCAGCCGCAACACCCCGGTGGGCGCGGCGGTGCTGATGGGTGTGATGAGCACGCTGATTCTGGTGCTGTACGGTTTTCTGGTGAACTCCAACGAAGACCTGTTCTGGTCGCTCTTCGCCTTCAGTGGTGTAATTTTCCTGTTGCCTTATGTGGGCATGTTCCTGGCGTTCCTGAAAATGCGTCGCGTGGATAGCGCGCGTAAACGTCCCTTCCGCGTGCCCGGTGGTGAGTTGTTTGTGCGCGCTCTGACGTACTTTTGTGTGGCGATTCTAGCCGGCAGTATTTTCCTGTTTATCTACACCCCCGGTGAGGGCGTGCAGTGGCCGGTACTGATCGGGTCCATCGTCACCTTATTGTTGGGTGAACTGGCGATCCTGTGGGCAGAAAAGCAAAACGGTAAGGGCGGGAATGAAACCCCCAATGCATTGCCCGTTTAAATAACGAAACGCTCGGCGAAGGTACCGATGCCGGGTATCCCTTTGTGAGACCGTCTGCGGCCAGGACGGCCGCAGCCGAGCCCCCAGGGATGGGTTTACGGCGTGTCTCACAAAGGGATACCCGGTAGCGGTACCGCCTCGATACTTGTAAGTGCCTCCAATCTTTCCTACCCGCTTCCTGCGGGTTTTCGTGTTTGTTTTTAAAACTGAAGAAAAACTCGGTTTCCTCACCCGTTGGGGTGATACCTGAATTTTGATTCGGTTTTTATAGTCTCCCTCACGATAAGACAGATAACAGAGCCTCAGGGAGATCGACATGGAATCAATGGGTAGTGCCAGCCGGCGCTTTAGCAAAAACTCACTCGCGGTTGCCGTCACCGGCGTCTTGCTGTCTGCAGTGGGTGTGTCCCCAATCGCCTTCGCCAACCAGATTGAAGAAGTATCGGTTACCGCGCAGAAGCGCGAACAGTCCGTGAATGACATCGGCGTATCCGCCAATGCCTTCAGCGGCGAAATGATGCAGAACCTGGGTATCGACAGCGCCGTCGACCTGGGTGCACACACCCCCGGTCTGGTCACCGTCAACAGCACCTCCGGCGGCACACCGGTATTCGCCATCCGCGGTATCGGCCTCGACGATTTCAGCCCCAACAACAGCAGCGGCGTCGGCATTTACACCGACGAAGTGTTTGCCAGCAACCCGTCTTTTCTCGGCGGCCAGCTGTTCGATATCGAGCGGGTGGAAGTGCTGAAAGGTCCCCAGGGCACCCTCTACGGCAAGAACACTACCGGCGGTGCGATCAATTTCATCAGCGCCAAGCCCACCAGCGAATTCGAAGCGTTTGTGGATGCGGGTATCGGTAACTTCGGCGCCCGGGAAATGACCGGCGTGGTCAGCGGTGAGATCAGTGGCGAAGTACTGGGTCGCCTGAGCCTGAATATGTCCAAGGCCGACGGCTGGCAGGAAGATCCGCAGACCGGACGCGAGTTCGGCAGTGTCGACCGTTCTGCCGGCCGCGGCCAGGTGTCCTTCCCGTTTGCGGACAACGGCGAGGCGCTGGTCAAGGTTTACTTCAGTTCCGACAACTCCACCCCGGTTTCACCGCAGGTCAGCGGGCTCGGTGACGCCTTTGGCGATCCCTCGTTTGATGTACTCAACAGCAGCGACGATGCGTCCATCGTCAACGTCGGCGACCTGAAGGTGGCTCGGGATGAGTCCGGTCACGGTGCGTCCCTCAACCTGAGTTACGGCTTCGAGACCTTTGATGTCATTTCCATCAGTGCGATCGACGCTTACGACCGCAAGGTAGTGGATAACTACGGCGGTTCCTCTGCGGCGATTCTCGACCTGTATCAGGACAACGAGATCAGCCAGTGGTCACAGGAATTCCGCGTTGTCAGCAACGGCGACGGCGCCACCAACTGGGTGGCCGGAGTGAACATTTCCGAGGACACGGTAAACGTGCGCGATGTGTTCGACGATTCCTTCTTCGTCACCGATTCTGTAGCCAGCACCTTTGTGCTCGACCCCGCGGATGTTTCCGTTCAGGGCTGGGATCTGCTGACCGCGGAATACGAGCAGGTGACCCAATCCTGGGGCGCCTACCTGCACACCGAAACCGCATTGGGTGATGCATTCAACCTGATCGCCGGTATTCGTTACAGCGCGGACGACCGCAGCTTCGACGGTATCTCCACCAACCACGACGATATCTACTCGTTCAACGACACCATCGCCGAGCTGAACGACAGCAGCAGCGAAAACGCGGTGACCGGCAAGCTGGGCCTCGACTGGCAGCTGCACGACGACCTGCTGCTCTACGCCAATGTATCCAACAGCTACAAGGCCGGTGCCTACTACGGCGCGGCGATTCTCGACGACGCCAGCTGGGCCTATGTGGAGCCGGAAAAAGTCCTGTCCTATGAGATGGGCTTCAAGGCCACCCTGTTCGATGCCTCGCTGCAGTTGAACGGTGCCCTGTTCAGCCTCGACTACACCGATCGCCAGTCCTTGGTGACCATCATCGTCGACGACTTCAGTAACTACCTGGAATTCCCGGTGGCGGACACCACCCTGGTCAACGTACCGGAATCCAAAACCAACGGCTTCGAGCTGGACCTGCACTGGCTGCCTACCGACAACCTGACCGTGATGGCCGGTGTCGCCTACCTGGATAGCGAAGTGACCAAAGCGCCGAGCACTGCGGACATGCGCGGCATTGCCGCCGACCCCGCGGTGAACGACAACGCCGACGGCGTGAATCAGCTGTTCGTGGATGCCCTGGCCGCACCGCTGCCCGCCGGCGCCTCCCTGTCGCAGGCACCCGAGTGGAGCTACAACAGCCTGGTGGCCTACGACCTGCCGCTCGCCGAATACAACCTGCGCCTGCAGACCAGCTACACCTACAGCGATGAAATGACCGCGCAGCTGGCGGATGCCAACGCCCTGTCTGGACCGGTGCATTCCTGGGATGCGGAAGCCTCGCTGAGCGATGCCGATGAGCGCTGGGAAATCAGCGGCTGGATCAAAAACATTGAGGACAGCAGCGCGGAGACCTATGCCTTCTCCAGCTTTGCTGGCCGTTCTTACTATCGCCAGGCGCCGACCACCTTCGGGCTATCGGTTCGCTACAACATTTTCTAAATCCGCGCCGGCGATAACGCGATGATGAAGAGGTAATTATGTGTGACCCACAGACCAGGGCTGACGCCCTGGACGCACTACAAAAAACGACCTTCTTTCCCTACTGGCTGGATGCGCCGCAGCGCCCGGGTGACGAGCCCGCGCTGCAGCGCCCGCTGGACTGCGACCTGCTGATTGTCGGCGGTGGCTTTACCGGTCTCTGGGCCGCGGTCCAGGCCAAGGAAGCGAATCCCGAACGCGACGTTGTGCTGATTGAAGCCAACAGCATCGCCATCGGTGCCTCCGGACGCCCGGCAGCGATCCTGTCCACTTCGGTGATGCACGGGCTGGCCAATGCGCAGCGCCTGTTTCCCGAAGATATGGATACCCTGGAGCAATTGGGCAAGGAAAACCTGGACGGCTTCCGCGAAACCATCGAGCGCTACGGTATCGAGTGCGACCTGGAATGGGGCGGTGAGCTGACTGTTGCCGTCGGTGACGAGGGCATCGAAGATATCGAAAAGGAATACGAGCTGTACCGCCACTATGGCCACGACGCACACCTGCTGGATAAGAATGCCGTCCAGCGGGAAGTGAAGTCGCCACTGTTTAACGGCGGCCTCTGGTCGAAAAAACGCAGTGGCACCGTACACCCGGCGAAACTCGCCTGGGGATTGAAAAAGGTCGCGATGGAACTGGGCGTACAGATTTACGAAAACACGCCCATGGTCAGCAACGCGAAAAACAGAAAGGGCGTGCTGGTAAAAACACCGAAAGCCCGTGTGCAGGCGAACAAGGTACTGCTCGCGACCAATGCCTTTGCTTCCGGCAACAAAAAAATTCGCAATCGCGTTGCGGCGATCCGCGATCGTATTGTCGTGACCGAACCGCTGAGCGAAGAGCAGCTGGCAAGCATCGGTTGGAAAAATCGCCAGGGTATTTACGATACCCGCACCCAGCTGAATTACATGCGCCTGACCGCGGACAATCGCATTCTATTCGGTGGTCGCCTGGACTACTTTTTCGGCAACAATACCGACCCGGAAGACGATAAGGCACCGGAACCCTATGTGCGTCTGGTGGATAATTTTTACCGCACTTTCCCGTCACTGCGCGGTATTCAGTTTAGTCATGCCTGGAGCGGACCCATTGCGCTGACCACACGTATGGCGGTGCACTACCAGCACTATCACGGTGGAAAAATGCTGTATGCCGGCGGCTATTCCGGTTTCGGCGTGACCGCGACGCGTTTCGGTGCGCGGGTTGGGCTGGCAATTCTGGACGATAAAAAAGTCCCGGAACGCTCGCTGAATTTTGCCTGCTCGCAGCCGGCGTATATTCCGCCGGAACCTTTCCGCTGGATTGGTGCAAAGATCACCATGTATGCACTGGATACCCTGGACGAAAAACGCGGTTGGCGCATTCCCTGGGTACGTATGGTGGAGAAGATGGGTTTCCCCATTACCCAGAAATAGTTTAGTTCTTGTTGTTTGATTTCCGTGTTGTGGAATCTTGCCCGCGCTGTCACTGCAACGCCTACCTGGTAGGCGTCGTTATTTAGAAGTGACTTTCTAGAAGTGACTTTCTAGAAGTGGCTATGCGCGGGCTTTTTTATTTTTCGAGGCTGGTCAATGGATCGGGATCACTTCCCGAGTGGTGGCGCAGGGCGCTGATAAACAGGTAGAACAACTCGGACTGGGAAGTGACGTCGAGTTTGGAGTAAATATGCTTGCGGTGGGTTTTGATGGTGTCCACGCTGGCATCGAGCTTTTCCGCCATGGACTTGATCGAGTGTCCACGCATGGTCATATGCAGTACTTCACATTCCCGATTGGTCAGTAGCGAGCTCCCGAAATTTTCCAGCGCGCTTTCAAGGCGTTTACCAAAGGATTCACTCTGGCTTTCGCTGCGGCTGTGATTGCGTATCCACTTGCGCAGAATATTTTCCACCAGCGGTAACAGGGAGCGAAGCAGCGCAATTTCGTTCGCAGAAAAGCGACCATTGCCGAGATCGGAAGCGCGACCGATGGACAGGCTGGCAATAATCCCTTCTTTGCCGCGCATCAGATAACAGGCCTCATCACCCAGGTTGGCTTCGCGATAATAGCGGCGGAAGTACTCGGTCTGGCCAAACGCATCCGGCGCCACTTCGCGCAGCAAAAAGAAACCTTCTTTCTTATCATCCATCGCTGCGCGATAGAAAGGGTCGAACAGATAGGCCCCTTCCACATAGCGATCCACCTGAATACTGTGCTGCTCATTGGCTAGCAACCGATGGTGGGTAACCTCCGGAGCAGCATCGGCGGGGTATAGAATTGCCATACTACTGTTGCCGCGCACCAGAGATTCAGCGCCGCGCAACAACTCGTAGATGCGCTGGGAATCTGACTCGCTATCCAGCAAGCTGGCAACACACTGGTGCCAGTGGGTCAGGTCGGGATTGGTGCCTGTGGTTTTCATCGATAATGTGCAGTGTATTTGTGCTCTGAATGCACAGATTTCCAGGAATGATTTCCAGCGGTTTTTCGGGAAAAACGGCTTTGAAAACAGGTTGGAAATTTTAACAAAAAAGCCCGCAGTAAAGGACGTTAAAGCGGGCCATTCGATGAAGTGAATACGCGGTGTTTTGATGCGCCAGTTGAGTATTCGCTGCCTACTGTTGCTCTAGCAGTTTGCCAGGTATTCGTCCTTGAGCTTCACGTAATTACCGGCGGTATAGGTAAAGAATCGCTTCTCTTTTTCCGACAGCGGGCGCGCCTTTTTCGCCGGCGACCCCACGTACAGGAAGCCACTTTCCAGGCGCTTGCCCGGCGGCACCAGGGCGCCGGCGGCGAGTACCACTTCATCCTCGATCACGGCGCCATCCAGTACGATGGCGCCAATACCGATCAATACCCGGCTGCCTACGGTACAACCGTGCAGGCAGGCCTTGTGTCCGATGGTGACGTCTTCACCGATAGTCAGCGGCCAGCCGCCCTCGTTAAAGTCACTGGCGTGGGTGATATGAAGTACCGATCCATCCTGCACACTGGTACGGGCGCCGATACGTACCCGGTGCATATCGCCACGGATGACCGTCATCGGCCACACCGAGCAGTCGTCGCCCAGTTCTACATCGCCGATAACGGTACTTTGCGGGTCGATAAATACCCGCTCACCAAGTTTCGGGCTGTGGCCCCGGTGTTCGCGCAGGGTGTGCTCGGGGTGGGTGTTCTCGGGTTGGCTGTTCTGGGGTAAGTCGGATTTGGACAAGGCTGACCTCCGCTTGGGCAATCCACTAAAATAGATCGCGATAGTTTAACCCGTCTGTGCCAGCGGCGTGGAAATCCCGGCCGCCCAGTGACACCGAACCGTGACAAGGAACTCCGATGTCTGATACCTCCTCCAGCAACCCGCTTCTGAGTGCACCGCTGCTGCCCCCATTCGACACCATCAAGCCGGAGCACGCCGAGCCGGCCATTGATGAATTGGTCGCTAATTGTCGCGAACAGCTGAGAAAGGCACTGGAAGATGCCGGTGATAGTCCGACCTGGGAAACCACCCTGGCGCCCCTGGAAGAGGCTCAGGATCAGTTGAGCAAGGCGTTTTCGCCGGTGTCACACCTGAACAGTGTGTTGAGTGGCGACTGGCGTGCTCCGTACGAGGCCTGTCTGGCCAAGGTTACCGAGTACTGGACCGAGGTCGGCCAGGATCCGGGGTTGTATCGGGTGCTTCGCGCCTTGGCCAAGTCGCCGGACTTCGCCGCTTGGCCTCAGCCGCGCAGGCAGGCTGTGCGTCACGGGTTGCGGGATATGCATCTGGGCGGGGTCAGCCTGGAAGGCGAAAAGCGCGAGCGCTATGCCGCCATCAGCAAGCGCCTGGCAGAGCTGAAAAGCCAGTTCGCCAACCATGTGCTGGACGCCACCAATGCCTGGACCCTGAATATCACTGACGGCGCCGAGCTGGCCGGTGTTCCCGAAACCGCTGTGGCGGCCGCCAAAGCCGCCGCCGAAGCCAAGGGTCTGGAAGGCTGGTTGCTGACCCTGGATGGCCCCTGTTTCCTGGCGGTGATGACTTATGCGGAAAGCCGTACCTTGCGGCATAAAATGCACTTCGCGTTTATCACCCGCGCCTCCGACGTGGGCCCCAATGCGGGCGAGTTCGATAACGCCAATGTGATGGCGGAGATCCTCGCCCTGCGGGCTGAGCAGGCGCATTTACTGGGCATGAAGAATTACGCCGAACGCTCGCTGGCGAGCAAGATGGCGGAAGATCCGGAGCAGGTTGAGAAGTTTCTGCGGGACCTGGCCAAGCGCGCGCGCCCGGCGGCGGTCAAGGAGTTCGCGGAGCTGGAGGCCTTTGCCGCCGACGAACTGGGACTCGACAAGCTGCAGTCCTGGGACGTGGCCTGGGCAGCGGAGAAACTCAAGCAAGCTCGCTACACGGTAAGCCAGGAGGAATTGCGTCCTTATTTCCCTTACCCGAAAGTGCTCGCCGGTTTGTTTGCGGTGGCGGAAAAACTGTTCGGGGTGACGGCAGAGGTGGATACGTCGGTGTCGACTTATCACCCGGATGTCCACTTTTACTGGCTCAAGCGCGGGGGTGAGCCCATTGCCGGTTTCTATCTCGACCCCTATGCGCGCGAGAAAAAGCGCGGTGGCGCCTGGATGGACGACGCCCGGGTGCGCCGCCAGACCATGGCCGGGTTGCAGCTGCCGGTGGCCTATCTGGTGTGTAACTTTTCATCACCATCAAAAGACGCACCGGCGCTGCTGACCCATTACGAGGTCACCACTCTGTTCCATGAATTCGGCCACGGTCTGCATCATATGCTCACCCAGGTGGATGTGGCGGCGGTGTCTGGCATCAACGGCGTTGCCTGGGATGCGGTAGAGCTGCCCAGCCAGTTTCTGGAGAACTGGTGCTGGGAGCCGGAAGCGCTGGCGATGATCGCCGGACACTACCAGACGGGAGAACCTCTGCCGCAGGAGTTGCTCGATAAAATGCTGGCGGCCAAAAATTTCCAGTCCGCCATGTTCACGGTGCGCCAGCTGGAATTTGCCCTGTTTGATTTCCTGCTGCACTCGCGCCCGGAAGGCGCCAATGCCGAAGAAATCCAGCGTCTGGTCAATGATGTGCGCGAAAAGGTATCGGTGGTGCCGGTTTCTCCGGATAATCGCTTCCAGAACAGTTTCAGCCATATTTTTGCCGGCGGCTATGCCGCGGGATATTACAGCTACAAATGGGCGGAAGTGCTGTCGGCCGATGCGTTTTCGCTGTTCGAAGAAACCGGCATTTTCGATCCCGCGACCGGGCAGAAATTTTTACAGACAATCCTCGAGCAGGGTGGCAGTCGTGAGGCCCACGAGTTATTCGCAGAATTTCGCGGGCGCGACCCACAAATAGACGCGCTGTTGCGTCATTCTGGCATCGAATAATCGAGACATGAGCGGGTTTAAAAAGAGGTAACCCATGAGCGAAGAATTTGAAAAACCCGTAAAGCGCCGGTTTATCGCCGGCGCAGTGTGTCCCCGCTGCAGCGAGATGGACAAGATCGTCAATTACACGCTGGGCGATAAAAACTATCGCGAATGTGTGGCCTGTGGCTTCAAGGATGAGATACGGTTGCAGGCCTCTCCGCGGGAACTGGATACCCGCGTTAATCAGACCGCAGACAGGGAAGTGGAAGAAACCGCAGTAAAAATACTGCAGCCGCCATCAGCGCCGGCCGAAAAAAAATAATCCACCTAACGACGGCTTCCCTTGAAAAAATTGTATCCCCTGGTCGCACTGGCGATCGTTCTGGCCATCGCCGGCCTCTATGGCCTGGAGCACTTCCAGAAGTTGCGCGAGCGGCAGCAGGCGCAGACCGCACACCTGATCACCCGCTGTGTGAACCAGGGACTTTTGTCGCTATTTACGCTGCAAAGTACCGACTGGAGCAAGGGGGGTGGGCAGCTGAAGACGGAAGAGGAGCGGTTGAAGCAGCGGGTGGCCGCACTGCCAGAAGCAGTACTTGATGGCAAACCCTTTGCTGACTGGCAGGGGGCTTTGGAGGTGTGCGAGCGCCTGACGGTAAACAGCAACCGCCAGCACAAAACCATTTTCCGTCCGTTGACGGAAATGGCGAATAAAGATATCTGGAATCTCGAGACTGCCAAAAGCGAGCAGTTTCAGGAGCGCCGAAAAAGGGCCATCTATCGCACCAAGATTGCGGCCGAGGCGGCGGACCGCTACCTGGATGATCTGCAGGCGGATGTGGATCGACTGCTTACCGTCAGTGGCCTCTCTGAAGAAGCCCGTGCGCTGACGGCCCAGCAATTACAGGTTTCCATTTTTGACGAATACCACAAGGGACGTTTTTCCAAGCGGCGCGTGTTGCAATACCTCGATCGCCAGGAAGCCTTTTACCAACTGCTGACCGACAATCCTAAAGGCTTCACCCTGCGCGGTGGCAGTCTGTATTTCTACAATAAAGATTTGCACCGGCAGGCGGATGATCTGAATCGCGCACTGCTTCAGGGTGAGGTCGATTTCTTCGCCAACTGGCGACAGCTAGTTCAACAGTAGCGCAGCGATAACGCGTTGCGCGCCGGATCGTTAGTGGGACAGGTCAGCCTGCCGGTTCAGTGCCGGCATGCGCAGTTCTATCTGCATATGGTTGGCAAAATCCGGCCATTCTCCCGGCGCGTCATCGTAGCGCTGCTTGTACAGGATCATGGATACCAGTCGTCCCGGGTCCATTTCCGCGGGCTCAAAACGGCGCATCAGTAAATCGCTGAGATCGTCCAGCTGGCAGGCCAGTGTTTCTCCCAGCAGCTCCCGCACCACCAGATTGGCCACCATCGGGTCCATCGGCAGTAGCGGTGTGCCGCAGATCGGCTGCAGCACGTCGTTGATTTCCTCCATGGTGCGGTGGGCCAGGTAGGCTTCATCGAGAATCGAGCCCAGGCCGTGCTCGTGCGGTTGCCGCTCGGGTATTTCACTGAAGCTGTGCAGTATCAGTTCCCGCACCGGGTGGAAGTCGAGGCCGCCGGCATCGCATAGCTGATCGAGCCGCTGCAACCAAGCGGGGATGACCTGGATATAGCGGATCACAAAACAGGTGATGTGCAGTGGAGCGTCCCGCTGCGGCAGCTGGATACTGCGATGGAGATTGGGCAGGGTGTCGTGCAGGGAGCGTCGGAAGCGGCTGCGCGCTTGCTCCGCGGCAATCGCACGGTCAATGCATTCCTGGATCAGTTGGTAATGGTCAGACATACATCAAAACGAAAACGGCGAAACCGCCTCCCCGTTTCTTTGTCTGCGGACCCCCCGTTTAAACCCGGTAACCGGGCTGGTATCCAGAAGTGCGGACAAGACTACTTAACGTTGGAAGAGGACTCGTTACCGTAGCTCCAATTACAGCCAATATTTGTTCTTAGTGTAGTTGTAAAAGTAGACCATCAATCCGGCAGAGCGTGCGACAAACCACAAAAAAAGGCTGAACCAGATGCCAGTATTGCCATATTGGCGGCTGAACCACCAGCAGGGTAAAAACACCATCACAGTGGCAATGAACATGGTGTCACGCATCTGGCGGCTCTTGCCTGCGCCGATAAATACCCCGTCCAGCTGGTAACTCCAAACCGCCACCAGGGGCAGGGCGCACAGCCAGGGGTAATATTCCCCAATCGTCGCCAACACCGCGGGAATGTTGGTAAATAGCGGCAATATCCAGTTCTTCCCCAGCAGCAGTATTGCGGTAATCAGCAGGGCCGAGCCCAGTGCCCAGACACCCGCGGCGGTAGTGGTGCGGGTGAACTGGGCCATGGAACGGCGCCCGACGGCGCGGCCCACCAGGGACTCGGTGGCGTGGGCAAAGCCGTCCAGGGCGTAGGAAGTCATCATCAGCAACTGCAGCAAAATGGCATTGGCGGCCAGTACGGTATCGCCCTGGGCGGCACCCTGGGCCGTGAAAAATGTCAGGGTAAACAGCAGCAGGCAGGTGCGGATAAACAGGTCGCGGTTAATCCGCAGCAGTTCCATCCAGGGCGCGGCCCGCTGCCATGGCCAGAAGTCTTTTGCATTCAGTACCGCCAGCATCTCGCGTCGGGTTTCCCGGTGTCGCAGCCCCAGCAATTTCCAGCCCAGCACAAAACTGCACAGGTCAGCGGATACCGAGGCCCAGGCGGCACCCCGAGCACCCATACCCAGGCCCAGGATCAAAATCAGGTCGAGCAGGATATTCAGCAGATTGGCAATTACCAGGATCGCCAGGGGGGCGCGGCTGTCCTGGCGGCCGATAAAAAATCCCAGCAGGGCGAAGTTGGCCAGGGCCAGGGGCGCACTCAGTAGGCGAATTTGCAGATAGTCGCGAGCGTGGGGCGCGGACTCGGCGCTGGCATTCATCCACTGCACAATGGCTGGCAGTAGCGGTGACGCCAGCAACAGCAGCAGTAACCCCAGGGCTAGTGCAAGGCCCAGTGCCCGCAACAGCCACTCGGTCCCGGTTCCGGCCGCTCTTGCCACCAGTCCGGTGGTACCCATACGCAGAAAACCAAAGGCCCACAGCAGCATCGAAATGACACTGGCGCCAATGGCCACGCCGGAAAGATATTCCGGTGTGGGTAAATGCCCGAGCACGGCGGTGTCCACTGCGCCGAGCAGCGGCACAGTAATGTTGCTCAAAATCATCGGCCAGGCGAGGTGCCATACCCGTAAATAGGGGGTGGCGAAGCGGCGTGAAACCGCCGCCGAAGCCAAGCCGGAAGGTGCCCGTGAATCTTTCATGTAAGTTGGCGGTTCAATTGACTTTTTGTTGGCAATGTGTTCCTTTTGACCTTGCAGTAGATGCGACAAAAAGACACAGGTTGTTGGTTGTACCTTCCGGACGACGACATTCTGAAGTAAATAAGCTTTTAGCGAAAAATAACAAGTTGCACTGACAGCAGTACGCGCAGTTGTGGCCTCCCTCGGCCTGCGCGCAGTGTATGTAGTCTTGGTTTACTACAGCATGTCCACATTGATGTGTGGATTTTTCTCCGGCCTCCAGGTCGGGGGCTATCTCCAGTTATCCGCAAACAGCCAACCGCTGTTACAGGGTTTTGCTATTTTGTAGGTTGCAGCGCCGCGACCGTGTACAACTTTGTGTGTACACCCTTGGGTATTTACGCAAGGCCGCAGTGTTGTGACCGCAGGAAAGCGGCTCGCGAGAATAACAAACATGGAGATCTGCAGGCGATGTTGATGGGCTTAAAACGGCTGTTCGCCTTACTGACCCTCACGATTCTTGCCCCCGGTGCCCTTGCTCAGGAAGCGGCACAGGCGGTGGAGAAAGTGGAACCGGCAAGTGCGCAGGAAATAGAGCGCTGGGGGGTCAACATGACCCAGGGGGTAACTGAAGTTTCCCGTACCACTTACGATCTGCACATGCTGATTTTCTGGATCTGCGTGGCAATCGGTGTGGTGGTGTTCGGGGTGATGTTCTACAGCATGTGGCGTCACCGCAAGAGCAAGGGTTATCAGGCCTCACAGTTCCACGAAAGTACTCTGGTGGAATTGGCCTGGACCATAGTGCCCACCTTGATCCTCATCGGCATGGCGGTCCCCGCCACCAAAACCCTCTACGATATCTACGACACCAAGGAAGCCGATCTCGACATCATGATCACCGGCTACCAGTGGAAGTGGAAATACGACTACCTGGGTTCCGATGTCTCCTTCTTCTCCAATCTTTCTACCCCGCAATCGCAAATTCAAAACCAGCAACCGAAAAGTGAACACTACCTTCTGGAAGTGGACGAGCCTCTGGTCGTGCCGGTGAATAAAAAAATCCGCTTCCTGATCACAGCCAACGATGTGATCCACGCCTGGTGGGTCCCCGACCTGGCGGTGAAGAAGGATGCGATTCCTGGCTTTGTTAACGAATCCTGGACCCGTATCGACGAGCCCGGCATCTACCGCGGCCAGTGCGCCGAGCTGTGCGGCAAGGATCACGGCTTTATGCCGATTGTGGTCAAGGCCGTGCCGGAAGATGAATATCACTCCTGGCTGAATGGGCGCGCCGCCGATGCCGCTCGCATCAAAGAGCTGACCAATAAAACCTTCACTTTTGACGAGCTCTACGCGCGTGGTGAAAAGGTTTACAACAGTACCTGTGTTGCTTGTCATCAGTCGAAAGGGCAGGGGGTGCCTGGCGCCTTCCCGGCCATTGCCGGATCCAAAATTGCCACGGGCCCAATGGATGGCCACATGAGCATGGTGGTGAATGGCTCGCCGAAAAACCCCGCGATGCAAGCCTTCGGCGCACAGCTGAGCGAGGTGGATATCGCCGCGGTCATCACATATCAGCGCAGTGCCTTCGGCAACAATATGGGTGACACCGTACAGCCCATCGACATTCTCAATTTCAAGAATAAGTAAGCAGGAGCCGAGAGGAGTTTAGATATGGCACACGGTCCGAAACCCGGTTTTACCCGCTGGCTCTACACCACTAACCACAAGGACATCGGCTCGATGTACCTGTGGTTCAGTTTTGCGATGTTCCTGCTTGGCGGTTGTATGGCGCTGGTAATTCGCGCTGAACTTTTCCAGCCCGGTCTGCAGATAGTGCAGCCGGAATTCTTCAACCAGATGACCACCATGCACGGATTGATCATGGTGTTTGGTGCGGTGATGCCCGCGTTTGTTGGGCTTGCTAACTGGATGGTGCCGATGATGATCGGTGCCCCGGATATGGCGCTGCCGCGCATGAACAACTGGAGCTTCTGGATTCTGCCGTTCGCCTTCGCGATGCTGGCATCCACCCTGTTCATGGAAGGTGGAGCGCCTAATTTCGGTTGGACCTTCTATGCTCCGCTGTCCACCGAGTACGCGCCACCGAGCGTAACCTTCTTTATTTTTGCGATCCATATCATGGGTGCGTCATCCATCATGGGGGCGATCAATATTGTCGCCACCATCCTGAACATGCGCGCCCCCGGTATGACCCTGATGAAGATGCCGCTGTTCGTCTGGACGTGGTTGATTACTGCCTACCTGCTGATCGCGGTAATGCCGGTGCTCGCGGGTGTTGTGACCATGATGCTGATGGATATTCATTTCGGTACCAGCTTCTTCAGCGCTGCTGGTGGTGGTGACCCGGTACTGTTCCAGCATGTGTTCTGGTTCTTCGGCCACCCCGAGGTGTACATCATGATCCTGCCGGCGTTCGGTATCGTGTCGGCGATCATTCCCACCTTCGCGCGCAAGCCGCTGTTCGGTTACAGCTCCATGGTGTATGCCACCGCGTCCATTGCCTTCCTCAGCTTTATTGTATGGGCGCACCACATGTTCACTGTGGGCATGCCCATCGCCGGTGAGCTGTTCTTCATGTACGCCACCATGCTGATCGCGGTACCCACCGGGGTGAAGGTGTTCAACTGGGTGACCACCATGTTCCGAGGCTCGATGACGTTTGAGACCCCGATGTTGTTCTCCATCGCCTTCGTGATCCTGTTTACCCTGGGGGGCTTCTCCGGCCTGATGCTGGCCATCGCCCCAGCGGACTTCCAGTATCACGACACTTACTTTGTGGTGGCGCATTTCCACTATGTGCTGGTGCCCGGTGCCATCTTCTCGATCACCGCCGGTGTCTATTATTGGCTGCCCAAGTGGACCGGGAATATGTACAACGAGACCATGGGCAAGGTGCACTTCTGGATGGCGTTTGTCGGCCTGAACGTGACCTTCTTCCCGATGCACTTTGTTGGCCTCGCCGGTATGCCCCGGCGTATTCCAGACTACGCGCTGCAGTTTGCCGACTTCAACCAGATTGCCAGTGTGGGTGCCTTCCTGTTCGGCGCGGCGCAGATCGTGTTCCTGTTTAACGTGATCCGCACGGTTCGGGGCGGCAAAAAAGCCACCGATGAAGTTTGGGAAAATCCGGAAGGGCTGGAGTGGAGCGTGCCTTCTCCCGCGCCTTATCACACCTTCAGCACGCCGCCGGTTGTGCGCTGAATTCTGGGCGGGGCAAAGCGATGTCTCTGAGCGCAAACGCAAAAACCACGGCCAAGCTGCTGACCCTCGCGGTCAGCATGCTCGGCTTTGCGTTGTTCATCATGCCACCGCTATACGATGCCTTCTGTGAGATTACCGGTCTTAACGGAAAAACCGGTGGCCGCTACGAAGCGGTACCCGCCGCGGTGGATACCGAGCGCACGGTGAAAGTACAGTTTGTTGCCAGCAACAACGAAAACATGCCGTGGGAATTCAAGCCCGGCACGGTGGAAATCCGTGTACACCCGGGGGAAGCGGTGGATACCGTTTTCCACGCGCGCAACCCCACCGACCGCGACATGATCGGCCAGGCGATTCCCAGCCTGGTGCCGTTCAAGGCCGCTAACTATTTCCATAAAACCGAGTGCTTCTGCTTCAACCAGCAGGCACTTGCCGCCGGTGAAACGGCTGAACTGGGTCTGCGCTTTATCGTCGACCCGGACCTGCCCATCGGCGTCAACACCATTACGCTTTCCTACACGCTGTTTGATGTCACGGAAAGAATTGCCAAACAAGCGAACAACAAAAATACCGACTCCGAGCGAGAGGGATAGAAAACTATGGCCACTGAAAGCAGCTACTATGTTCCCGAGCAGTCCCGGCTGCCTATCTTCGCCACCATCGGCATATTCCTGACGGCCTTCGGTGCCGCCACCTGGGTCAATGGCGGCAGCTCCTATATTTTCTTTGCCGGCGCCCTCTCCATGGCCACCGTGTTGTGGTTCTGGTTCGCGGAAGTCATCAAGGAAAATATGCAGGGTCTCAATAGCGATCAGCTCAAGCGCTCCTACGTCTGGGGTATGGGCTGGTTTATTTTTTCCGAAGTGATGTTCTTCGCGGCATTCTTTGGCGCGCTGTATTACATTCGCACTTTCGCGCTGCCGTGGCTCGGTGGTGAAGGGGATCGCGGTAGCTCCAATATGCTGTGGAGTGGCTTCGAGAATACCTGGCCGTTGATGGTGACCCCCGAGCAGGCGGTTAGTGGCGAAGCCGCAAAAGTGGTGGGACCGAAAGGGATTATTGACCCCTGGCACTTACCGCTACTCAATACGGTTCTTCTGCTTGCTTCCAGTGTGACGGTGCATATTGCCCATGTGTTCCTGAAAAAAGGCAAGCGACAGGCATTCAATCTGTGGCTGGGCGCAACTGTTGCCCTGGGTGTGGCCTTCCTGTTTTTCCAGGTGGAAGAATATTTTGAAGCCTACCAGCACCTTGGGCTGACGCTCGAATCCGGGATTTATGGGACCACCTTCTTCATGCTCACCGGCTTCCACGGCGCGCACGTGACACTGGGTACCATCATGCTGTTGATCATGCTGCTGCGTTCTGTGATCGCGCATCATTTCAAGCCGGACGATCACTTTGGGTTTGAGGCAGCCAGCTGGTACTGGCACTTTGTGGATGTGGTCTGGGTGGGCCTGTTTATCTTTGTCTACGTACTTGGTGCCTAATAGAAAGCAAAAGCGCACTACGAAAGAGAAAATGGGTGCGATTGCACCCATCTTGAAAAATTCGCGTTTAGTATTTATTGGCCCAGGGCGCGGTATTAGAAAGGATGCCGCTGTGAAATCCATACCAGATAGTCAGCAGTAACAGCGCGGCAAGGGAAATTCGGATACCGAGTGCATAAAGGGTGCGTTTGGATTCCGGTGCGCCCATATCCCGCAACAGAAAAACCAGTGCACTGGTCAGGCTGGCCAGCACGGCGAGAAACAAAACCACAATTATTGCTTTTAGCCACATAATTTATCGCCACTATTTAGCAGTAAACAGAAGTAGAAGTAGTTATTGGCATGACAGTTCCGAAATCGTCGCTCAAATCCAGCGACAAAGAATTGCGCTCCGGGACGGAAAGAGACTCCACGGAACTGGAGGAACAGTCGCAAGCCGCCAGTGTAACACTGATCAGCAGCTGGCCACTCAGCATCCTGTGTTTGTGTTTTTTCCCGCTATTACTGGGCCTTGGGGTTTGGCAGCTTGAACGCGCTGCAGAGAAGGCCAGAATCCTCAACGATATCGACGAGCGGCTCGCATCCCAGCCGCAACCAATCCAGTCACTGCAAAAATTGCAGCAATACACACCGGTTAGGCTGCTTGGCGTTTATACCGATCACTATTTTTATCTGGACAACCGCACGCGCAATGGTCGTGTGGGCTATGAGGTCCTGCAGAGCTTTGTCACCGGACAGGGTGAACAGGAGAAAACACACTGGCTCATCAACCGCGGCTGGTTGCCGGCGGGAAGTGACCGGACTCAGCTACCGGAAGTGCCTTATCCACTGGCGGCGAAAGTGATTACCGGTTTCCTCTACCCGAGTGTCGATAGCAGCACTGATTCCAACTTCAGTTCCAACTCCAACTCCGGTTCAAATGGCACGGTGTCTATGGCACCCAGTCACAGCCGCGTGCAATCCCTGCAGGTAGCGGTCAGCGGAAGTCCCGAGTTGACGCAACCGGCCTGGCATATTCGTATCAGCGCTGATTCGGATACGGCGTTTACCACCGGTTGGCAGCTGGTGAATATCAAGCCACAAAAACATTGGGGTTATGCGGTACAGTGGTTTTCCATGGCGGCGGCGCTGCTGATTCTCTGGGTGCTGGCGGCGACCAATATCCGGATACTGGTTCGCGAAAAGTGGTTTAAAAAAGCCGCAATCAATAGATAATCCTACTTATAAATATAAGAAGTCATACCGAACACGAGTCATAACAATAACGAGCGCGGTACGGGGAGCAGGCCCCAGGTCGGCCCGGAATGGGCTGGCATCACGGCGCGACAGCGAGGTGACAGCAATGGCAGAAAATTTCCAGACCCCGAACGAACAAGCGAGCGGGGGCACGGATACCCGGCTTTCCACCGATAGGCAAACCCGAAAGCGCGGTCTGGGCCGCTGGGCCGGCCTCGGTGTGTTTGTCGCGGTGGCCTTTCCCATCGTTGCGGCCTATATCGTGTTTTACACCGGCGTCGGTATGCCGATGGACACCGTGAACCAGGGCGAGTTGCTGGTGCCCGCACACAATGTTGCGGACATCTCACTGCGCAGCGATGACGGCGCAACGGTTGCCATTGCGTCGGAAGAGCCGAAATGGCGTTACCTGATTATTGGCGGCGAACAGTGTGCTGGGGAGTGTGAAAAGCTGCTCTATACCACGCGCCAGGTACATATTCGCCTGGGTGACAAGGCGCACCGGGTAGAGCGTCTGCTGGTCACCGGCGACGCGCTCACCGCCGAGCGCCACCAAGACCTGGCCAGCCAACACCCCAAGCTGCGCTTCACCACCGCTGACCAGCAACAGATTGACCAGTGGCTGGCAGACAGCGATCACGCCGCGCTCAAGCGCCCGAGTGCGCTGCTGGTGGATCAGAAGGGGTTCGCGATGATGGTCTACGACAACCGCTATACCGGCAACCAGTTACTCAAAGACATCAAACGACTGCTGAAGTACTCCTACGAAAAGTAATCCCAGACGTAACAGGAAAGGGGAGAGAGCGAATGGACGTGGAATCGGATATCACCGAACTGCGCAAAAATTACAAAAAAGACTGGCGCTTCCGCCTGGCGCTGATCGGCACCGGGTTGGCGCTAGTGGTGGTTGTGCTGGGTGCGTTCACTCGCCTGTCGCATGCCGGTCTCGGCTGTCCGGACTGGCCCGGTTGTTACGGTCACCTGCTGTGGCCCAATGAAGGTCACGAAATTGCCGCGGCCAACCAGGCGTTTCCCGATACTCCGGTAGAAACCGACAAGACCTGGCCGGAAATGGTGCATCGCTACTTCGCCGGCATGCTGTTATTGCTGGTGGCGGGGCTGACCTATATGTTCTGGCGCCGCCGCGGTCACCGCGGTTTTTTCCAGAGCCATATTCTGCTGGGACTGATCATTCTGCAGGCTGCTTTCGGTATGTGGACGGTGACCCTGAAGCTCTGGCCGCAAGTGGTTACCTTACACCTGCTGGGTGGTATGGCGACCCTGTCGGTACTGTGGATGCTGGCGGAGCGGCTGCGCTATCGCAAACGCCTGATACCACCCCACGAATTTACCGCGCTGCAAAAAATCCGACCCCTGGCGGTGGCCGCCATCGTTGTGGTCAGTCTGCAAATCGCCCTCGGCGGATGGACCAGCTCCAACTATGCCGCGTTGGCCTGCCCGGACTTTCCCACCTGCCACAACCAGTGGTGGCCCAGTGCCGATTTCTCCCAGGGGTTCAATGTCTCCCAGCAAATCGGGCCCAATTACCTGGGCGGTGCCCTGGAAAGTGACGCGCGCACCGCGATTCACCTGACCCATCGCATTGGCGCCATCATTGTCACTCTGCTGGTCAGCCTGCTCGCCTTCCTTGCCTGGCGTGCCGGTTCACCGCGCTGGGCACAGGGTTTGATGGCGGTCCTTTGCTTGCAAGTGGGGCTGGGAATTGCGAACGTAGTGATGTTCCTGCCACTGCCGATTGCGGTGGCACATAATGCCGGTGCAGCGCTGTTGTTATTGAGCCTGCTGACCTTCTGCTACCGGATTAATACGGTGCAGCCGGCAATAGGGAGAACACCCTAGGATACCGTCGAAATGTATTAAATGGCCGCAGGGAACCTGGCCGCAAATAATAAATAACCGAGGTGGTGACCATGAGTACTCAGGCAATACAGGCGAAGAGTGTCCAGAGAGCCGGCTGGCGCGATTATTACGAGCTCACCAAACCGCGGGTGGTGATGCTGATGATCCTCACCTCGGTGATCGGCATGCTGCTGGCGGTGCCGGGCATGGTGCCGCTGGATATTCTGATTCTCGGTAACCTCGGTATCGCGTTGTGCGCCGGTGGCGCGGCGGCGGTCAATCACTTGGTGGATCGCCATGTGGATATCAAAATGGCGCGTACCACCAATCGCCCGGTGGCTCGCGGCCGGGTCGAACCGCAAAAAGCCCTGCTATTTGCTCTGGCGCTCGGCTGCAGTGGCATGGCGATCCTACTCGCATTCGTCAATGCACTGACCGCCTGGCTCACGCTCTTCTCCCTGCTGGGCTATGCAGTGGTTTACACCATGTTCCTGAAACGGGCAACGCCGCAGAATATTGTGATCGGCGGTCTCGCCGGCGCTGCGCCGCCACTGTTGGGATGGGTTGCGGTAACCGGTGATATCCACGGCCACGGCCTGTTGCTGGCGCTGATCATTTTTGCCTGGACGCCGCCGCACTTTTGGGCGCTCGCGGTGCATCGTCGCGACGACTACGCCAAGGCGGAAATTCCCATGCTGCCGATTACCCACGGGGTGCAATACACCAAAATCCATATTCTGCTGTACACCTTTATCCTGCTCGCGGTCAGTCTATTGCCATTCGCCACTGCCATGCTGGGTTGGCTCTATCTGCTGGGCGCCGTCGTACTGGGGCTCGGATTCCTTTACTGGGCGGTAGAAATGCTGCGGGATAAAAACCCCAAAGCGGGTATGGAAACCTTCAAGTATTCCATCATCTATCTGATGGCACTTTTCTGCATCATGTTGCTGGATCACTACCTGGTGGCATTGCCGCCGGTGGCGGGCTAATCGGGAGCTGCCATGAGCGCGAATGTCCAACATACAACCGCGCAAAAGCGCGGAATTTATCTGAGCATCGCCGTTATGGTGTTGTTCATGATCGCGGTACTCGCGGGCTTTCTGCACAAAATGGGGCAGCCGCGGGTGATTACCGACGCCGAGCTGCAACTGAACGGCGCTATCAAACTGGAGCGGCCGCGCATTCTGGATGAATTTGAATTGCTGGCGGATACCGGTGAGGTGTTCAAAACCAGCGCGCTGGAAGGGCGCTGGACCCTGGTATTTTTTGGTTTCACCCACTGCCCGGACGTCTGCCCGACCACCCTGGCGACCCTGAACAACTTCTACCAGACCTTGGATGAGGCGACCCGAAAAGACACCGATATCCTGCTGGTATCGGTAGACCCACAGCGGGATCAGCCACAGCAGCTGCACGACTATGTGCGCTATTTCAATCCGGAGTTCCACGGGGTGACTGGAGAATTCCTTAGCCTGAAGCGTTTCGCCAACCAGCTGAACGTACCTTTTAACAAGGTGCCGCTGGAAGATGGCAACTACACCGTGGATCACGGTTCGCAAGTAGTGCTCATCAATCCGCGTGGACATTACCACGGGTTTTTCAAGGCACCGCTCGACCCTGCCAAAATGAAACTGACCTATCGCTCCATGCGTACCACTTACAACGGCTAACTCGTTATACGCCTGACCGGTACCCGGTCACTGAAATCTTTTCTGCTTGGCGCTATGATGGCGCCAAGCAACTCCCCCCGCTCGCAAAACGAAAATGGATTTTCTATGTTTTCACTCAACGTACAGCGGGGTGCGCCGGTGATTGCCGCCGATGCGCCCCTCGAAGGCAAAACCCTCTGGCTTCCTGCTGCATTTCTGTGCCTGTTGGCCATTCCCTTTGGTTGGATCGGTGTCTTTGCACCGGCCATCTGGCTGGGATTGGTGGCGATGGAAACCGCGGTTGGCTGGAAGAAAGTTGCCAGCTATGTGATTACTGCACTGTTAATGGTCATCGTCACCAGCGGCGCCATTCCCGGCAACGACCATATTTTATTAATGGAGCCGTACCTGCAGGGCGGCAGCGAAATTTATCCCAGCTTCCGCCCGGCCAAGGCTGTCATTGCCCTGACCCTGGTGCTGTTTATGCTGGTGCGCCCACAGCCCTGTAAGCGCAGTGACTTCCCTCTGATGGCAATCGCCATTGTTACTCCGATAATCGTCGGTGCCTTTTTTCTCGATTTCCAGCCCAAACTCACCGCCGCTATCGCCCTTGCGGCATTGCTGAACCTGGTGGTGGTGTGTATCGCCGAAGAGGGATTTTTCCGCTGGGTATTGCAGCGCGGACTGGGCCAGTGGCTACACCGCTGGCCCTGGATCCCCACCATTCTGGTAACACTGCTGTTTATCCAGATGCACACCGGCTGGGCGGTATCCATCACCATGCTGGCACTGGTTGGATTGGCGGGCCTGGGCTACGCCCTGATCTGGCAACTGCGCGGCAGCTTCTGGGCCTGTGTGTTTACCCACTGGGGGGTAAATCTGTTGCATATGACTCTGCTGAAATATCCCGGTTGATAGCTAGAAGTCATCTATTGAACTTACTGCCTAATTTTTTGCGACGACGATAAATTGTATGGATTTTGCCGCAGTGCTGGATTACTGCTGGCGATAGGAACTATGTAGGAAGATGGACCTTCAATTTAACTTTATTACTGAAAACCTAACTTCTCCGACTGAAATATTACTATTCTGTATTCCAATTTTAATACACGGAATCGTGCATTGGATTCGGCTTACCGATAAAAATCCCCATGAAATAAAAACATTGATTATCTTGCTGCCATCAATGTTTTGTTTTTTCTATTTTATTGCGCAGGGTAAGTGGCAGTTATCTTTCGTAATGCTTGGTACGAACAAAATAGGAAAAATTACTGTCACTCCCTTTCTTGATTTGTTCTGGTCTTATTATCATTTTGGAAATCCATTTAAATGCTTTTTCTTGAGTAAGGAGCGACGGTTGGGGCCTTCGCAAAAGGCGATCAATAACGAAGAAGCTAAAATCTACGGGTTAAACTTAAGGTATGGTGTCCCGGAAAGGAATATACATTCCGAAAGTAGTAGAACTTATTATGGTGAGGTTGATAGGAAGCTGACGCAACGTTTAAAGTTTCCGGTACATATTTCAGAGATTAAACGATGGAAGAAGTATCAATGGTCCACAGAGGCTAAAAGATACTTGGTTGGTTACGATTACACGCGATACCACACCAGATTCAATATTGTTGAAATGACAATTTGTGAGGCGACATTCGACGAAAAAAAGTGTAGCTCGTACGACGCAATATTGGAGGTGATCGTTGGGCATGTGTTCGAATGTGGGTCGCATCATATTTATGAGGACGCTCAGTTTCAGATAGAGAACATCGAAGTCCGACATAGAGCGCTTGGAAATCAGGACGCAGTACTTATCACTGTTAAGTCTGATTTAATCTACGATCATTTCTCACACTTTGTGTTGTTCAAGTCAGGACGCGACAAAATAGTATTTTTCGAGGTTGGTGATGATAACCAGTATTCGGGAAGTATTGCCGAACTGATATTTTCTACACTGCAAGTGCATCCGACAAAAAAAGCAAATGCGCAACTGGAGGAATTGGCACAAAATCATGACCTTATTAGAGATGCGAATTGCCTGCTGGATAGATTTGCGGAAAAACTAATTCAGCAAAGAAAAGAGGAAGAGAGAAAAGAAAAAATCGACCAGGAACAGTACGAAAAATGGTTGAAAGAGTTCGAGAGTTTACATGGCGTCAAGTTGTAGTAAGGATAAATAAAATTCGTGAATGGATTGCTTGTGGTTTGGTTGCTTCTGCTAAGCAACTTGACTTAAGCCCAGCAGCGATCGTCTGGACTCGAAACGGGGCTACCCATTCAAGCCCCGCAATCCAGCCAGTACATCGAACACGGTATCCGCTTTACCGGATTCCCTGACACGAATGATGATGCCGGAGAGGTAGCTTTCTATTTTGGTATTGGTGGTGAATAGCGTGAATACGCACTGGCGACCTGGCAGATTACTAGCGGATCACGCTTCGCTTCTTGACCAGAACTGACCCAAAAGAAAAATCACCCCTGCCGCCAGTACAATCGACGGCCCCGCGGGGCTGTCCCACAATACCGATGCGGCAAGGCCCAGCAGCACCGCAATACAACCGATCAGCGACGCATATGCGGCCATCTGTTCCGGGGTGGTGGAAATGCGCCTGGCGGTGGCGGCGGGAATAATCAGCAGGGCGGTAATCAGCAGGACGCCCACGACTTTCATGGCGATGGCGATCAGCAGTGCCAGCATCAGCATCAGTGCCAGTCGAATCCTTTCAATACGTACGCCCTCTACCGCCGCCAACTCCTCGTGCAGCGTGAAAGCCAACAGTTTTGGCCACAGTAACAGCAGCAGTGCAGCAATCACCACCGCAGCGGCGGTCATCAGCATCAGATCCTCGGTGGACACCGCCAGCAGGTCTCCCAGCAGCAGCGACAGCAGGTCTACATTGATGTCCAGCAGGCTGACGGTAATGATGCCCAGTGCCAGCATCGAGTGAGAAAGAATACCGAGCAGGGTATCTACAGACAGATTCTGGCGGCGCTGGAAATACACCAGTAGCAAAGCCAGCAGGCAGCTGCTGGCGCCCACCGCCAGCGTTGGCTGTATGTGCAGAACGAAACCGAGGGTGACACCAAGCAGTGCCGAGTGGGCGAGGGTGTCGCCAAAGTAGGCCATGCGCCGCCACACCGCGAAACAGCCGAGGGGACCGCTGACGACGGCGACCAGTAGTCCGGCGGCCAGGGCATACCAGAGAAAACTGCTGTACAGCAGCTGGGAAAAATCGTTCACGCTGACTATTGGTCCCCGTTGTGTTTGCTGGCCGGATCGCTGCTGTGGTCATGGTTATGGTCATGCCCGTGATCGTGCTGGTGACCGTGACCACAGCAATCGTCGACCACTTCGCCACTCAGATCGTGATGGTGGTTATGCTGGTGGTTGTAGAGCGCCAGTTTGTCCCCGAACAGTTCGAGGTAGGCCGGGTCGCGGCTGACTTGCTCCGGGTGGCCGTGACAGCAGATATGCTGGTTGACGCAGAGCACCCGGTCGGTGGCGGCCATCACCAGGTGGAGGTCGTGGGATACGAGTAACACGCCACAGTGCAGTTCGTCGCGCAATTGCGCAATCAGTTGATAGACCTCGCCCTGGCCACCGATATCCACCCCCTGGGTGGGCTCGTCCAGTACCAGCAGCTGGGGTTTGCGGGCGGCGGCGCGTGCCAGCAACACCCGCTGCATTTCGCCGCCGGAAAGGTCTGCCAGGCGTGCGCCCGCCAACTGCCCGGCACCGACTCGCGCCAGCGCATCCGCCACCTTGACGTTATCGATACCCAGTTGCAGGAAGCGTCCCACGGTCATCGGCATTGTGGCGTCGATGTGCAGGCGCTGGGGCATATACCCCAAACGCAGGCCGGGACGGCGCTCGACGCTGCCACTGGTGGGCTTCGTCAGTCCCAGCAACAGGCGCAACAGGGTAGTCTTGCCAGCGCCGTTGGGGCCGATGACGGTGACAATTTCCGCCGGCTCCAGCTCCAGGGAGATATCCCGCAGCAGTTGCCGGCCGGCAATTTCCAGGCCGAGGCCCCGGGCACGAATAAGCGGCGCGGATTGAGTCAGGGGAGGCTCCCGTGTAGCAGGTCTTTCATTTAGGTGGGTGAACGGCTGGCGAGTGTAAGCCGGGTGTGATTATATCGCACCCCCTTTTGCGGGGCGCAACGGGTGGTTTGGCGGCCATCTCGACGTTGGCCCCCAATTGAAACGGATCCTGAGGTTGTACTGCTATGTCCATTTTCCGCACTCTGGCAAGGGGGCTGATCGCTGTTGTGGCGGCGCTTGTACTCACCGCCTGTGACCGGGGTGAAAACGCCACTGCGACAAATGATGATGGCGCGCGGGACATTGTTGTCAGCATTGCGCCGCTGGCGATGATCGCCGCAGAAATTGCCGGGACTGATACCCCGGTGCATACCCTGGTGCGAAATGGCGATCCCCACCACTACGCCCCCAAAGTCACCGACCGCGCAACCATGGAAAAGGCACAGCTGGTGATCTGGATGGGACCGGCCATGGAGTCGGTGCTGGCGCGCCAGATGGCGCTGTTACCGGAGCAGAAGCAGCTGGGCCTGCTGGCCGCCGGGGGCTATGAATATGAAGGCGCTGACGCTGGCGACCCGCACCTGTGGCTGCGACCACGCAATGCGGCGGTAATGGCGGCACACATTGCCGGGCGTCTGGCGGAACTGCACCCGCAGCAGGCAGAGCAATACCGCCAGCGGGCGCGAGATTTTTCGCGCGCCATGGCCAACCTGCAAAAGGTGCAGGACCGCGCGCTCTGGGCCTATCGGGATGCGGCGGTGGTCTCAACCCACCAGGCTTACAGCCAGTTCTTCGGCCCTGCCGGGGTGGCGGTGCAGAGCCTGGGCTCTTCGGCCAGCCATCAGCACGGTGCCCGCACCATGCTGGAAACCCGTAAGCCAACCGAAAATGGTGAGCAGCGCGGCTGCCTGTTTGGTGAAGTCCCCGCCAATGATCGCGATCGCCAGACCGCGGCACACCTGAACCTGGGCTACCAGGCGCTGGACCCACTGGGGAGCCTGCTGCCTGCAGGTGCCGGCTACCGCCAGCTCATGGAGCAACTGCTGATGGATACCCGCCAGTGCCTGGGGCGTATTCCCGACCGCAGCCAGTAGATATTTTTAGCAGCGGCCAGCCGGGGCTGTGTCAGCTCGGCTCCTGTTCGGGCTTGTCGGCAGGTTCTTCATCTACCTGTACATCTGCTGCAGGTAATACCCGATCCGCTTCTTCCCCGCTGCTCACCGGCAGTGGCTGATCCAGATTCTCGAGTGACTCAAGGGCTTTGGTTGGCAGCTCCAGCGTATCGGTAGACATCGGTGGTGCCGCTTCTTGCACCACCTGCTGTTGTTCCTGTTCCTGCTGTCCTTCCGCCATGAAGGCCTTCACCTGCTGCTGCTGGCTGGTGTGCACACTGGTCATCAGCGCCCGCCGATTGTGCTCACGCAGCATGTCCTGGCGATACTGCTCGCGGTTCTGCTCTTCGACCAGGCGCTTGTTGGTGTCGGCGTTTTCTTCGGTGACCAGATCCGGGACCGGGTGGGCAACGGCCTCCAGGTGCTCCATGGTCTCTGCGGCATAGGCGGAGCTCGGTTGAACGGTTTCCCCGGTGCTGTCATTGTGGCTCTGGTCCTGCGCAGCCGCCGCGCCGGCGATCCCCAGGGCCAGGGCCAGGGGGACAAATAGGCGGGATTTCATGGTGTTTTGCCTCTCGGTAATTTCCCTATACCAAGCCTAGAAGCTGCTGCCGAGACGGGGGTGACACTGCGATGACTGGCGCGGCGGCGACGATGGATTGAACGGCCGCGGGGCAAATTCCGCCGCCGGTGCACGAGCGAAATTCTTTCAACGCGGGTATCCTGTCGCCCAACAAATCCGTCACAGCAAACCGAATTTCTATTTGTCTATGAGCAACGATAAGTCCTCTTCCGCGCCACTGATTCTGGTGGACGGCTCCTCCTACCTTTATCGCGCCTTTCACGCCCTGCCGCCGCTCGCCACCAGCAATGGCCAGCCCACCGGCGCCGTGCGCGGGGTGATATCCATGTTGCGCAAACACCTGAAGGAGCACCCGGACAGCCCGGTAGTGGTGGTGTTCGATGCCAAGGGCAAAACCTTCCGCGACGAGCTGTTCGAGGAGTACAAATCCCACCGCCCGCCGATGCCGGACGACCTGCGCGCGCAGATACAGCCGATCCACGACATCATTGATGCCATGGGCCTGCCGCGCCTGGTGATTGACGGTGTGGAGGCGGACGACGTCATCGGCACCCTGGCATTGCAGGGGGCGGAGCAGGGCATGGACGTGATCATTTCCACCGGCGACAAGGACATGGCCCAGCTGGTGCGCCCGGGGGTCACCCTGGTCAACACCATGTCCAATACGGTGATGGATGTGGACGGGGTGAAAGATAAATTTGGTGTTGGCCCGGAGCTGATCATCGACTTCCTCGCGCTGATGGGCGACAAGGTGGACAACATCCCCGGCGTGCCCGGCGTCGGCGAAAAAACCGCGCTGGCGCTGCTGCAGGGACTCGGCAGCCTGAAGGACATTTATGCCAACCTGGAGGGGATAGCGCCGCTGGGATTCCGCGGTTCCAAAACCCTGGCGAAGAAAATGGAAGAGCACAAGAACGCGGCGGATATGTCCTATGTGCTCGCCACCATCAAGACCGATGTGGAAATGGACTATAAGCCACAGACGCTGGCTAACAGCGAACCGGATACCGACAGGCTGCGCGAGCTGTTTACCGAAATGGAATTCCGCAGCTGGGTGGAAGAGCTGGCCGGCGAGGGCGATGCCGAGTCCGC
The DNA here is from genome assembly GCF_009903625.1 of Microbulbifer sp. ALW1. Lineage (NCBI taxonomy): Bacteria > Pseudomonadati > Pseudomonadota > Gammaproteobacteria > Cellvibrionales > Microbulbiferaceae > Microbulbifer > Microbulbifer sp. ALW1. The sequence continues at coordinate 566,423 of NZ_CP047569.1, read as the reverse complement.
CGCCGAGGCCATGGCCGTTGAGCGTAACTACAGCATCCTCCTCGACGAAAAAGAGCTGGATAACTGGCTGCAGAAACTCAAGAGCGCGGAAATTTTCGCCTTTGATACCGAAACCACCAGCCTCAACTATATGCAGGCGAAACTGGTGGGCGTGAGCTTTGCGGTGGAAGCGGGCGAAGCCGCATACCTGCCACTGGCCCACGACTATATGGGCGCCCCAGCACAGATCGATTTCGACAAGGCGCTGGCGAAACTGAAGCCGATTCTCGAAGACGAGAACTGCAAAAAAGTCGGCCAGAACCTCAAGTACGACGGCCACATCCTGGCCAACTATGACATCGAGCTGCGCGGCATCGCCCGCGATACCATGCTCGAGTCCTACGTGCTGAACAGCACCGGCAGCCGCCACGATATGGACACCCTCGCGCTGAAATACCTGGGCGAGACCACCATCAAATTTGAAGACATCGCCGGCAAGGGCGCCAAACAGCTGACTTTCAATCAGATCGAGCTGGACAAGGCCGGTCCTTACGCCGCCGAAGATGCCGATATTACGCTGCGCCTGCACCAGGAACTGAGCGGCCGTCTCGCCAAAGAGCCGAGCCTGGAAAAAGTCCTCGACGAAATCGAAATGCCGCTGGTGCCGGTACTCACCCGCATTGAGCGCAACGGGACCTATATCGACGCGGCCATGCTGAACAGGCAATCCGGCGAGCTGGAGCAGAAAATGCGCGAGCTGGAGCAGCAGGCCTACGACGAGGCGGGGGAGGAGTTTAATCTCGGCTCCACCAAACAGCTGGGCACCATCCTGTTCGAGAAGCTGGAAATTCCGGTCATCAAGAAAACCCCGAAAGGGGCACCGTCCACCGCGGAACCGGTGTTGCAGGAACTGGCGCTGTCACACAAGCTGCCGGCGCTGATCATGCAGTACCGCGGTATGGCCAAGCTGAAGAATACCTACACCGACAAGTTGCCGCTAATGATCGACCCGACCACCGGCCGTGTGCACACCTCCTACCACCAGGCGGTGGCCGCCACCGGGCGCTTGTCTTCTTCCGACCCCAACCTGCAGAACATTCCGATCCGTACCGAAGAGGGCCGTCGCATTCGCCAGGCGTTTGTGGCCGATCCGCGCATCAACGGCGGCAGCGCCATCGTGGCCGCGGACTATTCCCAGATCGAACTGCGCATCATGGCGCACCTGTCCGGGGATAAGGGGTTGCTGGATGCCTTTGCCGAGGGCGCGGACATTCACCGCGCAACCGCCGCTGAAGTGTTCGAGGTGCCGGTGACGGAAGTCACTGACGAGCAGCGCCGTCGCGCCAAGGCGATCAACTTTGGCCTGATTTACGGCATGAGCGCCTTCGGTCTCGCCAAGCAGCTGGATATTCCGCGCGCGGATGCGCAGTCGTATATCGACCGCTACTTCGAGCGCTACCCGGGCGTACTGGCGTATATGGAAAATACCCGCAAACAGGCCGCGGACAAGGGGTATGTCGAGACTTTGTTTGGTCGCCGTCTGTATCTGCCGGAGATCAACTCCCGCAACGGCATGCAGCGCCAGGCCGCCGAGCGCACGGCGATCAACGCACCCATGCAGGGCACCGCGGCAGACATCATCAAACGCGCAATGATCGCGGTGGACGCCTGGCTGCGGGACGAGAAACTCAAGACCCGGCTGATCATGCAGGTGCACGATGAACTGGTGCTGGAAGTGCCGGCGGATGAGCGCTCGCTGGTGGTGCAGCGGATCCCGGAATTGATGCAGGCAGCGGCGGAACTGGACGTGCCCCTGATTGCCGAACTGGGAGAAGGGGCCAACTGGGACGAGGCGCACTAAAAATTTTTAAATTATTTTGAAAATTTTTTGTTTCCGGTGGAACTCCGCCGGAAACAGCCCCTCTAAGAAGCAAGATCGTTGGATTGCAACATCATCCCCCAAAGCTTAGTCAGAAGCCCCTCGCCCCGAAACTACCCCCATCGGGGCTTTTTTTTGCCTGAATTTTGATCTGTCGCCAGCGCGCATCGTCATCGCGTTTCCGCAAAGTTGACTGTTTATTGCCCGCTCAAACGGGAGATTGCTCGGCTGCGGGGAATAAAGTCTCAGAATGGAAATATTTTGCCCGCACAGGTGCGTCTTGTGGGATAGAGTTCTGTGAATCCGAAGGCCGGAAACGGAATACGAAGACAGAAAAAATTGTGGGGAACCTTAGCCCCGCAGCTTAGTCTTTGTAGTGAAGGAAGTGCATCGGATGCAGTGGAATTTGGGTGAGAACCCAAAGGCGTGCCCGTCCCCCTGGGCACGCCTCCCAAGTGCCCATCCCCAAGGGCACTGACCCCTAGCCGGCAGCTGCAATCTGCCGGCTTTTTTTTACCTGTGAGTTTTACCGCTGGTCTTCACCTTTGGCTTTCACTGGCGAGGGCTCAATCTGTCTGCTTGCCGCTGCCGGAAAACACCTCAGGCCACTTCGCCAGGCCCTGTCAGCCAAATCTGTCGCTGGTTGAATTGTGAGCAGCTTAATTTCAGTTTAGTCGAATTCTGGCGGCGCAATTCACTCACATCACTTTCGACAATCTATCTTTCAATTGCAAATGATAATGCTTCGCATTAGCATGGTTTGCAGTGTTTGAGGTGTGCCCCGCAGCGGGCCGAACAAGAGGGCTGACGGTGAACTTACGATTTCTGTGTGCCAATCATCGCCAGTGGCTGATGACGAGTGTCTCCCGTGCGGAGCAGGCGTGGCTGGAATGGATGGAGCGGGGCGCCATGCTTTGCGAGGAGGGGCAGTACCGGCAGGCGATACCGTTTCTCGGCTGCGCCTTTGAACTGGCGGATTACCTGCTGGGAGAGCGGTCTCCCGGTTATTCAGTGGCGGCCATGCGTTTTACCGACAGTGCCCGACTGCTGATGGAGGCCTATCACCAGTGCGGGGAAAGCGGCCACGGCAATTACATACTGGTGGTTGCCAGCTCAAGGCTGGCACAGGAGTTGGTGGTCAAATCTCATTACCAGATGACCGCGGACTGTATCCGGGCGCTGTACACTACCGGTGTCGGCGTGCCGGAGGCCTGGCGCCAGGCGCTGGATAGCGAGGAAGGACTCTCGTCCTCGCGGTCACTGCCGGCCGCCTGGCGGCCGATGTCTACACGCCTGCACTAGCGGGTGCCGCGCCAGGGAGAGCGAGCCAAACCATGTCTTCCGACCGCTATGTGAAAATCCAGATCAGCCAGCGTGCGCTGGTGTCCCTGATCGCCGCTCGCCATCTCACCGCCGAGCAGCTGCGCGGCCTGACACCCACCGCGCGGCGGGCGCTGCGGCGCATACTGCTCGATAGCTTAAAGGAAGATACCCACGGCAGTAGCCATTAGCCGGTTACTGGCCGTCTTCCTGCTCCACGCCAGATTTGCCTTCTTGCGGCAATGCCAGCCACTGGTTCAGGCGCTGCTCCAGCTTGTCCAGCCCCTTGCTCTTAGGTGCGGAAAAGATCTGTACCGTGACGTTGGTGTCCAGTTCGCGTTCCTTCAGCTCTTTTTCCACCGCGAAGCGGATGTTGTTGGCGGGGCCGTTTTTCAGCTTGTCGCACTTGGTCAGCAGAATATGCGCCGGCAGTCCGGAGTTCACCGCCCAGGTGAGCATCTGCAGGTCGAACTCTTTCAGCGGCTGGCGGATGTCCATCAACAGCACCAGGCCCTTGAGGCAGTTGCGCTGCTCCAGGTAAAAGGCCAAGTGGCGCTGCCACTCGTCTTTCATGGAGCGAGCGACCTTGGCGTAGCCGTACCCGGGCAGGTCCACCAGGCGCTGGTGTTCACCAAGCTTGAAGAAGTTGATCAGCTGGGTGCGGCCGGGGGTCTTGGAGGTGCGCGCCAGCTTGCCGTTATCGGTGAGCGCATTGATGGCGCTGGACTTGCCGGCATTCGAGCGTCCCGCGAAGGCCACCTCGGCACCGAAATCCTCCGGACACTCCGCCAGGGTGGGGGCGCTGATCAGAAACTCGGCGCGTCGATAGTTAATTCGTTCTACATTGGATTCAGACATTGGTCTTCCCGGTACACTCAGATGGCGCGCAAGTATATAATGCCGCGGTTTTATCGTCGCTGGTGGCTGCCGGGCCTATGGTAGCTGCTGGTAACGGGGATCGGATGCAAAACTTCAGCGCGCAACAGGACGACGTATGAACAGCATTATAAAAAAGGCCGCTCTGGCTTTGGGGATGGTGGCATTTGCTCAACTGGGCCATGCTGCTGGTGACGCCAGTGCGGGGCAAGCCAAGGCAGCAGCCTGTGCGGCCTGCCACGGAGCCGACGGCAATAGCCCGGCGCCGACCTTCCCGAAAATCGCCGGACTCGGCGAAAAGTATCTGCTGAAGCAGATCCACGACATCAAAAGCGGTGCGCGCGTTGTACCCGAGATGACCGGCCAGCTGGACAACATGAGCGACCAGGACATGGCGGATATCGCCGCCTACTTCGCCGCCCAGAATATCCAGATTTCCGGCTCCGAGGCCTTCTCGGTGATGCTGAATAACGGCGATAACGTCGACGGCCTGGCGCTGGGTCGCAAGATCTTCCGCGCGGGTAACAGCAGCACCGGTGTACCGGCATGCATGGGCTGTCACTCGCCCTCGGGCCAGGGCAATGCGCCGGCTGGCTATCCGCGCCTGTCTGGCCAGTACGCCGAATATGTGGAAAAGCAGCTGAAGGCTTTCCGCTCCGGCGCCCGAGCTAACGATGGCGACAACCGCGTAATGCGCAGTGTGGCCAAGCAGTTGTCCGATGCCGAGATCAAGGCGCTGGCCAACTATGTGGCAGGTGTAACCGAGTAAGCGAGTCAGCGAGAGGCCGGGTACCGGCGCTTGAGAGCACTTCTTGATAGCACCTGGGGCCGGTCACTGACCGGCCTTTTTGTGTCCGGTCTTTTGTTCCGCCAACGTGCGGGTTGCACCGGAACCGGGGAACTTCAATAATTTCCGCGGTCTACAGTTATCCTTAACTGGTTTTTGATGATTTCAGCCCGGCACTGGCTGCCGGCCCAAGAATAAAATTCGGAGTACACACTTATGAGAGCCGTTGTCGCACTCTTCACCATGTTGCTGAGCCTGGCCGCCTGCGCCCAGGAGACCGGGGGCAAATTCAAAGCTGGCGAATACTACGAGGTTCTGCCCCAGGCGGTCGCCCAGGACGACGACAGCAAGATCGAAGTCACCGAACTCTTCTGGTACGGCTGTGGCCACTGCTACCACTTCGAGGTACCGCTGAAAAAATGGCAGAAAACCATGCCGGAGGACGTGGCGCTGAAAAAGATCCCGGCCATTTGGCAGCCGGTGATGGAAGTGCACTCGCGCATCTTCTATGTCGCCGAAGCCATGGGTGTGCTGGATCAGGTCCACGCTCCTATCTTCAACGCCATTGCCCAGCAGCGCAAAATGTTCGCCACTCGCGATGGCCGCGACTGGAAAGCAGATGACGCTGCGATCGCCGCCATCTTCAACGACAACGGTGCCGATGGCGCCAAAGCGGTGAAGCTGCTCAACTCGTTCGCCATCAACAGCAAGATCAAGCAGGGCCAGGCCAAACAGCGCGCCTACAACCTGTCCGGAACCCCGGAAATGGTCGTGGCCGGTAAATACCGCGTCAGCACCTCTCTGCCGGGCTTCAAGGGCAAGTCCAACGGTCAGCAGGTGATGCTGGACGTGGTGGATTTCCTGATCGAGAAAGAGCGCGCCGAAAAAGGCTGATCTTTCCCGTCGTCGAAAAACCCCGCCTGGCGGGGTTTTTTTATGCCTGAGAGGGGAGCTTCGCCTGATGCCCCCGTCTCGACCCCTTGCTTGCCCAGCCTGCTACGCTAAAACGGGGTAGCGTTAATTTTCCGCCAGCCAAACAAAATGCCCAGATTTCGACCATTTCGCGTGTTTCTGTTCCTACTGCTGTATGGGTGGGTATCCCTGCTGTGGGCGCAGAGCGACGCCGCACCAGAACCCCTGACTGCCCAGGAAAAGGATCAGGCGACCGCTGCGCGGGCCATCAACCTTCTTTCCTTTGTCGCCGTCGACTACCCCGAGGCGGTGGTGGACAGCGCAACCCGCGATGCGCGCCTCTACCGCCAACTGCAGGAAAACGTGCAGGTAGCGGCGGCACTGTTGCAGCAACTGCCGGACAAACCCGGACGGGCGCAACTGGCCAATTCCCTGCAGGAGCTGGACGCGATCATTGAACAGATGCGCGAGCCGGAACTGGTGCGCCGCCGCGCCAATGCTGCGGCGGACCGCATTGCGGCGCTTTACCAGGTACCCCGCTCGCCCGCCGAAATGCTGCCACCGCCGGAGGAGGCGGAGGGGCTCTACCGCGAGCGCTGTAGCCGCTGCCACGGTATTGCCGGCCGCGCGCCCCAGCCGGAGCGTCGCCTGGACGACCCGAACCGCATGGGCAATTTCAGCCTTTACGATTTTTACAATGCACTGGAACCCACCCGCGAGGATGCCCACGGCCAGGCCATTGATGGCGACCTCAGCAGCCGGCAACGCTGGGCGCTGGCGGTACTGGTGGCCGGTTTTTCTGCGCCGCAGGTAGCACCCTCGGCAAAGCTCGCGGAACAATTCCCGGCGCTGGTGGGCCCGCCCGGTGCCGCCATAGTGCGGCCGGCGGAAATACCGGAAGAGGCGGGCAATGCCTTGCGCTGGTGGCGCGCGCACCCGCAACAGACCCGCCACCTGCAACATCCACTGGCCCGTGCTGCCGGGCTGTTGTACCTGGCACAGAATGCCTACCGCGGCGGTGACAACGCCAGTGCCTACCACCAGCTGATGCTGGCAATGCGCGAGGGGTTTGCGCCGGCGCGGGCGGAACTGATGGCCCGCAACCCGGCGCTGGTGACCCAGCTGGACCAGCAGTGGCAGGAGTTGCGCCAGAGCATCCTGGACCAGGCTCCGGCCAATGAGGTGATCGAAAAGTTCCAGCGCCTGCAGGCCAATGTGGTGCGCGGCCGCGAGCAATTACAGCCCACATCCGGTGCCGGGATATACGGCTGGGCGGCGCTGTTGTTTCTGGCGGCGTTGGGGGTGGGACTGCTGCTGTGGTACGGATTGCGCCGGCCGAGACGTGGATAACATTAAAAAAAGTGCGTTCTTCAGGGGCCGCACTTTTTTCACCGCCTGTGGCGGTGACGATGCCGGGCACAGCCTTGCGAGACACGGACTAGGCGTCCCCCCTTAACCCATCCCTGGGGGCTCGGCTGCGGCCGTCCTGGCCGCAGACGGTCTCACAAGGCTGTACCCGGCATCGCCACCTTCACGGAAAGTCCTACTGTCCTACTAACTGTCCTACTAGCAATTGAATCGCTCCCTTAGCCTGCCGTGGCGCCCAATCAAAGAAAATTGTCGCTTCTGCTGCCACTGTTGAGATTTACGACTAGGCTTTTAATTAGGTTGTTCAAATAACCGCCAGTCGTTGAACCCAACAGAGAAGAGTGCCGCATGAAGTTTTTGCGTCAGTTGTCCTTCCGTCCCGTTCTACTGTCCCTGCTGCAGGCCTATTGCCTGGTGCTGGTCGTGTTTTTCCTTGTCCCCGTGATGGCCTCCGCTCAGGAGCAGACCCCCGATCAGACGACGGCCCGCCAGTGGGCCGGCAACTGGCTGGTGGTGGGGCAGGGGGATGAGCAGCTGGTGTGGCAGCTCAAGGCCGATGGCACCGGCTTCGCCCACGGCTTCCGCGCCGACGGCCAGCTGACCCACGGTTTTGCCATCTCCTGGCGGATCGAGGGCGACACGGTGCGTATCCGCACCGGCGGTACCCTGCATTGCAACAGTGGCATGGTGTACGCGCAATTTACCGGCTGGAGCCCAGTGACCCTAGACTTCAACGTGATCGACGGTCGTCACTGGCGCCAGCACAACGGCGGTATTCTGTCGTTCCAACGCCGCCTGCCGGATTGGGAAACCCCGAATCACGGTGCCGAGTGCCCCAATCTCTACAACGGTGACCGCAAGGCGCCCGAGCAAACCGCCTCAACCGGCAACTGATCGCCGGTGATGAATATCCCCAGCTCGGGCCTAGCGCCTTACTGCCGGTCGGGCCAGGAGCGCCCCGCCGGCGGTGAGATCCAGCGCCCCCGAACCCAGTGTCGAAAGCTTCAGGGACGAATAAAGCGCAAGCGGAGACCGGCTGTGACCATGAAGCAGCAACGCTTTATTCCTGCAACCATGCCCAGAGTGTTCCTCGCGGCCCTGGCCGCGGTCCTGCTGGGTGTCGGTGCGGCGCCCCGAGCGGATGAAAAAACTGCCGGTGCTGCGGGCCAGATCGGCGGCCTGGAAAGACCGCTAGAGAATCCCGCTGAGCCCGGTGCCAAAGACGAAGCCCAGTATCCGGGGTGGGCCACCGAATCCCGCCTGAAAGCGGATCAGTGGGTGGGCAACTGGCTGATCTCCCGCGACGGCGAGGCCCAGCATGTGTGGAGCCTGAACAAAGACGGCACCGGCCGCTCCTACGCCTTCAGCGAGAGCGGCGGCAAAATGAAATTCTCCTACGGCTACGATATCCGCTGGTACTTCGACCCCTTTACCCAGATGGCCAACATCAAAACCGAGCGCCGGATTGTCTGCCGCGGCGGCCGTCTCTACCCCTATTTCCTCACCCTCAAATCCTACGAAAGTGACTATGCGGTGAAGGGCAAGTACGCCTGGCAGACGACCTGGACCGAAGCCAGCATCGGCCGCAATTACTTGCACAAATCCCTGGTGGTATTCATCGCGCCGCTATCTGGCTGGCACAACCCGGAAAAAGACGCGCCCTGCCCGCAGTTTCCGCGGATGGATATCGAAAAAGACATCGACACCGCGCTGGATCGCTGGGATATGGAAGCCGAAGTCAGCGAGGTGCTGGTCGACACTACCCCGGTAGAGGGCGAGCCCGAGTTCCAGGGGGAAGAGTTCGGACCCGCGCCCAAATCGCCCAAGGGCAAGGTCCCACAAGCGGGCAAAGACTCCGCCAAAGCCCGCATCAAGGACAAGTCCCGCAACAAGGGCACCAAGCCCAAACAGCCCAAGCGCAATTGAACCCCGACACCCAGAGCCAGTGCAGAGCGAACCCGCAAAACGCTAGCCACCAAAGGGAGATACCGCCGATGAATGCCCAGGTAAAAATAGATCAGCTACTGCAGCGTTTGACCCCGATCCTCAACCGGGAACCGCTGGTGATGTGTCTGCTGGACGAGCAGCAGCTACAGCGCCTGCTGCCGCAATGCCTGTGTATTTTTCGCGAGCGGGAGGGGATCTGTGCGCTCCTGTCGAAGCAGGTGGCCGAGTGCGAATCCCTGCTGCAGGAGGGAGGCTACCGCCAGATCACCCTGCATTTTTCATCCTGCCTGCAGGTGCCGGGCCTGACCGGAACCATAGTGCGTGAACTGGCGGAGGCGGGCATTCAGGCCAACGTGGTGTCCGCGCGCTGCCACGAGCATCTCCTGGTCAGTGAGCACGACGCGCCCCAAGCCATGCAGATTCTCTACGGCATCAGCAATCGCCTGCAGTACAGCTGACCCGCGCCATACCGGCGCAGCAGGCACAAAAATTCCAGTTACAAAACACGGTGACGGCAGGGAGTGCCGCAAAAGGAGCTCCCCGCCGACCATGCATATTGCCTACCCAGCTCCGCTGCCCCACGGGCGCATCCGGCAGTTGCTGCCCGACTTCTTTGTGGTACGCGGCACCGCCCGCGTCGCCCCGGGCGTGGTGGTCAATCGCAATATGGGCATAGTGCGCAACGGCGACGACCTGTTGCTGGTAAACCCGGTGCGTCTGCGCAAACTGGAAGAGGAGCGCCTGTGCGAGTTGGGCCGGGTGCGCCAGGCGGTGCGCCTGGGTTACTACCACGGTTGCGACGATCTCTACTACCGGGATCGCTTCAATGTGTTCTTCTGGCGCCAGGAGCAATCGAATCGCTATCCGCTGCCACCGGCGGACCAGTTTCTGTGTGATGGCGGCACCTGCCCGGTCACCGGTGGCCGGGTGTTCGAATTTTCCAACAGCCGGGTGCCGGAAGCGGCGCTGTTGATTCCCCAGGCCGGCGGCCTGCTGCTCACCTGTGATGCGCTGCAGTACTGGGACGGCTGGACCGGCTGTAGCTGGGCGGGTAAGTGGCTGCTGCGATTAAGCGGGGTACATCAGGGGATGCAGGTGGCGCCCGCCTGGCGCAGCCGTGCCACACCCAGTGACGAGAACAGCCAGCGCTGGCTGGCGGCGGACTTCCGGCGCCTGCTCAACCTGCCGTTCTACCACCTGCTGGGCGGCCACGGGGATTTCTGTGCGGACCGCGCCCACGAGCTGGCCGAACGGGCGGTGGGCAGCAGCTTTGTGCGGATTTCCCTGTGAAAATCTTGGTGGGAGTCCTGGTGAGAGCCCTTGAAAGTGAATTTATCGGTGTCCATATGAGAGCCCCCGCACAGCCCTGATGTCCCCCAATCGCCGGTGTTCCCGCGCTGGCTCGTGATAAGCTGCGGTAAAAACACCTGCAGCCGCGCTGCACCCGCAATCTGTATTCGACGAGTTCTGCATGAGAATAAAAAGCCTGACCGGCAGTCTGGTTCTGGCCGGCGCCCTGCTCAGCGCCTGCAGCATTAATATTCCTTTCTTCCCCATTCCCTCCGCCGACAGCGAGCGAATCCGCGCGGATGTGGACTATCTGGCAGCGGACGCCCTGCAGGGCCGCCAGACCGGCAGCGCCGGTTATCAGCAGGCGGCGGATTATGTGGCTGCGCGCTTTGCCGCCCTGGGGCTGAAATCCATCACCGGTGATGACTATTTCCAGCCGGTTCCTTTCCGCGAGGCGCGCTGGCACCAGGGCAGTGAAGGCGACCATCGTGCCAGCCTGATGCTTCACGGCCGCGACGGCGATATTACGTTCGAGCTGGGTTCGGACTTCCTCGCGTCACCAGCCACCATCGCGCAAAACACGGCCACCTCCGCGGCACTGGTGTTTGTGGGTTACGGCATCGAGGCGCCGGAATTCGGTCTCAATGACTACGCCGGGCTGGATGTGCAGGGCAAGATCGTGGTGCTGCTGGATGGCCGCCCGCCGCGCCTGCCCAATGAAGTGGGTGCTCACTACGCATCGGGGCGCACCAAGCGCGACAGCGCCGCCCGCCACGGCGCCGTAGGTTATATCACCCTGAACACCCCGGCGCGGGAGGTCCGGCGTCCCTTCGCGCGCTCGGCGGAACATCTGGACGACCCCAGCTTTGACTGGCTGCGTGCGGACGATGTACCGGGCAACGCCACCCCCGGAATGCACCCGGGAGTGGTGCTGGATATGCCGGCGGCCAAGCAGCTGTTTATGGGGGCACCCCGCAGCCTGGATACCATATTTACCGAGATGAAAAACGGCGTGGTGCCGAAGGGGTTTGTGTTGCCCTACAGTGCCACCCTGACCAGTGCGGCCGAGCATAAAAAGATCATCAGCCCGAATGTGGTAGGCCTGCTGCCCGGCGGTGACCCGAAACTGAAAGACGAGTATGTGGTGTTCTCCGCGCACCTGGATCATATCGGTGTGGATGCCAATGGTGACGGCGACCGGGTAAACAACGGTGCCCAGGACAATGCCGCCGGTATCGCGGTGATGCTGGAGGTGGCGCGGTTGTTTGTGGAATCCGGCAGCGCGCCGCGCCGCTCGATTCTGTTTGTGGCGGTAACCGCGGAAGAGGAGGGGCTGCTGGGTTCCGATTATTTCGCCCAGCACCCGCCGGTACCACCGAATTCGATTGTGGCAAATATCAACCTGGATATGCCGATGCTGTTGTATCCCTTCCGGGATGTGATTGCCTTCGGCGCCGAGCACTCGAGCCTGGGCAAAACCGCGAAGCGCGCGGCGGAGCGCACCGGCCTGAAACTGAGTCCGGACCCCATGCCTGAGCAGGTGATTTTTGTGCGTAGCGATCACTACAGCTTTGTGCGTCAGGGGGTTCCGTCCATTTATCTGATTACCGGGCGCGAGGCGATCGACTCAAATATTGATGGCTCTCAGGCGCAGGTGGCGTTCCTGCAGTCGCGCTACCACCGACCCAGTGATGAGGCCGACGCGCAGGTGAATTACGTGGCCGCGCAGCAGTTTGCGGAAGTGAACTATGTGATTGCGCGGGAAGTGACGGATGAGGATAAAAAGCCGCGCTGGAATCGCGGGGACTTTTTTGGGGATTTGTATTCTACGAAGTAGCTTCCGGCCTCGTTAAAGCAAGCCCGGTGGCGGCCAGGCGCCGGGTAAACCTTTTCGAAACCGCTACAAGTACATCCCTGTAAGCTGCGTCGGAAACGTCCCTGTTTCCGACGCTTTCGAAAAGGTTCACCCGTCACCTGGCCTTCGCATCGATTTCAGTGCTTCGTCAGCTTTGTTTTCTTACTACCACCGCAGTCCTGAGTCGCTCCCTTCCGAACAGTGACATCAGTACGAAATCCTCCCGCGCAATCGGCAGATACTGACTGTCCAGCGGATTTTCCTCATCGTCCACATCCGGGTCGTGTACATAAAAACACTCGTCATCCATTCCCGTCAGGGTCACCCAGTGCGGCACCTTTTTGCCGTCCAGGCGATAGGTGCTGATCAGTAGCAACACCAGTGCACCTTGTTCCAGCCACTGTTGGCACTGCTCCTGGGTAAAGTCCTCGGCGATTACCGGCAGACCTGAAGATTCCGCCTGCTGGCGGTAATCCGCATCCACCTGTTCGATCACCGCTTTCTTGTCCGCGCTGCGCACGCTGTCCAGAAACAGCGGTGTGGTCTGGTTGAGGTAAACCTCACAGTCAAAGCCGCGTTTCTGCATCGCCAGTGCCAACCCGATGGGGTGGCAGCCGCCGGTGCCGGAGGTCATGAAGATGGTGGTGGCTTCGCGCCAGAGGGCCAGTTCGTCGCTGCCGTTGGGCACATACGTGGAGTCCAGCCCGGCCATGGCCATCATGGCGGCGGCGGGGCCGCAGGTGAATTCGGTGCGCTGGCCGTACCAGGGGACTTCGGCGGTGTGCAGGTTTTCCGGGCGGTAGCGGATACGCTTCTGCATGCGCAGGGCGTTGCCGGCGTCTTCGTAGTAGTTGCTGTAACTGCCAAAGGTGCGGTAGCCCAATTGCTGGTACAGGGCGATGGCCGCGGTGTTCTGCTCGGCCACTTCGAGGCGCATATACAGGCGGCCGCTGCGGCTGCTGGCGTCTTCGGCGGCGGTTAACAGCGCCTTGCCAATGCCTTTGCCGCGCCCGGCGGGGCCGACGGCCAGGGAGTAGAGGCGGGCCAGGCGGGTGCCGCGGCGCAGCAGCACCAGGACGTAGCCGAGTAGCGCACTGTCCTGCTCGGCCACCAGGAATACCCGGTTGTCGGTTTTCAGCCAGTGGCGAAAGCGGCGTCGGCTGAGGCGGTCACCGCTGAAACTGGACTCTTCCAGCAGGCACAGTTGGTCGAGATCAGCGGTGCCGGCCGGTCGGATGGAAAACGGCTGAGTTGTGGTGTGGGTCATTGAGTGGGGGTGGTGTGACCGAGAGTGACCGGGAATGGCCGGAAGGTTGTACAGATAGTGGGATTAAAGCGCCGCTTCCGCTCCTGGGCAATATCTGCACAAAAATATTTTTTCGCGGGAAAAAACCCGGAGTGGAGAGGACGGGTAACGAACTCCACTCCGGGAAGCGTTGCGCTGGGCGACCCGTTAAAAAACTGGGGTTAGGCCGCCGCGTTTAAGGCGCTGACGAGAGTTGGTATCAGTCGTGGCTTTGCTCCAGGGCGTAGAAGGTGGCCTGTACGTAGTCGCTGCCGCTGCCGGTATTGTTCTGGTTGTAGACCCCGGCCTTGAAGTACTGGTACTGGTCGGCTGCGTCATAGCCGCTGTTGCTCATGTCCACGACCTGCACCACATCGGCCATGCCGTCCCGGGAGATGGTCACGGTAAGCGTGTTGCCCACCACCTTGATCTCGTAACTGAATTTCTCATTCAGCGCGATGCCGTCGGTGGGGTTGGAGGCGCTGCTGCTGCGACTGCCAATCAGGTCATACCAGCTGTCACTACCACCATTGGGCTCATGGGCCATGTAGATGGAGCCTTTGCTGTTGCCCGGGAGTTTGCGGTAGTAGAGACGCAGCGGCTCGTCGTTGTTGGCGTGAATCTGGCCGACGATCACCCGGCCTACCTGGCCGCTGTCACCGGTGGTGGTGACATGGTTGACCGCTAGAGTTGCGCGCAACACGCCGTCAACACCGCCGGCCGCCGCGCGGGCAGAAGCGGGTGCGGAACCGAATACCCAGTTGTTTTCATTCACGCCCTGGGTACTGATGCTGGTATCACCGCGACGCAGCATTTCGCGCAGTTCGGTGCGGGTGTAGGAGGTGTTGGTCGAGGTTTTGTAACCGTCAACGGGGCAGCGGAACACCATGCCGCCATCGGCCGCCGTATAGAAATAGCTGCTGTTCGCATATCCGCTGTTCAACTCGTTTTCCTTGATGGAGTCGGCGGTCCCGCTGCCATCGTTGTCGGAAGGGACACTCAGGTACCAGGCGCTCAGGTCGAAGTTACTGGACGGGGGCAGGTTGGGATCCAGGTTGCCACCGGAGCTGGAACCGCCAGAACTGGAGCTACTGGAGCCACCGCCAGAGCTGGATGAGCTGCCGCCGTCACCGCAGCCGATCACGTCCACTTCGAGAATGCTGTTCCAGTTGTTCGCGGTATTGCCACTGCCGGTGATACGCACGTAGCGCGCACTGGAGTCACTAAGGTCGTAGTTTTCAAAGTCGCTACTGTTGCCACTGGATTGTCCGCCGGCTAACACCTGATTCCAGTTGCTGTTATCGCTGGAAGTTTCGACACTAAAGAAGCTGGAGCGCTGATCGCCCTTGTACCAGGCGATATCCACTGCTTCCACCATTTGCACGCTGCCCAGGTCGAGAGTAATCCACTTGATGCCCTGGGAAGACCAGCGGGATTCGGTAGCCAGGCTGCCATCAATGGCATTACCGGGACCATGGCCGTCGTTGCTGCCGTCGTCGGAGGCGGAGGCGATGGATAAATTGCTGCCGGAAGTGCAGCTGCTGCCACCGGAACTGCTGCCGCCAGAACCGGAAGAACTACTGCTGCCGGAGCCGAGGTTTTCCAGCGCGAAATTGTCAAAGCGGCCTTCGTTACCGTTGTAGGCGCCGAACACCGTAATACTGCTGGCACTGCCGGAACTGAACTCCACCTGCAGCTGATCCCAGTTACCGTCGCTGGTGCTGGTGTCATAGGTAGTGCCATTGACCACGGCTCCGACAGTGCCGGCACCGTCCACGAAGGCGGTCAATCGGTAATTGGTGTTGGCGCTGACGGAAACCTGCTGTTCCACTTTTCCGCCGCTGCCAGAAATTTTTGCGGATTTAGCGCCGCTGTAGGCAACGCCGGAAATAGCCGATGGATCGGTATCGCTCCAGTTGTCCCAGTCGCTTTCGAAACCGGAATTTTGAATGGATGCGCTGGCGCTGCTCATGCAGGCGGACAGTAATGCCACGCAACTGATCTTCATCGCTAAAGAATTTACGTTCATGAAACCCTCGTTATTTTTTTGTAGGGTGTGAATGGGTTGCAGCGAATGCAGACTGCTGCAGTTTCTTTCAGGTGCGCCGCCCACGACGAAACCGCCGCGGAATCGGATTACCTTCGGGTACTGCTTGGGGAAAGGTTTGCGTTGAATCCTGTGGCCGGTGGCAGAACACCACCGACCACTGCGCCCTTAATCAGAATTTAGCGCGCACTCCCAGCACAAAGCGCCGGTCGTTTTCCATGATCTGGAAAGCCGTACCGTTAGCACCGGTATTGATGGTGGGTTCACCGGTTAAATTGGTGACGTTACCGATGACCGTAATATCTTCGGTCACGTCATAACTGGCGGAGAGGTCCAGTTGCGCCAGGTCTTCGCGGTAATCGTTCCCCAGGGTCGGGTCGTCGGAACCGGCACCCAGCATCAGCTCACCCAGCGGAAGAACACGCTTGGTTTGCGCTTCGTCCAGGAAGCGATCGCGGAAGGTGTAGGCGAGACGAACACCGAAGCCCTCATACTCGTAATACAGCTGGGTATTGAAGGTGTTTTCGGAAATGTCTGGCAGCGGCACACCATTCGGGTCTTCACTGTCGGCGTAGGTGTAGTTGGCACTGATACCCAGGCCAGACCAACGACCCGGCAGGAAGTCGAAGGCCTGCTGATAACCCAACTCGAGTCCCTGAACCTTGCCGTCTTCACCATTGGTGATGAAGTCGGTGAGAATGCCCATTTCTGAGATCGGAGTATTGGCATTGGCATACTGGATGCCGTCGGCTTGCCACAGACAGATCTTGTCGTAGTCAGAGGTATTGCTCAGGGTTCTGACGACTTCCGGCTGGTTTTCACACTCGAAGGTCGGCTCTGTGAAAGAGGCGACATCCTTGAAGAACAGCGTGGCGGAAACCATGTTGCTGCCCCAGTAGTGCTCCGCAGCAATGTCGTACTGGGTTGCACGGTAGGGTTCCAGTTCGGGGCTGCCACGGCTGGCCGCAATATAGGCGTCGCGATAGGCATAGGCCGGGCTCAGTTCATTGAAGTCGGCGCGGCGCATGACCTTGGCGGCCGCAAAGCGCATCAGGGTGTCTTCGGTCACATCCCAGGTAACGTTCAGGCTCGGCAGGAAGTCGTTGTAGCTGGAACCGCCGGTAACTATCTCGCCATCCTGATAGGCGCGGGAAGTGATATCCGTACTGACGTAACGGCCACCCACTACGGCACGGACCTTGCCGAAATCCAGGTTGGCCTGCACGTACATGGCCGAGGTTTCTTCATTGACTTCTGAGTAGCCGCTTTCCTGATATTCCAGGTTGTCGCTGAGACTGCCGTCAATCTGCATGTTGGTGCCGGCCAGCAACTGCTGGACGATATCGAAGGTCGCCTGCTGATTTTGCAGCAGGCCCACATCGTAAGCGGTCACCTTGGCCAGATCGTAAGCGCCGCGCATACCGCTTTGCTCGAAACCGTCGCCGGAAAAATCGTACTCACTGATGGCGTTGGGAAACTGTGCCGCAATATCTTCCATCCAGATGATGTCCGCGTTGCCGTCGGCATCGGTCAGGTTCTTGAAGATATTGGTCACACGGAACTGGTAGCGGTTCTGCTCGTAATCCCGGCTGGTGGTGCGCACGCCGGTTTTTACTGCGGAAACCCATTCCATACCGAAGGGTTCGGCGTATTCCAGGTCAAAACGGAACGCATTTTCCTGGTTGTTGATGTAAGTGCGGGTGTCCTCGTAGCGACGGAACGCCTGGTTTTGCTGGTCGGTAAATACATAGCCGTCGGCAAAGTCGACCACCGGTGCGCTGCTGTTACTGTTCTCAAAAGTTACCGGGATAAGCCACTTGTTTTCATCCGGATGTCCCTGTCCTTCCAGAGAGCGATCGGTGCCGCGAAAGCGAAATTCCGAGAAGGGCGTGTAGCTGTCGGATTCGGCAATGGAGTACTCACCGCTCACGGTTAGCTTGTCGGTAAAGCTCCACTCACCGCCAAAGGCGTGGCTGAATGCATCGGTATTGCGGAAGCTGGAACCGGCGGTTTGCAGCGGTTGGATGGCATCGTAGGTAAAGTTCTGCAGCTGGCCGTTTGCGTCCTCGTAGGTGACCCCAGGGGTGGCAACCGGTGTACCGCCCACGTGCAGCAGGGAAAAGGTTTCCTGGCTGCCGCTGCGCTCGGTGGCATTCAGGTCGAGATAGAACTGACCCTGCTCGGACGCCGGTGCCCACTGCAGCGCAATATTGAACGCGGTGCGCTCGCGCTGCTCGGTGCGCGGGTTGTAGGTGTGTTCGCGGGCAAAAACATATTTGCCGGAGGGGGTGTTCTTTGCATCGTCGGCGCTGTCGATTACACCGTCGTTGTTGAAGTCGACGTTGTCGACCATCAGCTGCACCAGTGACTCGTCGCGGCGTAGCGTGCGGTCCTGGTAAGAAATGGAGGCCATGGCGCCAAAGGTGCCGGCCTCGCCCAGGTCCCAGTTGTCACCGGCGGCAGTACTGATAATCGGCGCCCAGTTATCCGCCTTGTCAGCGTACTCGCCCTGTACGGAAATGGAGGCGAGAGGCGCGCTCAGGTCCAGTGGGCGAGCGGTAACCAGGCTGATGGTACCGCCGAGAGCGCCTTCGATCATTTCCGGTGTTGGCGATTTGATGACTTCAACCTTGGACAGAAAGTCCGCGGGGAAATCCTGGAAGTTGACGCCGTTGCGGCCATCGCCAAGGGTGGAACGACCGTTCACTTCCACGCGGTTTTGCGGGAGGCCGCGAATGGAAACTTCGTTACCAACACCAAAGTCACGGTTGATGGAAACACCGGCTACCCGCTGCAGTGCTTCAGCAATATTGTTGTCGGGCAATTTCCCAATGTCTTCCGCGACGACCGCATCGACAACGCGGGAATCATCGCGCTTGGCGTCTGCGGCGGCTTCCAGACTGTGGCGAATACCGGTGACCGACACTTCTTCCAGCGTAGTGGAATCGCCCGCCTGTGCGAACGTCATGGGGGCGAATGCCATGGCGGATGCGGAGAGCATCAGCAGACTAAGGTCTTTCACCACGCTGTGCTTTTCGAACTTTTTATTCTTATCCATGTAACAGTTTCCTCTCATTGTATGAACGATTTTATTTTTATTGGCTCATTGCAGCAGGAGTTAAACCAATTGCAGAAAACCTGTCAACAATATTGGTTAACACAATTGGTAAGATGGCCCGGGGGTATTTTTAATTAAATTATTGTTTTATAAGAAATTTATGGTTTTTCTCACTAAGAAATATATTTTCATTTATTTTAAATTTTTGACGCTCGTTTTTCTGAAAGAGCAATGGGTAAGACCAATGGTTGTTACAGGTTTTGTCGTTAAGAGGTCGGGACAATAAAAAAGCGGCCCTGGGCCGCTTGCTTGAATCAACATTTTCCGGTGGAAATTAAACTGCCTCGTTAACCTCGGGCATGGCACTTTGCGCGATGATCGCGCCACGGAATTGGATAACCGTACCCGCCAGTTTGTGCCCGCAAAGTGCAGCATCCACGGCGCTACTTCCTGCGAGCCGCCTGGCAAGGTAACCCGCATTGAAGGAATCCCCCGCTGCCGTGGTGTCCACCGGCACTACTTTGTTTGCGGGGACCAATTGCGGCTCCTGATTCTGCTGAACCAACAGGCAGCCATCGGCACCCATTTTCAACACAATTTCCCCGACGCCCCATGCCTGAAGGCGCGTTAATACCGCATCCGTATCTTCGTCGCCGAACAACGCCTGCTCGTCTTCAAAGGTAGGCAGTGCGATATCGGTGTGCCTTAGCATTTGCTCGTAGGCTTTGCGGGTCAGTGTTTCACTGCTCCACAGCCTCGGGCGGTAGTTTCCGTCGAAAATAACCAGGCCGCCATTGCGGCGAAACGCGGCGAAAAAATCGAACAGGCATTCGCGCCCGTAGGGGGAGAGAATGGCGAGGGATATTCCGGACAAGTAAACCGCATCAAACGTCATCAGCTGATCGAACAGCTGCTTTGCCGATTGTGGGTTGTCCAACAGGCGTCTTGCGGGAGCGCGGTCCCTCCAGTAGAGAAAGGTCCGTTCACCACTGCTGTCGGTTTCGATCAGGTAAAGCCCGGGCGTCGCGTTCGCCTCGCGCTTTACCAGATCGCAGCCGATATTTTCCGCTTGCCACTGGTGGATCATCCAGTCGCTCAAGTGGTCATCACCCAGCGCCGTAACATAATCGACACTGGCGCCGAGCCGGGACATATACAGCGCGGTATTCAATGTATCGCCGCCGAAGGAGAGCCCCGCATTCAAGCGGGGTTCACTGTGGTGGCTGCGACAATCGCCGTCCAGGTTCATTTCCAGCATACATTCGCCGATGACAGCGATGCGCTTGTGCATGGGTGATTCCACCTGTTTACCTCGATAAGCTTTCTGGCTGCAATTTCCCGAATCAGGAGAAGAACAGACCACCGTTGATGTCGATATTGGTACCGGTGATGAACGACGCTTCGTCAGATGCCAGATAGGCAACCGCGTCGGCCACTTCCGGAGCCTTGCCTTCGCGCTTCAGCGGAGTGGCGTTGGCGACATGTTCACGCACGGCATCTTTGGTGAAGGTGTCGTGGAAAGTGGTGCTGATCATGCCGGGGCACAGGGAGTTGACGCGAATATTTTTTGGTCCCAGCTCTTTTGCCATGGCGCGGGTGAAGGTCATAACAGCACCCTTGGAAGTGGCGTAAGCGGAGGCACCGGGGCCGCCGCCATCGCGGCCGGCCTGAGAGGCCAGGTTTACGATAGCGCCGCCGTCCATATGCGGCACAACCGCTTTAGTGAGCAGGAAAGTACTGTTTAGGTTCAGCGCAATGACTTTATTGAAGAACTCTTCGTCCATCTCGTCGATAGTTTTACGCTCTACCAGGCCACCCGCTACGTTCACCAGGATATCAATGGTTTTACCGTAGGCTTCCTGTGCCGCGGCAATAACGCTGGCAACGTCTGCCTGTTTGGTCATGTCACCTTTGGCGAGGATAGCTTCACCGCCGGCCGCTTTGATTTCAACCAGGGTTTCTTCCGCCGTTTGTGCATTGCTGAAGTAGTTCACCACTACCTTGGCACCTTCCGCCGCCAGCTTCAGGGAAACCGCTTTACCGATGTCCCTTGCCCCACCGCTGACGATGGCTACTTTACCTTGAAGTTTCATAATGACTCCTAACTGTATTTTTGTATTCCGATACAACTTGAATAACGTTTCTGATCGAACCTAGTTGGTTGCTTCAACGAGTGGCTTTTTTTCCTGCTTGCTGCGCACCGGAGTGATACGCCCCCCGACAAACAGAACCGAGATCAACATCAGCGGTACCAGAGAAGCACCAAGAATGAAGAAGGGAGGGTAGTAGGTCCCATCATTGGTGATGATCGGTACCAACTGAATTGCGGTAATTACGCTGATCACACCAACAGCGCCGCTGATACCGGCGAGACTGGCGACGCTTTTGCCAGAAAAGTAATCGCTGGGCAGCGTCTGGATATTGTTGATGGCCGCCTGGAAGCCGAACAGGATCACAGTGATCAGGGCCAGTGCCGCAGCGGGAGTTGCTGCCACGGTGGTGGCGAGCAGGGCCGGCAGCATGCAGCAACCACCAATAAGAACGGCAAATTTACGGGATTTATTTACGCTCCAGCCATTGCTCATCAGCTTGCCCGACAACCAGCCGCCGAAAAGTGCACCGGCCGCGGCGCCACAGTAAGGAATCCAGGCGGACGCACCGATCGCTTTCACATCAAAGCCGAACTTGTCGTTCAGGTAGAGTGGCAGCCAGGCTACGAACAGCCACCAGATAGGCTCGATAAAGAAGCGCGCGGAAATTACGCTCCAGCTCTGGCGGTGAGACAGCAGTTCGCGCAACGTTGGAACATACTCATCTTCTTCTTTATCCGCGGCAATCTGACCGGACAGAATCAGTTCGCGCTCTTCCGCGGTGATCCAGGGGTGGGCGTCGGGGCCACTCTTGTAGATGATCAACCAGGGCACCAGCCAGATAAACCCGAGCAGCGCGACCACGAGGAAGGTCGCCTGCCACCCCATGAACGCATACAGGAATGCGACCAGCGGTGGGGCAATGATACTGCCTGCAGAGGCGCCGGCGCCGAAGATACCCTGAGCCAGGGCGCGCTCTTTCGCGGGGAACCATTCCGCATTGGCCTTGGTGGCACCGGGCCAGTTGCCCGCCTCACCGAAACCCAGCAGCGTGCGAAAGATACTGAAGGAGGCCACGGACGTTGCCAGTGCGTGCATCGCGATGGAGATGGACCAGACCACGATGGAAAGCATAAAGCCGAGGCGAGTGCCGATGGCGTCAAATACGCGACCAAACACCGCCTGGCCAATAGCATAGGCAATCAGGAATACGCTCATGATATTGGCGTAGTCGTGGCTATCCATGCCGAGGTCATCGGCAATACCTGGCCACATCACGGAAAGAGCGGTGCGATCGATGTAATTGATAATGGTGGCGAGGGCCACCAGGGACACAATGGTCCAGCGTAAGTTTTTCATTATTATTGTCCTGGTTTATTTCTGCAGAAAGTCTTCCCGGTATGGGCTGAATGTATCGAGTAGCACTCCGGCCTTTTTGCACACGGCACCGTGTTCCAGATGTGGCGCTATGTAGAAACTGTCTCCAGCCTTCAGGATTTTTTTACGCCCATCGACCTGTACTTCAAACTCACCGCTTTCCACGTAGCTCACCTGAGTGTGCGGGTGTTTGTGTACATAGCCGATGCTGCCTTCCTCAAACCAGACACGCACAATCATCAGGCTGTTATCGTGACCAAGAATCTGCCGCTTGATACCGCCGCCGAGATCTTCGACTTCAACATCCTGGGCTTGAACAAACGCATCAGTAGCGGGCATAACCGTCTCCGCGGAAAATCAGTTAGTAATTTGGAAGAGTTTTGCGCGGCCAGTGAACTGGTACTTACGGCCGTCATATTCAAAAATGTTTTCGAGTTCTTCTGGCACATTGCTACTGCGGTTGTACGCAAGCAGCTGTGTGGCACCGTTCTTGATGCCGATGGCGATCAGTTCGAGGTCACCGGCCTGCCGATGCTGTAGCGCCTGCACTTGGCTTTCCGCCTCCAGGGTAAATTCCTTGGACGGGTTGTACTCGCCATGGGGCTCCAACACGCTTACAAAGGTATGTGAACGCGCACCATTGCGGCGAGCGATAAAGCCTTTTTCGGAGCGCAGGTTGAAGTTGGGATCGTTGGCGCCCAGCTCGGTGAACAACAGCTCGGTTTTGCCGTCTACCAGGCTGGATTGGGTATAGAAACGGCCGTTGTCGTTCAGCCAGGTGACCTGTGCCAGTCCGGAATCCGGTTTGCCGCGGGCTTTGAGCCAAAGGTGCTGGTAGCCATTGTTGGTACCCAGTGCCTTGAGACTGTCGGTAAAGCCCTGCAACCTGAAATTGGTATCCACCAGCTGGCCGTTGTAGTGCAAAGGAAGGTCCAACTGGTGTTTCTGGCTGGATTCCACACCGAACACATCGATGGCGAAGCTATTGCCGCTCTCCGGGTTGTTAACGAGCGCCAGAGTGCGTTTCAAGCTGACACCGGGATAGGCGGAATCGATTTCTGCCGCACTGATTTTGACCTGGTCATCCGCGTGGAAGAACAGCAACTCAGGATGGTTCCTGTTTGCGATTTTCAGGTTGTTGTCGAAGTGGGAGGTCTCGTCCACCACCACCGTGTTGTGCGCAATGGTCTGCTTGGCCCAGGTTTCGTTTTCTTGCAGATAGCGGCCGCCATTTTTGGCTTCCACATTCAGGAAGCGCGCCGCGCCGTAATCGGTAACGATTTCTTCGCCGCGGTCGTAGAACTGCCAGGTAAGCTTGTCAAAGTGACCGTGGCCCATGCCCTGAGCGGCTGGCTTGAACACTAACGCCTGGTCGCCGTCGGTTTGCTGGCGCAGCACAACCAGTGCGCCTTCGTCGCCGTCCTTTCCATCGCGGAAGGCGAAAGACTTGAACGGGTAAGGCTGTAGTGCGCCGGCGTCGAGTCCCTGCGCAACCTTGAGGCCGTCACCGGACAACAGAATCTGATGCTGTCTGTCGGCGATATCCAGCAGTTGTGGATTGCCGGACTCGCCATAGGCAATGGTGACGCCCAGCACCAGCTCCGAGGTGTCGATGCCTTTACTCTTGATGGCATCGTTGATCGGGAAAAACAGATTGTTGTAGCTGAGCTGGATGGTGGTATCGATGGCCTTCATCACAATGCCATCGCGGTACTTGAAAATGCCCCGTTCCGGCTCGTTGTTTTCGATCGCTTTGGCGAAGGTGACAAATGGCATCAGCGCGTAGCGCTGGTAGTAGGGACCTTCGTTGTAGTAGCCATCCGGTGAGAACAGGGTGTTCAGCTGGCGAAGGAAGCCACCCTTGCCGGACTTGTCCAGGTCGAGGAGCGCCTGCTCAACCCACTCTGGCTCGTCCAATACATAGCCCGCCATACCCACTCCGGCGGTCAACCAGGTGCCGTGGTTATGCACCTTGTTGAAGGTGGCCGGGGATTCTACGGAAAGAAATTTAGCCACCGGGCGC
Source organism: Microbulbifer sp. ALW1 (assembly GCF_009903625.1). NCBI lineage: Bacteria > Pseudomonadati > Pseudomonadota > Gammaproteobacteria > Cellvibrionales > Microbulbiferaceae > Microbulbifer > Microbulbifer sp. ALW1. The sequence goes on along the minus strand of NZ_CP047569.1, from coordinate 542,330 downwards.
AGCGCACCCTGTTCGATTTTTTCTGCTTCTGCATTGGACAATGAAGGGCGAATCAGATCGTAGGCCTGGATGGTGTACACCAGCCAAACCGCTTCATTCAGGCTCTGCCAGAACAGCTTGCCGGGATTTTCTGCCCCCGGGCGACGCTTGGGATGGAGCGGCAGGGTAGGGTACAGATCGGCATAAGCCAGCAGCATATCCCGCACGCGTTCCGCATATTTGGGATCTTCGGTAATCTGATAAAGCACGCCAGCGTTGTACATCAGCTGATAGTTCTTTTTGTGCTGCTCGTGGGTATAGCCTCCACCCGCGTCGGTGGGCACTGGTACCGCCAGTGGCACTTGCAGCGCATGGTCTACCGCTGATTTGGACGCGAGAAATGCGCTGCGAAAGCGACCGGGTTTTGCTACCGCGCCTTGCATGGCATCCACGTCTGCGGCGTCGATCACCAGGTTGGGATGTTCAACGGCAAGTCCCGACAATGGAGCCATTGCCAGCACCGCGACGGCGGCGGACAGAGCTTTACGCTGGTTAAAGAAAAATTTACCAAACATGAGCGTGCTTCTACTGATCAATTCGTGACTTCGTTATTGGCGAGGACGGCGGTGTGTGGTCCCTCTGCCACGAGTTCGGTCACCTCCGGCAGGGGCGCCTTGAAGAACTGGTTATTGGCAATGCGCGTTACCGGTTCGCCCACAGTGTGTTCCACCACAATACCGGCACTGTTTTGCATGCGGTTATCCTGAATATCCGCTACCTGGGTGCCATGCAGTTTGATCAGCGCCTGCGCTTTGTTGCGCTTTCCATTACCGGAATCAATGACGACGTTTTTGCTGAAGTCGATGTGTGGACCGAAGGTGCTTTCATCGGTACCGCCCCGGTACAGATCGACCAGGGCGCCCTGGACCTGATCAAAGGTATTGCCGGTCACGGCTACATATTCTGCGTTGTAAATTCCCAGGTCGTCCTGCTCTTTATTGAGCTTGAGCAGGTCGCCGGTGATATTTTTAAAGAGGTTGTTGCTCAGGCTGATGCGATCGGCAAAGGCGCGATGCCCGGAGTCAAAGAAGTGATAGGAGTGATTGATATCCAGATTTTCCACGCGGCTGTTGCTCATGGAAAAACGGTAGTTCTTCAGCATGCCCCATACCGCAGTACGGATCAGGGTATTGCCCGCATTGTCCGGGCTGCTGGCACCGGAGATCACCAGGCCATCCAGTGACAGGCTGCCGCCGTCCTGGATTTCGAACATCACCGGACGCTCGCTGGTGATGGTCGCTTTGCCAGGGTTTTTCGCCTTGATGGTCAACGTTTTGGTCACATCCAGACGCTTGCGCGCGTTGTAAGTGCCATTTTCCAGCATCAGTGTATCGCCATCTGCGGCGCCAGCGATGGCATTGAACAGGGCATCTTCGCCGGGGTATACGCGGATTGTTTTACCGCTATCAAAGGGCGTAACCGGCTCGGACTTTGGGTACCAGGAGACACCGGTCATTTCTTTAGTGGTGACGGTCAGGTCTTTACTCGCGCCTTTGCTCGCAGCCGCGCTATCGATCGGATAGAGGAGGCCGTTCTTGGCGCGCTGCAATTTGCCGACGCCTTTGTTGATCCCGCCGTGGATGTTTTCATCCACAAAACCGTTGGAAACATTGTTGGCAAAGGTAATGCCGGAGATATCGTCGAATACCGAAAATGGCGATTTCCCATTGTTGGTATAGAAAATATTGTCGGAAATCGTCGAATCCTTCGGAACCGCGCTGCGTTCCTGGTCACTACCTGCCGCCAGGTAAATATGCTCCACATTAATGAAACTGTTGTGCTCTATCTTGGCGTTCACTACCTGGTGGTAGCGGTTGATGGGAGAGTTGGGAACACCGTTCATCACGGTGAACCCGCTCCCAAACCGATAGCCTGTGAGACCTTCGAGATAGTTGTTGCGAATTACCTGATCCGCATTGATGACACGGATACCGCCGGTGTGGTCCACGCCGTTGCCCAGGAATATGTTGCCTTCTATCAGGTTACCGTTGCCGTGACGCATGGTCAGGGTGCCGCGGGACTCATAAAAGGTGTTGTTGCGCAGAATATTCTTGCCGGATTTGACGGAGATGATTTCCACCTCGCCGTCACAGCGGTCAAAGAAATTGTTTTCGACCAGGGTCATGGAGTCGGTCAGTGAATAGTGGCTGGTGCCGATGCGCAGGGTTTCACCGCCATTGGAACCGAGCACCGGGCGCGGGCCGAAATAGTTGTGGTCGATACGGTGGCGGTTTTCCTGGCTTTGTTCACTGTCCAGTCGCACCGCCATGGTCACGCCTTTGTTGCTTTTACCGGCGAGGTGACTGTGGTCGAAGCGGTTGTTCTTACCGTAAATCCCAACCCAGTAATCGGATTCCATGCGCTCAGGCTTGCTGAAGTCTTCAATGACGACTTCCGTCACTCGGGAATGATTGGCGAGGTGATCCTTATTGCGACGGAAAGAGATGACTTCACTGCTCGGGGTGTGACCGTGTTTAAACACCAGTCCGGAAACCACCAGGTGATCCCCTGCCAGGCGCAGGTTGGACTGACCGCTCAGGATTACTTTGCCTTTCTCTTCCGCAGTTAGCGTAATCGGGTTTCCTTTTTCACCGTTTCCGGTGAACAAAATTTCAAAATCTTTCCAGACGCCATTCGCCAGTCGCACGCTGTCGCCAGCTTCAAGTTTCTTGGCAACCTTCGCGTACTCCTGCTGGTTGTGCACCAGGAATTCCGCGGCGGAAGCCTGGACACAGAACAGGGACGCCTGTCCGCAGGTAAGTAGTGTGGCGGCCAGCAATGGTTTGATTCCTGAAGCTCTCATGATCACCTGCGTTGTTTTTCTGGGGTTCGGTATTGCGAGCGCGACCTTCTCATCTGCACCAACTCGGGGCACTCGGTAGGGTCGTCGCGTTATTATTGGGCCAGACTAAATTGGTCAAAAATAATTGTCAACCAATCGGGTTAACCAGTTGCCTTGGGTTTTTTGTGCCCTATTGGTGCGTTCTGCAAAATATTTCCATAAATCGCATAAAAAGCGAACAGGGGTCAGTCCAAAATGTGAAGTTTTTATGGAAATTGGTTGACTGGCCTGTGGGCGGGTGAGAGTTTGTGTGGGCCAGATCGCGGGCGGCCGGCCAAATCGGTTGTCACTGGTCAAAAGGCTGACAACAAAAAACCGCGAGATGAGCGATGAAGAAGGCGCCAACATGGGGCGCCCTTGTTACTATCAACTAGCGCAGACATCCTTGGGGGTAATCATGCGTGATAATAATAAAGACGCGAGAGATGTAATGGCGAATGAGAAAACGTTTAAGAAGTCGCTTCTGGTAAGCGCAATTGCTGCAGTGACTTATGTTGGTTATGTAGGTGCTGTTCAGGCGCAGGAAGCGGCTACGGCAGTATCCGACCAGGCGCTGGAAGAAGTTGTGGTAACCGGTACCCGCGCCACCATCCAGAGCACCATCGATATCAAGCGCAGCTCCACCACCATTGTCGACGGCATGTCGGCGAATGAAATCGGTGATCTGCCAGCTCTGTCCATCGGTGAAGCCCTGGAGTCCGTTACCGGCGCTTCCTCTCACCGTGAAAACGGTGGTGCTACCGAAATCTCCATCCGTGGTATGGGTCCCTACCTGAGCGCGACAACATTCAACGGCCGCGCGGCGACCAATGGTAGTGGTGACCGTTCGGTTAACTTCTCTCAGTTCCCGTCGGAGCTGATGAATAAAATTGCAATCTACAAGACCCAGGACGCCAGTCTGATCGAAGGTGGTGTAGCGGGCCTGATTGCACTGGAAACCCTGAAGCCGCTGGAGTACGGCGAGCAGCGTATCCAGATTGATACCAAGGCCAATATCAACCCGAACCAGGCGGATATCGAGGATCCGATGGCGGGCGATATTGGTTTCCGCGGAACCGCGAGCTATGTCGACCAGTTCGAATTCGACAACGGCATGGCATTCGGTATGTCCCTCGGCTACGAGAAAAGTGACATTTCCCAGCCCGAATCCGAAATGCGCTCATCCAGTCCGAGCGGCACTTCCCTGTTCGCCTGCCTGAATGATCCCAACAACACGACCGAAGGTTTTTACCGCGGTTCTTCTGGTGACTGTGAAGACCAGATTGGTGGCTCCAGCAACCAGGGCTACAACACCTCCGTTGATCCGGAGACTGGCAAAGCGGTGAGCAACGGTACGCCTTATGCATTTGCCCCCAGCTCCAACGGTTATCGCCAGAACGATACTGCCGACGAGCGCGAGGCGGTATTTGTTGCCTTCCAGTTCCAGCCTAATGATAAAACCGATATCAATTTCGACCTGCAGCAGTCTGAGCGACTGCAGTCCGAGCAGCGCCACGATCTGAACTTTGCCAACATGAAGCGGGTAACCCCGGGGGTTACGGCGGAAAGTCTGGTGGTTTCGGATACCGGTACCATTTTGGAATGGGCGGGCGAGACAGCCATCGAGTCGAATAGCGAAACCTATTCCCGTTTGGAAGACTACCTGGGTTACGGCCTGAACGTGTCCTACGCGTTTACCGATAACCTGACGGTGTCTGCAGATTACTCCTTCTCTGAAACCACGCGGGAAGAAAAGCAGATACTGTTGCGCACCCAGTCTGACAACGACGATATTTACGGCGAAGATTCCTCTTACCGTCCCATGGTCAGCTGGGACATGGATTCAGAAATCCGCCAGTACACCGTGACCGGTTTTGATGTCACCGATCACACGCTCTTCTCCGATGCTTATCGTATTCGTATCGATAACGATGTGGATCGCCGCAATACCAGTGAAGCTTTCCGCACGGATTTCGATCTGAATGTTAATGGCAGCTTTATTACCGGCGTGAAAGGCGGCCTGCGCTTTTCTGAACTGGAATATGTGGACCTGGGTTCTGCGCGTGACGAGTTCAGCGTTAGCCGTGGATCGGAAGAGGGCGCGGCCGCGATTGCGGCAATGAACGAAGCCTGTGCCATCGCCTTCCCGGAAAGCGATTTCATGAATGCCGAGAGCACCGGCAGCCTGGTCACCACGGTAGATGAAAACGGCAATGTAATTGGTCGCACCAATGAGTGGGCAACCTTCGACACGGCTTGTGTTGCGGACATGCTGCTCTCATATATGGGTGAAGGCTTTGCTTATCCGGAACTGGAGCAGAAAAGTGCGAACCTGACCGATGTAACCGAGACCACCACAGCCGCTTATGTGATGGCTGACTTTGACAGTGCATTGGCCGGTACCCCGGTACACGGAAACTTTGGTGTGCGTTTGGTACAGACGGAAGTGGAGTCTGTTGGTTATCGCACGCCTTACACCATCATCACCAACGATGATGGCACCTATGCCATGGAAGAAGTGGAAGGTGCTGATCTGGAACGTGTAACCGCCGGTGGCGATTACACCGAACTACTGCCGAGTTTCAACCTGGTTGCCGAAATTACCGAGGATGTACAGCTTCGCGGTGCGATCTTCCGCGGTCTGTCACGTCCTGACCCATCCGACCTGGGTTACCGACGCACTTTCGACACCAACGGTTCCGACGATATCGTGGATATTGCCGACTTGCTGGACGGTGTGAACGGTGACGGCAACCCGAACATGAAGCCGCTGACGTCCTGGAACTTCGATACTGCGGTTGAATGGTTCCCGAACGACGACACCATGTTGGCCTTCGGTATTTACCACAAGCGCTTCCAGGGCGGTTTTGAAACTGCGCAGATTACGGAATTCTTCGAGGTGGATGGTCAAACTATCCCGGCTGATTTCAACATCACTCGCACCGATGATGACACCAGTGCACTGACCGGTTTCGAAATGACCGCTACCCACCGCTTTTCCTACCTGCCTGGCTACCTGAGCGGTCTGGGTATGAAAGCGAGCTACAACTTTGCCGACTCTGACTTCGAGTTCGAAGACAGCCTTTATGGCGATTCCGTAGTGCTGAATGATGCAGGTGAGGTGGTTTCCGAAAACATCGGTATCGTCGCACCTGGCAACCTGCCGGGTTTCTCTGAGCATGTATTCTCCGGTCAGCTGTACTACCAGATCGGTGACCTCGACACGAGCCTGATCTACAAGTACCGCAGCGAATACTTCCAGCCGTACACTTCTGACGGCACTCGCCTGCGCTATGTGGGTGATACTGGTGTTTGGGAAGCGAAGGCATCCTACCAGCTCACCGATAACGTGAAGCTGAGCCTCGAGGCCATCAACCTGTTTGATGAGCCGAAGAAGCAGTACTTCTTCACCCGCGACAATCTGGGTGAGTTGAATAGCTATGGACCGCGTGTATTCCTCGGCTTGAAAGCCAAGTTCTAAGCGCTATCCAGAGCTCGATACCCGGGGCTTTGTGCCCCGGGCAAGGGCGAGCCTGCAACGCCAATCTTCGGAAGGTGGAGCAGGTTCTTCGGTTTGTTTGATTGATTGTCTCTTCTCCATCCGAACAGGTGCCGCCTGTCGGACACGATTTGCCCACCTTGTGTGGGCTTTTTTATGCGTGAAATTTGCCGTGAACCAATCGGGCAATAAAAAAGGCCATATAACCTTTCCGTCATATGGCCTTTATGTCCAGCTTGTATGTCCTGCTTGGGCAATCAGAAACCGGAAGATTCGCCCAGTCGGTCGATGGAAAAACGTTTGCGGCGTTCGGAAACTTCCCGGCGCACCACTTCCACCGCTTTTGCCTCGGAGGCATCGTGCAGTGCATTCAGCGAGCGGCTGAAATGCATGCGCATGGCTTTGCGTGCAGCGATTGGATCGTGACTTTCGAGCGCCTGCAAAATAGCTTTGTGTTCCGCCAGGCGTTTTTGCCCATCTTTCTTGCACACATTCTTGTGTACCGTCTGGATATCCGGCGAGTGCTCCTGGATATCCCACAGCTTATCGATAGTGCTCATCAGTACCCGGTTGTTGGTGGCCCGGGAAATGACTTCGTGAAACTTGCGGTCAGCGCGTTCCGATGTGAGGTTTCCCTCCTCGTTTTCGCGCACCATGTCCCGGTAGGCCAGGCGCAGATCTTCCAGCTGTTCTTCGGTGATCATGGTCGCCGCCAGCGCCGCCAGCTCTCCCTCGATCAAAACCCGTGCTTCGGTCAGTTCAAACGGACTGAAATCCTTGCTGTCGGCAAAGGAGTTTACCGGTTCGATCACGTAAACCCCGGAGCCGGTGCGCACTGCCACCCGGCCCATCACTTCCAGCGCAATGATTGCTTCGCGAATGCTGGGGCGGCTGACATCAAACATTTCCGACAATTCGCGCTCGGAAGGCAGGCGCACCCCGGGAGGGTATTCGCCACTGTCCAACAGGGTCAGCATCTTCTCGACCACCTGCTGATAAATGCGGCGGCCGTTTCCTACAAATTCGGTCTTCATAAGAGTCTTCTACCGGTATTTCTGGCGGGCCCAGGCAGGCCCGAATACTCGCTTTCGAGTCTAACATAATTGGTCTTACAGGCAATGGTCATTGGTATGATGGCTGATGGTGATAGCTGGGGGTAATGGCTACCCGGAGGGACGTCCCCAGGCGGCTTGGCAGGGGCCTCCAGATGGCGCGGCGTAGCTGAGCGTGACTTGGCTGCAGCCCTTGCGCCGCGGGGCCTACAGAGATTCGGAAATAGGCAAAAATAGTATTAGTCAGCGGGACAGATTTCTTCTATCTTTCGCCTATTCGGCGGGCAAATCCTGACCGCCCATACACCCATAGTTTCAGTCTCATTCTTCCCTTCATTGCCACCCGGCAAACCACCGAGGCGCTTCATCTATACATGTCCCAGGTCCTGATTGTGATCGACGAGCCCGACGACTGGGCTCCCTACTACCCCAGCGAGCGGGTAATTACCTTTGCCGACTACCTGGCCCTGCCGGCGCGCCAGCAGCAGCGGGTGCGGGTGATCAACCTCTGTGCCAGTTACGACTACCGCAGTGAGGGCTATTACTGCTCACTGCTGGCGGAGGCGCGCAGCCACAATGTGTTGCCGAGTGTGCGCACCCTGAATGACCTGGCTCTGCCGCAGCTGTACAAACTGCAGTTGTCCCAGGCGATTCCGGCGCTGGCCAAGCTGCCGTTGCCGGCAGAGGGTTCCGAGCGGGTGGTGAAGTCTTATTTCGGCCGCTGTGCGGATCCTGCGCTGCAGCCGCTGGCGCGCGCGCTGTTCGACCGCTTTGCCTGTCCGGTACTGGAGATCCATCTGCAGGCGAATCCCCAGTGGGAAATCGTCGAGCTGAAGATCTGTTCCCACCGCGACCTGAATGAGGCGGAGGAGACCGAGTTCGCCGAGGCGCTGGATAATTTCAGTAACAAGGTGTGGCGCCAGCACAAGAAGCCCAGCAACACCCGCTACGACCTGGCGATTCTAGTGAATCCGGAGGAAAAGCTGCCGCCGTCCGATGGCGCCGCGATCAAGAAATTCGTCAGTGCCGGGCGCGAACTGGGTCTGTCGGTAGAGCTGATTGGCCCCGGGGACTACATGCGCCTGTCGGAATTCGACGCGCTGTTTATCCGCGAGACCACGGCGATTGACCACCACACCTATCGTTTCGCCAAGAAAGCCGAGGCGGAAGGGCTGGTGGTACTGGACGACCCCACCAGTATTCTGCGCTGTACCAACAAGATCTATCTGGCGGACCTGTTCAGCAACAACAAGGTACCGGCACCGCGCACCTGTATTCTGCGCCGCGGCGATGAAGAGAGTCTCAAGTCCGCACTGGCGGAGCTGGGGCTGCCGATGGTAGTGAAAATCCCCGACGGTTCTTTTTCCCGCGGTGTGGTGAAGGTGCACTCGGAAGAGGAGCTGCATACCAAGCTGGACGAACTGTTTGCGGAATCCAGCCTGCTACTGGCCCAGGAGTTCCTGTACACGGAATTCGACTGGCGCATCGGTGTGCTGGACAACAAACCTTTGTATGCCTGCCGCTATTACATGGCGAAAAACCACTGGCAGATCTATAACCACGGCAGCAAAAAAACCGTGAGTGGCGGCTTCAGCACCCTGCCGACCTTTGAAGTACCCAAGCCGGTACTGCAGGCGGCACTCAAGGCGACCAAGCCCATCGGCCGTGGTTTCTACGGGGTGGATGTGAAGGAATCCGCGGGCAAAGGTTATGTGATCGAGGTGAATGACAACCCGTCCATCGACAGCGGCGTTGAGGATCAGTACCTGGGCAAAGAGCTCTACCGACTGATTCTTCAGGAATTCATCCGCCGCCTGGATGTGCGCAAGGCGGGCCAGGATTAAGGCATCTGCCGGCAGAGTTCCAGCCAGCGTTCGATACCGGCGCTGCGGTACTTCTGCCGGTGCAGGGCGAAGTAAAATTCGCGGCGGAAATCCCGCTGGGGTACCGGTAGCTCCACCAGCGCGCCGCGTTTGAAGGCGTCGGTGAGGGAGACCCGGGACAGGCAGCTGATCCCGAGTCCCGCTTCCACCGCACGTTTGATCGCCTCGGTGTGCTGCAGCTCCAGCCGGATATTCAGTTCCGGCAGCAGCCCCGCCAGTGCGCGATCAAAGGTCTGGCGGGTGCCGGAGCCTGTTTCCCGCAGTATCCAGGTGGCCTCGCGCAGGTCCTCGTCGCTCAGCTGCGGTCGCGTGACCAGTGGGTGATCCGGCGCGCAGAACACCACCAGCTCGTCGTCCCGCCAGGGGATCATCTCCAGGTCCGGGTGATTCAGCTCCCCCTCAATCAACCCCAGATCCAGCTCGAAATTCAATACGCCCTGGGCGATGGCCGCGGTGTTGGCCACTTCCAGCTCTACCCGTGCACCCGGTTGCTGTTCCATATAGTTGGCCATGATGCCGGCGGCGAGGTAGTTACCAATGGTCAGGGTGGCGCCGATCTTCAGGCGTCCCAGGTCGCCGTGGGCCTGCAGGGTGGCTTCCAGTTCCCGCGCCCGTTCCAGCAATTCCTCTGCCCGCGGCCACAACTGCCGCCCCAGTTCATTCAACTGCAGACGCTTGCCGGTGCGCTCGAACAGGCGCAGGTCAAACTGTTGTTCGAACTCCTTGAGTGCGGTGGAGGCGGCGGATTGCGACATGCTCAGGCTCTCGGCCGCACGGCTGACATTCTGGAAGTGGGCGCAGGCGAGAAATACCTCGAGCTGACGCAGGGAGTAGCGCATGGGCAAGACCTTTTAACTGAGCATATCCGGACTTCTCTGGCCTCGAGGCCAGAAATACAGTTATCAATAAAATAGATAACGAATATCGAAATATCCCATTTTGCCAATAGATAAGCCAGCGCTAGAATTCACCCAGCAAAAAGGTCAGGAATAAGTGGTTCTATTGTTATGTCAAATTTGAATAAGGAAACCGTGCTCGAGGTCCATCACTGGAACGACACCCTGTTCAGTTTCAAGACCAGCCGCGATCCCGGATTCCGCTTCGAAAACGGCCATTTCACCATGATCGGCCTGGAGCAGCCCAACGGTCGCCCGCTGTTGCGCGCCTATTCCATTGCCAGTGCCAACTATGAAGACGAGCTGGAGTTTTTCAGCATCAAGGTGCCGGACGGCCCCCTGACCTCCCAGCTGCAGAAGATCAAACCCGGTGACGAGATTTTCGTCAGCCGCAAACCCACCGGTACCCTGGTGGCGGATCACCTGCTCCCGGGCAAGCGCCTGTGGCTGCTCTCTACCGGTACCGGGCTGGCGCCGTTTATGAGCATCATCAAGGATCCGGATGTGTACGAGCGTTTCGATCAGGTGATCCTCACCCACGGCGTGCGCTTCAAATCCGAGCTGGCCTACCAGGATTACATCGAAAAGGAACTGCCGGAACACGAGTACTTTGGCGAGATGGTGCGCGAAGGGCTGCTGTACTACCCCACGGTCACCCGCGAGCCCTACCGCAACAACGGTCGTCTCACCGACCTGATGCTGTCCGGCAAGATGTTCAGCGACCTGGGCCTGCCCAAGCCGAATGTGGAAGAAGACCGCTTTATGCTGTGCGGCTCCCCGGCGATGCTGAAGGACCTGACCAACATCCTCGACGACTGGGGCTTTAAAGAGACCCGCGCTGGCGTTCCCCACGAGTATGTGATCGAGCGGGCGTTTGTAGAGAAATAATCGCCCTTAGCGGTCTCTGGAGACAGTCTCTGGAGACAGGGCAGCGGCGTCGGTACTTTGAAGGAAGTCGTGCGATGGATTTGCGCAAGGAAAGAAAAGGCTTTCTGCCAGTTTAAAGTGTCGACCCCGGTGCCCTGTCACGACAGTGCCGGGACCATCCAGTGAGGCAGGATAACCCTGTATTGATAACCACCTTCGGGTGGTTTTTTTATGCCTGAAATTCCCGCGATTAACCGTTTGTAATGCGGTGTGATTGACCGCCATCCCCACGCTCGGTAATTTGGAGGCATTGCGCTGAAAGCTGCGCAGGGAATACAGGACAAAAACGGATCACACCATTGATCACACAACGATAAAAAACCGCCCACGGAGGGCCGATGGAATTTCTACTGCAAGACGGCAACCAGCTGTTTACCGGCGCCCTGGTGCTGATGCTGATGATCGCGCTGCTCGAAGGCGTGATGCTGCTGATCGGCGCCGGCCTGTCCGACCTGCTGGATAACCTGCTGCCGGATATGAACATCAACACCGACGCACCCACAGCCAGCACCACTGGCGGACTCACCAAGCTGCTGGGCTGGCTGCGCTTCGGCGAGGTGCCGGCGCTGATTCTGCTGGTGGCCTTCCTGGTAACCTTCGGTGTCACTGGCCTGCTGCTGCAAATGCTCAGCGAAGCCCTTCTCGGCAGCCTCCTGCCCACCTGGATGCTGGCACTTCCGGTAGTGCTGCTGGCGCTACCCCAGGTGCGGGTGTTTGGCAGGGTACTGCGCTTTCTGGCTCCCGGAGACGAAACTCAGTCGGTGAGCCGCGATACCTTCGCCGGGCGCACCGCAGTCATCACCGTTGGTCGGGCCGAGGTCGGTTCCCCGGCGGAAGCGCGCTTTAGCGATGAATTCGGTACCAACCACTATGTCATGGTGGAGCCCTATGAAGAGGGAGAAACCTTTTCCCAGGGGCAGCAGGTTGTCCTGGTGGAAGAACAGGGAGCACGTTTTCGGGCAATCAGGCCCGCCGGACAAATCGCTGCCGAATAAAAATACACTCTTAAAAAACGTTAAAACATCTCGGAGAAATAACCAGTGATCCAGAATCTTTCCAGTATCGCGATCATGGCAGGAGCTGTGCTCGTTGGCCTGATTGTGATCGGCACCATTTTCGCGCGACTGTATACCCGTGCATCCAAGGAGCGCTCCTTTGTGCGCACCGGTATGGGCGGGCAGAAGGTCATCATGAACGGCGGTGCCCTGGTGCTGCCCGTACTCCACGAAATCATCCCGGTCAACATGAATACCCTGCGCCTTGCGGTTTCGCGCAAGGAGCACCAGGCGTTGATTACCAAAGACCGCATGCGCGTGGATGTGCTGGCCGAATTTTACCTGCGGGTGAAACCGGATAACGATGCCATCGCCAATGCGGCGCAGACCCTCGGTATCCGCACCCTGGATCCGGAAGCGCTGAAGGACATGATCGAGGGCAAATTTGTCGACGCCCTGCGCTCGGTGGCGGCGGAAATGGAAATGGCGGAACTGCACGAGCAGCGCAGCCAGTTTGTACAGAAGGTACAGCAGGTGGTGTCCGAAGACCTGCTGAAAAACGGTCTGGAACTGGAGTCCGTATCCCTGACCGGCCTCGACCAGACCCATAAAGAATTCTTCAACCAGGACAATGTGTTCGACGCCGAAGGTCTTGCCAGCATGACCCGTTCCATCGAGGCCCGCCGCAAAGAGGTCAACGATGTCGAGCAGGAAACCCGCATCCAGATAGAAACCAAAAACCTGGAAGCCGAGCGCCAGCGTCTCGAAATCGAAAAAGAGAAGCGCTACGCCTTCCTGGAGCAGCAGCGCGAACTGGAAAACCGCGAAGCGGCACAGAAAGCGGATATGGCGCGGGAGACCGCCGCCCAGGAGCGCGCGGCACGCCAGGCAGAGATCGAGGCCCAGCGCGAAGTAGACCAGTCACGCATCGCCGCCGAGCAGGCCACCCGCCTGCTGGAAATTGAAAAGGAAAAGCGCCTGCAGGAGCAGGAAATCGAGCGCGAGCGGATTCTCGACGAGCAGCGGATTTCCAAACTGAAATCCGTGGAAATCGCCGAGCAGGAGCGCGCCATTGCGGTTGCGGAAAAATCCAAGGAACAGTCCGTTGCCGACCAGCAGGCCAACGTGGCCCGGGCCGAGGCGGTGAGAGCGGAAGAACAGGTGCGCACCGCCAAGGACGTGGAAGTGGCCGAGCGTGACAAGCGCATCGAAATCATCGAAGCGCAGAAAGAAGCCGAGCGCCAGGCAACCGGCATCAAGGTCGCCGCCGAAGCGGAAAAAGCCGCCGCGGAAGACAAGGCCGAGGCCCTGCGTCTGCAGGCAAGCGCCGAAGCGGAAGCCGTGCGCATCAAGGTCGAGGCCGACCGCGAGAAATATGCGGTGGACGCGGAAGGTCAGCGCCTGATGAACGAGGCCATGAACAGCCTGAGCGAAGCGCAGATCGCCCTCAAGCGTGTACTCAGCCTGCACGAGCACCTGCCGGGTATCGTGCGCGAGAGCGTGCGGCCGCTGGAAAAAATCGAGGGGATGAAAATCATCTCCGTCGAGGGTCTGAATGGCGTCGGTGGCCGTGCCAGTGGCGGCATTATGGACGCGGACGGCGAGTCCAGAAGCCAGAGCCTGCCGGAAGCGCTGGTGGGCAGTGCCCTCAAGCACCGCGCCATGGCACCGCTGGTGGACTCCCTGCTGAAAGAGGCGGGTGTGGGCGACCTGAGCAAGATCGCCGAGACCGAAGCCTGAGAGGCCGTCAACTGACGACACCGGGGCGCGCAATGCGCCCCGGTACTGCTTGTAACATGCATTTTTGAACTCGCGCCGCCTGTTCAGTCACCTTTCCTGATCCCATTTCCCGTGCTATGCCCTATCACTAAGGGGGCAGGAAGAGTCCCCGAAAGATCCCGCCTCTTGACATTGGTTACATGCGTAACTAAATTCGTTGCGCTTGAAACCATTATTGGTTTCCCCAAGACCGCCGTCGCCACGAGCGACGCCGCCGAGTCATCAATAAAAGAGTCCTATTAACGGAGGATCACATGGCCGATTTGTTTGAGAACCCCATGGGCCTGGACGGCTTCGAGTTCGTTGAATTCACTGCGCCGGAGAAGGGTATTCTGGAGACTGTTTTCGAGGCCATGGGCTTCACCAAGGTTGCCCGCCACCGCACCAAAGACGTGGAACTGTGGCGCCAGGGTGATATCAACTTCATCACCAATTACGAGAAAGGCAGCCACGCTGATTACTACGCCCGCGAGCACGGTCCCTCTGCCTGTGGCCTGGCGTTCCGCGTCAAGGACGCGACCCTGGCCTACAACAGCGCCATCGAGAAGGGCGCGCAGCCGGTAGAAGTGGAAACCGGCCCGATGGAACTGCGCCTGCCGGCGATCAAGGGTATTGGCGGTGCCACCCTGTACCTGATCGACCGCTACAAGGAAGGCGAAACCATTTACGACATCGACTTCCACTGGCTGGAAGGCGTCGACAAGCACCCGGAAGGCTGCGGCTTCCACACCCTGGATCACCTGACCCACAACGTCTACCGCGGCCGCATGGATTACTGGGCCAAGTACTACGAAGATCTGTTCAACTTCCGTGAAATTCGCTACTTCGACATCAAGGGTGAGTACACCGGTCTGCTGTCCAAGGCGATGACCGCGCCGGATGGCAAGATCCGCATCCCGCTGAACGAAGAGGCCGCCGGTGGTGGCGGTCAGATTGAAGAATTCCTGATGAAGTACAACGGTGAAGGTATCCAGCATATCGCCTTCGCCTGTGACGACCTGGTGGCCTGCTGGGATCGCCTGAAAGCGCAGGGCATGCAGTTCATGACCCCGCCGCCGGAAACCTATTACGACATGCTGGAAGAGCGCCTGCCGGGCCACGGTGAGCCGACCGAAGAGCTGAAAGCCCGCGGTCTGCTGCTGGACGGTTCCACCGAGGGTGGCCAGCCGCGCCTGCTGCTGCAGATCTTCTCTGCCAATATGCTGGGCCCGGTATTCTTCGAGTTTATCCAGCGCAAGGAAGACGAAGGCTTCGGCGAAGGTAACTTCAAGGCGCTGTTCGAGTCCATCGAGCGCGATCAGCTGAAGCGCGGCGTGATTGGCGATAAAGCCAAGGGCGAAGACGCGGCCTGATCGGCGGCGAGAAACTCAAGAAAAACTCAAAAGGGGGCCTATCATGGCGATTCAACGCATTCACCACGTGGCCTACCGTTGCCGCGATGCCAAGGAGACCGTGGAGTTCTACCGCGACCTCCTGGGCATGGAATTCCAGCTCGCGATTGCCGAAGACAAGGTGCCCTCCACCGGGGCACCGGATCCGTACATGCACGTGTTCCTCGATGCGGGGCAGGGCAATGTACTGGCATTTTTTGAGCTGCCCAATTCTCCGGACATGGGCCGCGATGAAAATACCCCGCAGTGGGTACAGCACATCGCGATGGAAGTGGAGAGCATGGACGAGTTGCTGGCAATGAAGCAGAAACTCGAAGATGCCGGTGTCGACGTACTCGGTCCCACCGATCACACCATTTTCAAATCCATCTATTTCTTCGACCCGAATGGTCACCGCATCGAACTCGCCGCCAATACCGCCAAGCCCGGTATGCACAAAGAGTTGAAGCGCGTCGCCGAGGATATGCTGGAAGAGTGGTCCCGCACCAAGAAGGCGCCGCGCCACGCGGCCTGGATGCACGGTGACGCAGAGTTCAAGGCACTCGATCCGTAAACCAAATTATTGTTAAGAGGAAGGCACAGTGAAGTTAGCCAGCCTGAAATCCGGCCGCGATGGCCAGCTTGTGGTGGTCAGTGATGACCTCACCCGCATGGTATCCGCCACCGAAATCGCACCGACCCTGCAAAGTGCACTGGACGACTGGGCAGAAAAATCCGCACAGCTCGAAGCACTGCAGCAAAAACTCAGCAGTGGCGAAATCGAAGGCGAAGCCTTCGATCAGGCCAAGTGCCACTCGCCGCTGCCGCGCGCTTACCACTGGGCCGATGGCTCCGCCTACGTGAACCACGTGGAGTTGGTGCGCAAGGCGCGCAACGCGGAAATGCCGGAAAGTTTCTGGACCGATCCGCTGATGTACCAGGGTGGTTCCGATACCTTCCTGGCGCCGCGCGAGCCGGTGAAGATGCCGCAAAGCGAAGGCTTCGGTATCGACTTTGAAGCGGAAATCGCGGTAATTACCGATGACGTTCCCATGGGCGTTTCCCCGGAAGATGCGCTGAAGCACATCAAACTGGTAATGCTGGTTAACGATGTTTCCCTGCGCGGTCTGATCCCGAACGAACTGTCCAAGGGTTTCGGTTTTTACCAGTCCAAACCCTCCAGCGCTTTCTCGCCGGTGTGTGTGACCCCGGCGCAACTGGGTGATCACTGGAAAGCGGGCAAATTGCACCTGCCGCTGGTGTCCGAACTGAACGGTGAAAAATTCGGTGAGCCCAATGCGGGTATCGATATGACCTTCCACTTTGGTCAGTTGATTGCGCACGCCGCCAAAACCCGCCCACTGGGCGCCGGCACCATTATCGGTTCCGGCACCGTGTCGAATAAACTCGACGGCGGCCCCGGCAAGCCGGTGAAGGAGGGCGGTGTCGGCTACAGCTGTATCGCCGAGATACGTATGATCGAAACCATTCAGGAAGGCAAACCGAGTACTTCCTTTATGCAGTTCGGCGACAGGATCGCGATCGAAATGCTGGACGGTAACGGCCAGTCAATATTCGGGCGCATCGAGCAGGTTGTCGAGCAGATAGTCGAGCAGGCATAAGCCGAGCTTCAAAAAGGCCACTCACCGAGTGGCCTTTTTTGTATCTGTTTCCACACTACTATTGTCGATCAGTGTTTGACGGCTGAGTGACTATTGGAGGCATGGAAATGGATCTTGGGCTCGCAGGAAAACTGGTATTTGTCAGCGGCTCCACCAAGGGGATTGGCCGAGCCATAGCCATAGCGCTGTTGCAGGAAGGCGCTCGGGTGATCATTAACGGCCGCTCCGGTAGCGACGCTGTTGCAGAAGATTTAAAGCGTTTCGGCGATGTGCTGGCGATCGATGGTGACCTCGCCGACGTTGAGGATTCCGCCCGTATCTGCAGGGAAATCGATGGCTGCGGCACGCTGTCGGTACTGATCAACAACATGGGGATATTCAATCCCAAACCGTTCGCAGAAATTAGCGACGACGAGTGGCGCCATTTTTTGGACGTCAATGTCATGAGCACCGTGCGCCTCTGCCGCCACTACTTTCCGAAAATGCTGGAGCAGGACTTCGCGCGCATTATTAATATATCCAGCGAGGCGGGAATACGCGGACTGGAGAGCATGGTGCACTATTCGGTCACCAAAGGCGCGCAGCTGGTCCTGGGGCGTGGTCTGGCAAACCTGACCCGAGGCAGCGGCAAAAATATAACGGTGAACTGCGTGCTGCCAGGCCCCACTCTTACCGATGGCGTCAGTACCTGGCTGAAAGAAAGCGCCCAGGTTCAGGGAAAAAGTGAGGACGAATTCGTACGTGACTTTTTCAAGGAAACCGAACCGGATTCACTGCTACAGCGATTTATCAAACCGGAAGAAATTGGCTCGGTGGTTGCCTTTATCGCTTCACCTCTGAGCGCCGCGATCAACGGCGCGAGTATCAAGGCTGAAGGCGGTTTGATTAAAAACATTGCCTGAGCGCTTTATCATTTTATCGCTTGTCAGCTAGGGGCCCGTTACAGCCGCCGCATGGACAGCAGCGGCATATTGCGCCGGACCTTTTCCAGCTTCTCAGCGCTCAGGGTTGCGGTGATTACCGCTTCCCCCTCACCGGCTTCGGCCAGCACATCACCCCAGGGGTCGATAATGACCGAGTGTCCCCAGGTGCGCCTCTTCGCCGAGTGCTGTCCGCCCTGATTTGCCGCAATCACATAGCAGCCGTTTTCAATTGCGCGGGCTTTCAGCAGTGTCAGCCAGTGCGCCTGCCCGGTAGTGTGGGTGAAGGCCGCCGGTACCACTAATATCTCCGCACCGGCCGCGGCCAGCTGTCGGTACAGCTCGGGGAAGCGCAGATCAAAACAGATGCTCAGGCCCAGCTGCCCCCAGGGAGTGGTTGTGACACAGGGCGTCTCGCCGGGCTCGATACTGCGGGACTCGCGATAGCTGCCCGCGGCATCTTCGACTTCTACATCGAACAGGTGCATCTTGTCATACCGCGCTCGCAGGGTGCCGCTGTCATCGTACAGCAGGCACGCGGAGCGGCTGCGCTTGCCCTCTGTGGGGCTGCCATCCGCGCGTTCCAGCAGCGGGATGGCACCAGAAAGAATCCATAGCCCCAATTCCCGCGCCCACTGCTGAAGGGCATATTGAATGGGCGCTACTGTGGCACTGGTATCGCCACTTTGTGCAAAGGGTTCGGCTGCGGAAAAACTCCCGCTATCGGACAGGTGCGCGAAATTTTCTGGCAACAGTATGAGTTGCGCACCGCGCTCGGCGGCCTCCCTCAACAAGGCGTATGCCCGCTCCAGATTCTGCGGCACCGAGTCACCACTGACCATCTGGATAGCGCCAACACAAAGATCTTTCATTCACAGCTCCCCCGAGTTCGAAGTGGCGCCCGCAGGGGCTGGTTCATGCGCGATTTTAGAACGGCCGATTTTGCGACAGAAGCACCAGGTTGCCCGCTAGCTTGCCATAGGATAATACCGCCATCGTGGTAAGGTGTAGGACTCGTGACGCTGAAAATCGGACGTCATCGGATTCAACAACCACCTAGTATCCTCTGTATTTTCTGCACCCCACCCGAAGCTGGAGACCTGCTCAATGGCAATGAGGCCTATCCGTTTTCTGTTATCCATCTTAATCACAAGCTGGCTTATGGTGCCGGCGGTACAGGCTGCCACGGCCGCAGAGCAACTGCAGGCGGTCATCGATGATCACTGGCAATACAGTCTGCGGGAAGACCCGATTACCGCCAGCCGCATGGGGGAGCAGGGCTATGCCGACCGGCTGCCCGGTGTCTCCGAGAAAGACCGCGCGCGCCGCCTGCGGGCGGAGCAGCAATTTGTCGACCGGCTCAATGCGATCGATGGCAAGCAGCTGAATGAATCCCAACGGGTCAACAAAGACCTGCTTACCTGGGTGCTCAAAAATTCCATCGAGGCCAATGAGCAGTACCTGGACCGCATTCCGGTCAATACCTTCTACAGTTTCTGGAGTTCGGCACTGGATGCCAGCAGCGGCCTCAATATGCCCAAGGTGTCCGATTACGAGGATTACATCGAGCGCATCCAGGATTTCGGCCGCTACTTTGACGAGAACCTGGTCAATATGCGCGCGGGGGTAAAAGACGGTTTTGTGCTGCCAAAAATCGTTGTCGAGGGGATCGCACCCACCCTGCGTGCCCAGGTTTATGACGACCCGATAAAAAGCAGTCTCTACGAGCCGTTCAAAAATTTGCCGGATAATTTTTCCGATGCCGACAAGGTCCGTCTGCAACAGGCCGGTGCCGCCGCCATTAAGGAGCAGGCGATTCCCGCATTCGATCGCGTAGCAACCTTCCTTGAAGGCGACTATATGAACGCCGCTAGCGAGTCGCTCGCCGCGGAAGATCTGCCCGGCGGCAAGGAATACTACCGGCACGCGATCAAAACCTATGTCACCATGGATATGGATCCGGCGGAAATTCACCAGATTGGCCTCGCGGAAGTAAAGCGTATTCGCGGTGAAATGGATGCGTTGATTGCGCAGCTGAAAAAAGAAGGAAAATTCGACGGTAATTTCGCGGAGTTCACCGAGTTCCTGCGTACCGACCCCCAGTTTTACGCGCAGACCCCGCGGGAACTGCTGAAAGAAGCCTCTTATATCGCAAAACGCATCGACTACCGGCTGCCGGAATTTTTCGGCAAGTTGCCGCGTCTCCCCTACGGCGTGGTGCCGGTACCGGACGAAATCGCCCCCAATTACACCACCGCCTCATACAACCCGGCGGCCATCGGCGGTACGCGCGGTGGCGCCTACTGGGTAAATACCCACGCCCTCGACCAGCGCCCGCTGTACGAACTGGTGGCACTCACACTGCATGAAGCAGTACCGGGCCATCACCTGCAGGGTGCCCTGTCCCAGGAACTGGAGAACGTACCCGACTTCCGCCGTAACCTGTACCTGAGTGCGTATGGTGAGGGCTGGGCCCTGTACACCGAGCGACTCGGTGTGGAAATGGGGGTGTATGAAAATGCCTACCAGCAGTTCGGTCGCCTGAGTTATGAAATGTGGCGCGCTGCGCGCCTAGTGATCGATACCGGTATCCACTCCCAGGGCTGGACCCGCCAGCAGGCACTGGCTTTCCTCGCCGACAACACCTCACTCTCGCAAGCGAATGTGCGCGCCGAGGTCGACCGCTATATCTCCTGGCCGGGGCAGGCGCTGTCGTACAAGATGGGTGAGATCAAGATTCGCGAACTGCGCGCGAAAGCGGAGAAAGCGCTGGGAGACCAGTTTGATCTGCGCGCCTTTCACGATGCGGTGCTTGCCAACGGCGCCCTGCCGATGGAAATGCTGGAAGTACAGATGAATCGCTTTATCGCCCAATCCAAACAATAATTATCAGCGGCCCCGGCATTAATTGTCGGGGCCGGATAGCCTTGTTTTTATCAACATTCCCCGCTGATTAGCCACCCTTAAATCGAACGATTTATCCAAATTAATTCGATTTTTTCACCTGAACAGCTCTCCTATAGTGGTTTCATCCAATCCACAGTGAGGGCGGCAAGATGCTATACCTACGGCGTGCCGACGAACGCGGCAAAGCAAACTTCGGCTGGCTCGATTCCCGCCACAGCTTTTCCTTTGGCAGTTACTACGACCCGAAGCACATGGGCATTTCCGTCCTGCGGGTCATCAATGACGATACGGTCGCACCGGGTGCGGGGTTCGATACCCACGGCCATCGGGATATGGAAATTATTTCCTATGTGCTCGAGGGCGCGATCGAGCACAAGGACAGCATGGGCAACCGCTTTGTGGTGCCTGCGGGTGAGGTACAGCGTATGACCGCGGGTACCGGTGTCACCCATTCGGAGTTCAACCACTCCCAGAGCGAAGCGCTGAAATTCCTGCAGATCTGGATTATTCCCAACCAGCGGGATCTGGCCCCGGGCTATGAACAGAAGGCGATTGTGCAAAGCGGGTCGCTGACGCCGCTGGTGACCCCGGATGGCAAAGACGGGTCGCTCACCGTGCACCAGAACGCCAGCATCCACCGCCTGCAATTGAAGGCCGGGGAAACCCTGAGCCTGAACCCGGAGAGGGGCGTCGGTTATCTGCACCTGATCGAGGGCGGCGTTGCCGTAAACGATGGCCAGCTCAGCGCGGGTGATGGCCTGGGCGTGATGGAAGAATCACTGGGTCTGACCGCGGCAGAGAGTGGTGTCACCGCGCTCTGGTTCGACCTGCCGCGGGGCGCTGAATAAGTATGGAAGTGATCAGCAGCAGCCCCCTGTTCTGGGGGCTTGCTGTACTGGGCGTGGTCCTCACCGGCATCTCCAAGTCGGGCTTTGCCGGTGGCGCGGGGGTGGTTGCGGTGCCGCTGCTGGCGCTGGTACTGCCGGTGGAAACCGCGGTGGCGCTGATGCTGCCGGTCCTGCTGATTATGGATGTGCGCACCATCGCGTATTACTGGCGGCACCGGGATGCACTGGAGTTGAAAAAACTGCTGCCCGCGGCGGTGCTGGGTATCGCCATCGGCGGCTGGCTGCTGGCCTGGGTATCGCCCTTCGCACTGACCCTGTCGCTGGGGCTGCTGAGCCTGCTGTTCGCCTTCTGGCAAAGGCTGGCACCGCTGGCCGCGCGGCTGCCCGGTAGCGCCTGGCTGTGGGGTACCACCTCTGGCGTGACCAGTACCCTGATTCATGCCGGCGGCCCGCCGCTCAATATGTACCTGATCGGGCGCGGCCTGCCCAAACTGTCGTGGCTGGCCACGGCAGGAGTGGTGTTCGGGGTGATGAACCTGATCAAGCTGGTGCCCTACACCCTGGCGGGTTTGTGGAGCCGGGAATTACTGCTAACCGCGCTGGTGCTGTCACCCGTGGCCTACCTGGGTGTCTACCTCGGCTATCGCCTGCAGCACTATCTGGATGAAAAGACCTTTCTGCTCACCTGTCGCTGGCTGCTGGCTTTTTCCGGTGTGGCCCTGCTGATCAAGGCGCTGGCGTAGTCCGGGGAACCGTTGCCTGCTTATTCTCACCCTGGCTGCGCGTGCAG
The DNA here is from genome assembly GCF_009903625.1 of Microbulbifer sp. ALW1. Classification (NCBI taxonomy): domain Bacteria; kingdom Pseudomonadati; phylum Pseudomonadota; class Gammaproteobacteria; order Cellvibrionales; family Microbulbiferaceae; genus Microbulbifer; species Microbulbifer sp. ALW1. The sequence continues at coordinate 519,982 of NZ_CP047569.1, read as the reverse complement.
CGCGCGCCCCAATAACAAGAAATACTCGCGGAAAGCCGCGTTGATCCGAGTCCGGTGTTCGCCACCGGGATAGAGCCCCAGCTTTGCCTCCTCCGTGGCCTTGGTGCCGGCCACCAGAAAATTGTTGGAGATGCTGGAGTCCTGTACAAACGCCTCGAAGGCGCGCGCGCACATTTCCGCGGGGTCGGCGTAGTAGATACAGCCATTGGCCTTGTCCGCGGCTTTGGACGCGCGAAACATGTCGCTGGGGTTATCGCCGCTTTCGTCCAGCATTATTGCGCGGAAGCAGGCAAACAGGCGGTCGTTAATGGGGTGGGGCACCGGGGTGGCATCGCGCAGCCAGGCTTTAGACGCGAACATGTTGCCCGACACATCGCTGAAGGCCTTGTCGGCGAGATAGTGGTCCAGGGCGTGAAACCATTCGTGGGCGATGGCGCCGGGGCCGGCGTTCTTGGCCAGGGCGAAGGTACGCGAGCCCGGCTCGTAATGGGCGGAAATGCCCGGGCGGCCGCCGGTGCCGTACTGGAAGGCGAGGGTGCCGCGCAGGGAGACCAGCAGCTCCGGCCCCTGCAGTATCGCCATCAGGTCGGCCAATGCATCGTAAAACAGGCCCGCCGCGCGCGCTTTTTCTGCTTCGGTCACCCAACGTCCGATCGCAATGGAACGGAAATCGAAGCGCTTGCGCACATCATTGAAGGTGATGTCCTGCTTGGAGCGCTGATGCGGGCTGCGGCGGTAGAATTCGCGATTTAATACCATGGCTGCTGTCGATTATCTGTGCCAGAAGCGGTCGAGGGCGGTGGAGAGGGTGTCGCCATTGTCGCAGGTCTGGGAATGCCAGTGCTGTGGATAAAGCGCGCGATAAAACGGATCGGCAAAGCGGTAGTCTGCCAGAATCACCACGCCCCGGTCTGTCTCGGTGCGGATCACGCGCCCGGCAGTTTGCAGCACCCGGGTCAGGCCCGGGTAGCGGTAGGCAATATCGAAGCCGTTCTCGCCCCGCCTGTCCCAGGCCGCGCGCAGCAGCTCCTGCTCCTCGTTGACCTGTGGCAGACCCACACCCACCACAATGGTGCCCACCAGCTGTTCCCCCACGTAATCCACCCCTTCGCCGAAGATGCCGCCCATAATCGCAAACCCCAGGCTGCGGCGGCCATCCTGAAAGTGCTGCAGAAAAGCACTGCGCTGCTGGTCGCTACTGCCGGACGTCTGCTGCACCAGCGGAATCTCCGGAAACAGCGTGGCAAAGCGCTCGGCCACCTGCTGCAAAAAACGGTAGGAGGGAAAGAACACCAGGTAATTACCCGGCCGGCTGTGGAAAGTCCGCGCGATCATGTCCACCAGTGCGTCGCTGGCCTGATCGCGCGCGCGGTAGCGGGTGTCCACAAATGGGCACAGAAACAGCCCCAGTTGCCCGGCATCAAATGGAGAGGGCAGCGACAGGTAGGGGGAGTCCGCCTGCAGCCCCAGTTGTTGGTAGGTATAACCTGGCGGGCGCAGGGTGGCGGAAAAGGCGATGACCCCGTGGAACTGTTTATAGGCCTGTTGCAGGTAATCGGCGGCATTCAGGCACAGCAGTTCAACTTCCTGTTCCCGCCAGGGGCTTTCGGGATTAGCCGACTTTTGCACGCGGGTGATACAGCGGTGCTGTTCCGCCGCCAGCTGTTCCACCGTCTGGTAGCGAAACACGGCCTTGAGCCAGTCGGCGATGGCCTCCGGTGGTGACTGCGACTGTTCCCATAACTGGCTGACTACCAGCAGTAATTTTTGTATTGCGACACTCACCGCCTGGGGCGCACCGTCGTCGAGGGAAGTTATCCACAGCCCGGATTTTTCCTCTTTGCGCGCTTGCGCGGCTCCCAGTCCAGAATCCTGTCCTGACTCCTGCAGATCAACCACCCATCGGTCCAGCGCGCGTACCAGTGACTGGATGGCGCGCTGCAAAGTGGGATGAGAGCCTTTACAGGCGGCTGCGGCACGGCGGCTGTCACTGCGGGTGAGCTTTGCACTGAACATGCCGCGTGCGCGGTCGCTGAGGTTGTGCGCCTCATCGATCAGCAGTGCGCGCTGCCGGTGCGTGTCCCGCAGGCTTTGCATCTGCACCAGCGGGTCGAAGACGTAGTTGAAGTCACACACCACCAGGTCCGTCCAGGGCAGCATCTGCAGTGACAGCTCGAACGGACAAAGCTGCAGGCGGTCCGCCACTTCGGCAATGACTTCCGGTGTCAGCAGTGGGCGGCCGAGCAGGGACAGGCGCGCTTCCGGCAGGCGGTCGAAGAAGCCGCGGGTGCGCGGGCAGATGCCCTCGTCGTCGCGACTGCAAAGCCCCAGGCTGCAGGCACAGGTTTTGTCGCGGGCCTGTAATTCCAGTATCGAAAGTGTCAGCCCCTGAGTGTGTAAACGGGCGGCAGTTTCCCGCACCACCTGGCGGCCGGAATTCTTCGCGGTGAGATACACCAGCTGGTCGAGGGGTGTTTCTCCCAGCGCCTTGATGGCCGGGAACAGGGTGCTTACGGTTTTACCGATACCGGTGGGGGCCTCGGCCACCAGCTCACCGCCATCGCGCAGGCAACGGTAAGCCGCCACCGCCAGGGTGCGCTGCCCTGTACGGTATTCAGCAAAGGGAAATTTCAGCGTGCGTGCAGAAGTGCGTACAAGCTGGCGATGGTTCTGCCAGCGCCGGTGCCATTGCAGGTACTTGGCGAGTGCACCCCTGGCAAAGCTTTCCAGCTCGCGCCAGCGGAATTCCCGGGACTCGGGGTAGGTCTTTTTTTCCTTGAGGTTATGCCACAGCATTTGCAGCGCAACGCAATCATCACCGTCGAATTGCTGCTGCAGTCCGTAACAGAAGCCGTAGACCTTCAGCTGCGCCCAGTGCAGGTCGCGGGCGGACTCCGCCAGTTTCTGTGGCGGCACGTAGGTGGTTTTTATTTCATCCAGCTGCACCGGGCGGTGCAGGTCCGGCTGGGGGTGCAGGATATCCACCCGGCCATTGAGCACCACCGTCTGGCCATCCTGCACAAGTTCTACCTGCAGACGGTATTCCGCTTCGCTGCCCTTGGGGCGTTTTTTCTGCAGTCGCTGGTGCGCGCGGATACCTTCCAGTGCCGTTGGCCCACCGGAAACCTCTCCCACCAGGTCGCCGCTGCGACAGGCAAAGGCCACCAGCTCACCCACAGAGACTTCCAGCACGGGCTGATCCCCCGCTGTTTCAATCTCGCTCACGGCTGCTTTTACACCGCTTAAGGCTGTTTTTACACCGCTCAAGGCTGCCATTCCACATGCAGCACCCGGTGGGGGATCTGGTGTTGGGCGAAGTAGGCCAGCCAACGCTGCTGGTTCTGCTGTAGGCGGTCACCGGGACCTTTCACCTCTACCAGCTCGTAGCCACCCTCCGCCGGGAACAGAATCAGATCGGGGAGGCCGTTGCGGTGGTGGGTGACATCGCTCAGCAGGCGCCGGAACAGCGCCCGCCAGTGATCCGGCGGGATGCGTTCCAGGGCTTGGGTCAGCAGAGGTTCCGACAGGGCGTCCCAGGCCACCAGCGGGTTGGCGATACCCTGCTTTTCGCGGAAGTGCCGCCATATGTGCTTGTGGAACTGGCCGCTGTCCAGCTCTGCCAGGCGCTGTTCGAAGGCGGCGCGGCGCTGTGGATAAAAATCGGCGGTGCGGAAATCGCTTGGCGCCACCTGAAACGGATTGAAGAAAGCCCCGGCTACCGGTGCAAATACGATGTCCCATACGGCGAGGCCGAGCACGCCGTTAAACAGGGTGTTTTCCACGTAAAAGCACTGGTCGTGAGAACCGGGCGGTGCAAGGTGGTTGGCCGCGAGTATTTCCACCCGCTCCTGGGCAGGTGCGAGCACCGCGGTTTCCGTCACCGCTTGGTGTCGTTTCGGTGCCGGCCAGGTTTCGGCGTCATCGGTCTTCTTCGCCGTGCGATGGCCGAAACTCAGGGCAAACTCGCTTTCAGCTTCATTGTGCGGGTTGGCGAGAATTTCTGAACATAGTGCCAGTGCGCTCGCGGTATCACCGCTGGTCACCGCGATCCGCGCGCGGCGTTCGCGCGCCGGCGGGCGGTTGCAGTGGCGGTACAGCTGGTCCGCGGCAGGCAATGCTTCCAGTCGCTCCAGCTGCCGCGCCAGGGTCAGGCGCAACCGATCCAGGCGCCGGTCCAGTGTGCTGTCGCCTTCGAACCCTGAGGGCAGCCGTGAGGCCAGCGCATGGATGGCGTCTGCATCGGCGGCCAGCGCGAAATCGGCCTCCACTGCGCAGTCGTAGTAGTGCAGGTGCTGTTCGATCTGCGCGCGACTCCGGAATGGCAGCTGTTCTCGCTCCAGCGGGTAGTTTTCATAGCGGAACAGGCCCAGGTCCCGCAGGACATAGTCCGTCAGGTCCTGGTTCAGGTTGCCGAAAAACAGCAATTTGAAGGTTTGGAAGTGCTCCGCCGCCTGTACCGCCAGCCACGGACCCTCGTTTTCGAGCGCGCGTAGCAGTAGTGCGCCATCCTGTTCGAGCAGCGCCTGCTCCAGGGCGGGGCGTTTCAGGGATTTCGGCAGCGGTGCCGGGCTGTGAGCGAGAAGCTCGCTCTTGGTGAACAGCGGCAGAAGCTCTTCTATCGGCAGGGACGGGTTGCGCTGCAACAGGCCGGCCGCAACCAGCGCGTCTGCAGCGGCAGGGAGATCACCGATTTCGGCATAGCCGAGTTTGCCCTGTCGGAACAGGGCGCCGGCAGAAGACGGCACACCCTTGCGTGACAGCAGGCGCACATACAGCCGCTGGCTGTCGGTCGCCAGTGCACAAAACTGGTTGTGGAAGCGCCGCTCGCCGTCCGATAACAGGTTTTCATAGCGCGCTATCACAAAGTCCAGTAGTGACTGGAAGTTGCTGAGGTAGTAATCCGGTGCCAGTTCGACGGGATCGGCCATGGGGAGGTACAAGTGCCTGGGGGTGTAATCCTGTGGGCACGTAGCGTGCGCCCGATGCTGTATGGTTATACAGGAAGGGCTGTGCGCAAACAAACCCGTGCGCGACCGCCGGGCCATGGAAACTGGCAAATACCGATCGGTGCTGTAAAACTCTTATCAGTGTCGAAAACAATAATGTATAGATAACGTATAGAAGGACCTATATGACTCGCTTCCCGATCCTACCTACTTTGCTGTGCGGCGCACTGGCGATGGTGCTGTCCGGCTGCTCCTCCTCCGATCCTGAAGAATCCTCCAGCGACGACAGCGCGACGCAATCGAAGGAATACACCATTCACGAGATTCAGGTCGAACCGGCGACCAGCGCCGATATCCTGCCGATGGAGCTGCTCCAGCGCCCGCAGCCGAGCGCCGAGCTCAAGAAGCGGAGCCCTGAAACCCGCGGGCTGGCGGCGTTTGCCGTGCAGCAACCGCAGCAACTCCAGCAACCGCAGCAAGAAAAATACCAGGAGCTGGAACCCCGCCAGGTAAAACTGGTGCGTGATGACCCGGTCTCCACCTTTGCTCTCGATGTAGACACTGGCGGTTACAGTAATGTGCGTCGTTTCCTCAACAACGGACAGCTGCCGCCGAAGGATGCGGTGCGTCTCGAAGAGCTGATCAATTACTTCAACTACGACTTTGCCGGCAGCGCTACCACTTCTGCGAGTGACGACGATTTTGCCGTGCACTTCGACCTGTCGCGTGCCCCCTGGGATGCGGAGCGCACGCTGTTTTCCATCGGCGTGAAGGCGCGGGAACTACCGATGGACGAGGTACCGCCGGTAAACCTGGTGTTCCTGATTGACACCTCCGGTTCCATGTCGCAGGCGAACAAACTGCCGCTGTTACAACAGGCCTACCGTCTGCTCGCCAAGCAGCTGCGCGCCGAGGATTCCGTGAGCATCGTCACCTATGCCGGCAGTGCCGGGCTGGTGCTGGAGCCCACCGCCGGTGACCAGAAAACCAAGATCCTGCAGGCGATCGACCGGCTTCAGGCCGGTGGCTCCACCAACGGCGCCGGCGGCATAGAGCTGGCTTATGCGGTCGCGCAGCAGGCGTTCAAGAAAGAAGGCGTCAACCGAATCTTGCTGGCCACCGATGGCGATTTCAATGTGGGCATCAGCGATGTGGAAACCCTCAAGCAGCGCATCGAGCGCGGGCGCAAAAGCGGTGTGCAGTTCAGCGCACTGGGTTTCGGTATGGGCAACTACCGCGAGGAAATCGTCGAGCAGCTGACCAATGTGGGCGACGGCAGCTACGCCTATATCGATACCATCTTCGAGGCCAATCGTGTGCTGGTGGAACAGCTCTCAGGAACACTGTTTACCATCGCCAAAGATGCCAAAGTGCAGGTGGAGTTCAATCCCGCGCGCGTCGTGGAATATCGCCTGCTCGGCTATGAGAACCGCCGCCTCAATCGCGAGGACTTTAACAACGATGCCAAAGACTCTGGCGATATCGGTGCGGGCCACTCGGTGGTAGCGCTGTATGAGCTGACCCTGGTTGGTGATACCCCGCGGGTCGATCCGCTGCGTTACGGTGATGACAAAGACGGTGAGAATGTGACGACGGCAAAAAGCAACGAACTGGCGATGGTAAAAGTGCGTTACAAGAAACCGGGAGAAGCAGACAGCACACTCAAACAGTGGCCCCTGTCACCCCGGGTAAAATCGTTTGAAAATACCCAGCAGGACCTGCAGTTCGCCACCGCGGTGGCGGGCTTCGGACTACTGCTGCGCAGCGAACCCCTGAGTGATTTCGATTACGAGGATGTAGTGGCGCTGGCGCAACTCGCGCGCGGCAAAGACGTCAGCGGTGACCGGGCGGAATTCGTGCGCCTGGTAAAAACTGCCGGCGCGTTGGCCAGTGCCCAGGCCACTCCGGTAGCCGTGCAGCCGGATTAATCCGGGCTGGCCCAGCCCGCGGGCTAGCGGTAGGCTGCATCTCTTTATCGCTTCGAGAGAGATGCAGTCGATGCCCGAAACCCGTCACGTCTGGCGCACGCAAAAGGCGGGCGCCATCAGTAACCTGAAGCTGGTGCAAGAACCACTTCCGTCTCTGGCCTCAGATCATATCCGCGTCGCAGTGCAATCTGTCGGCCTGAATTTCGCTGATATCTTCGCGCTCACCGGGCTTTATTCTGCAACACCCGCAGGCAGTTTTATTCCCGGGCTGGAGTTTGCCGGTGTGGTTACCGCGCTGGGTGAAAACGCGCAAACGGATTTGCAGGTGGGAGACCGGATCTACGGCTGTACCCGCTTCGGCGGCTACGCCACGGTGGTGGATGTGCCGCCGCAACACTGCCGTAAAATTCCCGTGCACTGGAGTTTTGCTGAGGGCGCCGCGTTTCCAGCACAGAGTCTCACCGCCTACTACGCCCTCGCCACCCTCGCGGCGGTAAAGCCAGGGCAGGTGGTACTAATCCAGAGCGCCGCCGGTGGTGTGGGGCTGCAGGCCATGCGCATGGCCGCGCAGATGGGTGCTATCCCGATCGGTACAGTGAGTTCTGAAAGCAAGCGCGCCTTTCTCGCCGGGCAGGGTTTTGCCGAGGTCATTGTGCGCGGTGACAACTTCGACGAGCAACTGCATGCGCAACTGAACGGTCGACCGCTACACGCGGTACTCGATGGCATCGGTGGGCAAATCCAGAAGCAGTCTTTCGCCGCCCTCGCGCCCACCGGTCGTCTGGTGGTTTTCGGCGCTGCGGAATTTACCCCGGGTGACAGACCCAACTGGCTGAAAGCAGCCTGGTTGTACCTGAAGCGCCCGCGCTACGATGTGATGGATATGATCAGCAGCAACAAATCGGTGTTGGCATTCAATCTGATCTGGCTGTGGCAGGAGCAGGCGCTGTTCGAGGAGTTATTAAACGGTTGCGCCGGCTTGGCGTTGACGGCACCCCATGTTGGTCATGAGTTTCCATTTGCGCAGGCCCATGACGCGCTGGCGCTGCTGCGCAGCGGACAATCCGTCGGCAAGGTGGTGCTTAATGTTGCGCCCTAATGCTGCGTCTGATGTTGCGAATTGGTCGGTGTCTGCCACCAGGCCAGAAACGCATCGCCAATGGCTGCCTGCGGCAGTGAATGGGCGCTATCCTCAATGCCCTGGTCCTTTTCCATTTCGGTAACCCGGCGGTTCGCGGCCGCAAACCAGGCTGCGGGGTCATCAACACCCACACCCAGCGCCTCGCCATACAGCGCGGCGCTGAACCAGGTACGCTCGGAATCGTTGCTGCAACCAAACGAAGTGCGATCTTTTGCCGCCGAGGTGAATACCGTACGTGCGGGATTTGCCAGCGCCTGCTGCCAGTGTCCCGAATAACAGGCAGAGACAATCACCCACTGGTGTTGTGCCTTGAGTGCGTCGAGCCATTGTTTACCATCCGCCACGGAAAGGTCGTTTAGCGGTAGACCCACATCCGCAAGATACAGGCTGCCATTGGCGTCGCCGTGGCTGACAAAGTGCACCAGCAGAAGATCCTCTTCCGCGTCCATCAACGTATCCAGCGCCTGCAGGCTTTTCCGGACACTGGTGCGGGTAGCGAGCGGCAGGGTGTCGCTGCCATTGCTCAGGCGTATCTGGCGCCGCTCCATATCCAGCGTCGTACCCAGTCTCTCCGCGACCCAGTTGACCTCTCTCTCGAACACGCCCTGGGTGCCGTCGCCGCCCACAATCAGTGTGTACACATCACGCACACCAGGTCGCTGCGGCGCAAGTTGCGAGAGCGCCGACTGCAAGCGTTCGCCTTCGCTGTACAGGCGGGACTCCAGGGCGCTCTGTGATTCCGTCTCGCCTCGCTGCCAGGCGGCTTCGCTCGCGTAGTACTGATCGTTGACGAAGAAACCGGGATCTTCCCGCAGCTCGCCGTCAGCTGTGGTAAAGGAGCGGATGCCTTCACCATTTGCCTGGCCATTTTCGAAGTGGGCACGGATGGTGACGCCTTCGACGTAGGTGAGTGCCCCCTCGCCGTGCGGTTGGTAATCCTGCAACTCCCCCGTGTAGCGACCGAATCCCTCCCAGATGATGGTTCCTCTTGCCAGGTTGCCCTGCTGGAAATCACCTTCCCAGGAAGTTTCGTCACAGGCGTAACGGCCATTGCCATGGAAGTCACCCTTGGCAAATTCACCCTCGTAAACACAGCCATCGGCGTAAGTGAATTTGCCGTGTCCGCCCAGCATGCCGTGTTGAAAACCGCCCAGGTAGTGGCGGCCATCGGGCCAATGCAATTCCCCTTCGCCGTGGAACAGCCCATCCTGAAACTCCCCGCGGTAAACCGAACCATCCGGCAGCGCGGTATCCCCGCCAAATTGGGCGGCCTTGCAGGCGGCCAGCAACAGCGCAAGTGCGGGGAGGGCGATACCAGCAGCAATACTAAGTGGGCGCTTCATTGGAGGGGTCCGGCTTTTGTCGTTGTACCGAGTGTTGTCCCAGCGAGATTATCAAATTATGACTGGTGCGGCCGGGGCTATTTTTTGATGCGGTAGGGCACCACACCCTGGATATTGCCGCCGGGTGCGTAGTTACAGGTGACGATGGTTTTATAGCGGCCTTTGTCACAGCGGTATACACCGCAGCCCACCGCGCGGGATACCTTCTTGCCGTTTTCAATGGTGTCGATGGTATTCCAGATCAACTGGCTGTAATGCCCGGTCTTCATCACCTTGAACGGCTGGTAGCGATAATCCTGCGCTTCCGCGGCCCAGGCAGCCACCGCCTGGTTCAGCGCATCGGTATTGGAGAGCTGGGCGCTGTGGAAAAAAAGGTTTTCCCCAACCCAGGGGTGGGCGGGGTTGCCGCCGTTGGCGAGGAAGTGCGCGCGGCGCTGGCTATTGTGTCCGCGGCGCGCATTGCACTGGGCCGCCGACCAGTTGTAGGCGGTGCGCGCCAGTGCCGGATCGTGAACCAGCATGGCCACCGGCGGATTTGGTGTGGGGCTGTTGGGGAGACGACCGGCGTTCAGGTCTTTGCGCACCTGATTGTGCAGTTCAAGAGCGAGGCAGTCAGCGGCCTGTCCGCAATCCGCGGTGGCGAGAGCCGCGGGACTCGCAAGCGCAATCAACAGCGAAAAAAAAGTAACAGCGGGTTGAGTCACACATTTCCCCGGTGGACAGACGGCGATACAGACAGCTCCATTCTATTGCCGGATATCGGTGATTCCATATCGACGTGACGAAATGTATCCGCGGTACCAAAGCCAACCTGAATATGACGCAATTTCGACCGCTCCGAACCGGCAGGCGGGGTTGCTTGGCTGCGGCAGGATATCCAGTAGATATTCACAGGTCTGTCCCGAGAAGCTGTGGGCAAATAAGGTGTGGATAACTGTTGCCCACAGAAGTTACAGGGACTTCAAATAACCGGTGCCGCCCAGCTGTCGTATTTGACGATTGATTGTCGATGCCCGGCTCTGTACATACGCCGAGGGCCGTCCGGCGGACATGCGCTTGGGGCTCGGTAGAACCGCGGCCAGCAGCCCCGATTGCCAGCGGCTCAAATGCTGCGCCGACGAGCCAAAGTGGTGACGTGCGGCAGCCTCGGCACCGTAAACGCCCTCGCCAAACTCGGCGATATTCAAATAGACCTCCAGAATCCGCTCTTTCGACCAAAGCGTTTCCATCAACAGGGTAAACCAGGCTTCCAACCCCTTGCGCAGATAACTGCGTCCGTTCCACAAAAACAGGTTTTTTGCGGTCTGCTGGGTAATGGTGCTGGCACCGCGTGTGCGTTTGCGGTTTTCTGTGAGGGCTTTTTGCAGGGAGTCAAGATCGAAGCCGTAATGGTGTGGGAACTTCTGGTCTTCCGCAGCGATGACGGCCATCTGCAAGTTTGGCGAGATCTTATTGATTGGCTGCCAGCTATGTCGGGCAATCTGGCCACTGTCCTGTTGCCAGTGCTGCATAACCATGGAAGAGGGAGGATCGATCCAGCGCAGGGCGAGCACCAGCAGCACCGACAGGGTTACCGCTGCCGCCGCGAGCAGTAGCGTGTACCTGGCGATTCGCTTGCAGTGGCGGGCCATCGTGCGTGTGGTGGGGTGAATCATTGGCAATCGAAGGGAATCCGAAAATTTCTTCGCCAAATTCTAATGGTCGGGGCCAATTCCCGTCATACGACCAATTCAACTTTTCTGCTATTCCCGAAAAAAAGGCCGACCTGTAAGTCAGGTCGGCCTCCGGTTTACGCTGTTCGGTCAAACACTAGAGCGTTTTCAGATATTCAATAATGGCTAAACGCTCGTGATCGGTCAGCACACTATTGAACTCGTGACCTTCGTTACCGTGACTGAACAACAGCGTGTTATAGATCTTGCGATCTTCCATCTGCTTCATGGTCAGTGTCGGCGGGAACATGATGTTCCAGGTCAGGATCAGGTTGCCGAAGATATCGTCGAGAATTTCCTGTGCCAGCGGCGTCTGGTGTTTGTCATTCGGATCACAGGTGCGGAAGGGCGAAACCGACGGGTTCCAGAAGGAGCGCCATTCGCAATCGATGGCGTCGTATTTCCAGCCCATTTTGGTTTCGTCGTAGGCGGTATCCAGTTTGGTGTCGTACCCCATCAGCACATTGCCATTGTTGTACCAGGGATTGGACAGTTTCTCGTTGGACACGCGGCGCCACAGTGGCTCACGGTCCTCGGGCTTGAGGATTTCCCACACGTTAGGAATCGAGCCGTTGTGCATATAAGGTGCGCTGGCCCAGACCCCGTAGAGCGGTGGTGCCAGGTAACCCAGCTCGCGATCACCGCGCAAGCGCTCCTGGTTTTGCGGCCCGCAATCCTGGTCCGTGCCCTTGGTGGGAGGATAGCCGAAGAAATTCACCGAGCCGGCGCGCTGCATACCTTCGTTGTTGGTTTCCCAGCGCACTGAGTCGGTACCGATGATTTCCTGTGGCACGATATACGAGGCCATACCCTCTAGCAGCGGGCTGGCTAGGAATTCGGGGTCGTTTACGTAGCGTGGTGCATAAGCGCCATGGCAGCCAGCACAACTGCCATTGCCCTCCGGGCGGCGAACCGGGTTGTTGCGCTCTTCCGCCCACATATCCAGCTCGTGGAACAGCTCCGCGCCTTCCTCCGCAAGTGCGGTATCGATGTCACCGGGATACTTGGGTGCCTTGAGGGTTTCAATCCAGGCATTGATGGGTGGGCCATTGTCGCGCATGTATTTCTGGCCGGCGTCACTCAGTGGGCCGAGTACTTCACCGAACAGACCGAAGAAGGGGGTATAGAAAACCTGGTCGATACGCGGTGCATCGGCGGGGAACATACCATCCACAAATTTCAGTGGGCGGTGCCCCAGGTTCCACCAGGCGGGTGTATCCATACTGGCAGTGGAGCCGGAGGTGATTAGGTCCACCGCATCTCTCGCCGAATAAAGCCCCTGATCCGGAAAAATAAACGCGAGGTTCACATCGCTGGCATTGTTGGTGCCGCGGGTGTGGTTGAGGTTGGCGAGCGTGGCCACGGAAGCCAGGTAGCCCTGGGGCAGTCCATCGCGCAGGAACAGGTCCAGGTCCGCCAGCGAGCTGCCACCACCCAGTGTGGGTTTGCCATCCACCGCACCGCTGTGACAGGCGTGGCAGGTTACGCCGATGCGGCCGGTCCAGGTGCCATCGGGATAGCGCATCTGGGTAAACATCAACGGCAACTGGCCGGAACCGCCATCAGTCAGGTTCGGGTTTTCGCCCTTGAGCGGGTAGGGGTTGCGCTCTTCCGGAAGTACGGAACCGTAGCGCTCTGCCAGCAGCTGATCGAAATTTTTTGGCTTGGAAGTGTAGCCGCCCCAAGATTTCCACAGGTCGTTGTACTGACTCGGCAGCATTGTGGAAATACCCAGTGCCGCCTCGATGGTATAGGGATCGGTACCTGCAAATAGTGCGCCGACGCCAGGCGAACCACCGGTTAACAGTCGTCCACCGTGATCAAAACGCTCGCGCAATTCGCCGCAACTTTTTGCTGCGCCCACTTCGCGCACCGCCTCCGGGTCTACGTGGCAGTCTTTGTAATACGCATTGAAGTGCACTGCGCGCCCGTCGCTGATCCCCTGCTGAACCAGCGCGCGCGGGTCCTGCGGCAATTCGGTTTCATCCGGCTTGCCGTAACAGAAATCCCACACCGCCCAGCCGCCATTGCTGCTGCCGAGCAGTGCATTGGGGTCGTAATCTGCGGGCCGGTTGTACACACCGTGGGGTGTGGATGAGGCACTGGGATCGTAATAGGGGTCTTCGTAACCGGGGTCGGTTTCCGTATAGGCAAAAGCCTCGGTTGTGTTTAAGGAAGAAAGCGTTGCGAATGTGAATGCAGCGGTCGTAAGCAGACTGCTCAATGAATTTTTTCTGCGCATTGTTCGCAGTTGTCTTATTTGTTGTGTGACTTCCAACATGGCATTAGGCGCTCCTTGATCATCGCTAGGAAAGTGGCAGGCCTACTGCGGAATACGGGTTCTGCCGTTTGGGAAACTGCAGGTTGCTTCGCAGTCGTTGCGGAACTTGATGCAGATGTATTTATTTTTTTTAAATAGATCGGCAGGGTAGGGAGAATGCGCGGGATTGGAATCGTCGGAATGGACGAATTGCGCGATTAAGGTGCGCTGGGTCACGCAATTGTGCGTTTGATTTTTGTGCAGTTTCCGGGATTACAGGAATTTCTGGCGCAGAACTGCTCTGCACTTTTCCGGTTTCGCCGCAGGATGGGGTGGGAGGTGTTATAGAAAGGTGGGCTTGAATAAAACTTGGCCTTTCATTGCCAGATTGCGCATATCTCAACACACAGAAGGACTCAAACCATGACGGGAAGCACATCAAATCCTGCCGGCCAGTGCCCGGTTGTACACGGTGGCGCGACAGAATGTGGCACCTCGGTCATGGAGTGGTGGCCCAAGGCCCTGAACCTCGACATCCTGCACCAGCACGACACCAAGACGAATCCACTGGGGGCTGACTTCGATTACCGGGAAGCCGTCAAAAAGCTCGACTTCGATGCTCTCAAGAAAGATCTGCACGCGCTGATGACCGACAGCCAGGAGTGGTGGCCAGCCGACTGGGGGCATTACGGTGGCCTGATGATCCGCATGACCTGGCACGCCGCCGGCTCCTACCGTATCGCCGACGGCCGCGGTGGCGCCGCTACCGGCAACCAGCGTTTCGCCCCCCTGAACTCCTGGCCGGACAACGGCAACCTCGACAAGGCGCGCCGCCTGTTGTGGCCGATCAAGAAAAAATACGGCAACCAACTGAGCTGGGCCGACCTAATCGCATATGCCGGCACCATTGCGTATGAATCCATGGGCTTGAAGACCTTCGGCTTTGGCTTCGGGCGCGAGGATATCTGGGGGCCGGAAATCGATACCTACTGGGGGGCGGAAAAGGAGTGGCTGGCCCCCACCGGCAGTGAGGGCAGCCGCTACTCCGGTGAGCGCGACCTGGAAAACCCGCTGGCCGCAGTGATGATGGGACTGATTTACGTCAACCCCGAGGGCGTGGATGGCAACCCGGACCCCATCAAGACCGCCCACGACGTGCGCGTGACCTTTGCCCGCATGGCCATGGATGACGAGGAAACCGTGGCCCTCACGGCCGGTGGCCACACGGTGGGTAAAACCCACGGAAACGGCGATGCCGCACTGCTCGGCCCCGAACCGGAGGCGGGGGAACTGGAAGACCAGGGCTTCGGCTGGCTGAACAAGAGCAAGCGCGGTGTCGGCCGCGATGCCGTTACCAGCGGCCTGGAAGGCGCCTGGACCACCCATCCAACCCAGTGGGACAGCGGCTATTTCGAGATGTTGCTCAACCACGAGTGGGAGCCAAAGAAGAGCCCGGCCGGTGCCTGGCAATGGGAGCCAATTGATATCAAGGAAGAAGACAAGCCGGTGGATGTGGAGGACCCGTCCATCCGCACCACGCCGATCATGACCGACGCCGACATGGCGATGAAAATGGACCCGGAGTACCGCAAGATTTCCGAGCGTTTCCATAAAGACCCGGCGGCCCTCTCCGACGCCTTCGCCCGCGCCTGGTTCAAACTGACGCACCGGGATATGGGGCCAAGAGCCCGCTACATAGGTCCCGATGTACCCCAAGAGGAATTAATCTGGCAGGACCCGGTACCCGCAGGAAATACCAACTACGACGTCGATTCTGTGAAAGCGAAAATCGCAGCCAGTGACCTCAGTATTGGCGAAATGGTCGCCACCGCCTGGGACAGTGCACGCACCTACCGCGGGTCGGATAAGCGCGGTGGCGCCAATGGCGCGCGCCTCCGCCTGGCGCCGCAGAAAGACTGGGCGGGTAACGAACCGGAGCGCCTCGCCAAGGTGCTGTCTGTACTGGAGCCGATTGCGGCGGAAAGCGGCGCAAGCGTGGCGGACGTCATCGTGCTGGCTGGAAACCTCGGGGTAGAACAGGCGGCAAAGGCGGCAGGATTTGATCTCACTGTGCCTTTCTCCCCCGGCCGCGGTGATGCCACCGATGAAATGACCGACGTCGAAGCGTTTGAGGTACTGGAGCCGCTCCACGACGGCTACCGCAACTGGCTGAAACAGGACTATGTGGTAAAGCCGGAAGAGATGCTGCTCGACCGCACCCAGCTGCTGGGGCTGACCGCCCCGGAAATGACCGTACTGGTGGGCGGCATGCGGGTGCTCGGTACCAATCATGGCGGCAGCAAGCACGGTGTCTTCACCGACCGCGAGGGCGCACTGACCAACGATTTCTTCGTCAATCTCACCGACATGGGCAACAGCTGGAAACCCACCGGCAAAAATTCCTATGAAATATGCGATCGCAAAACCGATCAGGTGAAGTGGACCGCAACCCGGGTGGATCTGGTGTTCGGCTCCAACTCCATCCTGCGCGCCTACGCGGAACTCTATGCACAGGATGACAGCAAGGAAAAATTTGTGCAGGATTTCGTGGCCGCCTGGACCAAGGTGATGAACGCGGATCGATTTGATCTGGTTTGATTCCCCGAGAGCGCGAGGGCGGACATCCGTTCGGGCACACACGCTAGGGTAATCGATGGAAGAATTCTCCAGAGCCTCGTCGCTGGCACTATTTGACGAGTTCTGCCGGGTCTCTGGGCTGGATCCTCAAGTGATGCTCGGCAATGCAGGTCTTCCTGCGGATACGCTGGCGAATCCCGAAAGCCTGATTTCCTACCAGCGCATGGCGCTGTTACTGGAGAACTGCGCGAGCGACACCGGTAATCCGTTGTTCGGTTTGGAGTTCGGTCTGCACCAGGGCACGGCGGTTTTCGGCCAGCTGCTGTACCTGTTGAAAAATGCCAACACGGTGGGCGAGTCGCTGGAAGAGCTGGCTCACTACTACCACCTGCACTCCAACAGTGGTCTGGTGAAAGTAGAGGTGCACAACAAGCTCGCCATCCTCGAATACGACCCCATGTTGCGCAGTGGCATTCCCGCACGGCAGGCGATTGAACTGGCGATTGCGGTAGGGAAACGGTTGCTGAAAATGCTACTGGGCAATCAGTGGCAACCGCACGCGGTCCATTTCCAGACTGCCGCGGGCGCCTCGCCGCAAACCTATGTGCGCCTGCTCGGTGCCACGCCTCACTTCAACAGCGCCAGAAATGCCTGGGTGTTTGACGCCGCATTGCTGGACGCGCCTCTGAGCCATGCCGACCCCGCACTGCACGAGTTGATGCGCGCACATATCGATCAGTTGGATGCGTTGGCACCGAAGGAATTGCCCGCATACGTGTGTCACCTGCTGCGCAACTTCCTGCCCAATGGCAAGGTCACCATCGATTTTGTGGCGGACTACATGATGGTGAGCACGCGCTCGCTGCAGCGCATGCTGATGGAGGAGGGCACCAGTTTCCAGACCTTGCTCAACGAGACACGTCAGGCCGTGGCAACGCGCTACCTCAAAGAATCGAATATGAGCCTGACCCAGCTTTCCGGGCTGCTGGGCTATGCCGATCTGGCCAGCTTTTCCAAGGCGTTTCAGCGCTGGTTTGGGATGAGTCCGCGGCAATGGCGGGATCAATGCGGCAAACCCGCCGCTGCCGAGCGCGTGGCACGGCAGCAGCGGGCGCCGGGATGGCTAAAGCGATAAATCAGTTCGCGCGGTAGTCCGGGTCGATACACATCAGGACACCGGTGTATTCCTCCAGTGCCTGTACCGGAATCGGATTATTGGACATGCACACCAGACCGTCGTTGGTAAACGACATATCCCGGGTATAGGTGCCGCGCAGCGGTGCCGGGTAGGCGATAAAGCGCTCTTCCGCAGGTACGAAACGGTACACGTGATCAGTCATAGTCTCGTTGACCCACACATCGCCGGAATCCGGAGAAATGTTCAACGAGTAAGGACCGGGGCGGGCGCCTTCGGCAAACTCCGGCATATCGTACACTTTCACATCCATCGTTTTGGTATCGATACGCGCAATCTGACCGTGGGCGTAGCCGGTCTGCCACAGGATGCCGTCCGGTGCGAAGCGCAGGCGGCGCGGCCCGAATACCGGCGATTCTATTTCAGTGACCTCCAGGGTTTTGGCGTCGATACGGCCGATCTTGTTGCCCCACAGGCGGCTGTACCAGATGGAGCCGTCGTGGCTGTTGACCGCTACACCGTAGGTCAGCACCGCGGGCGTGATCGCCACCGGAGTTGGCGCCGGCAGGTCGATCAGGGTGACCTCCGAAGATTTCGGGTCCAGGCGCCCGACCTGTTCGGTACCCACCACGCTGAACCACAGAATGCCCTCGGCATCCACACGAATGGTATGGGGGTAAACCGCGATGCCGGGCAGCGGCACGGACTTTTCCCAGGCGCCGCTGGCGGGGTTGAATACCCCGATGGAGCCGGAGAAAGAGTTGGTCACATACAGTTTGCCGTCCAGGCCTTCCGCCAGGGAGTGGGGCCCGTGGCGCACGTTGATTTTATTCATCGCCGGCGGCACACCCATCTTGGTGAACTTGCCTCCGAGCGGCATGCCTTCTTCCGGCTGCGGTATAAAGCGGGTGTCACCGTTTTTCAGGTCCGTCACGTAGAGGCCATCGGTGAACTGGTCCACGGTGTACACCAGTCCATTTTGGGGTCCATTTTTGGAATATACGTGTGCGTCGTGGGGCACACCGGAAGCCGGCAGCTGGTATTCATAAATCTTTGTGTGCGCCAGCGCCTTGTCCACGGGGAACTGGGGGCGCATTGCCGTGGGCTTGCCATCGAAGCCCTCGGCAAAAATTTCCGCGCGGCGACGGTCTTTCTCGGTGACGTCTACCGCGCCCATATAGGCGTGCATCCGGCGCACCGATTGCTCCCAGGATTCTGCCGGGCGCACGATACGGGTGAAGGGATTGCCCAGCTGGTGGCAGGAAAGACATTCGAGCTGGAACTTGTCGCGGGTAAAGGGCGCGTCTTTCTCGGTATCGAACGGCAGGGTATTGAAATGGTAAGAGGCTGCCAGGCTGTCGGAAATGGCCTGGTCACTCTGCAGCTTTTCGAGCTTCACCGAGTGGGTGAGCTGATCCCTGTCGCCGCCGAGCTTCACCATCTGCTGGTCGTCGGCAAAATAGTGGCCGCGCACCCGCAGGCGCAGCTCGCCACTGAGCTGGGTGTCCATCCGATAGTCACCGGCGCCATTGGTGTAAACGGACTCTGAATGCCCCGCCTGGACATCGGTCAGGCGCACAATCGCGCCGGACACCGGTTTGCCATTGCTATCGGTGACCTTGCCGGAAATAGTTGCGGCACCCGCGGGCAACGCCAGTGCGGCAGCCAGGCTCGCAGCCAGACTAATAGTCCCGCTGCGGGAAATCCCAATACGTTTCTTCTCTCTCTTCTCTCTCTTCTCTCTCATCAGTTTTGCTCCGCCTTATTGTTATCGGATGTATGTAAACGCTTGCGGGTGATGTTAAGTCGTTACCTTGCGCAAACTTGTCATAACCCGAAGTTGATTTGTCAAAGTGCGCCACGTGTGACGGGCGGAACCCGCTTACGAAGGGTTGCTGAAGTGCAGCTTTGGCGCCTGCTGACAAATTTCTGTCGTACTTAGGCAAGTTTTGGGGGTGATTTAGGAGGGATACTCGGAAGGCTGAATTTCAATCAACGCCCTGAGCTGGCTATGGCGGGAATTGGCGACCAAAAATAATAATGGAGCAAAAACATGATGCTAGAGAATAAAAAAGCAATTGTTACCGGTGGTGCCTCGGGCATTGGCGAGCAGATAGTGCGCCTGTTTCACGCGCAGGGCGCGGCGGTCGTGATTGCGGATATCAATCAGGAAAGCGGCAGCAAACTTGCGCAGGAACTCGGTGAGCGTGCGCACTGCGTAGCCGTCGATCTGAGCCAGCCGGAAGACATCGAACGCATGATCAGTGAATCCGTGGAGGCCCTGGGTGGCCTGGATATCCTGATCAACAATGCCGGGTTCGGCACTTACGGTCGCACCCACCTGGTGGACCCGGCGGTGTGGAGCAAGATCATCGACGTAAACCTGAATGCGCTGTTCCACACCTGTCGCCACGCCTTGCCACATTTGATGAAGCGCGGTGGCAGCATTATCAATACCGCGTCTATTTCCGGCGCTGTAGCTGACTACGGCTTCCACGCCTATGCCGCGGCGAAAGGCGGGGTCATCAATTACACCCGCAACCTGGCGCTGGACTATGCGCTGGACAATATCCGTGTAAACAGTGTCAGCCCCGGTCTGATCGAAACACCGCTGACCAATGTACTGACCAGGAACCCCGATGTGATCGGGGTGTTTGAACAGAATATTCCCATGAGTCGCCCGGGCAAGCCGGCAGAAGTCGCCAATGTATTTCTGTTCCTGGCGTCCGACATGTCCAGCTACGTAACCGGACAGAACATCGTCGTCGACGGGGGCATCACCGCCTGGAATGGCCAGCCGCGATACACTCAACTGTTCGGCGACGTGACCATTCCCTGATTTCTTATGCAGCAGTAACGCAAAGAGAGAAACGAAAGTGACTACCATGACCTACAAAGCCATCCGGTTGAGCAAACGCCCGTGTGGCGATATCACGCCGGATATTTTCGAAACCGTCGAGCTGGAAACCCCGACGCTGGAACAAGGCCAGTTTCTGGTCAAGCAGACCTACATGTCCCTCGATCCGGCCATGCGCACCTGGCTGAATCCTCGCGAAGACAGCTATTTACCGCCGGTCCAGGTAGGTGAGGTGATGCGCTCCTACGGCGTTGGTGAAGTGGTTGAATCGCGTAACAGTAACTATCCGGTGGGTGCGCATGTTGTTGGTACCACCGGCTGGGCGGAATACGTGCTCGGCAACGAGGAGATGCAGGTAGTAGACCCTTCCCTCGATCCCGAAGCGTTGCTGTCCGTGTTTTTTGTTACGGGCCTGACCGCCTACGTGGGGCTGATCAAGATCGGCCGCCCGCAAGCGGGAGAGACGATTCTCATCAGTGGCGCAGCGGGTTCCGTTGGCTCGCTGGTGGGCCAGATCGCCAAGGCCGAAGGCCTGCGCGTGGTCGGCACCGCCGGCAGTGACGAGAAATGTCGCTGGTTGGAAGATGAACTCGGGTTCGACAAAGCCATCAACTACAAGTCCGACGATCTCGCCGCCCAACTGGACGACGCCTGCCCGAACGGCATCGACCTGTTTTTTGAAAATACCGGCGGCCCCATTCAGCAACTGGCCTACGACCGCATGAATCGTTTCGGACGTATTCTGGTGTGCGGGATGATTTCTGAGTACAACTTCGAAATGCCGGCGCCGGGCCCCAACTGGATGGACATCAACCTGAAGGCCCTGCGGGTAGAGGGTTTCGTGGTGCCGGATCATCTGGACAAAGCACAGGAGGCGACCGAGGTACTGGCCAACTATGTGCAGAAGGGACAGATCCGTTTCCGTACCCATGTGCTTGAGGGGCTGGAGAGTGCGATTGACGGGATTAATCTATTGTTCAATGGCGGAAACCAGGGAAAACTGCTGGTTAAACTCTGAAGCGGAAACGCCCTGAGTCGTTGAATTACAAAGCCCCGCCGATTGGTGGGGCTTTTTTATTGTCTACCAAAAAAGTATTTGTAACCGACGAGCCAAGCGGCCACATAAAATTAAAATCGCCTGCGCCCAGTCTTTGGTAGGTAAATGATGAGTTGCACAAACGGCAATGTTAGCAAGCCTGATATCCAGATAGACACAGAAAGGTAAGAATACGCTAAAAGGATTTAAGCTGATTTCGTGGAAAACTCGAAGCAATACGCCCAGAGTCACAAGCCAAAACCAATCATGTACCATGTATATTTTTGATATTTGCCTATGTGGTGCCAGAATCGCTGGTTGATGGGATAGAGCGGAATCTTAGATTGCGGTTGTTAATTGGCAAAAAATACAAAACATAATGGATGGATTAGGCGCCAAAGGGGGCAGGTAAGCTACCTTTCATCTTTAGGCATAATGGCTAGATGTAGCCATTTAATTCCAGATATAGGCAGAATACCTATATCTGGAACTATTGAATAAACTGTTAAGCCCACAAAAAAGAAAGGCACATTGAATGGACAATTTACCAGGGCCTGTTTCCTTAGAAGCAATTCAGCAAGGAGTAATTTCAGACCCTCACCATCAGAAGAAGGACATAATTGAATATGTTGAAGGTCAGCTCAACAAAGGCGCTGATACTGAGCAGCACGTAACACATTTAGAAAAGATTAAATCTGAAGTGGTGTTTGGTGAAGAACATGTAGCATGGGATGTGCACACTGATGAGCCCGGCAGGTGGTGGGTAATAACAGCCCCAACTAATTTGTACTCTCAAAAAGAGTTTCCGTCACTCGATTACACATTATCGTTTCATGTAGGTGTTACTACCCGTGTAGCTGCACGGCAAGCGAAACAGGCTCCTGATGAACGAAAAGATAGATTGCGTGCCACTTGGCGCCGCTGGGAAAATGCTGCTGAAGCACTAGACGAAGCGAAAGAGCCCGAGGACTTTCAATCTATTGGCATGATGTGCCGCGAAACACTGGTGGAGTTGGTTAAGTCCCTTCAGCATGAAATTCCAGAACCTCCGACTGAATCTAAGCCAAAGTCAGCTGATTTTATTGGTTGGTCCGAATTAGTTGTTGCGCACTTTGCTAGCGGACAACGAAATAAACACATAAGAAGCTATTTAAAAACATCGGCAAAAGAAACTTGGCATCTCGTTAACTGGCTTACACATACGTCTAGCGCTTCTTTATATGAAGCTCATCTAGCTCACGATGCGACAGCAAATTTGCTAAGTGTCTTTAGCCTCGTGGTGGTTAAAGGTGAAGGGGGTGGCCCTGAAACATGTCCAGAGTGTAAGTCGTATAGAATTGTTTCGGTTTTTGAGCCTGATTTAGGGCTTGAGCATCCATACGTAAATCTTTGTGAGTCATGTGGGTGGAATACGTACGATGATCAGGCTTAACAAGTCAAAGCACTCGGACTTGGTAAAGCTGTCACCTTTTTTGTTCCAAAAAAGCCGCCAACTTCACCAAGCCGGTGTTTGAGGCGTTATGCATCAGTCAGAAATTGAGCACAATAAAAATTAGAGTTTGAGATGGATTGGGAAATCGTAAACGGAGTCACTGGATTAGTAAGTGCATCAATGGCAATTTTAGGGATATTTCAGTATAGGAAAATTTCTAGCGAAGTTTCGCAGCCAAAATCTGGTAATAGATCTCAAAAATTTTATGCTTTTTGGATCGCTAGTGCTGGTTGGGCATTGTGTTGCTTAAGCTATCTTTGGTTGATACAGCCATATGGAATGTATCCCTCCGATAGAGAGTACAAGCAATTCTTTGGCATTGTTTTAGGGTTTCCAGCGTTAGTTATCTTCCTCTATGGAGTTAATCTACTGCAGGGCGAGCAAAAAAATGCATAACAAACGCAAGTAGTATGCTACGGTCCTGCGGGCCTCCGCGGACGTTAACTGTACAACTACGTAGATCGTCATAGAGAGAAAAAATTAATGAATGGAGCAGGTTGGAGGCATTTGGGTATAGAGCTGTCGGTATCGATATCACAGACAGCAATTTTCTTTTTCCTGGCGCTTTTTTCTACAAATTTCTTAAGAGATAAAGAAGCTCTTCAGGCATTTATGGAGCGTACTGTAAGCACTGCAACTTTTCCTCAGTTTTGGCTCACGATTCTCTCTATTTTTGTAGTATCGGGATTTTTGTTCGCACTAATTCAAGCTTTCCGGAACAATGCGTATGTTGAGCTGATCGCTCTACAGGTTCTTCTTGAAATACCACGAGTTATTTCAATCTTCGGAAGCTCTGTGTTCGCACTCATGTTGGCGATCTCAATACACTTGTGGTTCTTTCCAGAAGAAAATGAGCCATTCGCTTCAAAATTCATTGTTCTAGGCTTACTTTTCTGGTCCGCGTCTTTCATATATTCATTTGCATTGCGTTTGATTTTCCGTCGGGATCAGAGTCCTGTGGCTCCGGTACATGCAAGCAGTTAACAAGGCTAGGCAGTTTGCTACGGGCCTTCGGCCCTCCGCGGGACAGCTTGCCTTGTGCACATTTTGCGCAGGTCGCTACGCTCCCATTTTTTCGCAAAATACGCACAAGGTAAGCTGCCCTTGCTGGCGGCGTTAGGCTAAAAGGCAAAGGAATAGCATATGAAGGAAGTAAAGGATTTTATTTACTTGGACATGGAAAAGATAAGCTCGCTTTATAGTCAGCTATCTGGTGGGATAGTTCAGTCCTTTGAAGTGTCCTCAACGTCCTCTGAGAATAGTAAGAACCTTAGAAATTACGACTTTAAGATTTTCAAACATGAAGCAGGCGGAACAGGGACGGAATCTGAAGGGCTAAAGGAGATTAGAGTAAGCCACCATGAAATATACAGTGAGTTGGAGCAAGAATTATTTGAACATGGGTATGCTGCCGAAATAGGCGTGGATGTTAAAAAAGAGGATGTGGAATCAGGTAATGCTGTAAATATTTTTGAAAATGCATTGTGTATAAAAGCTGAAGGGAACATCGTCCTTGAGGATTATGAGCGCATAACTCGTATTGCTCATAATTATGAAGATGTTACAAATTTTATTAACCATAGTGTGAGATCAAGCCTCCAGGATGCCCCAGAGCTCAAAGCATTATTCGACAAAATTGATGTTATAAAAAACGACATCAAGGACATGAAGAATGGTCCGCAAAAGACAAAAAAGAAATATGAGATTAAAGAATTTGAAGATGCTCTTGAAAGTCTCGTCGCATCTAAACTGGTTGGTAAAGTTGATGAATGGATTATAGATGGGCTTAAAACTTGGGTTCGTGTGTTTTTGCCTGATGTCTTCAATATACGGCTTTATCCCTTTAATGATCTTGCCAATTTTCACGTTATGTCAAACGTCAAAAGAGAATTTTTTTTAGATAATAATACAGAGTCAGTTCATTATTTATTTGGATCAAAGCCAACAATTAAGGTCACTATGCTTGGTGTAATAACATCTATACCCAAAAAGGAAGTAGATACCTTTGAGCCAATGAAAGAATTTGAATCGGAAGACCTAGATGAAGAGGGGAATGAACATCTATCGGTTGAAAACGGATTTCGGGGCGTTTTCAGAGGCTTTGATGGTCTAGAGGAAATGATAAGAACATGCCGATACCCAAGAATTATGGTGCAACCAATAGCGATCTATAGGGCAATAAAGCCTAACAAAGTATTGCAGCGGACAAGCCGCTGAGTGCGGCGTTATGGAATCATGAAGCAAGCAATCGCACTTCTAACACTTCTGATAGCTGCATCGGGTACGTATGCAGTAGATCTAATTGAAGGGCGCTTTGAGAGCTTTTCCCCTTTAGGAAACGGGCTGTATCCTATTACTACCTTGTCGCTGAGTGACGGTAACTACACACTCCAGATGAAAAATGGTTTTATATGTGAAGGTAAGTGGAAGTCACATAAGTACTGCAAACCACCTTACTCTTATCCTGTTACAGGAAAATATACAGTTTCTGGTAATAAAGTGATTTTTGATTCCACGTATATGGAAGAAAATACCTATTTCTTGGTTGGTATAAGAAAATGGCAAGTATTGTTGTCACAGAGCGAGTATGAAGTTTTCAGAATTGGCCAAAGGGTTCCTAAGAAATTTCTGCGTCGAACCAATCCATAACAAGCGAGGCCGTTGTTCCGGATCTACGGGCATCCCTGCTGCAGTCGTTAGTGCAATATGAAAAAAGTGCTTCTTTCAGTCGTAAGTATTTTCGTTCCGATGCTGAGTCAGGGTTATGAATGCTTCGCAACAAATAACAGTTCTGATGTCCCTATAAATTACGAAGCGGCAAAGCACGTAGTTATGGGGTACGTTGAATCTGGCGAGTATCGCGCCAGTAGTGAAGTTAATGGGAAGTACAGTCCGTCTCAGTCAAAAATTCATTTTAGAGTTACTCACTCGTTTAAAGGAAATCTTTCAGGCGTTGTTAGCTTATCTGCTCCGGTGTTTCCATCTATCGGTACCGGTTGGAGTTTGGGGTCCAGCTACATACTATTTCTCCACGATGAATCGGAAATAGGTATCTGCAGTAAAGTTATCGAGCTATTTTTGGAATTTGAGCCGGGAATAGATCCATTAACCGAATTGGAAGGAATGTTGGAATCGGGGAGGTCCGTTATACCTTATTACACCAGAAAGGAAGTCGGGGAGCTCCTCAGTGAGTACAGCGAAAAGCACTAACAAAGTGTTGCAGCTGGCGTCTTACTTTATGCACATTTTGCGCAGTCGCTCCGCTCCTATTTTTGCGCAAAACACGCACAAGGTAAGCTGCCCCTGCTGGCGGCTTTAGGCGCTATAACTAAGGATTTTTCGTGAGAGTCGATGAAATAGAGCCAGGGAGAGTTCTTAAAATATTCGATAATGCAGAGTCAAGAGCTATTGAGCGAAAATGGATGGGTGCTTTTTGTAAGAATAAGCAAGGATTCAATACGAGGGATTATAAATGGCACATATTCAGTGGCGGAGGATATCCTTCAATTGAGGGAGAAGATGCTCAGAAGGAATATGAACGTCATGTGTCTGCAAAGTACATAGTCATGTCAAATGGTGGTGGCCCTGCTATCTTGACAGACTTGAGGCCAGTGAACCTGAATTATTTTGATGCCTACGTATTCCCAGAAAATATGGCATGGACCATGGCATTCACTCATGAAGAAGGCTGGTTGGGGCCATATTTTGCAAAGCATCCAAATTATTCCATTTTAGAAAAAGAGAATGAGGCACATAGGCAGAAATTGGAGAAAATAGAAATTGCCAAGAAGAAAGGCTGGATGTAAGTGCGAGAACCGCGCCTAACAAAGCCGGGCTTCGGCCCTGGAACCTACTCCGCTTTTGCACACACCTCCATCTAATTGACTTTGAGGTGCTAAATGGCGCTGCCTCGCACCGCGTTCAACGCGCAAAAAATTGCTCGCTATTTATTTGGAAGTTATAACCAATTGAGGCAGATCCAAGAATGAAAGCCTTTGAGTTACTGGCACAATACAATCAATGGATGAATGAGAGGATTTACATTTCTGCTGAAAATCTCAGTACGTCTGAATTAGCTGAAGATAGAGGCGCGTTTTTTGGGTCGATTCTGGGCACGCTTAACCATATTCTCGTCGGCGACATTATTTGGTTAAAGCGCTTTTCAGAACATCCTAGCAACTTTTCATCGCTGGTCCATGTGAGAGAAATAAGTCAACCTGAATCTCTCGCAGAAATTCGTCATTGTGATTTATCTGCTCTGCGTAGTGAAAGAAAACTTATCGATGAAATTTTCGTAAATCTTTCAAAAGAGATAACGCAATCAGACGCTGACTCCTCATTAACCTATCGTAATACGCAAGGTGATGTGTTTAGTAAAAATTTTGGTCACCTTGTTCAGCATATTTTTAATCACCAAACACATCACCGGGGGCAGGTTAGCACTCTCTTTAGCCAGCTTGGGTATGATATAGGGGCTACCGACCTGCTGATGTGTATCCCGAGTGATTCCCGGTTTTAACAAGCGCCCGGCGCTTTGCGTCTGCGAGTCGAATCTGGGAATTGGGGGAAGCTTTGGGGCTTGGGACGATATACGAGTAAAGGCAGCCGAGAGGATTAGCTTCGCCCTTTGGGCTCGCTGGTCTCCGGCGCTTTGCGCCTCCGGCTCGGACCTGGGAGTTGGGCGAAACCCTGGGGCTTGAGAGGTATAAGAGTAAAGTCGCCCGAGAGGATTAGCTTCGCCCTTCGGGCTCGCTGGTCTCCGGCGCTTTGCGCCTCCGGCTCGAACCTGGGAATTGGTCGAAGCCCTAGGGCTTGGGACGGTATAAAAGAAAAGGCCACCCTTTGGGTGGCCTTTTCTTTTATATGGCCCGCCCGAGAGGATTCGAACCTCTGACCTTTGCCTCCGGAGGGCAACGCTCTATCCAGCTGAGCTACGGGCGGTTGACACTGTTGGTCAAATTCGCGCCAAATCAATGGGTTACCGAACCCCGGCGCGGACGCGGATTATACAGAAGCACCCGGACCGGGCAAAGCACGGATTGGGGTTTTGTACGGGTCATTGCCACTGGTACACAAACTTGAGCCACACATAGTCGCCATCGGTGGTGTTCCGGGTGTCTGTCTGCGGTAGCCAGCTGAGCTCCACCAGGATGTTGTCTTTGCCCATGGGGAGCATATAGCCGACCACCGGGCCGATGCCGGAAGAGCGCATTTTGAACTCATCCACAAAGCGACCGGGGTTGCGATCCGGGCTGAATTGCTGGCCCCAGAAGCCGTTGAGCCCCAGGGTGACGAATCCGGATCCGGCCTTGATCATCTGTTGCACGCTGGCGTCCAGGTGAAAGGTGCGGCCGCTGCGGTAGTCGGTGTCTGAGTTTTCGGCATTGAACATCACACCGCTAAACACCGAGGCGTTGAACCCGGCCTCTAGGTTGCTATACGCAATGCCAACTACGGGATCGACGGCCCAGTAATTGAGCCCCTCGTTGGCTAATCGGCCAACCTCGTAGTCACCGGTGGGGGCGTGGATCGCGAACATGAAATTGTATTGCCAGCAGCCCTCCTGCCAGGCCATCAGCGCCGGAATCAGGGTGGTATCACCGAGCCCCGAGACCGAATCCCGCCGGCTGAAATCACCTAAATCGCTTTCGATGGTACCGGTAACGGTAACGTCCACCCAGGAAGGGAAGGCGCCAAGGGTGTATTTGGCGCCGAGTAGGGTTTCCTCGAAGGTGTAAAGCAGACCCGGAGCGAAGGCATCAATGTCCACATCGACACCGGCGACCACCAGCCCAGCGAGTGGCGTATCCGCGGAGGCACTGAAGTCTCCGCTGTAGTGCATGTACTGGGGCTTAACTACCCAACCGGTCTGCACCGGCGCGCGGTCGATCAGGGTGGCCATGGTGCCCGGAACGTAATAGCCGATACCACCCTCTGTGGCGTCGGCACGGGAGGGCAACAGCAGCAGTGCCATGGAAAAATACAGGGTGAGAGTGATCAACTGGCGCGCGCTTTGATCGTGATTCCTTTCGATCATGGGGGTACCTCTGCGGTCGCTGGCAAGTTTGTCCATTGGTACGAAACAGTCTAGCGTTCCCGCTGAAAGCAGGTTCAATTTCCCCGAATTCACGGTGAATCGGGAAATTGGTCACCAGGTGTCGACAGCAATGGGCCTCGGGGGCCTTCGCAGGGGGCGGCGCTATGCTTATAATGCGCGGCTGGTAGAAGTATGTGGCATCTCCGCCGGAATACTACAGGCCATCAGACAAGGCCTTTAGGGGGAATGGATGAAAGTTGTATTGAATTTTGTAGCGGCGCTGGCCGTAGTGGCTGGCGCAGCAGTAGCCGTGGCGCAGTCTGTGGATGAGCAGATCGCTGAGCGTCTGGCCCCGGCCGGCAAAACCTGTATGAAAGGGGATGAGTGTGCGGCAGCGGCGCCTGCGGCAGCAGCTTCCTCCGGCGGTGCCCGCAGTGGTAGCGATGTGTACGGCGCGCATTGCGCGGCCTGTCACGGTACCGGCGCGGCCGGTGCTCCCAAGTTCGGCGATGCCGGCGCCTGGGGTCCTCGCGTTGCCAAGGGTATGGACACGCTCTACACCCACGCGCTGAATGGCTTCAACGCCATGCCGGCGAAAGGTCTGTGTATGACCTGTTCAGACGATGAGGTGAAGGCCGCTGTTGACCATATGGTGGAAAACAGCAAGTAAGTGAGAGCTTACCGATGCATCGAAAAAGCCGCTCAATGAGCGGCTTTTTTGTGTCTGGCGATTGGGGTTTGGTGGACGTCAGTCAAACATACTCAACAGTGAGCCCAGCGTCTCCGCGCCCTTGGCCTGGTTCTGCTCCGGCGTGGCCTTGCCGAAGCCCTCGAACACGCAGTCTTCCTGCGGCAGTTCGTCGAGGAAGCGGCTCGGGGTGGTGTCCTGGTTCTCGCCGAACATCTTGCGCTTGCCCGCCAGGGTCATGGTCAGGGTGCGCTGGGCGCGGGTAATGCCCACGTAGGTCAGTCGCCGTTCTTCCTGGATATTGTCGTCTTCGATGCTGTTGCGGTGGGGCAGCAGGTTTTCTTCCATGCCGATCATGAACACGTGGGGGTACTCCAGACCCTTGGATGCGTGGAGGGTCATCAGGCTGACCTTGTCGGTGGCTTCCTCTTCCTCCTGGCGGTCGAGCATGTCCCGCAGGATCAGCTTGGAGATGGCCTGCTCCAGGCGCACGTCCTGTTCCAGCTCGTCGTCGGTGCCTTCCATGGTTTTCATCAGGCTGTCCAGCAGCCAGTAAACGTTCTCCATGCGCTTTTCGGCGACCTTCTCGCTGCTCGCGTTCTGTGATAGCCAGCCGGCGTAGTCGATGTCGTCGAGCATTTCGCGCAGGGCGGTTTCCGGGTTGTTGTCACGGCAGTTGCGTGCGACCCCTTCCAGCCACTGGGAGAAGCGGTCGAGGCGCTCGTAACCCGCCTCGGTGATGTGCTCCTTGAAGCCGATTTCGGAACAGGCGCGCAGCATCGAAATCTCGCGGCCTTTGGCATAGTTGCCCAGGGCCTCGAGGCTGCTGGTGCCGATCTGGCGGCGCGGGGTGTTGATGATACGCAGGAAGGCGTTGTCGTCGTCCGGGTTCACCAGCAGGCGCAGGTAGGCCATTACGTCCTTGATCTCCGCGCGCGCAAAGAAGCTGGTGCCGCCGGACATCTGGTAGGGAATCTGGTTTTCCTGCAGCTTCATCTCGATTAGCCGCGCCTGGTGGTTACCGCGGTAGAGCACTGCAAAATCCATGAATTTGCAGCCGCGACGAGCCTTCTGCAGGAAGATCTCGTTGGCGACGCGCTCCGCTTCCTCGTTTTCGTTGGCCACCTTGAGCACGCGGATTTCATCGCCCAGGCCCTTGTCGGACCAGAGTGCCTTGTCGAATTCGTGCGGGTTGTGCGCGATCAGGTGGTTGGCCACCTTGAGGATGCGGCTGGTGGAGCGGTAGTTCTGCTCCAGTTTGATCAGGCGCAGGTTGGGGTAGTCCTGCTTCAGCTGGCTCATGTTTTCCGGGCGCGCGCCGCGCCAGGCGTAGATCGACTGGTCGTCGTCGCCCACCACGGTGAGGCCGCCGCGGCTGCCTACCAGCATTTTCACCAGCAGATACTGGGAGCTGTTGGTGTCCTGATACTCGTCCACCAGCAGGTAGCGGATCTTTTTCCGCCAGCGCTGCAGCAGCTCGGGATCGGAATCGAACAGCTGCACCGGGATCATGATCAGGTCGTCAAAATCCACCGAGTTGTAGGCCTTGAGGGCGTCGCAATAGCGCCCGTAAGCCACCGCCATGGCCTGCTCCCCCGGGCTCTGGGCGGTTTCCAGCGCCTTGCGCGGGGACAGCATGTCGTTCTTCCAGTTGGAAATCTGGTTCTGCACCCGGTCCAGCAGGTCGGTGTCCAGGTCGCCGTCGCGCAGCATCAGCTCCTTGATCAGGCTGCGGGCGTCTTCCGAGTCAAAAATTGAAAAGCCGGGTTTGAAGCCGGCGGCGCGGTATTCCTTGCGCAGGATATTCAGGCCGAGGTTGTGGAAGGTGGATACGGTGAGGCCGTGGGAGGCCTTGGATTTCTTGCCGTCGGGGCCGGTGATCAGCTTGCCGACCCGCTCCTTCATCTCCCGTGCGGCCTTGTTGGTAAAGGTCAGGGCGGCGATATTTCGCGCCTGATAGCCGCATTGTTCGATCAGATAGGCGATTTTTCGCGTAATTACACTGGTCTTGCCGGAGCCGGCGCCGGCCAGAACCAGGCAGGGTCCGTCGATGTATTTGACGGCTTCCGCCTGGCGGGGATTGAGCTTGGTCATAGGGAAAACTAGTCGGGGTACAGCTGATCGTGATCGGGAATGGGGGGATTCTACCAGTGGTGTGAGTGCTTGGCTGCGTCTAGCGGTGGCTTCCGGTTGGATTTATATTGAACAGCAAGTCGATGAGAGTCAGATCAAAGATAAGATAAGAATTACAAGGATCAACCCATATGAAGACCACACCGCTGACGCTGGTGGAGCAATCCCGGGGAGAGAGCGCTTTCGGGCGCCTGATGCATTTCTGGCGCAAAACCCTGGGGATGTCCCAGGAGGAATTGTCGGAGCGGCTCGGGGTGTCCACCCGGCATATCAGCTTTTTGGAAACCGGCCGCTCCCAGCCCTCGCGGCTGGTGGCCGCAGCGCTGGCGGACTGTTTTGGCCTGAGCGGTCGCGACCGCGCTTATCTGCTGACTGCCGCCGGATTCTCCGCCGACCAATCGGTATTCGATTCCCCGGAACTGGCGGTGTGGATGAACAAGTCGATGCAGAATGCCATGCGTCGCGCCGAACCGGAGCCGGCCTTCGCGCTGGACAACTTCGGGCGGGTGATTTCGGTCAATCGCGCCTGGCTGGCGTTTTTCCTGCCGCGAATAGACCCGGCGCTACTGGAAGATCCCAATGTTTACGAGCTGGTGATGCATCCCGGCGGGCTGCGGCCGCAACTGCACAATGGTACGGCGCTGACCTGCGGCCTGGCGCTGTATCTGACGATGGAAACCCTGCAGAGTGACGATCCCAAGGGGTGGGCCATGCTCGAGCGGCTGGAGCAGGCGGGCGCACTGCCTGAGAACTGGCAGCAGCTGGGACGCCGCTTGATTCACACCAGCGATTACCCCCTGGCCCTCACCACCGATACCGGCATCGTCAATCTCACCGTCTACAACGACACGCTTTCCTCCACCTCGCAACTGGTACAGCCGCGACTGCTGATCGGCCGTATCTACCGGGATGACAAACAGCGGGTGGTGACCGACGAGGAACTGGCGGCGGTGCCGGCCGATCATCCGCTGCTCTACCGGCCGCTGATGTCCGGGTTGTAACTAACGAATGTATCTTGCGGTCGTAACGACGGGTTTTGATTACCTGTCGAATAATGGCGGCTGGTGAGGGCCGCGCCTAAGCTCAAAGCGATAGAAAACAATAACGAGAGCTTAGCGATGAATACGACGCCCGAGAAAGAACCGGGTGTCAGTGCCGGCACCCGTAATGGGGCCGGTGGCTGGCGCTGGGGACCCTTCAACCTCTGTATACCCTTCCTGCATCTGAAAGTAGTGCCCTCGCAATTGATTCAGGGTCTGGTAGTCGCCAGCGGCACCAGCATGATCATGGCACCGGTACTGATCGGCTACTTCGGTCTCAGCTTCGAAGAAGCGGTAGCGCTGATCATGCTGGCGAATACCGTGTTGTGCACCTCCTTCCTGCTGTTCGGTGAGCCCTTTGCCCCGGGTATGCTGACGCCGACTTTCCCCCTCGCGCTGACGTTCATTGTCAGCAGTTATCCCGAGGGCCCCGAGCGTTTCCAGGCGATGACCGCACTGTCGCTCTGCCTCGCGGCTATCCTGCTGTTCTTCAGCCTGACTGGGCTGTCGCGCCGGGTGATGGCGTCGCTGCCGGCGGCACTCAAGGCGGGAAT
Source organism: Microbulbifer sp. ALW1 (assembly GCF_009903625.1). Taxonomy (NCBI): domain Bacteria; kingdom Pseudomonadati; phylum Pseudomonadota; class Gammaproteobacteria; order Cellvibrionales; family Microbulbiferaceae; genus Microbulbifer; species Microbulbifer sp. ALW1. The sequence goes on along the minus strand of NZ_CP047569.1, from coordinate 487,103 downwards.
TATCTTCGGCGCTGCCATCTCGGCGCTGGACCGGGTATTCGTGAAAGACGTGGCGTTGTTCGAGAGCCATCCGATCAGTGCCACTGCTGCTCTGCTGGTAGCATTGCTGTTCACCTTCTCCGGGCCGATTCAGAGGCTGCGGGCCAAAAGCCCATTGGTGGATGCCATCTGCAGCCTCGGCCTGTTGCCAGGTTTTCTCGCGGCGGCCTTTGTGGGCCTGGCAGTGGGGGAAGTGCAATTCACGATTCAATGGGGTTGGCTGCTGCCACCGGTGCCGGAAATGCTCGCCAAGGTGTCGCCGCTGTCGATTGGCTGGCCGCCCGCGGTCATGTATCTCGAGGTTTTGCCTCTGGCGTTTGTGGCCTACGTCATCGTATTTGGCGACTTTATCACCGGCTCAGAGATGATCCGCAGTGCCCAGCCGGCACGCAGCGACGATCCGGTACACCTCGACTTTGAACGCACTCAGGTGGCGGTTGCCGCGCGCAATGGCGTGTCTGCGGTCATAGCGCCGCTGTTTCCCTTCCAGGGCGTGCTATGGACCGGCGTACATGCGGTGATTGTGCAGGCGTGGGGCACTGGCCGCGACAAGGTGCGCAACCTGCGCAGCGGTATCGGTTCCTACTATGTGTTCGGGTTGCCGTTTATCTACCTGTGCTGGCCCTGGATCAGCCTGATTAAGCCGCTGATGAGCATTGCGCTGATGTTGACCCTGGCACTGACGGCATTTGCCTGCATCCTTGTGGCGGTACCGCTGGTGAAGAAACCACTGGAAATGGTGTGCGCGCTGATTACGGGCTATATGCTGGCGATGTTCGACGTGTGGACCGCGCTGGGTGCGGCGATATTCCTGCTGGTGTGCATCAACGGCAGCCTGCCCAAATGGCGTACACAAGCGCAGGGGGGCGAGCAGGAGCGCAATAAAGCGGAGGTAGGCGGCGGTCGCGAAGTAGCGGATTAACTTTTTACCTGGCCGGATAATTTGTCTATAAAGGCACCTCAATTGAGGTGCCTTTTTTATGCTCCAACCCATCACCGGTTATCACCGCGACGAAGATGACCACTGGGTGGCACAGCTGGCCTGTGGTCATAACCAGCATGTGCGGCACGATCCACCGTGGCAAAATCGTCCGTGGGTTACCTCCATCGAAGGCCGCCAGCAAATGCTGGGTTACCGGCTCGATTGCAAAAAATGCGACGAGGGCGCCCCCGTCGACCATCAACCGCGAGATCACCATTAATGCCGAAAATCTGGGTCGATGCCGACGCCTGTCCCACGGTCATCAAGGAAATCCTGTTTCGCGCCGCCGAGCGCACCGAAACGGAAATGACCCTGGTGGCCAACCAGTATGTGCGGGTGCCGCCGTCAAAATTTATCCGCGCGGTCCAGGTCACCTCCGGCTTCGATGTCGCCGACAACGAAATCGTGCAGCGCTGCAGTGAAGGCGATCTGATTATTACCGCAGATATTCCGCTGGCGTCGGAAGTGATCGATAAGGGCGCCACTGCCCTCAACCCCCGCGGTGAAAAATATTCCAAGGCCAATATCCGCGCGCGCCTGAACATGCGCGACTTTATGGAAACCCTGCGCTCCAGCGGGGTACATACCGGTGGGCCGCCGCCGTTGGGGCAGCAGGAGCGCAAGGCCTTTGCCGATCAACTGGATCGCTGGCTGATGCAGGCAAGACGCCACAAAACCTGAGAGAAAACCGGGCAGATTAATGGAAACTCACCGATTGCAGCTGGCGGCCTGTACACAGGAGCACATCCCGGTATTGATGAAGTGGATTCAATCCGAAACCCAGTGCCGAGAGTGGGGCGGACCATTCTTTCGCTACCCCTTTGATACCCAGAGCTTCGCTGAAGACTGCAGTTGGCAGAAGCTGCCGAGTTTTGTATTGCAGGGTGTGGCAGGAAAGCTGCTGGCATTCGGCCAGTTCTACCGTCGCCTGGAACGCTGCCACTTGGGACGATTAATTGTGGCACCGGAGGCGCGTGGCTGCGGAATCGGTAAATCCCTGATTCGGCTTCTGGCAAAGCAGGGGTGCAATGCGCTGGCGACAGACCAATGCTCCCTGTTTGTATTGAAAAACAATCGGCCGGCGCAGGCGCTGTATGAAAAAATCGGCTTTCAGCGGCGCGACTATCCGGAGCCATTTGAAGGTCTAGAGCTGTGCCACTTCATGACCGCATCAGCAAAAGAAATACTGGAAATGGAAATTTAACATGGGAATGAACGCCCTTTTGCGCAGGCTGCTTTTGCTTCCGACACTGCTGGCAAGCAGCATGAGCACTGCAATGGCCGCGGAGCCATTACCGCAATTGAAAGCCTACGAGGTGCCTCAAGCCTGGCGAACCCCGGTCATGCCCCTGCAGATTTCGGATCACAGCTGGCAAATAGGCACTGAGGAACTGACCGCGCTGTTGGTCAAGACAAACGCGGGTGCCCTGTTGATTGATGGCGGCATGCCGCAAGCGGCAGGGCAATTGCTGGCGAATATGCAAAAGCTGGGCGTAAACCCGCAAGACCTCAAGTGGATTCTGCACAGCCACGGTCACGCGGATCACGCCGGGCCGCTGGCCGAGATCAAGCGGGTAACTGGCGCCAAGCTCGCGAGTAATGCCGAGTCCGCGCATCTGCTGGCCAATGGGGGTGCCGGAGATATTCACTTTGGTGATGCGTTGCTGTTTCCTCCAGTCACGGTCGATCGCTACTTGATGGATGGCGAAAGCCTGGTGCTGGGAGAGATGGAATTTCGCGTACATTTTATTCCCGGTCACACACCCGGCAGTATGGCCTGGACCTGGCAAGACCGCCGCAAAGGCAAACAGGTTGATGTGGCCTATGTCGACAGCCTGACCGCACCCGGCTATCAACTTCAGGACAATCCCCGCTATCCGAAATTGCTGCACGACTTCCGTCAGACTTTTGCCAAAGTGCGCGATCTGCCCTGTGACCTGCTGCTGACACCGCACCCGGGAGCCAGCGGCTGGCAGTACGGAGAAGTGGCGCAGCAGGAAAAGCGAATGGACTGTGCCGACTACGCGGTACAGGCAGAGATCGTGCTGGAAAAGCAGCTGGAAAAACAACGGAAGCACTGAGCAATGGTCACCCCGATTCAGCCGAAAACCGAACGGCTGCTACTGCGTCAGTGGCAGGAATCGGATCGCGAGCCGTTTGCTGCAATGAATTCAGATCCGCGGGTAATGGAATTTTTCCCGGCCTTGTTGAGCCGTGCGGAAAGCGATGCGGGTATCAATCGTCAGATCGCGCATATCGAAAAGTACGGCTGGGGATTCTGGGCGCTGGAGCGATTGGAAGATCAGCAGTTTATGGGATTTATCGGTATTAAAAATGTGACCGACGATATGCCATTCGCGCCGGCGGTGGAAATTGGCTGGCGTATCGCAGCGCCATTCTGGGGCAAGGGGTACGCAACCGAGGCCGCCCGCGCGAGCTTACTTGTTGGATTCGAACAACTCGGTCTCGCGGAAATTGTTTCCTTCACCGTCCCGGGAAATAAGCGCTCCCGTGGTGTGATGGAAAAACTTGGCATGCGGCAGGGCGATAATTTTTTCCATCCTGCATTGCCGTCGGGGCATCCGATGCAGGAGCACGTCCTTTACCGCTTGCGCGCGAGCGAATATTTACCTGCTACGCCGGCATGACGCTTTTGCGATCCAGATTGCGATAGGCCAGCGCCTCGGCAATCTGTGCCGTGCCGATGTGTTCCTGTCCACTCAAATCCGCCAGTGTGCGCGCCACTTTCAATACCCGGTGGTAACTGCGCGCAGACAAGCCGAGCTTTTCCACCGAGGCGCGCAGTAGCGCCGCTTCCTGATTACCCAGGCGGCAGAACGCGTCCAGCTCGCTACCCTGCAAGTCGCCGTTGATTTTTCCCTGTCGCTGCAACTGGATTTCCCGCGCGCGAACTACCCGTTCGCGCACCGTGTCGGAGCTTTCCCCCGGCGGTGAATCCTGCAGCTGGCTGGCACTCATGCTGGACACCTCCACCTGCATGTCGATGCGATCCAGCAGCGGCCCGGAGAGCTTGTTGCGGTAGCGATCAATCTGGTCCGGAGTGCAGCGGCAGCGGGTTTCTCCCAGGTAGCCACAGGGACAGGGGTTCATGGCGGCAACCAGTTGAAAGTTAGCCGGGAAGGTGACCTGGGCACGGGCGCGGGAAATGCGCACCTCACCGTTTTCCAGCGGCTCGCGGAGTATCTCCAGCGCCGAGCGCGGGAACTCCGGCATTTCATCCAGAAACAGCACGCCGCGGTGGGCCAGGCTGATTTCCCCGGGACGCGGATTACTGCCGCCGCCGACGAGCGCGGTGGGGGAGGCGGAGTGGTGCGGGGCGCGAAAGGGGCGCTGGCGGATACGCGAGAGACCGGCGCTGGAATAGAGTGCGGCCACTTCCACCAGCTCTTTCTCGGTCAGCGGCGGCAGTATGCCGGGCAGCCGGCTGGCGAGCATGGTTTTGCCGGTACCCGGTGGCCCGTAAAACAAAAGATTGTGGTTTCCACCGGCGGCCACCTCGAGTGCACGGCGGGCCTTCAGCTGCCCGCGCACGTCGGCCAGATCCGCGCACACCACCGTTTCCTGCTCGGTCGATTGCTGGGCATCCGGCAGGGGTTCGCGACCGTGCAGTTGTGCGCACACCTGCAGCAGTGAAGTGGCGGATTTCACCGGGGTATCGATCAGCGCGGCCTCGGCGCTGGATTCAATGGCAGTAACCAGGGTGCGGCCGCTGTCGCGACAGGCGATGGCGGCGGGCAGGGCGCCGGGAATCGGGCGCAGGCTGCCGGATAGCGCCAGCTCACCGATAAACTCGTAGTGCCCCAGGGCATCTCCCGGCACCTGCCCGGAAGCGGCGAGGATGCCGAGGGCGATGGCGAGATCGTAGCGCCCGCCGGCCTTGGGCAGGTCGGCGGGAGCAAGATTCACGGTAATGCGCCGCTGGGGGAACTCGAAGTGGCTGTTGACGATGGCGCTGCGCACCCGGTCGCGACTCTCGCGCACCGCGGCCTCTGGCAAGCCGACAATATTGAATGCGGGCAATCCATTGGCGAGGTGGGTTTCCACGGTCACCAGGGGTGCCTGTATGCCCAGCTGGGCACGGGCGTAGGTAATGGATAGGCTCATTTTCTTCCCTGAAAAACGGTCTTTCCTGACGTTCTGTGTGATGTCGATTTGGGGCCGACTTGCCCTGTCGCGCGAGCGCTTACTGGGCGCTGAGGCGCTCCTCCAGATCCTTGATCTGCTGCTCCAGCTGCGCGAGCTTTTCCTCGGCACGCGCCAGTTTGGCAGCCTGCAGGTCAAATTCCCGCTGGCTGACCAGTGGCAGCTTGCCCATCGCGACTTCCAAAGCGTCGCGCAGGTCACTGCTGATTACTGCCCCCTGTTGTTGCAGCTCACTTAATAACTGTTGCAATTTATCCGCGGCCAAGCGCAATTCTCCACTAAAAAATTCGATTTCTGTAGCGGCAAATAGTACCGCAGCCGGTATTTGCCACCAAGGCGTAAAAGTCATGCTCCGTCTTGGTTCGCAGGCTCCATTCCCAATCATCCGGTGCCCGATTGCGGTGCGGGTTCCATTTTGGTGCGCACTGTTTTTGCGCAGCGATTGTGGGCGCTCGGTCAAAAAGGCCGTGAAAACCCCCGTATTTCGCGCTAACCCTTTGATTTTCCAATCTCTTTCAAAAGTTGGCACTAACTCTGCAAGTAGTGTGATGCGAATCGCCCTGGCAATGACGGCAGGGGATAGGTCTTCAGTGAAGTGCCTGGGCGAACGCGGCGAGTGCCGTGTCCCCGGCGAAGTCGGAGCCGCTTACAAAAATAAATGACGAGCATTTCACACAGAGATCTAGGAGAACCAAAAAGTGGGAATCAAATTGAATAATAAAATTGCCGCCGCTGTATCAGGAAGTTTACTGGCGATGGCGATCTCCAGCGCTGCTACTGCGGCAGATTCTGGTCCCAGCTTCAGTGCCAATGTAGGCGTCGTCAGCGACTACCGCTTCCGCGGTGTTTCCCAGACCGATAGCGGCCCTGCGATTCAGGGCGGTGTGGATCTGGATATGGGTAACGGTGTTTACCTGGGTACCTGGGCTTCCCAGGTTGACTTCAACTACGGTGCCGATGAAACCAAATTCGAGCAGGATTTCTACGGCGGCTATGCGGGTGAAACCGCCGGTGGTGTTGGCTACGACGTTGGCTACATCTACTACGCCTACCACGGCAGCGACCAGGATGAAGATTACCAGGAAGTGTACGGCAGCCTGAGCTTCGGCGATGCGTCTGTTGGCTTCGCATACTCTGACGACTACTGGTACCAGGCCGGTGAATTTTACTACCTGAGTGCTGGTTACTCTTTCGCACTGCCGAACGATATCGCGCTCGACCTGAGCGCCGGCCTGAACCTGTTTGATGAAGAAATCTTCCTGAATGGATCGGATTCCTACATCGACTACTCAGTGTCCGTCGGTAAAGAGTTCGGTGGCCTGGCCCTGAGCGCCTCCCTGGTGGGCACCGATGTCAGTGACGAAGAATGCTTCTTCACCGACTGGTGTGAGCCCACCGTACTCGCCGGCGCTTCTTACAGCTGGTAATAACCGGATAACTAACCGAGCCCGCTCCCAGAGTGGGCTTTATCGTAGGGGGAGACCATGAAACTGGTAACCGCAATCATCAAGCCTTTCAAGCTTGACGCAGTGCGCGACGCGCTGGCCGAAGCCGGTGTTAGTGGCATTACTGTTAGCGAAGTAAAAGGTTTTGGGCGGCAGAAAGGCCATACCGAGCTCTATCGTGGAGCGGAGTATGTAGTGGATTTTCTGCCCAAAACCATGTTGCAGATCGCCGTTGATGACAGCCAGGTAGACGCCGTGCTGGAAGCCATCGGTTCTGCGGCGCAGAGCGGCAAGATCGGCGACGGCAAGATCTTTGTTGCAAACCTTGAGCAGGCAATCCGCATTCGTACCGGTGAAACCGGCGCGGAAGCGATCTAAAAACAGAACAGATTGCTAAAACGATTCTTTGATCAATAAACAGAAAACTGCCGGGGCGACTCGGGAAAGTTTGGGTTAAACGGAGCGAAAAATGGAAAATCAAATTTTTCAGTTGCAGTACGCAATTGATACATTTTATTTCCTCGTGTGCGGTGCACTGGTCATGTGGATGGCAGCTGGCTTTGCCATGCTGGAAGCGGGCCTGGTGCGTTCCAAAAACACCACGGAAATTCTGACTAAAAACGTGGCGCTGTTTGCCATTGCCAGCATCATGTACCTGATCAGCGGTTACGCGATCATGTACGACGGTGGCTGGTTGCTGAACGGTATCGAGGCGTTTGACCTCGAAGGCGTTCTGGCGAGTTCCGCAGAGAACGGTTTCGATGGTGACTCCGTTTACTCCGGCGCTTCCGACTTCTTCTTCCAGGTGGTCTTCGTGGCAACTGCCATGTCCATCGTTTCCGGTGCTGTTGCCGAGCGCATGAAGCTGTGGAGCTTCCTGGTGTTCGCGGTAGTGATGACCGGGGTTATCTACCCGCTGGAAGGTTCCTGGACCTGGGGCGGTGCGGATGTATTCGGCATGTTCAACCTGGGCGACCTGGGCTTCTCCGACTTCGCCGGTTCCGGCATCGTGCACATGGCGGGTGCTGCCGCTGCTCTGGCGGGCGTACTGCTACTGGGCGCGCGTAAAGGCAAATACGGCCCGAATGGCGAAATCTACGCCATCCCCGGTGCCAACCTGCCGCTGGCGACCCTGGGTACCTTCATCCTGTGGATGGGCTGGTTCGGCTTCAACGGCGGTTCCGTTCTGAAACTGGGCGATGCTGCCAATGCACACTCCGTAGCCATGGTGTTCCTGAACACCAACGCCGCTGCCGCTGGTGGTGCCGTTGCTGCACTGATCACCGGTCGCATCCTGTTCGGCAAAGCCGACCTGACCATGCTGCTGAACGGCGCCCTGGCTGGCCTGGTGGCCATCACTGCTGAGCCCTCCACGCCGACTGCCCTGCAGGCAACCCTGTTCGGCGCCCTGGGTGGTGTACTGGTGGTCTTCTCCATCGTTGGCCTGGACAAGCTGAAGATCGATGATCCCGTTGGCGCCATCTCCGTGCACGGTGTAGTTGGTCTGCTGGGTCTGCTGCTGGTACCGGTTACCAACGACGGTTCTTCCTTCAGCGGCCAGCTGATCGGCGCTGCCACCATCTTCGTATGGGTATTCGGTGCCTCCTTCGCAGTCTGGTTTGCCCTCAAGCTGATCACCGGTATTCGCGTCAGCGAAGAAGAAGAGCAGCAAGGTGTTGACTTGGTCGAGTGCGGAATGGAAGCTTATCCGGAATTTATGAGCAAATAAGCGCTCATAATATCGCCGCCGGGTTTTAGGACTTGTCCCTGGAACCGGCGGCAACAAGAATCTTCCGGCGCCGATTCAGTTCTGGGCCGGTGCCCGCAAGAAACATAATCAGGGGATAAGTCAATGAAATTGATTACGGCTGTCGTTAAGCCATTCAAACTGGACGACGTGCGCACTGCGCTGTCCGAAGTCGGCGTGCAGGGCATGACCGTGACCGAAGTCAAAGGCTTCGGCCGTCAGAAAGGTCACACCGAGCTGTACCGTGGCGCCGAATACGTGGTGGACTTTCTGCCCAAGGTGAAACTGGAACTGGCGGTGGACGACAGCATGGTCGATAGCGCCGTCGAAGCCATCACCAAGGCTGCCCAGACCGGTAAAATCGGTGACGGCAAAATCTTTATCACTGCGCTCGAAGAAGTCATCCGTATCCGCACCGGCGAAACCGGCAGCGAAGCGGTCTGATCAAAGAATCCGACACAGTGTTTTCAAAGCCCCGCTTGCGGGGCTTTTTTGTGCCCGTAAAAAATTTGTGCGGAGGTTTTTTGTTCGAATGGCATCGGAATGCTTTGGGCGACGTGATGGCGTTCAAAACCCTGGCGGGAAAAAAAGCATAACCAACAGCAATAAATTGGCCTAAAACCGGCTGAAAAAACTCTACCAAATACGGGAACCTTTTCTGGCAGGCTGCTTGGACACTGCCTATAAATATTTCGCCGCAGGAAAGTTTCTGCCCGGCGGAATTTATTTGCAGATTCTGTGTTGCCATCATGGCAATGAAGGATCGCCCGAATAAATCGGCCGGGACTAAACGGCGTTTTCCGGGAGACGGTAGCGGCAGCAGGGGTATTCCCTCTGTAACAGGGGTATCAAGTTACAGGGTAAATCAACATGAAAGACGATCAGTCCAGCGCTCGAGCAAAAGACTCGGATGAGTTTAGCGAAGAGCGCACTATTACCTCCCGTCAGCGGGCCCGCAGTCAACTGAGTTCCGAGGTCGAGGCCTTCCTCGCCCAGGGCGGTGCCATCAACGAGATAGCACCGGAAGTCACTGCAGACCCACCACGCAAGCCGCAGCCGAAGTACGGCAGTCGGCCCATCTAGTGGACTGGACCAAGAGGTAAAACTGGATGCCGGCAGCCGCCGGCATGACGGCAATTGAAGCGTCCCCCGGTTCCGGCCGGGGTCCAGTTTCAAGCAATTCTGTTCAATTCCATTCCTGCCGACTCCTCCCGCCCCATCTGGCGCATTCCCCGCTCGCCGCTTTAGGCCGCTACCCGGTTACCGTATCAATCGTCGTCCGATGTCTGCGCGCGCGGGTGTGCCTGGTCGTAGACCCGGGACAGGTGCTGGAAATCCAGGTGGGTGTAAATCTGGGTGGTGCTGATGTCCGCGTGGCCCAGCAGCTCCTGCACTGCGCGCAGGTCACTGCTGGATTCCAGCATGTGGCTGGCGAAGGAGTGCCGCAGCATGTGCGGGTGTACCCGCTGGTCTGCGCCGCCGCTTCTGGCCCAGTGGGCCAGGCGCGCCTGAACTGCGCGGTTGCTGAGACGCTTGCCTTTGGCGGTGGTGAACACCGGGGCTGCCCCTTTGCTGTCTGCCTGCGCCGGGGGAGCCTGCAGGTGCCATGCGTGCAGCGCCTCACGCGCGTAGCGGCCTACGGGCAACAGGCGGGTTTTATCGCCTTTACCCGTGACCCGGACCTCGCCACTTTTCAGGTCCAGGTCTTGCCAGTTCAGGCCGGTCAACTCGGAAAGGCGCAGTCCACTGCTATAGAAGAGTTCCAGGATGGCGCTGTCGCGCAGGCTCAGCAGTTCATTGGTATTTTCTGCCCCCGCTTCCCTGGGGCTTTCCACAAATTGCGCGGCGGCATCCACATCCAGCAGCTTGGGCAGCTTCTTTTCCGCCTTGGGCGCACGCAGGCCTTCCGCCACATTTGCCGGCAGCCAGCCTTCACGCATGCAATAGCGCAGCAGGGTGCGCACTGCCGATAGCCAGCGCTGCAGACTTTTGGGAGAGAGGCCACCGCGGTGCAGTTGCGCCAGCCAGCTGCGCAGGCGCATTTGATCCAGTTGGCGCAGGTCGTCGAGTTGCTCCTGGTCCGCCAGCTGTTGCAGCTTTTCCAGATCGCGGCGATAGGCGCTCAAGGTATGGGCAGACAGGTTTTTGTGCTGCAGGTGCAGCAGAAAGGCGTCCGTTGCTGCCGTCAGCTGCACCGGGGATCAGCTCCGCGCCAGCAGATCCGGCAGCAGCCGCTCGAGAATTTCGCCGATATAGGACAGGAACAGGGTGTCCAGGCTGGAGCGGTAGTGATTGGGGTTGCTGGAACCCACTGCCAGAATACCCAGCTGGTTTGCCAGGGGCACAACTGCGGCGGAGGCGACGCGGTCCGCATCCTTGCCGAACAGGTAGGCGGTTTCGGTGGGGCGCAGGGTGCCGCAGACGGTGCGACCGTTGCGCAGTATTGAGCCGATGGAAGTTTCCGCACTGCTGCGGGAGCTGCTGCGCACATCGCCCAGATACTTGCCGGAACCCGGCAGGGGGCCGAACAGGGTGAGTGCGGTGACTTCGACTTTGAACTCCTGCTGGAAGCTGGTCAGCAGTGCCTTACCGGCCTCGGCGACGGTGCGGGATTCCAGCAGTGCCAGTACCAGCCGGCGGCTGCTCAGGAACAGCTGGTCGTTGTCGCGGGCGTTTTGCAGCAGCTGGTCGAGGCGCTGGCGCATTTCGATATTGCGCTCGCGCAGCAGGTTGGTCTGGTGGGTCATCAGCGACACCGTCTTGCCGTTTTCCTTTGGCAGCTGGATGGTTTCCAGCAGCTCCATATTTTCGGCAAAGAAGGTGGGATTCTGGATCAGGTAGCGGGCCACCTGTCGCGCCAGCAGCTTTTTGTTACGCTGGTTTTCACTGTCGGCGGCTACCTGTTTTTCCAGGTTGGCCTCGACGGTGCTGTCGATCAGGGTTGCGTCGCTGTGGTCGGTCATTGTCATTTCCACCGGCTGATCCCGTCGGCTGCTGCGGGCGATGCCCTGTGGTGGTATCGCTGAGCCCGGGAGTTTTTGTCAGAGCACTATCTGTCCGTGATATACCGCGGTTGCGGGTCCGGTCATGGTAACCGGCTCGCCGGGCCCCGGCCAGTGGATCGTCAGGGTGCCGCCGGGCAGGGTGATCTGCAGCTCTTCATCCACCAGGCCGCGCAGACGTGCGGCCACCATGGCACCGCAGGCGCCGGTACCGCAGGCGCGGGTTTCGCCGACGCCGCGCTCAAACACGCGCAGGCGGGCGGTCTTTCTGTCCTGGATCTGCAGAAAGCCCACATTTACTTTTTGCGGGAAGCGCGGGTGGCACTCGATGGCCGCGCCCAGGGACTCCACCGGGGCGGTGTCCACATCTTCCACCAGCAGCACCGCGTGCGGGTTGCCCATGGACACAGCACCGATGGTATAGGTCTCGCCGTCTACCTGCAGGGGGTAAGACTCGGCCTGAATATCAGCGTCGAACGGGACTTTTTGCGGATCCAGTATCGGTGCGCCCATATCCACACTCACCAGATCGCCATCCTGGACCTTCAGTTCGAGAATGCCAGCGGCGGTTTCCACCAGGATGTTCTCCTTGCTGGTCAGGCGCCGCTCGCGTACGAAGCGGGCAAAACAGCGGGCGCCATTGCCGCAGTTTTCCACTTCGCTGCCATCGGAGTTGTAAATGCGGTAGCGGAAATCCACGTCCGGATCCCGCGGCGCCTCCACCAGCAGCAGCTGGTCACAGCCGATGCCGGTATGGCGGTCGGCGATCTGGCGCACCCGCTCCGGCGACAGTTTGACCCGCTGGGTGATGGCGTCGAGCATGACAAAGTCATTGCCGAGCCCGTGCATTTTGGTGAATTTCAGGCGCATTCCGTTTTTTCCACTCAATCCCTGGCCGGTACCGGGGATTCCCCGCGCACCAGATCCGCGAAGGTTTCGCGGGCCCGCACCAGATAGGTTTTGTCGCCGTCCACCAGCACCTCTGCGGCGCGGGTACGGGAGTTGTAGTTGGAACTCATGGTGAAACCGTAGGCGCCGGCAGACAGCATCGCCAACAGTTGTCCTTGCTCCAGCGCCAGCGGGCGGTGCTTGCCGAGAAAGTCGCCGGTTTCACACACCGGGCCGACGATGTCCCAGCTCTCGGTTTCGCCATTGCTCGGGGTCACCGCGACGATATCCTGCCAGGCCTGGTACAGGGCCGGGCGCAGGTTGTCGTTCATGGCCGCGTCGACGATGGCAAAGTTGTGCTCTTCGGTGCGCTTGAGGAATTCCACCCGGGTCAGCAGAGCGCCGCCGTTGGCGGAAATCGAGCGGCCGGGTTCCAGCACCAGTGCCAGGTTGCGCCCGGCGAGCTTTTCTTTAACTGCGCCCAGGTAATCGCTCACTTCCGGCGGCTCTTCGCCGCGGTAGCGCACGCCCAGGCCACCGCCCAGGTCCAGGTGCTTGAGCACAGTGCCGTCTTCGGCGAGCTGGTCGATCAGCAGCAGCAGGCGATCCAGCGCATCCAGGAAAGGGGTGATTTCGGTCAACTGGGAGCCGATATGGCAGTCCACGCCGACGGCGTTCAGGTTCGCCGAGGCCGCCACCTTGCGATACACCTCGGGGGCGCGCTCGATGGCAATGCCGAATTTGTTTTCCTTGAGGCCGGTGGAAATATAGGGGTGGGTCTTGGCATCCACGTCCGGGTTTACCCGCAGGGACACCGGCGCGATCACGCCCAGCTCCGCCGCCACCGCATCCAGTCGATCCAGTTCCGCTTCGGATTCCACATTAAAGCAGTGAACCCCCAGTTGCAGCGCGCGGCGCATTTCATCGGCGGTTTTGCCGACGCCGGAGAACACCACCTTGGCGGGATCGCCGCCGGCCATCAGTACCCGCTCCAATTCGCCGGCGGATACAATGTCAAAACCCGCACCCAGCTGGGCCAGCACCGACAGTATCCCGAGGTTGCTGTTGGCCTTGACCGCATAACAGATGAGCCCGGGGTGCTCGCCAAGGGCGTCGGCATAGCTCTGGTACTGGCGCTCGAAGTGGGCGCGACTGTAGACGTAAGTGGGAGTGCCGAACTGCTCGGCGATCTGCTCGAGGTTTACGCCCTCGGCCCACAGGCTTCCCTGCTGGTAGTGGAATTCACTCATTTGGTTACTGCTTCTGCTTCCGTGTATTGCTGAAGTTGCTGGTCGGTTTTTTGTTCGCTTTCGTCTTGCTCGCGCTGCTCCTGGCCGGCCTGGGTCGGATTCGTCGAGCCCTGCGGCTGCGCAACGGGGGCGCTGGTTGCGGGGCGCGCGGGGTCCTGGGGCAGATAGAGTGGGCCCTTTTGTCCACAGGCGGTGACCAGCCCGGCAAAGGTGAGCAGAAGTGCCACGGAAATCAGTTGTGTGCGCATCGAAAATTCCTGCCGCAACGCGGGACGAGAAGACTGGAAAAGCCTGCTAGTATAGCGACCCCGGCCCTTGAGCAACACAGTAACAGAAGTAATCAGATTATGAGTCAGGCTGCCTATAACGCTGCGATTGAAGAAACCCTGATCGCCATCGAAGACGCACTGGATGAGTGTGAGGTGGATATGGATTACGAGCGCGCGGACGCGGTGCTGACGATTACCCTGGAAGACAACGGTACCCAGGTGATTCTGTCGCGCCAGAGCGCGGTGCAGGAGTTGTGGGTGGCGGCGCGCTCCGGGGGCTACCACCTGAGTTTCGACAATTCCGGTGATAAAGCGGGCTGGAAGTGTTCCACCACTGGCGAAGATCTGCCGACGCTGCTGGATCGGGTGCTGAGCGAGCAGCAGGGCAGTAACGTCAGTCTGGGGCTGTAAAGCCCCTAATTCTTCTAGTCGAACCTGGTCTTTGCGTAAGGCCCGATTACCTCTATCTTTTCCACCCACAGGGCTCCGCGATAGTCCGCTGGCAGAAAATCCAGCTCTTCAGTTTTGTAGATGCCGTGGAATCCGCGTCCGCGCCCGGCGAAATCCAGCTCCATCACCATTGCGCCCGCATCGTCCATGCGCTGCATAAACCGATCCGGCCAGCCCCACAGAGCCCACTGCCAGGTGTTTGGTACCACAACCGCGCCATTGCGGCAGGCTTCTGGTACATACCCGGTCCACCCCAGAAACAGATAGCGGTAGCTGCAGTTTTTGACGCTCTCGCGGCTGAAGCTCCACACATCGGGGCGTAGCTCGCGCATTTTCGCCATCACTTTTTCGTTGCCGTAGACCAGTAGCGGCCCGCTTGTCGGCAACTGGCGCTGGCGCAGGTACCGGTGCAGTTGTACCGCCTCCTTGCGACGGCCGCTTTTGATATTTACCAGAAATTTTTTGTCCGGGAATGTCCTGTACACCTCCTCCAGCGTCGGCATCAGCCCGACACCCTTGCCGCGGAAGGGAAACGTCTTGCCGCCGTCCGGGGTGTAGCCGTAGCCGATATCCAGGGTTTTGAGGTAGCTCATCGGATGGTCGCGAGTGGTGCCTTTGCCCTCGGTGCGGCAGTCGATGGTCCAGTCGTGGAATACGGCGAACTCGCCATCGGTGGTGGGGTGCACGTCAATCTCGACAATATCCGCTCCGGCATCGAAGGCGGCGTGCATGGAGGCGATGGTGTTTTCCAGGTATTCGTGTTCGGGCTGGAACACGCGGGTGGCAGTACAGTCGTCGCGGCCTAGGTTGTCGCGGTTGTAGGTCTGGTAGACGCCGCGGTGTGCAATCAGCGTCGGTTTGCCCGGGCGCTGTTCCGCGAGCCAGGAGGCGTTGGTGAGGTAAACGGCGATGAGGAGCGCGATGACGCCGAGCAGCAGGTATTTGCGCATGGTTGGACTTTCCCTGTGATTGGTTCTTTTTATCGGGAGAAGTCTAGCGGGTCACGGAAGCTGGAAAGTGGCGGCGGTTGGGATGAATTATGGTGAATAGTGGCAGCGGGCCTTGCGGCCCGCTGGTATGGCGTTAGCGCGATGCGATCAGTGCACGCGCGCGACCGCAAGCGGCGCGCACCTGATTCGGCGCGGTGCCGCCGATATGATCGCGGGCAGCGACAGAGCCCTCCAGGGTTAGCACGTCGAAGACGTCATCGCCGATCACATCGGAAAACTTCTGCAATTCCGCCAGGCTCAGGTCGGCCAGGTCGCAATCCTTCTCGATCGCAAACGCCACGGACTGACCGACAATCTCATGGGCATCGCGGAAGGCCACGCCCTTGCGCACCAGATAGTCCGCCAGGTCGGTGGCCGTGGAGAAGCCCTTGCCGGCCGCGGCGAGCATGTTCTCTTTCTTCGGCTTCAGCGCCGGTGCCATATCGGCAAAAGCGCGCAGGCAGTCGAGGGCGGTGTCGGCGGCGTCGAACAGCGGCTCTTTGTCTTCCTGGTTGTCCTTGTTGTAGGCCAGCGGCTGGCTCTTCATCAGGGTCAGCAGGGCGATCAGGTGACCGTTCACACGGCCGGTCTTACCGCGCACCAGCTCCGGCACGTCCGGGTTCTTCTTCTGCGGCATGATCGAGGAGCCGGTGCAGAAGCGATCCGGCAGGTCGATAAAATTGAACTGGCTGGAAGTCCACAGCACCAGTTCTTCACTGGCGCGGCTGAGGTGGGTCAGCAGCAGCGCGCTGAACGCGCAGAATTCGATGGCGAAGTCGCGATCGCTGACAGAATCCAGCGAGTTCTCGGTGGGGGCATCGAAACCCAGCAGCTCGGCGGTGCGCACACGGTTGATCGGGTAGCTGGTACCGGCCAGCGCAGCCGCACCCAGCGGCGAGCGGTTGACGCGTTTGCGGCAGTCCATCAGGCGCTCGTAGTCGCGGGTCAGCATTTCATTCCAGGCCAGCAGGTGATGGCCAAAGGTGACCGGCTGTGCGCTCTGCAGGTGGGTGAAACCGGGCATGATGGTGTCGGCTTCTTTTTCTGCCAGGTCCACCAGGCCGGTTTGCAAGCGGGTCAGCTCGCCGGCAATCAGGTCGATGCGGTTGCGCAGCCACAGGCGAATGTCGGTTGCGACCTGGTCGTTGCGCGAGCGGCCGGTGTGCAGTTTCTTGCCGGTGGCGCCGATGCGGTTGGTCAGGCGCGCCTCGATATTCATGTGCACGTCTTCGAGCTCTACCGACCAGGGGAATTCGCCGGCCTTGATCTCTTCGGCGATGTCTTTCAGGCCGCCCTCGATCTGTTTGAACTCGTCCGCGGTCAAAACCCCCACTTCCGACAGCATCTGCGCGTGGGCCAGGGAGCCCTGGATATCTTCCAGAGCCATGCGCTGGTCGAACATCACCGAGGCGGTAAAGCGCTCCACGAACGCATCGGTGGCTTCGCTGAAGCGGCCGCCCCACAGTTTTGCGGCGGGGTTCTGGGCATTGTTTGTGGCGGAGTTGTCGTTGCTCATGCTGCCTCTGGTGGAATCTGGGTTGGGATATGGAAGTCGATCCGGGATGGCGGTATCTTCTCTCTTCTAGAGCGGATCCAGAATAAAGATAAAGTGGTATGACATCTTCCCGGCCCGCGCAAGCGGCGGGCATTATAGCGCAGCAAATTCGCGAAATTGCCCCCGATGGCAAAGATTCTGCGCGCCCGCAGCCTGGTCTCCCGGGGGCTGATGCGCCGGCACCGTTCCTGCCGGACCTGTGCAATGTGACCGGTGTTGCCGCCCTGGTCTTGATGGGCGAGCTGCTGGCGCTGGTGCTGGTGCTGACCACCGATGGCCTCAATCCCCTCAACTGGCAGCGACTGGGGCTGGTCTCCCTGACCATTCAATGGGCGATCCTGCCCTCTGCGGCCATTCTCTGCCGCTTGCGCCCGTATCTTGCGCGCCTGTCCCACCGCCAATCCCACAAAGTCGCGGCCGCGTTCAGTTACGGCTGCGTGCTGGGGGTACTGGTGACGGTACTGGGGGTGCAGCACTGGTGGTTGGCGGATATGGCGGGCACCGCCATCGATTATTGGGCACTGCTGGCCAATCTGCTGGTCGGCGCCATCTGCGCCGGTGTGGTGCTGCGCTACGCCTATGTGCAGCAGCAACTACACAACCAGCAGCAGGCAGAGCTGGGCGCGCGTATAGAGGCGTTGCAGTCGCGTATTCGCCCACATTTTCTGTTCAACAGTATGAACAGCCTCGCCAGTCTGATTGCAGTGGATGCAGAGCGCGCGGAAAAACTGGTGGAAGATCTCTGCGCTTTATTTCGCGCGTCACTGGCAGACTCAAAATTGGTGCCTGTGGAGCAGGAAATTGCGCTGGCCAGGCGTTATCTCGAAATTGAATCCCTGCGTTTGGGCGGCCGCCTGCAACAACAGTGGCAAATCGAACCGCTGCCCGCGGGCGTCGAGTTGCCCTCCATGCTGCTGCAGCCGCTGCTGGAAAATGCCGTGCTGCACGGCGTTGCGCGCTTGCGTACTGGCGGCACCATTCAAATTGCGCTTCGCACAAATGTCATTGGCAGAGAGCGTGGCGAACTGCTATTGTCGATTGAAAATCCTATTGCAGTATCTGAAGGGAAGGTTGGTAAAGAGAACGTTGAGACCGAAAACGTCACCGGCATAAGTGCCGGCAACGGGATGGCGATGGATAATATTCGCCAGCGTCTCAGCGCGTATTACGGCAACGCTTTCCGCTTTCACGCGGAAGCCCGCGACGGTAGTTATCGCGTGGAACTATCCCTGCCGGTACGCCTGCCAACACCTTCGCCGACAGATAGAGCCGGACAATTGCTGAAGCCAGCACAGGCACCAGAGCAGAAGCGACAAAAGCCCGAGGAGGTCACCGGTGAGTGACTCCAGGCAGAAGCTCGGTGTGCTGATCGTCGATGACGAGCCGCTGGCGCGGGCCAGACTGGCCCGACAGTTGCAGACTATTGATGGTTGCCAACTGCTGGGAGAAGCTGCCGATGGGGAAAGCGCATTACAACAGCTGGATCTACTCGACCCGGACCTGTTGTTATTGGATATCGAAATGCCCGGAGAAAACGGGCTCCAACTCGCCCAACAAATTTCCGCCCGCCCGAACCCACCCGCCATCATTTTCTGCACCGCCCACGACGAGTTTGCGCTCCCTGCCTTCGCGGTTGCTGCATCGGGTTACCTGCTCAAGCCCGTCAATGTGGAGCAGCTGGCACAGGCGGTTGCCCAGGCGCGAAGACTGAGCAAACCGCAACTGAAAAACCAGCCACAGGCTGAAACCAAAACATCGGCTATCGCCGCCGGCCGCCGCCAGATCAGGGCGGTGAGCCGCCGCGGCGTGCAGTTGCTGGATGTGGAGGATATTCGCTGCCTGATTGCCGAAGACAAATACGTAATTGCCCACCACAGTGGCGGTGAAACACTGCTGGATGAATCGCTCAAGGAGCTGGAGGCAGAATTCGGCGAGCGCTTCGTGCGGGTGCATCGCAGCGCGATAGTGGCGCGGGAGTACATCACCGGCTTGCAGAAAGTGGACGATGGCTACCGGATAACGCTCAGCGAGTGTGCGCTGATGCCGCCCGTCTCCCGACGCTTGCTGCCCGGTATCAAATCCCTGTTGTCGGAAATGGCCTGAGCCTGCCGCTAGCGCCTGCCGGCAATCCGGGTTTCCTGTACACGAATCTCTCGCCAGTGTAACGCCGGCGTCGTCAGTGGATTTTTATCCACAATCACCAGATCCGCGAATTTCCCCGCTTCCAGCGAACCTATGTCTTTTTCCATGCCCAGTTGCCAGGCAGCATTGATGGTCATGGCGCGCAGCGCCTGCAATGGCGTAATGGCTTCGTCGGCGCCGATCAGGGTGCCCGCGCGCGATTCGCGACGAATGGCGGTCTGCATCAGGCTGAAAGGCTGCGCCGGAAACATCGGGCTATCGGCGTGCAGTGTGGGGTGCATGCCGAGGTCGAATGCCGTTTTCAGCGGTAGTATGTTTTCGGCGCGCGGGACGCCCAACAGTTCGTCTTTCAATGCATCGCCATAGTAGTAGAGATGATTGATATGGAAGCTGGGCGTAATGCCCAGCGCCGCAAACGCCGGCAGCAGGTCTTTACCCAGTAGCAATCCGTGTTCCAGACGATGGCGACGGGCGATAAAGGCCTGCCGCTCCTCGAGGGGTAAAGTTTCGATATGGTTACGCAGAATCTGCAGGTATTCCCGCGCGGCTCTATCCCCCTGCACATGAATGGCAATCTGCCAGCCGCGCCCGCTCAATTCTGAAATTTTTTGCTGCAATTCCTGCGGGGTTACCACCGGTTCGCCGTGGCTGCCGTGGGCAATTCCCAACTGTTGCGCCAGAGTACTGTCCTGGTATGGCTGCTCCACCACCATGCTGCCACTGTAGGGCGAACCGTCGTACCAGAATTTTGCCCCGAGTATCCGAAAGGCGTCGCCGTCGGTTTGCGGTTGGCCATCGAGCTTGGCGAGGTTTTCCCCGCGGTAGTAAAAAAACTGGCGGATGCGCGGTTTCAGATGATCACTGGCGGTCCACCTTGCCAGCCAGGCTGGGACATTGAAGCCTAATGAGGCGACGCTGGTATAGCCGGCCGCGCGCAGGTCATCGAGTTCCGCTTCATAGGCAGAAACGAGTTTCAGCGGGCTTTTGTGCGGTGCAATAAACGGCTCCAGCGCCTGCTTTTCTACCAACAGCCCATTGAGGCGTCCGCTGTCGTCGCGCCCGTAGTAAGAGCCCTCGCCGGGATCGGGGGATTGCTCGTCAATTTCCATTGCCGCCAGCGCCGCGGAATTGACCCAGGCGGTGTGCATGCTCTGGGAGAGAATAAACACCGGGTTTTCGGGGGCAAGTGTATCCAGCTGTTGTCGTGTCGGTGGTTGCAGGCCGGCGAGCAACACCGGATCAAGCCCTTTGGCGTAAACCCACTCGCCTTTAGGTGTCGCGTCTATGGATTGTTTCAGTGCCTGCCACGCAGCGTCTGCGGAGGCGTGGCGAAAGCCGCTCATGTCAATAAAGTTGCGGAATACGGCACTGATGGCCGGGTGCTCGTGGGCGGCAACAAATCCCGGCAGCAGGGTCTTGCCTTTGAGGTCGATGACTTCGGTGGTCGGGCCCGCCAGTGCGGCAAGATCCTGTCGCTTTCCAACCGCGACAATACGGCCATTTTTTGTGGCCAGGGCTTCTGCAATGTCGTTTGTCGGGTTCAGGGTAACAACGGTGGTGTTGATAAAGATCTGGTCGGGATATTTATCATCGCAGCCGGCCAGTAGCGCTGCCAGGGCAATGCTGCAAATGAAGACAAATTTCATGGCTGCTTTCATGGCGATTTTCACGGCTTTATAGCCCACCGGTGGTATCGATAAAGCTGCCGGTTGTGAAAGAGGCTTCGTCGCTGAGCAACCAGGTAATGGCCCCGGCCACCTCCTGCGGCTGGCCGCCACGGCCCAGCGGAATATTGGATTTGAGCCGATCGATGCGGGCGGGCTCGCCACCGTCGCTGTGCATCTCGGTATCAATCAGTCCGGGGCGCACACCATTTACACGGATGCCATCCTGCGCGACTTCTTTGCTCAGCCCGATCGTGAGGGTGTCGACCGCGCCCTTGCTGGCGGCGTAGTCGATGTATTCATTGGGGGAGCCACTGCGGGCGGCACCGGATGAGACATTGACGATGGCACCGCCATTGCCGCCGAATGTTGTCGACATGCGTTTGATCGCTTCGCGGCAGCAGAGCAGGGTGCCGGTGACATTGGTTTGTAGTATGCGATTGATGCGCTCCGCGGTCATTCGCTCGACGCGGGATTGCTGCAGCAGCATGCCGGCATTATTCACCAGTGCGCTGATCGGGCCCAGTTCGCTATCTACGGTGCCAAACAACCGCTCGACATCGGCTTCGCTGGAAATGTCGGCCTGTACCGCAATGGCGCGAATGTCGAATCTGGAAATTTCCTCCAGTAGCGCATCAGCAGCGGACTTTCGCGCGCGGTAACTGATGCACAGGTTGTAGCCGCGGGCGGCCAGTAATCGGGCAGTGGCGGCGCCGATGCCACGGCTGCCGCCGGTGATCAATGCGATTTTTTCCTGGTCTTTCAATCGGGTATTTCCTGGATAAAAAAGGGCAGGGGCGTTGCCGCACCTGCCCTGTAAATTTTCTGAGCTGGACGCTTAATAAATGCTTGGTGCACCGCCGGAGTCGGTGTCGCTGGCGAGGCTCAGTTCGTCGGCCGCGCTGTTGAGGTACTCGGCGTCGGACTCGGACTTGAGCTTGATCATCAGGCGCAGGTCGTTGGCGGAGTCGGCGTGGGCGAGGGCGTCTTCGTAGGTGATTTCGCCGCGGTCGTAGAGTTCGTACAGGGCCTGGTCGAAGGTCTGCATACCCTGCTCGACGGAGCGCTTCATCAGCTCCTTCATTTTGTGTACTTCGCCCTTGCGGATCAGGTCTGACATCAGCGGGGTGTTGATCATGATCTCGAGACAGGCGCGGCGGCCATCGCCGTCCGGGGTCGGTACCAGCTGCTGGGCGACCATGGCCTGCAGGTTAAGCGACAGGTCCATCCACAGTTGCTGGTGACGGTCAGCGGGGAAGAAGTGGATGATCCGGTCCAGCGCCTGGTTCGCGTTGTTGGCGTGCAGGGTACACAGGCACAGGTGGCCGGTTTCGGCGAAGGCGATGGCGTGGTCCATGGTTTCGCGAGAGCGGACCTCACCAATGAGGATGACGTCGGGGGCCTGTCGCAGAGTATTTTTCAGGGCGGTTTCGAAGGATTCGGTATCCAGGCCCACTTCGCGCTGGGTGACGATGCAGCCGCGGTGCTGGTGGATGAATTCGATGGGGTCTTCGATGGAGATGATGTGGCCCTTGGAGTGCTCATTGCGGTGGCCGATCATGGAGGCGAGCGAGGTGGATTTACCGGTACCGGTGGCGCCCACGAAGATGATCAGGCCGCGTTTGGTCATGGCCAGTTCTTTGAGCTGTTCTGGCAGTCCCAGTCCGTCGATGGTGGGGATTTTGGTTTCAATCCGACGCAGTACCATGCCGACGAGGTTGCGCTGGAAGAAGGCGGATACCCGGAAGCGGCCGACGTTGCGCACGGAGATGGCGAAGTTGAGTTCTTTGCTTTCGGCGAATTCTTTTTTCTGGCGGTCGTTCATGATGCTGACGACCATTTCCCGGGCTTTTTCCGGGGTCAGGGCGGAGGTGCTGACGGGGACAATTTTGCCGTGCAGTTTGATGGACGGCGGTACACCGGCGGTGATGAACAGGTCGGAGGCGCCTTTTTCGGTCACCAGTTGCAGGAGTCGTTCGATTTCCATTTTTTATTTACCGCCTTGGCTGGTCGTGTTCTGGTCCGAGGAGCTTTGAAGCAAGCCCGGTGGCGGCCGGGCACCGGGTGCGGGTTTTCAGGACCGCTGTGAATACATCCCTGTACGCTTCGTCGGCAACATCCCTGTTGCCGACGATCCTGAAAACCCGCACCCGGCACCCGGCCTTCAATTTGAAAATTTGTACTTTGTAAGCGTTCGCTTGTTTCGAGTAGCGACGCTCATTGATTAAAAGTTTTCTGGCATTTTCGCTTTTTCGCGCGCGGTTTCGCGGCTGATGATACGTTTCTCCACCAGTTCCTGCAGGCACTGGTCCATGGTCTGCATACCCACGTTGGCACCGGTCTGGATGGCGGAGTACATCTGCGCGATTTTATCTTCGCGGATGAGGTTCCGGATGGCCGGGGTGCCGCGCATGATTTCGTGGGCGGCGACACGGCCGCCGCCATTGCGCTTGAGCAGGGTCTGGGAAATTACCGCCTGCAGGGATTCCGACAGCATGGAGCGCACCATGGCTTTTTCCTGCGCCGGGAATACGTCGACAACCCGGTCGATGGTTTTGGCGGCGGAGGTGGTGTGCAGGGTGCCGAATACCAGGTGGCCGGTTTCCGCGGCGGTCAGTGCCAGGCGGATGGTTTCGAGGTCTCGCATCTCACCCACGAGGATGATGTCCGGGTCTTCACGCAGTGCGGAGCGCAGGGCTTCGGAGAAGCCGTGGGTGTCGCGGTGCACTTCCCGCTGGTTGACCAGGCACTTTTTGGATTCGTGCACGAATTCGATCGGGTCTTCGACGGTGAGGATATGCTCGTATTTGTTGTCGTTGATGTAGTCGATCATCGCGGCCAGTGAGGTGGACTTACCGGAGCCGGTGGGGCCGGTGACCAGTACCAGGCCGCGGGGAGTGTCGGAGATCTGCTTGAACACCTGGCCCATTCCGAGATCTTCCATGGTCAGTACCTTGGAGGGAATGGTCCGGAATACGGCGCCGGCGCCGCGGTTGTGGTTGAAGGCGTTCACACGGAAGCGGGCGACACCGGGGACTTCGAAGGAGAAGTCGGTCTCGAGGAACTCTTCGTAGTCCTTGCGCTGCTTGTCGTTCATGATCTCGTAGATCAGGCCGTGCACCTGCTTGTGCTCCATGGGCGGCAGGTTGATACGGCGCACGTCGCCATCGACCCGGATCATGGGTGGCAGGCCCGCGGAGAGGTGCAAGTCGGAGGCGTTCTGCTTGGCACTGAAGGCGAGGAGTTCTGTAATGTCCATACTGCTACCCTTTATTCTTCTCTTACGAATGCTTGTCGATATGACGTGCGGGCTGTGAGCGCATAGAATGCCCGCCGAGCAAAATTTGGGTCCCAGTATATGCGCAAAGGGTCTATCCCCGAAAACCTCAATTCCGTTGCTGAGCGGATTGTCACAGCCTGCCGTAGTTGTGACCGGCAGGCCGATTCTGTCACCTTGCTGGCGGTGTCCAAAACCCGCCCGGTGGCGGATCTGCGGGCGGCGTATGACGCCGGCCAGCGCCATTTTGGTGAGAATTACCTGCAGGAGGCGCTGGACAAGCAGGCGGAACTGGCGGACTGCGACATCACCTGGCATTTCATCGGTCCGCTGCAATCCAACAAGACCCGCGATGTGGCGGCGCACTTTCACTGGATGCACACGGTGGAGCGGTTAAAAATTGCGCGCCGCCTGTCTGAGCAGCGGCCGGCGGATATGCCACCGCTGAACGTGTGCTTGCAGGTCAATATCGACGGTGAAGACAGCAAGTCGGGGGTGACCCCGGAAAAACTGCCGGAACTGGCCGCCGCGGTGGCGGCGCTGCCCAATCTGCAGCTGCGCGGCTTGATGGCTATCCCTGCGCCCCGCGGGGCGGCGGATGACCAGCGTACACCGTTTGTACAGCTGGCCGGTTTGCTGGAAGACCTCAAGGCACAGCTGCCGGGTCAACCGCTGGATACGCTGTCGATGGGTATGTCCGGGGATATGGAAGCGGCGATTTTCAGCGGTGCCACCATTGTCCGGATCGGCACCGACATTTTTGGGCGGCGCGGCTGAGATTCAGCACAAGGTAATGATTGGCTGATCCCGGCCGCGCCTTTGGGGCGATATCCGGATTAGGTCACGGATTCAGTTCTGCGGATTGAATGGCATTGTCGGTGGGGGCTTTCCAGCTGGAGACCGGCTCGGCCAACAGGTGCTCGGAGAAGAACAGCGCGGTGGCCTGGGCGAAGATATCGCGGTTCTCTTTCTTGCGGTATCCGTGGCCTTCATTCAGCGCATTCATATACCAAACCGGTTGCTCGGCATCGCGCAGTGCCGCGACTATCTGCACCGCCTCACTGACGGGAACCCGCGGATCGTTCTCTCCCTGTGCAACAAAGATGGGTACGCGGATTTTCTCTACGTTGTTGCTGGGGCTTATCTTCTCCAGGAAGCTGCGCATTTCCGTGTCGCGCTCGTCCCCGTATTCCACCCGGCGCAGGTCGCGGCGATAGTCGCGGGTGTTTTCCAGGAAGGTGACGAAGTTGGAAATACCGACGATATCCACAGCGGCACGCAGTCGATCGCTGTAGTGCATGGCGCTCGCCAGCACCATGTAGCCACCGTAACTGCCGCCGAACACCGCCACGCGATCTGCATCCAGATCCGGTTGTGTCTCGATCCAGTCCAGCAAAGCGCCAATATCCCGCACCGAATCTTCGCGTTTGAAGCCGTTATCCAGGGCTACGTACGTTTTGCCATAGCCTGCTGAGCCGCGCACATTGGGAGCGATGACCGCGACGCCCAGTTTTTCCAGCCACAGCTGATAGGTGCTGCTGAAATAGGGGCGGTACTGGCCCTCTGGGCCGCCGTGAATGGAGATCACCACCGGCACCTTTTCATTGCTCTTGCTCTTGCCCTTGGCATTGCGCGGGCGATAAACGAAGGCGGGAATCTGCCGCGGCTTGCCATCTACCTGATCGAAGGTGGGGTAGTGCACCAGCTGTGGCTCGACGAACTTGTCGGTATCCAGCCCGCCCACCTCGCTTGAGGTCCAGCGCACCAGGTCGCCGGCGCGCAGCGCGCTGCGACGCAGGTCGAGCACAAAGGTGTCCGTGGGCGTTTTCGCGGTGTTGAGTGACAGCGCCAGGCGCTCGCCCTCGGCGTCGAATTCGAGGCCACCGATCACCCCGATGGGCAGCGAATCCACCTTGCGGTACCGCAGGCTGCGCGGGTCAAACAAATACAGTTGGCTGATACCGTCTTCGTTGACGCTGAATGCGCCGCGACGTTTGTCTGCGCTGAGGGCCAGGTTGGTAACATCCCAGGGGATGTCGGCGGTGACGACCTGATCGTCACCGCTGGCGAGATCGCGATAAAACAACTGTGCAAACTCACCGTTGCGGTCGCTTACGTAAAAGACGCCCTTGTTGTCGGCGGCGAAGCCCATCGCATAGTTACGGGATTCGTTACGGGATTCGCTGTCGACGTCACCGGCGATGGACTGCAACTGGCCGCTTTGCAGGTCGAGCAGGTGTACCAGTGAGCTGGTAGAGGAAATGTACTGCTGCACCAGCAGTTTGCGATTGTCCGCACTGAAGGCCGCAGGCCCCCACCAGCTGCCGTCCGGTGATTCCAGCGCCAGAGTGCTGGTGTGGCCGCTGCCGGTGAAGTGGGTGATCCAGAGGTCGTTGGAGCGACCGTTGCGGCGAGTGCTCTGGTACGCCAGGAACTGGCCATCTTCACTCCACACCAGTGCGCCGTTGCGGGACTCGCCGTCTGAAATCATACGGCTTTCGCCGCTGGCGGGGTCGAACAGGAATATCTGAGAGTCCTCACTGCCACCGGCATCCATGGTGAATGCTACATCGGAAAACGCCGGGCGCGGGCTGACTTGCCCTACGGGTTCCTGGAAAAACGTCAACTGGCGCCGCGCGCCACCGGGTTGGTCCACCCGGTGCAACTGGTTTACCTCGCCAAAGCGGGTGGAAACGTAGAGTCCCTCCGCGCCTTCGACCCAGCCGACAAACCCTGCGGAGCGTACGCTCTGATAGCGATTCAGGTCATCGGCGACGCGCGCCGGTATTGCCGGTATGTCTTCGAGAACCAGATTGCCGTTGTTGAGGGTGCGGCTCTCGACTGCGGCGAACGAGAGACTTGTGGCGCCGGCGCTAATACCAATACCGAGTGCGAGCGCCAGCCAGTGGAGGGTGGTGCCTGGGGAACGTAGCTTCATGGGCTTTCCTTGTTATTCTTTGTGGCGCCCCCATGGTATGAGGCGGTGGCGGTACTGCCAAGCAATTGGCGGCCCGTGCCCGTGCATCGGGTTGATTGGCCGCCAAAAATTCGCCATATGCCCGCTGGAGTCTCTCATCCGGTGGAAAACTGGCGGATGAAAACCATGTTTCCCGATGAAATTTCCGAAAAGAGGTACTCGTGACAGCGTCCAAAATGGTCTTTATCGGCGGCGCCGGCAATATGGCCGGAGCAGTAATCGGCGGCATGGTCGCCAGTGGCTATCCGGCAGACAAGATTGTGGCCACCGGTCGCGATGCGCAAAAGCTCAAGGAGTTTTGCAACCGCACCGGCGTGCACGGCAGTACCGATAACCTTGCGGCCATCAAAGATGCGGATGTCATCGTGCTGTCGGTCAAACCGCAGGTGATGAAAGAACTGTGCGAGGCGATTGCC
Organism: Microbulbifer sp. ALW1; assembly: GCF_009903625.1. Lineage (NCBI taxonomy): Bacteria > Pseudomonadati > Pseudomonadota > Gammaproteobacteria > Cellvibrionales > Microbulbiferaceae > Microbulbifer > Microbulbifer sp. ALW1. The sequence continues at coordinate 459,847 of NZ_CP047569.1, read as the reverse complement.
CCCGATGTGAGTGCTCGCAAACCTCTGGTCATCACCCTGGCAGCGGGCATTCCGCTGGCTGCCTACCAGCGTTGGCTGGGGGAGGGGGTACCGGTTATTCGCGCCATGCCCAATACCCCGGCACTGGTGGGCACCGGTGTGACTGGGCTCTACGCGGGCGCCGGCGTCACCGATGAGAATAAGTCCGTCGCTACCCAGATGGCCGATGCGGTGGGTATTGCACTGTGGGTGGAGCAGGAATCCGGAATCGATCAGGTCATCGCGGTCTCCGGCTCCGGCCCGGCCTACTACTTTCAATTTATGGAATCGATGATCGACGCGGCGGAAAAAGCCGGTATGGCGCGCGCGGATGCCGAGCGCCTCACCTTGCAAACCGCTCTGGGCGCGGCGAAACTTGCGGTGGCCGCGGATGTGGATGTGGCGCAATTGAAGCGCAATGTCATGTCCCCCAACGGTACCACCGAGAGGGCGGTCAAGCGCTTTCAGGAGGGCGGGCTGCCACAACTGGTTGAGCAGGCGATGACAGATTGTGCCGCGCGCGCGGCAGAAATGGCGAAAGAACTGGATAAGTAAAAGGACTTTTGATGGTCAACACCTTCAGTAATATCGGCGTATTCATTCTCGCCACAATCGGGGTACTGTTCCTGTTCGCGGTACTGCTGCGCTTTATGCTGCAGTTGGGGCGCGCCGATTTCTACAATCCCATTTCCCAGGGCATTGTCAAAGTCACCAGTCCGCTGCTGCGTCCGCTGCGCAAGATTGTTCCCGGTATGTTCGGTATCGATATGGCGTCCCTGGTGCTCGCGCTGCTGGTAGGCTGGGTGATGATCATGGGGGCCGGTTTTCTCGCCGGTGCCGGCATGCTGAACCCCTTGTCCGCGCTGCTGTGGTCTCTGCTGGGCTGCCTGATGACACTGATCGCCATCCTGTTTGTCGGCATGCTGATTTCTATCGTGGTCAGCTGGGTCGCACCCCAGAGCAGCCACCCCGCACTGATGCTGCTGCGCCAGCTGCTGGAGCCGCTGTACGCGCCGGTGCGCAAGATCATTCCCCCCCTGGGGGTGATTGATATCAGCCCCATCTTTATCTTTATCCTGCTGACAGTGGCCGACAAGCTGCTGCTTGGTTTTGCCCAGAGCGCACAAATGCCGCAGCTGGTGTACAACCTCTTCTGGCATATCCCGTTTTGAGTCTTGGCGGGGGTCGGATTAACCGGCCCCCACGCTGACTTAGCTGTCAGTCGCTCCCGAATCTTCCTTCCCGACCCTACCAAGTTCGCGAAACCCCATTCGCAGGCTTTAACTTGACGCCTGCATGCAGGAAAATGGTCCACAAATTCGTAAGTAGTAACAATAAGAACAGATAACATGGAAGATGCGACCTTGCGCAAGCACATTGCCGATTACGACCACTGGAAAAAGGCGTTGGATCGCCAGTTTGATACCTTCAGCCACTGGCTGGAGGAGCACTTTCCGAATTCTGCCGGCGCCCGCCAGGTAGTCCAGCAGGCTCGCCAGCTACTGGTCGAGGACCAGTTCACCGTCGCTCTGGTTGGGGAGTTTTCCCGCGGCAAGACCGAGCTGATCAACGCACTGCTGTCCCACACCTACGGCAAGCGCCTGCTGCCGTCGCGCCCCGGCCGCACCACCATGTGCCCCACGGAAATCTTCAGCGATGGTACCGAGCAGGCTTCGGTGCGTCTGCTGCCTATCGAGACCCTGGCCACCAATACCAGCCTGGAGAGCTTTCGCCGCATTCCGCAGAAATGGGTGAATTTCGATTTCGATCCCGACGACGCCGATGCCACCCGCGACGCCCTGATGAGAGTGGCCGCCACCAAGGCGGTGACCCCGGAAGAAGCCGCCCGCTACGGCTTTGATCGCCGCCACCTGGATGGCAATGGCAATCTGGTGCAGATCCCCGCCTGGCGTTACGCGTTGATATCCCTGCCGCACCCACTGCTGGCCCAGGGGCTGCGCATCATTGATACCCCGGGGCTGAATGCGCTCGGCAATGAGCCGGAACTGACCCTGTCTACCCTGCCCAGTGCCCAGGCGGTGGCTTTCCTGCTGTCTGCCGACGCCGGTGTCAGTGGTACCGACCTGAATATGTGGGAAACCCACCTGGTGCCCCTGCGCGAACATCGTGGCACTGCGGTAATGGCGCTGCTGAACAAAATTGATGTGCTGTGGGACGACCCGGACGAAGATGCCGGCCAGATGCTGCGGAAGATGCGCGCAGAGGTCAGCAAATTGCTGGATCTGCCGCAGGAAAACGTGGTGGGTGTATCCGCCAAGAAGGCTCTGCTTGCCCGCGCCCAGCGCGACCCGGTGCTTTTGCAGCAGAGCTGCTTCGGCGATTTTGAGCAGCTGCTGGTACAGCGCCTGTTGGATCACCGCAACAAGGTGGCCAACCATCGCTCCCTGCACCAGGCGCTGACGCTGATGGCGGATACCCGCGACCTGCTCAAGCGTCGCCTCAACAGCGGCCGCGCAACCCTGGAGCACCTGAAGCGCCACGGTTCCACCAGCCCCGACCAGCTGGAAGAGCTCAAACAGCTGCACCAGACCGCCAAGGGGCAACACAAATTCTGTCACCAGGAGCTGCTCACCCTCAAATCCAGTCAGCGCATGCTGTCGCGCCAGCGCGCGTCACTGCTGGCACCAGTTTCCAGCCAGCAGCTGCAGCAGTTGATCGATGAGACCCGCCGCGCACTGATCGAGCGCTGGTCGCCGCTGGGCCTGGCCCGCGCCATCGACGGCTTTATGGGCGGCGTTGAGCACCAGTTGATGAATCTCGAGCGGGAAGTGGACCAGGCCAACCGTCTGGTGGATGCCATTTACGATCGTTCGACTCTGAGTAATATCATTTCTGCCGAGCAGCATTTTGATATCCACGCGTTCCGCGCGGCGCTGCGCGGTCTGCACCGCCAGGCGGCGCAGTTGCGTCGCTCGCCGCAGTTGCTGCTGGCGCGCCGCAACCGCCTGACGGAGCGCTTTGTGGCAACGCTGGCGAATGAGGTGGGGCGTATGTACAGCCAGATGATTTCTTCGGTGGATGGCTGGCTGGAGCAGGTACTGGAACCGCTGAAACAGCATGTGCAGTACCAGAAGCATCTGCTGAATCGTCACCTGATCAAACTGACGGAGCTGAAGCAGAAGACCCAGAGCAAGCGTACGGATTTGCGCGCACTGGAAGAAGAGCTGGTGCGCAACCACGGCGCGCTGACGGCACTGGAAGATCTGCTCAAGCAGACCCAGACCGCTCCCCAGCCAATTGCACCGGCACCGGTTGCGAGCAATGTCACGCCATTGAAGGCGGCTGCTATTTCTTGATGTCGTTTCCGGGTGGCGATTTGTTCGCCACCCGGGGCTGTGTACTCCCGCCCCCAGCTTTCGTAAACTTGTCGCCCCTCCAACCAGACACGCACAAGCATTTTGACCACGGACGCGCAATCTTCCTATTCCGGCGCAGCGGCGGAATTTCCAGCCAACTCTGTTGGCCTCGTCGAGCCTAAAAGCCACACTTTCCCCGGGCCTTTCAAACTGGCCTGCGGCCGGGTGCTGGACGAATACACCCTGATGTATGAAACCTACGGCACTCTGAACGCAGACAAGAGCAACGGCGTTCTGATCTGCCATGCGCTTTCCGGGCATCATCACGCGGCCGGTTACCACACGGCCGAGGACAAGCGTCCGGGCTGGTGGGATCACTACATTGGCCCGGGCAAGCCGATCGATACGGACAAATTTTTCGTGGTGGCGCTGAACAATCTCGGTGGTTGTCACGGCTCTACCGGGCCATCGTCCATCAACCCTGCGACCGGTAAACCCTGGGGCCCGGATTTCCCGCCGCTGCGGGCGCGGGACTGGGTGCACTCCCAGGCGCAGCTGGCAGACCTGCTTGGTATTCAGCAGTGGGCCGCGGTAGTGGGGGGTAGTCTTGGCGGTATGCAGGCGATGCGTTGGACCCTGGAATACCCCGAGCGGGTGCGCCACGCGGTGGTGATTGCGTCGGCGATGAAGTTGTCTGCGCAGAATATTGCTTTCAATGAAACCGCACGCCAGGCGATTACCTCGGACCCGGATTTCCGCAACGGCCGTTATCAGGAAGCGGAAACCCTGCCGCGCGATGGGCTGGCGGTAGCGCGCATGATCGGGCATATCACTTATCTGTCGGATGATGGTCTGGGCAAAAAATTTGGTCGCGAGCTGCGCTCGGGCACTTTCGAGCAGGGCGTGGAAGAGCTGGTGGAATTTCAGGTGCAGAGTTACCTGCGCTACCAGGGCGATTCCTTTTCCGGCAGCTTTGATCCCAATACCTACATTCTGATGACCCGCGCCCTGGATTATTTCGACCTGGCGCGGGAGTATGACGACGACGCGGTGAAGGCGTTTTCTCATGCGCGCAGTAAATTCCTGCTGGTATCCTTCACCTCCGACTGGCGCTTTGCGCCGGAGCGCTCGCGGGAAATTGCCGATGCGCTGATGCATGCCAATGTGCCGGTGACTTACGCCGAGGTGGAGTCGCCCATGGGCCACGATGCATTCCTGTTGCCCAACGACCGCTACGAAAAAATCTTCGCGGCCTATATGAACAATGTGGCAGGTGAAGCGAAGGAGGGGGTGCAGCCATGATGCGTAAGGACCTCGATATCATCCACAACTGGATTCCCGCCCGTTCCCGGGTGCTGGATCTCGGCTGTGGTGATGGCGCACTGCTGGAGCGGTTGGCAAAAGAAAAAAAGGTTTCCGGCTACGGCCTGGAAATTGACCCCGATCAGATTCAGAAATGTGTCGAGCGCGGTGTCAGCGTGGTGGAACAGAACCTGGACCAGGGGCTGTCCAATTTCGGTGACCAGAGTTTCGATACGGTGGTAATGACCCAGGCGTTGCAGACGTTGCGTTCTCCCCATCTGGTGGTGGAAGAAATGCTGCGGGTGGGGCGTGAGTGCATCATTACCTTCCCCAACTTCGGACAGTGGAAGGCCCGTTGGCACCTGGCATTTTCCGGGCGCATGCCGGTTTCCGACTTATTGCCATATGAATGGTACGACACGCCGAATATTCACTTTTGTACTTTCAGAGACTTTGAAGTCCTGTGCAAAGAGCACGGCTGGCAGATTCTGCACCGCCAGGTAGTCTCTGAGTCCACGGTTTCCGGGGTGCTGAAGGACCTTTTGCCGAATTTGTTCGGAGAAACGGCGATTTACCATCTGACTCGCTAATATTAAGGTTGAAAGTGGTTTAACGCGCCGTGCTTAGGGCTCAATCCGAGAAGCTGGCCCCGAATATCTGGAACGAGTAGATAGCTGGAATGACTAGAAAGGAGGACGCCGTGAAACGTCTCTACGCAGTATTTATCTCCATGGCCTTGCTGTTCTGGGCGGTCGCGGCTGCGGCGCAGACCGCCAAAACGATCGAGAGTCACGAAGATTTCGGTGATTACCGGGTGACTTACACGGTCTTCAACAGCGACTTTATTGCCCCGGATATTGCGCGCCAATACAATCTGGTGCGCGCGAAAGACCGCGCCTTCGTCAATATTTCTGTGGCCAAAAAAGGCGACCTCCAGGGCATGAGCGTGGGGGTTTCCGGCAATGCAACCAATCTGATTCAGCAATCCCGCGCGCTGAACTTCCAGGAAATCCGCGACCAGAACGCGGTCTATTACCTGGCGCCGCTGCGGTTTGAAGACGAAGAAAACCTCACCTTCAATATCGATCTGGTGCTGCCTGACGGCAGCACACGCGAGCTGATGTTCAGACGCCAGCTGCACAAAAACTGAGAATAGTTTGCATTGATGCACAGCGAGCGATTGGGCTCGCTGTTTTGCTTTCCGGATCTGATTCCTCTCCCGAGTTTCCCCATGGATAAAATCGTTCTTGCCAGCGGCAATGCCGGCAAACTGAAAGAATTTTCCCAGCTGTTTGCCGGTTGGCAGATCGCCGTGTTGCCACAGTCCGACTTTTTGCAGGATGAGGCGGAAGAAACCGGGCTCAGTTTTATCGAAAATGCCCTGATCAAGGCGCGCCACGCGAGCAAGGCCAGCGGCCTGCCGGCGCTGGCGGACGATTCCGGTCTCGCGGTCGATGCCCTGGGTGGTGCCCCGGGGATTTATTCCGCCCGCTACGCCGGCAGCGGGGCCAGCGATGACGACAACAACCGCAAACTGCTAGAAGCCCTGGAGGGGCTGCCCACGGCCCAGCGGGGAGCCAGTTTCCACTGTGCGTTGGCCTTTGTGCGCAGCCCGGAAGATCCGGTGCCGCTGGTGTGCACCGCCCGCTGGCAGGGTGTGATTTTGACCCACCCACTGGGGGACCAGGGCTTTGGCTATGATCCGCTGTTTTTCGTGGAGTCGGAAAAGCTGACTTCGGCGCAGTTGCCACGCGACGTTAAGAACCGCCTCAGTCATCGCGCTCAGGCCGTGAAAAAATTCGAGCAATTGTGGCATGCGGAAATGGTGTTGCCTGCAGGGCAGCACTCCGCGGACTCCGGCAAGACACTGCTCTGAGTTGTCTCCATTGAGTATTCGCTCCCCCCAATCATCGCCTGTGCCGCTGCAACTGCCACCGCTCAGCCTGTATGTGCACATCCCCTGGTGTGTGCGCAAGTGCCCTTACTGCGACTTCAACTCCCATGTGGCCACGCATATCGCCGCCCATGCGGAGCCTTCCGGCGGCCAGCTGCCGGAGGCAGAGTATGTGGCCCAGCTGGAGCGCGACCTGCGCAGCCAGTTGCCCTGGGTGCAGGGGCGCAAACTGGGCTCCATCTTCTTCGGTGGTGGCACTCCCAGCCTGTTTTCGCCAGAGGCTATCGGCCAGATTCTGGCAATGGCGGAGTCCCTGGTGGGCTTTGAGCCCGGAATTGAAATCACCCTGGAGGCCAACCCCGGGACCTTTGAGCAGGCCAAATTTGCCGGCTACCGCAGTGCGGGGGTCAACCGGCTGTCCATCGGTGTTCAGAGCTTTGATCCGCTGCAGCTGCAAAACCTCGGCCGTATCCATACTGGCCCGGAAGCGGAGGTTGCGGCGACCCAGGCGCGGGCCGCGGGTTTCGACAATATCAATATCGACCTGATGCACGGCTTGCCCGGGCAAGGGGAGGTCGATGCGCTGCAGGATCTGCAGCGGGCGGTGGCGCTGGGTGTTGAGCATATCTCCTGGTACCAGCTCACCATCGAACCCAATACCGCCTTCTACTCGGCCCCGCCGGTAACCCCCGGTTCCGAGGAAATCGCGGCGATACAGCGCGCGGGCCGGGCCTATTTAGCCGGCGAGGGCTATGCCCGCTACGAGGTGTCCGCCTACAGCCGTGCGGGTCTCGCGTCCCGCCACAACCTGAACTACTGGTCCTTTGCGGATTACATTGGGATCGGCGCCGGCGCGCACGGTAAATTCACCCTGCCCGACAGCGGCCGCATCATCCGTACCCAGCGCACCCGTACTCCCCGGGACTATTTGGCGCTGGGGCTGGCACTGGGGCTGGAACTGGGTCAGGCGCCGGGCGTGGCTGTGGAGTCCGGGAGTGACGGTTTCCCGCTGCCGAAGGTCAAAGAGGTTCCAGAGGCCGAGCGCCCACTGGAGTTCCTGATGAATTGCCTGCGGTTGGAATCCGGTGTACCAGCCGCGACCTACCCGGCCTATACCGGGCTGTCACTGGATAGTTTGGCGGGTGAGTGGCAGCGCCTGCAGCTGATGGAACTGGTGGAGCCCCTGGAGGCAAAGATTGCCGCCACCCCGTTCGGTTATGACTATGTAGACGAAATACTCCAGCAGTTTTTACCGGCGGATTGAGGTGCTGATTCCCGGCCGGCACCCCCGGCCTTGAAACCTGAATTCGGGGCCCCATTAAGAGGGGGACCAACAGGCGAGAACCAATAGCCTTGCGGGGTCCACTGGCCGTACTTATCATGTCTGCCGGCAAAGCCCCCGGGGCCAATGACTGGCAGCCTCTCAGCGCCCATCTTGTTACCTAGATCCATGGGCCCGCTGCCAACAACAAATGCCAAGAAACAGTAGAACCACAGGAAAGCACTATGAGCGCGAACATCGTCAACGTAACAGATGCAGAATTTGAAGCCGAAGTACTCAAGGCAGAAGGCCCGGTACTGGTCGACTTCTGGGCCCAGTGGTGCGGTCCCTGCAAGATGATCGCTCCGGTGCTGGAAGATCTGTCCGGTCACTACGGTGAAAAGCTGAAAATCGTCAAAGTGGACGTGGATGCCAACAAAGAAGCCGCCGCCAAGTACAATGTGCGCGGTATCCCGACCCTGCTGCTGTTCAAGGGCGGCAATGTGGAAGGCACCAAAGTCGGCGCCCTGTCCCGTGCCCAGCTGACCGAGTTTATCGACAGCCAGATCTGATCCCGCGATCGGGGCGCCGCTGCCTGGCAGGGGCGTCCCGAATCAAAGCCGGGGTGGGGGCGGGTGAATAACCGTCACCAGTGGTGGTAGCGCTTGCCAAAAGGCGGTTACCAAATAGCCCTTGCAGGATGCCGAACTGCCGTTATACTGCCTAGTAATCAAATTAACTGTTCAGTCCAGACCTGAGCCAAGTCGCCAACCCGCTGCCGACGCAGCCTCTCCGGCGCAAACTCCTCAAGTTGAACTATCTCCCCCTGGCGCACATTTCCTATGCGTGGGCCAATGTGAGCGGTAAACCGTTTCGGGTGATCGATTCAAACCATTAAGAGTTGTGTACGGCAAGTAAATCCGTCGGCATTCCGTTACGGGCATATCAAGATCGAACTTTCAAATCCCCCCGCAGAAACTTCCGGTGCGTCCGCGCCAACTGACAGAAGAAACCTTAATAAAGCTATTGGTATGAATCTTTCTGAATTAAAAACCAAACCCATTGAAGAACTGATTGAAATCGCCAAGGGCATGGGGCTAGAAAACCTCGCCCGCTCGCGCAAACAGGACATTATTTTCAATATCCTCAAGCGCCACGCCAAAAGCGGCGAAGACATTTACGGCGAAGGCGTATTGGAAATTCTTCAGGATGGATTCGGTTTTCTTCGGTCCGCCGACTCTTCTTACCTCGCCGGCCCCGATGATATCTACGTTTCTCCCAGTCAGATCCGCCGCTTCAACCTCCGCACCGGCGACTCCATTTCCGGCAAGATCCGTCCCCCCAAAGAAGGTGAACGCTACTTCGCTCTGTTGAAAGTCAGCGATATCAATTTCGACAAGCCGGAAAACGCCCGCAACAAGATTCTGTTCGAAAACCTTACCCCGCTGTTCCCCAACAAACGCCTCACCCTTGAGTGCGGGAACGGTTCCTCTGAAGACCTCATCGGCCGCATCATCGACCTGGTTGCCCCTATCGGCAAAGGTCAGCGCGGGTTGGTTGTGGCGCCGCCCAAGGCCGGTAAAACCATCATGTTGCAGAACATGGCCCAGGCCATTACCCGCAACAACCCCGAGTGCCACCTGATCGTCCTGCTGATCGACGAGCGCCCGGAGGAAGTTACCGAAATGCAGCGTTCCGTGCGCGGCGAAGTGGTTGCCTCCACCTTCGACGAGCCGCCGGCCCGTCACGTACAGGTGGCCGAAATGGTGATCGAAAAAGCCAAGCGCCTGGTAGAGCACAAGAAGGACGTGGTGATCCTGCTGGACTCCATCACCCGTCTGGCCCGCGCCTACAACACCACCGTGCCCAGCTCCGGCAAGGTACTGACCGGTGGTGTGGATGCACACGCTCTGGAGCGCCCGAAGCGCTTCTTTGGTGCAGCGCGTAATATCGAAGAGGGCGGCAGCCTTTCCATCATCGCCACCGCACTGGTCGACACCGGCTCGAAGATGGACGAAGTGATCTTCGAGGAGTTCAAAGGCACCGGTAACATGGAGCTGCAACTGGACCGTAAGATCGCCGAGAAGCGCGTCTACCCGGCCATCAATGTGCGCCGCTCCGGTACCCGCCGCGAAGAGCTGCTGATGCCGGAAGGTGAACTGCAGCGCGTGTGGATCCTGCGCAAGCTGCTGCACGATATGGAAGACCTCGCGGCCACTGAATTCCTGATCGACAAGCTCAAGGACTTCAAGACCAACGATGAATTCTTCCTTTCCATGAAACGGAAATAATTCCAATTCAGAATAAAAGGCTGACCATACGCGTCAGCCTTTTTTGCATTGCTTAGGTGAATTTTGCAATGCGACAAATGAGGCGGGAAATTACGCCGAATACAGTTGAAAAGGCCTGCCGTTAGGCATATAAAGGCCAACATTGTCGCGTTGAACAGTATTTCAGCGTGTAAAGAATTGGTCCCAGGTGGCTGGGAAGTCGCCTGACCCTGGACCAGTCTCAAGTGGATAACTCGGTGGAGCTGGTTACCATTTGTGAATTGCTCGACAGCCCACTGACTCTAGTGAGACTTTTTTGTGAATATCTATATCGGAAATCTGGCCTACGGCGTAACCTCTGACGAACTGCACGAAGCATTTGGTGCGTTCGGTGAAATCTCCCGGGCTACTGTAATCACTGACCGGGAAACTGGCCGTTCTAAAGGTTTTGGTTTCGTAGAAATGCCGAACGACGACGAAGCGCGTAAGGCTATCGAAGAAATGAATGATCAGCCGCTGTCTGGCCGTAACATCCGTGTTAACGAAGCCAAGCCGCGCGAAGACCGTCCGCGTCGTCCTCGCTTCTAAGACAGGCTGTACCGTCTAGAAGTCCGGCAGCCCGCAGCGCCGCTGCGGGTTGTTCAACTTCCTCCCCCACCCCTTACCCGCTTGGTTTTACCCTGGCGCGGCAGTTCTTTTTTCCCGAATTTCCCATTTTTCCCTATTTGGACCTGTCTGTTTTACACTGGCCGCTGAATTTTCTGGTCGACCGGTAAAACATGAAATACAAAGACCTGCGTGACTTCATCCGCCTGCTGGAAAAGCGCGGATTGCTCAAGCGCATCAAGCACCCCGTCAGCCCCGTCCTCGAAATGACAGAAATCGCCGATCGCGTACTACGTGCCGGTGGCCCCGCACTGTTGTTTGAAAACCCCATCGGCTACGACACCCCGGTACTCGCTAACCTGTTTGGTACCCCCGAGCGGGTGGCGCTGGGTATGGGCCGTGAAAGTGTCAGTGAGCTGCGGGAAGTGGGTGAACTACTCGCCTTCCTTAAAGAGCCTCAGCCACCGGAAGGGCTAAGAGACGCCTGGGAGAAGCTCCCGGTGTTCAAGCAGGTCATGAACATGGGCCCGAAGGTAGTGAGCAAAGCCGAATGCCAGCAATTCGAGTTACAGGCGGACGAAGTAGATCTGACCAAGCTACCAATACAGACCTGCTGGCCCGGCGATGCCGCGCCACTGGTGACCTGGCCACTGGTGATCACCCGCGGGCCGGAAAAGAAGCGGCAGAACCTGGGTATCTACCGCATGCAATTGATCGGCAAGAACCGTCTCATCATGCGCTGGCTTTCCCACCGTGGCGGTGCTCTGGACTTTCGTGAGTGGCAGCTGAAATTCCCCGGCGAACCCTTTCCGGTTGCCGTTGCCCTCGGCGCCGACCCCGCCACCATCCTTGGTGCGGTCACCCCGGTACCGGATACCCTCTCCGAATACGCCTTCGCCGGACTGTTGCGAGGTGCAAAAACCGAAGTGGCCGAAGCCAAGCTCAGCAACCTGCAGGTGCCCGCTAGTGCCGAATACGTGCTGGAGGGCTATATCTACCCCGATGATATGGCCGATGAAGGCCCCTACGGCGACCACACCGGTTACTACAACGAAGTGGACAGCTTCCCGGTATTCACGGTGGAGAAAATCACCCACCGCAAAGATCCCATCTACCACAGCACCTACACCGGCCGTCCGCCGGACGAGCCTGCGGTGTTGGGCGAAGCGCTGAATGAAGTCTTCGTGCCCATCTTGCGCAAGCAGTTCCCGGAAATCGTCGACTTTTACCTGCCACCGGAAGGCTGTTCCTACCGCCTCGCCGTCGTCACCATGAAGAAGCAGTACCCTGGCCACGCAAAGCGCGTGATGATGGGCGTCTGGTCCTTCCTGCGGCAGTTTATGTACACCAAGTTTGTCATCGTCACCGATGACGACGTCAATGCGCGCGACTGGAAGGATGTGATCTGGGCCATGACCACCAGAATGGACCCCGCGCGCGATACCGTGATGGTAGAAAACACACCCATCGACTACCTCGACTTCGCATCCCCGGTATCCGGCCTCGGATCCAAAATCGGGTTTGATGCCACCAATAAATGGGAAGGCGAAACCACCCGGGAGTGGGGGCGGCCGATTGTAAAAGACCCTGACGTAACCAAAAAAGTGGATGAAATCTGGAGTGCACTAGGCCTTTAAGTGGCCTACTAGCGACAATTAGCAACGCCAGGGAGGGCGTATGGAAATCATAAAAACAATCAGGCCCGGCCAGGACGGCAGCAAACGTTACCAGGAAAAATACGGTGATCAGCTTTGCGCGGTGCGATACCGGAGATCACCCTGTAAAAGTACCGTTTACACCACAGTGGAAATCATAGTGGCGCAACGGGAAGCCTACCAGCAGAAAGGCCGAGAACAGCGACCCGAGAAGGTCGGCGAAGACTGGGTCGCAATCAAAATCGCATACGAAGAACTCGAACTCCGTAATGAAATTCGCCGGATTGGCGGCCGCTGGAGCAGGATGGCAAAAGCCTGGGTAGCGAAGCGTCACCTGGTTAGCCGGCTGAATATAGATCACCGCATTGTCGAAGGCCTGGTTGATCAATGTCTAGATGTAGGCATATAGACAGCCTGAGGTATATGGCTATATGTGTACACAATTGTTATATGTGGGCATGAGATGCCTAGATATAGGAATTATGTCTATATCTGGAGCTTTTGAATAAACTGTTAACCTCACTAGAGCAAGTAGTATGTTGAAATTCGGAATTTTTAGTATCTTGGTATTTTTCTCTTTAGCTGCATCCGCAGGTAGCAGCGTTGAGAAGGAAATACAGGTACTTTCTGAGCTACTATCAGATCAAAGCGCAGTGCTGGTGAAAAAGTCGGTTTCTCTAAAAGAGGGTGAAGAAAAGGGTTTTATTGTTGCTACGTTCTCACTCGAAGGATTTCGTGGAGGCAATAACTTTCAGCAATATGTTGCCGTCTATAAACCCGAGTTCAGAACTGCTGATCAGCCGCCTTTTCAAAAGATTGGGGAACCAAAGTACAGGTTGGTAGGCCTTCGCCAACTCTGCCCATCTCCAATAGCATCGTTTCGCCAAAGCTCTTTAGAGATAAAGGGTGGCGAAATTACAGGCATATGTGAGGCATATAAAAGCCAAACTGGTGGCGAAACCAAGTTTAGCTTAGTGGTCAGCCCCTACGACATAGTACCAAAAGGTTAACAATCAGCGGCAGAGCGACAGCCAACGCTACGCACCTTTTGTGTTACTCGCTGGCGCTCAAACATTAACACAAAAGGTGCTCCGCGCTGGCTGCGCCTGCGCTGGGCGTTAGCTGTAAGAGAGAGTATGGTGCAAGGATATAAAAGATTAGCTGTAACTATGGCAATGCTTTTGACTGGCATCACAAGCCATGCAGAAAACCTTATCAAAGTTACTCTTGATGGAACCACTATTTGCTATCCAGCAAGGTATTCACCTGATACTTCTTTTACCGACGCTCTTTTAGCTCCAGTAAAAGACCAGCTAGACGAATCTCATGGTGAGCAACTTGTGTATATCCCCGCTAGTGACATGGCTAAGCTAGTTCAAGGCTATGTTGTGAGTCATGCAAATAAATATAATCCAGCAGTGCCTCACGATATTAGAGGCATAGTCTATCCTAAGTCTTCTTTCTCTGATCCTCATGCTCTGGCCAAAAAGGCTTGGAACATTTATAGCGAACTCAAAAAGCCAGCCATAGAACAAGACAAAAAAACGGGCTTATACAAAGTCTATCATTTCGAAAAGGCCATAGGCCCTTGGCACTTTGTCATGAGCCCTCCTGAAAGAGCTCCCAAAAATGGTTTTGAGCCATCGTGGTATGTTGGCCATTGCGGCGAGCTTGTAGGCAGCTACGATTGTCGTATAGATCTTGATTACAAAGGTATTCGTTATCAATATAAAATCAGCGAATACAACATGGCTCTTAGGGCAAAAATCCAAGATGCAGTAAAATCACAAGTCCAGTCATGGGAGTCGAGTTGTGGCCACAGCTAACAAGGCGCTGCTGTCGGACAAATTTTCCGCTGCGCTCCAAATTTGCCGCAGAGCGCGGCGTTAGGGCTACGGCAGAACGAAGATATGGATGAGTTTTCGAAGAAAGTTAAAACACAATTTATCCAAGAATTTCCCAAGTGGGAGGAATTCTGCTCCACCGCAATGGATGAAGATGAGGTTGTGTTTTCAGCTAAGATACCGAATCCGTCGGGAGATGAAGATCACCCCTTGAGTGTGGATACATTTCGGGGTGAGGTTACGGTAGCATTTGACGCATATCACGCTCATTTCTACGACTTCATAGATCCCGAAGATGAAGATGCGGCATCTTTTATCAAAAAACTAATATCTGGCGATCGTGCAGTCGTAAGCTATTGGCGAGATGATCAATGGTGTGGGTCTAATCTTCTGCCCTTTAATGAATTGCCCACATCTAATGAAGATTATCCTTACGCAAATATCATCAGGTTTCGGTCATGGTCAGGGAAGTACAATAATGAAATATCGTGCACACCTAGAGATTAAGGCCCTAACAATTCAAACCAGCAAGTGCCCTTCGGGCAGGGACACGCTAACGCGCGCCCCCGTTTGAGGCGTTAGGCAAGCAGATGGATCTGAAAGTTTTAGCGTCAATACTACCCATAGCGCCAATGATCGTGTTTGGTGCGCCATATGTATACGTGTTGATCACGCAATTGTTTAGAGGTTTTCATAGCTGGACCAACAATCTCACCATCCTTAGCTATACATTCGGTTTACTTGGGGTTCTTGGTCTTGTACTTGCCAGCAAAAAGTCCGCATATTTTAATTCTAATATGGCAAATCGGATTAAAGTTTTACTAATATTTGGTTTTCTCTCAGTATTATTTGGCCTTCTGGCGCTTTTCAAAATGGGTATAAAAAACCCTATAGTGCCAATCGTGATAATTTTTTGCATGTCCTGTCCATTGGTGACAGGGCTCTCATGTTTTTTCCGTTTGCGCAAGGTGGGCAATGCCTAACAAACGCAAGCAGAATGCTGCGGCCCTTCGGGCCTCCGCGGGACGCCCATCGCTATGCACATTTTGTGCGGGTCGCTGCGCTCCCAGTTTTGCACAAAATGTGCATAGCATTGGTCGCCCCTGTTGTGGGCGTTAGGCGGCAATACACCGAGAAAGTAACGTGGTTTTCACTCAAGTACCTGTAACAAAGAACGATGAGATTGAAGGTCCTATACCAACTGTATGGCGTCCTCTATTTTCGAGCGTCGTAGATTGTTTTGTAAAAAAAGACTACCAAATCTCAGGAGGGATCGAAGGTGTATCTTCAATCTCTACTGAAACTGCTAGGCATATTAAAGATTACATCCAAGATTACGGGGAAAGACTCATACCATTGCCGGATGAAACCTGGGAATCATCTGTCTGCATTTACATGGGCAATCACTGGGACGTACTCATCGACCTTTGGACAGTTGGTGAGGGGCGTAGTGATCTTGTGCTCGGGGCACAGGTTTCAGAGATTGATAGGGGCTACGTTGTGGATATCGGCACGGTCTATGTGCCATAACTACATACAACCGCCTAACAAGCAGCGGCAGAGCGACAGCCAACGCTACGCACCTTTTGTGTTACTCGCTGGCGCTCAAACATTAACACAAAAGGAGCTCCGCGCTGGCTGCGCCTACGCTGGGCGTTATGCAATAGGAAAGAAAAGTGGAATATAAAGCCATAGAATGCAGGCACTGCGAAGAAAAGGGAGCTTGCCGAATTGATGATGGACAATCCTGTGGGACTTGTCTTGATAAAGCAAAAATAAAATCTGGATCAAAAATTGTTGTGTGTAGCGTTTGTGAGGGGCAAGCAAAATTTGAACCATTCACATCAAGATTGAATGGCAGGCTACCTTTCATAATTGTTATTGTCGTGCTAATGGTTTTTTATTCATATGCATTTATTAACATCAACAACGATGGAAGGTTCGAACAAATGTTCCCCTTAATAGCCTCGTTGACAACAATGATCGTTACATTTTACTTCTCGAGAAAGTAATGCATGACAATGCGTTGCAGGCCGACGGCCAACTTTGTGCACTTTATGCGCGGTCGCTGCGCTCCCATTATCGCGCATAAAGCGCCCAAAATTGTCCGCGGCTGAGCGCGGCGTTAGGCTAATTTAGAGATGTGGTACAAAAGATACGGATACAGGCAACCTTCGAGTAATAATGGTATCGGGTGTATCGGTGCTGCCTTTTCAGTAATCGCCGCATTCTCTATAGCCTTCGGAGTTGCATTCTTAACAAAGAACGATTGGTTTATTTGGCTTGGCGTTCCAATTACATTTGTTGGTTTCTGGATCGCTGAAAATAGGTTTCAAAATGAGGGCGGCCTCATAAGAAAGCAGCGCTTTGAGTATCACGTTTCAAAAGCCAGTAGATACATTGATTCGGGCAAAGTGGCAAAAGCTAAAGAGTCCATAAGAAGAGCAAAGATCTACGGAGAAATACCTCAAGAGCTAAAGGAGTTTGACCGTACCCACGGTTGCTAAGTCCAGCCTAACAAGGCCGGGCAACTTACTCGGGAACCTAACCCGCTTTTGCACACACCTCCATCTAACTGACGTGGAGGTGTCAAATGGCACGCAGAAAGCACTACAACCGCTACGACGATGATTTCAAAGCGACAGCAGTCTCTCTAACCGAAATTTCTGGTGTTCTAGCCAAGCACGTGGCTGAAGCCCTCGATATCCATGAAGTGATGCTTTATCGTTGGCGCATGAAGATGCGACGGGGGCAGATCATGGCCAAGAAGAAAAATATACAGATAGATCCTGAGGTTAAATCAGAGCTGAAACGTCTCAGGAAGCTTGAGCGGGAGCATAACCTGCTCCAGGAAGAACATGCCCTTTTAAAAAAAGCCATCCAGTTCTCTTTGCAACAAAAAGGGAGATCTTCGAGTTCATAGATCTAAACCGCGAGAAGCACAGTATTGCAATGATGTGCCGGATCTATGACGTGACCCGTGATGGTTACAACTCTTGGCGCCGCCGTGGTGTATGTGAGCGCCGGCAAGAAGATAGTGAGCTGTTTGTACATATAAGATCGATTTTTAACCGACATGATGGCTGCTACGGTAGTCCAAAAATTACCCAAGAGCTGAAAAAGAAGGGTATAAACGTTGGTCAAAAACGTGTGGCTAGAATCATGCGAAATCACGGTCTCAAGGCCGTAAAATCAAGGATCTACACGGCTAGGCCCGGTACTTACAGGCATGTTTATGGAATCCAGTGCAAGATAGAAGGCATCGAGCTGACGCGCCCGAACCAGCTATGGGTGGGTGATGTTACTTATATAAAGCTCAGAGATGGTAGCTGGCAGTATCTGTCGGTAGTCATGGATCGCTACAGTAGGAAGGTTGTCTCCTGGTCCCTGGGTGATAGGAGGGATGCGTCGCTGACACTGTCCAGCATTGATAGGGCGGTGCGAAACCGTGGACATCACCCTGAGCTAATCTTTCACTCTGACCGTGGTAGCGAGTACTTGTCGGGTCAATATCGTGAGCGACTGCGGCGGTATGGGATCAGTCAAAGCATGAATCGAGTAAAGAACATGAATGACAACGCATTCATTGAGTCGTTCTTTCACCAATTTAAAACAGAGCGTATTAAGCGCCAAGTCTTCGATTCTGAAAAACAGCTAAGATCGACGGTGACTGAATATATGCGCTACTACAACAGTCAGAGGTCGCATTCGTCTATTGGGTATGTTTCACCTCAAGAATTCGAGTGTAAAATCAATTGCTAACAACTAGGTGTGTACAAAAGCGGGTTAAGTCCCCTCCGGGCCTGCGGCCCTCCGCGGGACAGCTTGCCTTGTGCACCTTTTGCGCAAGTCGCTACGCTCCCATTTTCGCGCAAAATGCGCAAAAGGTAAGCTGCCCCTGCCGGCGGCGTTAAATTCAGGTGCCACTATGAGAGCGCTTATTGTCGCCGTTACAATTTCTATGTTTATGTCTTGCGCCAATGCTGATGAGTCCATTCTCGGTGAGTACCGTGCAGATACAAAAAGTAATTGGGGCTGGACGTTAGTCTTAGCCCAAGGGAATTTGGGGGAGATTTTCTCCACGCAAATGCCAAATGAATGCGATCCTTGTGAAAATGTAGAAGTAGTTGAGCGTGGCATATGGAGTACAGCCGAGGATAAAATTACGCTAGTGTTATCTAGCGGTAAAAAGTACACGTTCAGGCTGGTAGACGATAGTAATCTGGTTCTAGTTGAGCCGAGTTTCTCTGATATCGAACCCGGGAAGTTCGTACTACGCAAACGAATTTAACAAGGCCGGGCAGAAAACTCCGGGCCTTTGGCCCTCCGTGGGGCAGCTTACCTTGTGCACGTTTGGCGCAGGTCGCTGCGCTCCCAGTTTCGCGCAAAACGCGCACAAGGTAAGCTGCCCCTGCCGGCGGCGTTAAGCGTCCGAGTTACCCACAGAAATAACAAGAAAAAGGAATTTCAGAATTTATGAGTTCGCTGTATCAGTATTACTTTTTGGATTGGGCTGGGATGATCCTCAGCTTGCTTTCAGCCTACATGCTGGGAAATAGACAAAGATCTGGTTTTTTATTGTTTGCCTTTTCTAATCTCATTTTCATATTTCTTGGTCTTACCTGGATGGAAAGTGTTGGAATGGCTGTAGGGAACGTGGCATTTATGATTATTAATATAAGGGGCTATGTCCATTGGGCTAAAAATGTTGAACCTGAAGACGGCGCTACTCCTATTAGATCGTAAACAGTTTACTTCGGACTTCGGGGATCTGCGGGGCGTTAGAATTTAGTGAGTATTGAAACTAAAAACATTTTTCATGATGGTAAACTTTTTCTCTGGGACGAAATTGATTATCGCGAGGCGCTAATTAATGTTGAGCCAGATACGGTTCGCTCACTAAGAGTCGGTGCCAAATGCTACAGTTGCGTCGGCCTGGAAAAGCTGATTTCAGAACTTGCAATTTACAAGAACGTAACTGAAATTGAGGTGGCAGATGATCGTATCCAAGATGAGGATATGGCGCATACAAGAAGTCTGTTTTTAGAAAGTTTTCCTTTGGCCACTTTTAAGTGGAGCTATGACTCGCTGGCAGGGGGTAAGCATGGTCGGTAGTGCGGAGAGATTTACTGGCTCAGGTAATGTGTCGCTAGCCTTCGGTTCTTCACGTAGGTTCTATGACCCAAATTTCGTAGGGAAAAAGGCAGTAAACGAAAAAGCCCCGAGATGAACATCTGGTCGATTACCATGATGAAGTCCTCGGGGCTTTCCGGTTCGGTTGACTGCTAAATGTCCGGCTCAGCTCATGAGAAGTTGAGCATGCGCGATCTTCGTTGCGTCTGGGCCCGAAGGCTTTCCGGTATGTGCCAGGTCATAAACTCCTGGACGGCATTTGAGAGCTGGTCCGGGTTTACATGCACTTCTTCAAAGTAGCGGTTGTACACCTGATTTGGTCGATTTTCGTCGAGGAACAGTTGCGCAAACCGATTGAACTGCTGTTTTATTTCCGGGGTGATGTCGATATTGCCGTAAGCGTTGGAGGTGGTTTGGTTGGGATTTTGCGCGAGCCTGGTGAGCTTTTCGCGCACTTCGCGGTTGGTTTTGTTCGTCCATTCACCGGTGGGACTCATGCTTAGCACATTCAGCATGTCACGCACGGTACAGGTTGCTTTCGCACTTCTCACGGCCTTCAGGCTGCTGGCGATGGTTGCGCCATCCCGGCGGCGCTTTCCCAGTTCCTTCAGGAAGGTTTTGTAGGAGTTGCTAAAATTCTCCGCGCCTCGCGCAATAATGGGCAGGTTGTTGCCCCGGGCAAGTTCGTGAAGTGTCGCGTTGGCCTGAAGTCCTTCACCCGTCTTGTTTTTATGGTGCCAGCTCTGCAGGTGGGGAATGATGCCCGAAAGCCCGGTGGTGTGACCTTCCGCCTTAAGCATCAGGTAGGTTCGGTCATTGGTTTCCTGCCACTGCACCAGTAGTTCCCGGTAGCCTACGAGGAAGTTCCAGCCGCTGTGTGCGGAGCGCCCACTCTTGCTGAGATGGCTACTTTTTCGCGTGGGTAGTTTTTTAAATCCCGCCTTGACGTTATTGGCCTCGCTCTGTGTCATACGAATAAAGTAAGTGCCTTTTTCCATTGGCTTGTAGATCCAGCAGGCGACATAGAGTGCGTGGAAATCTACCGTTTTCCACTGGTCTTTATCGTTACCCTTGGCTTTCCAGGTGGCGTGAATGTCATGCCGCTGCCCAAAGTGCTCATCAAAATAA
Organism: Microbulbifer sp. ALW1; assembly: GCF_009903625.1. Lineage (NCBI taxonomy): Bacteria > Pseudomonadati > Pseudomonadota > Gammaproteobacteria > Cellvibrionales > Microbulbiferaceae > Microbulbifer > Microbulbifer sp. ALW1. The sequence goes on along the minus strand of NZ_CP047569.1, from coordinate 439,419 downwards.
CTGCAAAAGTCACCGTAGCTCTGGAACTTTGGGCCGAATATGCGGGGGCTGATGTTGCTTTCAATTAATGTGTACAGGAATTGGCTGATGTCAGAGGGTGTGTCAGGCATGGGGCATCCTTGCTAAATTTGAACTGCGGTTACCATCGCAACTTCGCGTGAATTAGTTGGTACTGCCGTGCGTGAATCGGGGCGGTCATCTGTGGAGAACACTGTCCTGAAAAATACCGCTGGTGCGTTTTCCTGTCCATGGAATATCGGCTCGACAGCAGCTGAAAGGAAATTTCGACGTCATTAATTGATTCTTTCATTGAATCTTTGGGGTTCGATTTGTGCCAGTGCGAGCAGGCTGTTTTGTGTGTGCGTCAGTTACGGGGTTCTGTCATTTGGGAATGACTAAATTTCCGGATCGGTCCGTGGCGGGAGGGTTGTAACCCTATACTGTCATGTCCTATATCAATGCAATTGTTCAAACAGTGGGTGATTTTTATGGAAGGTGTTTTTGGATTTCTCGTCCTGATCGCGGATATTTACGCCATCATCAAAATTATTCAGAGCTCTGCGAGCGGTCTCAAGAAATTGCTCTGGGTATTGTTGGTCATCGTATTGCCGATTTTGGGGCTGATTCTCTGGTTCTTTATGGGGCCGGGAGGCAAGGGCGGCTAATACATTCATAAGGCCGTGATTGCCCTATGATCGAAAAGATAAATCTTTTCCATGCGCTGCCTGATGCGAAAAATGCGGAAGTACTTGAAGACCTTTTACGGCACGAGAATGTGCGGATTGAGCGTATCACTTCCTCTGGCCAGATAACGCCGGAGGGTGAGTGGTACGACCAGAAGGAGCATGAGTGGGTGCTTTTACTTCAGGGCGCTGCCCGGTTGGAATTCAAAAATCCATTTGAAGAAGTAAAGGGCGCGGGTATGAAAGCGGGGCAGGGTAAAGCCGGTGATAGGCAGGGTGGCACCAGGGAGGTTGCGCTTGTGGCGGGGGACTATGTCAATATCCCCGCGGGTTGCAGGCACCGGGTCAGCTGGACGGATCCCGCCCAGCTGACGGTATGGTTGGCCGTTTTTTATCGCTGAGCCTGTTGGGTTCTGTCGGCTTAGCGATGGTCTCTGTCAGGATGCGCGGGCGCTGAGTACACTGGTACTCTGGTCTGGCAGTGGCAATTGCGGCAGGTCGGATACCGCCTGCAGCAGGCCCTGCTCGTAGAGGCGGGCGGCCTGCTCCTTTTCGCCCAGGGCGTACAGCAGCCGGGCTAATTCCGCAGAGGTAACGGGGTCCGAGCGCAGCAGCAGGCTTTTCTCAAAGTACTGTCGGGCTTTGCCCCAGATTTCATTGCGCAGGCACAGGCGGCCCAGGCAGGTGAGGAGGTCGGCATTTTCGCCGTACTCTTTCTGCCAGCCATCGGCAACTACCAGCTGTTGGTTGGGATCGGCTCCGGTGAGGTGTCCGTAGAGGCGCACGGTATCGCCACGCCATTCGCGATTCAGAATCCAGCGCAGGTGCTTTTCCGCTTCAGTATCGCTGCCCACTTTGTGCAGCATTTCCCCATACAGGTTGCGCAGCTCGATATTGCGTTGCCAGCGGCCGTTCAGGCTCTGCCAGATCTCACGGAGCTTTTCACTGTCGTTGCGGTTGGCGGCCTCGCGTAGCAGGTTCTGGTAGACCTCGAGTTCCAGTTGCTGCAGTTGCGATTCCGGCATGGTTCCGTGCTTTTCCAGCCGCGGCAGTAATTCCCGCAGACCGTTCCATTCACCGATGTGGTAGTAGGCCTGGCGCAGCAGTTGCAGTAGCGCCGGGTGGTTGGGTTCTTCCTGCATGGCGCGCTGCAAACTGGCGATGCATTGTTCGTAGTGTTTATCCAGCAGCTGCATGCGGGCCTGGCTGATGGCGACGGCGAGCTGCGTATCGTCGCCGGTGGCTTCCGCTTTGGCGAGCAGTTCATTGGCTTCGTCCCGGTAACCGAGTTCGAAGGCGCTACGCGCCGCGGCCAGATAGTTGATGATGGGGGCGTCGGACCGGGCGGCGCTTTTTAGCAGCAGGCGACGGGCGCGGGCCCAGTTACCCTCCATATATTCCACCAGGCCGTTGGTCAGGCGTCGCCGCGCCATGCGGCTGCGGCCAAAGCGGATACGGCTGAAGCCGCCCTCAATGGCACGTGCGAGGCTGCGCAGTAGCCAGAAGAACAAAAACAGCGCGAGTATACCGAGGGCGAGGCCACCGACCGCTACCCACAGGTTCATCTCGATGCGTTTGCCGGTATCGCCACCAACCATCAACAGCAGGTATCCGGGGTAGGATCGCATGGCTTCGGCCAGTAGCGCACCGCCGAGCAGCAGTATCAGGGTGAAGAAGAGGAAGCGTTTCACGGGTAGCTGCCTCCGTTATCGTTATCGGGGGTTTGCCCGGAAGAAACCTTGTGCATTTTGTCGATGTAATTGCGCAGGGCACTTTGTGACGCGCTCAGGTCAGGAAATTCTGCCTCCACTTTGTTTTGTGCCAGTTCCTCTAGCTCACGCAGGATGACCTGCCGCTGGGGGTTCTCGACACCGTAATCCATCAGCAGTTGGCGGGCGTGACTAAGGGCGTCTTTGTAGACGGTTTCGTTCGCGCGCAGTACCGCCAATTCCGCCTGCTCCATGTTCAGGCGCAGACTTTGGCGAAAGCGGGTTTCACTCTGGGGTGACAGCAGTACCGGGTCGATCTCCCCATCGCGGATGCGCACCGAGTCTTTGAGGAAGTTGACGAAGTTGCCCCAACTGGAGCGGAAGTGCGCTTCGCCGACCTCGGTGTTGTCTTCCTGCGCCTGTGCCGCTGCGGCGTCCCGTTTGGCAAGGTCAAATTTTGGCTGGATGTTGAGCTTCACCATCTGCTCTTCCAGTGCGCGCAGGCGGAGGTAAAGGCCTTCGCGGTCGACATTGTCTACCAGCTTGAGGGCGGTGATATCCCGCGCTAATTGCTGGCGCACGCCGTAAAGATCCGGCATGTCCACTTCCCGCACGATGGTGTCCACTTCCTGTAACAGGCCGAGGGCAGCGCGGCTGTCCTGCTCGAGCATCAGGCGTTGGTTTGCCAGCCGCAACAGGTAATCCGCTTCCGCCAGCTGCCAGTCTTCGCGACTGGCGTTGCCCAGTTGGCTCAGACGATTCCCCTGGGCGGTGACATTGCGTTGTACACCGGCGAGCTGCTGTTGCAGCTGCTGGATGGTTTCATTTTGTTGCCCCAGTTGCTGGCGCAACTCAGCGATCAATCGAGCGCTGTGATCCGGTGGCGGAACCGGGGAGGTAGCCGAGGGGCGGGAGTCGCCGGGTTGCAGCATGGGTTGCTCTGGCACCGGCTGAGGTGTGCTTTGTTCCACGGATACCTGGGGGCTTGGCTGCGGCGTAGTCTGGGTCGCGGGCGCGCTATCGTTAGTTGAATCTGTGGATGAATCCGTGGACTGGGATTCTGCGGCAACACTGTTAGAGGCGCTGCTTTCGGCCGGCACCTTCACTTGGGCTCCATTTCCCGCGCTGGTGTCGCTTCGGAAATGTTTTCCGACTACCGGCAGACCCTGCAGCTGCTGGTTGACCTGTTGGTGCACACCCGGGAGGAAGTACCAGGCGGCTACGGCAGCGGCAACCAACAGCAGAATGAACAGCCAGAACCAGGTCCAGACACGGCTTCCTGTTGTACTGCGTGTCTTGGGTGGGGTGCTGGTGGTTTTCTTTCCGTCGCTCTTGCCTGGCTTGCCGCCTGCAGCGGCCTTGGCGAAGTTGCTTTTGGGCTCGGCCTTTTGGGTCACCAGCGGCACATCTTGCTGCGGGTCTTTGGGGTTTGAATCTTTCTGATTGCCGGGATTGCTGTCGCCAGTGGAAGAGGCTGGGGCTTTTTTATCGCTCATGGACTCGCGTGCTCAGAATGTATGCCGTAGGAGCCGGTTGCTACCGGGTCCGCAGCGGGGCAGCGGCGGAAGGCGCTGGTGCCGAAAGAAATTTTGTCGCCAAATTATAGCGACTGCAGCCGTTCTTTATACGAAGTCTGGCGTGGAAATGAAATTTTTTACCGATACTGGCGCGAATTCAGGAATGCCCGGCAGCCAGCACTTCCTTCAGCGCGGCGAGCATGGCGTTATCACTGGCGTTGCTTGCGGCGTAGGCCTGGGTAAAGCCAAGGGCTTTGGCGTGGGACGCGACGCGCTGGCTGGGGCAGATCAGCGGGCACGCGCGCAGGGTGTTGCGGCCGCTAGCCTGCAGGGCGTGCTGCAGGTTGTCGAGTGTCTCGCCGCTGTGCACCGTAATGGCCTGCGGAGTATGGGGGTAGCTGCGCAATTGTTCTTCCGCGTCGGCGGGTAGCAGGCGCTGATAGAGCTCGCAGTAGTCGAGGCGCGCACCGCGTTCAACCAGGGTGTCGCCCATCAGTGTGCGGCCGCCCTGGCCGCGGAAGATGATCACCCGCTGGCCCATGGGGCTTCGCAGCCCGGGTAGGGACAGTAGCGCTTCGGAGTCCATGGAGGTGTTGTGATTATCCGTTTCCGGCTCTGCCCCACGGTTCTGGATGGCGCGGGCCGTCGCGGCGCCAATGGCGTAGTAGCGGGGACCCTCGGGAAGTTGCGGCCAGTAATCATCCAGCCAGTCGAAGGCATACTGTACGGCGTTCTGGGAGACAAAAATGGCGTGGTCGAACTGATCAAAATCCATAATCAGGCTTTTGATCGCCTGCGCCGCGTCTCCCTTTTTTATCGGCGCAATATCCAGCAGGGGAATGCAGTCCGCCTCGGCCCCCTGCGCCAGCAACAGGTCGCGCCAGCCGCCACACTGGTGAGCGGGGCGGGTGATCAGTATGCGCTGGTGTTGCAGGGGTGAGCTCATCGGGTGTGGTGTCGTTACCGTTGGCAGGTGCGGCTTAAGGTGTGGCTTAAAGTGCGGCGAGAATTTTATCGGCGCCGGCCTGCAGCAACTGCTCGGCAAGGCGAATGCCGAGGGCATCGGCGTCGGCCTGGTGACCGTGTACTTCTGCAGTGAGCATGGTTTCGCCGTCGGGGCTGCCAACCAGGCCGCGCAGGTAGAGTTGTTCACTGTTGTCCGGGGTAAAGATTGCGTAGCAACCGATGGGGACCTGACAGCTGCCGTTCAGGCGGCGCACCATGGCGCGCTCGGCTACCAGACGGTGGCTGGTTTCTACGTGGTGCAGCGGCGCCAGCAACGCTTCCAGTGCCGGATCGCGGCGGCATTCAATACCCACAGCGCCCTGGCCACCGGCGGGCAGCAATACTTCGGGCTCGATAAAGGCGGCGATACGCTCACGCATTTCCAACCGAAGCAGGCCGGCGGCAGCGAGAATAATGGCGTCGTATTCACCGGCATCCAGTTTCGCCAGGCGGGTATTGACGTTACCGCGCAGGAATTTCACCTGCAGGTCCGGGCGCAGGGCCAGTATCTGGCACTGGCGACGCAGGCTGGAGGTGCCGACTACCGCCCCTTGGGGCAGAGATTCGATGGTGTCGAAGTGATTACTCACAAAGGCGTCGCGCGGGTCCTCGCGCTCACAGATGACCGGCAGGTGCAGCCCCTCCGGGAATTCCATCGGTACATCTTTCATGGAGTGCACGGCGATATCTGCGCGGCCTTCGAGCATGGCTTTTTCCAGCTCTTTCACGAACAGGCCCTTGCCGCCCACCTTGTTCAGGGGGATATCCAGTAGCTGGTCACCGCGACTGGTCAGGGGCAACAGTTCCACGGTGAGCTGCGGGTGGTGCAATTCCAGCTGTTGCTTGACGTAGTTGGCCTGCCACAGGGCGAGAGCGCTTTCACGGGTGGCGATGCGGATGGCTTTGATCGGAGTAGATGGAGAGTCGGACATGCGCGGAATCAGGGCCGGTTGGGAATTTCCGCGCAAGTTTAACAGCTTGTGAGGATTTAGTGGCCGCCGTACTGGCGCAACCAGTCTTCCAGAAAGATGCGCGCGGCGATGGAGTCCACGGGTTGCTTGGCGTAGTTGCCTTTGTGGCCGCGGTCGCGCGCCTCTTCCTTGGCGGCGCGGGTGCTCAGGCGCTCGTCCACAAGCTCGACGGGCAGCCCGAGGCGGCCGTGCAGACGCTGGCTGAATTTGCGTGCGCGGGCACCGAACTCACTTTCGCTGCCGTCCATATTCAGGGGTAGGCCCACCAGCAGCACCTTTGGTTGCCATTCATCCACCACACGTTGCACCCGATCCCAGTCCGGCTTGCCATCTTTGGCTGGCAGCGGGTCCAGCTCGCGGGCACTGCCGGTGAGGCTCTGGCCGTAGGCGACGCCGATGGAGCTGGTTCCGAAATCGAAGGCGAGGGCGGTGATGGTTTTCATTTTGGGAGAGAAACCTAGGCGTGTCCGGACTGGGTGCCAATGCCAGACAAATCAATGCCGTGACGGGCGGCGGCCGTCTGCCAGCGCTTTTCCCAGGGGGTGGCGAACAGGATTTCCGGCGCGGCGGGCAGGGTCAGCCAGGCGTTATCGGCGATCTCTTCTTCCAGTTGCCCCGGTCCCCAGCCGGCGTAACCCAGTGCCAGCAGCACGTCGTCGGGACCACGGCCGGCGGCCAGGGATTCAATGATGTCTTTGGAGGCCGTGAGACTGATATCTTCAGAAACCTCGGCAGTGGAGGCGAATTGCATGCCGCGGCCATGCAGGACAAATCCCTGCTCCTGGGCCACGGGGCCGCCCACCAGCACCGGCTCGTCGCCGCGCAGGCTGGCGTCATCCAGCGATAACTGGGAAAAGACTTCCTTCCACAGCACCTTGCTGGGGGCATTGATCACAATGCCCATGGTGCCTTCGGCGCTGTGCTCGCAGATAAAAGTGACCGACTGCTTGAAGCGCGGATCCTGCATGCCGGGCATGGCGATCAGCAACTGGCCGCGCAGACTGGTGTGGGTGAGGTCGCTGTCGATGGACGGTTTCATGGGCTGCATGGAATTAGTTTAGGTGTTCTCGGCTTTTGTGTCGCCGGCGCTGAATGGCTGACGGATCAGCGTCAGCCGCGCTTCGGGCTGTTGCCGGCGGCGGTGGAGAAGCCAGTCATTTCAAAGCGCCAGGTGCGGATGATTTCCAGGCGATCTGCCTGCTTGCGGATTTCCGGCGGGAAAGGCGCGAAGGGCGCAGCTAGGCGCACGATTTGCTGGGCGGCGTCGTCAAGGATGCGCTCGCCGGAGGAGTCGAGGATGACGACTTCCTCCACCGCGCCGCTGGGCAGCAGCCGTACCATCATACGCAGGTCGCCGGTGATCTGGCGGGCCAGTGCTTCTTCTGGAAAGTTATCGTTGCCTATCGCTTCCACTTTCTGGCGCCAGTCGTGCAGGTAAGCTGCATCTGCAGACGCCTTGGTGGCGACGGAAGTAAGGCGGCGCACGCGCGGGCGCTGGGCGATGGTCTGGCGGATCTTGTCCAGGCGCGCTTGCAGGCTGGCGATCTCCGGATTGCTGGGGGGCAGGTCCGTGGGGGCGTCGCCGCGTTTTTCGTCCGAACGCTTGTCTTCCGCCGGTAGTTCTGGTGCCTGTTGCGGGCTGTCGCCAATGGTGGTGACCAGCTGGCGCAGCTGGTCGGCCGGGCGTGTGGCCTGCTGCTGGGGCAGTGGGTTGACCTGGCGGATGCTGGTATCGGCGATTTCCGCCTGGCGATCGGTGGAGAGTTCTTTCGGGGTTTCCGCAGTTCCGCTGGCCTGCTGGTTGTGTTGTGCCAGATAGTCGGCGTCTTCCGGCGCTTCCAGGGAGCGGTGCTGCGCCAGGGTGACCTCCAGGGTTGGCGGCGCCTCGCGGGCTTCCGGTGCCGTGAAGGTCACACCAAAGATCACCAGCGCGTGTGCCGCGCAGGCCAGAAACAGCGCAAAGGTAAAGCGGTCGCCCTGAGCTGGGGGCGCTGAGGTTTGGGCCGGGTGACGATTGGATTGGCTGGTGGCTGCTGTCATTGTGCTTATTGTTTTACTGCTTGTTGTACTACTTGTTCTACTGCACGTTGTTTGTGTTCGTGCCACCTGCAGCGTCCCATACGGACGCTGCAAAATGCGGTAGCCGCCAGTTTATCCCTTTTTGCCCAATCGGTCTGTGATCGCGCGCATCAATAGTTCGCCGATGTCGGTGCCGTAGGCGGCGTCGATTTCGCGCACGCAGGTGGGGCTGGTCACGTTCACTTCGGTCAGGTAGTCGCCAATCACATCCAGGCCTACAAACAGCAACCCCTTTTCCTTCAGTGTCGGGCCCACTTGGCGCGCGATCCACAGGTCGCGTTCACTCAGCGGGCGCGCTTCGCCGCGGCCGCCGGCGGCCAGGTTGCCGCGGGTTTCTCCCGCCTGCGGAATGCGTGCCAGGCAGTAGGGCACCGGTTCGCCATCCACCATTAGGATACGCTTGTCGCCTTCCTTGATTTCGGGAATGTAGCGCTGGCCCATGATCTGGCGCTGGCCGTTGTCGGTAAGGGTTTCAAGGATGGCGCCGATGTTGCTGCCGTCTGGCTTGACGTGAAAGATGCCGGTGCCGCCCATGCCATCCAGCGGCTTGAAGATGACATCCTTATGTTGCGCGTGGAAGGCGCGCAACTGCTGCATGTCGCGGCTAACGATCAGCGGCGGGCAGCAGTCGGCGAAGTGGGTGGCAAATATTTTTTCATTGCAGTCGCGCAGGGATTGGGGTTTGTTGGCTACCAGGGTGCCGGCGCGCTCGGCCGCTTCCAGGATATAGGTGGAATAAATGTACTCATTGTCGAAAGGCGGGTCGACGCGCATGAGCAAAACATCCAGGTCACCGAGGTGTATCGGATTGCGCTCTCCGAGCTGGAACCAGTTTTCCGCATCGTTGAACACTTCCAGGGGGGAGCCGTTGCCCATGGGCTTGCTGCCGTCCAGATAAAGGTCGGACTGCAGGAAATAGTGAAGTTTGAACCCCGCGCGCTGGGCCGCCAGCAGTAGTGCCAGCGTGGTGTCTTTTTTGAAGGAAATATTGGCAATCGGGTCCATGACCACGCCGAGAGTTTGGCTCATGTGCGAATCCATCAATCTGAAATTGCCGCGGTCCCGGTCGGGGGCGGCACGGTTGCTAGAGAGTTGCTAATGGTGGCTAAGGTAAAAGTAGTGGGCGGTGACTGCAAGGATGTTGCGGGCAGGTGAAAATCTTCACCGGGAGACGCAGAAGTGCGGTCTTGCTCACAAATTGATCATTGCCTGTCGCGAGCCCCGGTCGTCGCTAGATTCACTCTGGTATCTGTGATAAAAGTTTCCTCCTGACCTGTGTGCGCTTGGCGAGACCAATTTCGGTAGCTCTCAGCGACCGTCAGCAACACACGTCGGACCCCGTAATGAGGTTGCACAGAAAGGCGCTGAAACGGTACACGTTACCAGGCGGCGTCTGAAAATAAGTAAAAGGGGATTCAGGAACACTATGGAGCTCAACTGGGAAAGTCTCACCGTGATGGTGATCGACGACAGTAAAACCATTCGTCGCACTGCGGAAACGCTGCTGCAAAAAGCAGGCTGTTCTGTAGTTACCGCTACCGATGGCTTCGACGCTTTGGCAAAAATCGCCGATTCGCGTCCGGATATTATTTTTGTAGACATCATGATGCCGCGTCTCGATGGCTATCAGACCTGCGCGTTAATCAAGAACAACAGCGAATTCCGCAGCACGCCGGTGATCATGTTGTCCAGTAAGGATGGTCTGTTCGACAAGGCCAAGGGGCGTGTGGTTGGGTGCGATCAATATTTGACCAAGCCCTTCAGCAAAAGCGAATTGCTTGGTGCAATTTCTGCTCACGCCAAACCACATCACGCGGCTTGATGAAATTAGTGGGAGTTGTCTCCCACTTGGCGCGTGAAATGTTTGGCAAAAATGACGTAGACTATGCCGGCTCTCTTTTCTAGTAGGAGCCGGAGTGCGACATGAAAGTCCCGGTATTCACGAAAGTCAGCAGTAAATAACAAAGCGTGTGGTCGCACAGTGGAAGCTTGTGCGATCTGTGCCAACAATAGCCGCCCGGCGGAGAGCAATGACCGGAGCGGAAACACTATCTCGGGGGAAAAGATGGCCAGAGTGCTAATCGTCGATGACTCGCCAACCGAAACTCACAAGTTGACCACCATTCTTGAAAAAAATGGCCATGCCGTGCTGACCGCCACCAACGGTGAGAATGGCGTTGATGTTGCTCGTGAGCAGCGTCCCGATGTCATTCTGATGGATATCGTCATGCCGGGCCTGAATGGTTTTCAGGCTACCCGCCAGCTCAGTAAGGGTGGCGAAACCAGTGGTATCCCCATCGTCATCGTGACAACCAAAGACCAGGATACCGACCGCGTATGGGGCATGCGCCAGGGTGCGCGCGCTTACCTGACCAAGCCGGTCGATGAGAGCAAATTGCTCGGCACTATCGAGGAGGTGTTGGCCTAAGGCCGACGTTGAGTCGACGTGCAATCAACTCTTACCCCCTATCTCGCGCTGGTTGATATTGCCAATCGCGCAAAGGCGCAGGCGCAGGGGCTGCCTGCCCGCCAGGAAATCAAACCTTACTGGACGGGCATCGGCTTTTCTCTTCTGGGGCACCGTTTTGTCGCGCCAATGGAAGATGTCGTGGAATTGTTGGAGGTGCCGCAGTACACCTTCATTCCCGGTGTTCAGCCATGGGTGCGCGGCGTGGCCAATGTGCGTGGTCGCCTGCTGCCATTGTTTGATATGGCAGCCTTTTTTGGCGGCCACCTGATCAGTCCGCGGCAGCGCCGGCGAGTGCTGGTGCTGGAGCACGATAAAATTTACGTCGGCCTGATTGTTGACGAGCTTCACGGTATGCAGCACTTGGCGCTGGAGTATGGTCAGTTGCCTCCTGCGGACCTGACGGAGGCGTTCGCGCCTATGGTCAGCGGGCAGTTCGTGCTGCAGCAGGGGCGCTGGCTGGTATTTGACCTTCAGGCCTTGATCAACGATTTCCAGTTTGCGAATGCCGCGGCGCACTGAGCCGCGGCATTCTGTTTTTTGAAGCGCCCGCTACGCGGGCGTGCGGTCCGCTTAGGCGAGGCTGCTGAGGGGAAGCGCACGCTGTGCGTCAAACTTCTTGTAAACGGCGGAGCTTGCTCCGGTGTTTGTGAACCCTGGTGTTAGTGGCGCCAGTGTTTGCGAACCATAGTCGGCCATGGCCGGTTGGGGGTGCCCACTTACTGTGGGTGGTACGGGATGCGAAGCCGCTTGGCTTCGAAAGTGGTGATAACAAGAATTGGCCTGCTGCACAGGTCCGTCAGGAGTAAATTATGAAAACAGGCTCGCAGAGTTCATTTTCCGCGTTGCGCAGTAACCCTGCAGCGCTGTTTATGGGTTTGCTGGTACTCGCCACACTGGCGGGGCTGATTGTCAGCATCTACCTGGTGCAGAGTCACGCGGACCGCGATAAGGAATACCTGCAGGATGTGGCGGAACTGCGCGCACTGTCCTATCAGGTCGTATCCTACGCGCCGGCAGCGACTGCCGGAGACGAGCAGGCGTTTGCGGACCTGGAGCAGACTGTCAACCAGATGTCGGCGACCTGGAACGAGCTGCAGGGCATGGACCCGAGCAGTAAGCGTGCTCTGGAGCAGGAGCTGGCGGTTTACGGCCAGGTATGGCGCCAGCTGCGCGAGCAGGCCGACACCATTATCGGTAACAAAGATTCCATTATCTTCCTGAACGACGTGGCGAGCACCCTGAACGACTCGCTGCCGGAACTTCAGGCAGAGCACAACAACATTGTGGAAATCCTGCTGGCCAACAATGCACCGGCCAACCAGGTGGAGCAGGCCCAGCTGCAGGTGTGGCGCGCCGAGCGTATCGGCCGGAACATCGATAAGATGCTGCAGGGCGGTGACGACGCGGAATCCGCGGCGGACCAGTTCAACACCGATGCCAGCCTTTTCGGTAAGGTGGTTGAAGGCATGAAGGGTGGCGACGTGGTGATGGGTATTTCCCGCGTTACCGACACCGAAGCCCGAGAGTCCCTGGAAGAAATTACCGAGCTGTTCGAATTCGTAAGCTCCTCGGTGCGCGAGATCTTCGAAGCGACCCCGGCCCTGTTTGCCACCCGTCAGGCAGCCGATGGTATCTCCACATCCTCTCCCCAGTTGCTGGAAGCCCTGTCTACCCTGAACGACCGTATCGTGAGCCTGTCTGGTGAGCGTCAGCCCAACAACCAAACCATCGCGATCATTGCCGGTGTCTTCGTACTGTTGATTTTCGGCATGATGATCACCGCCTTCTCCGGTACCCGCCGTACCCTGAAGGAAGAGACCGAAACCAATGAGCGTAACCAGCAGGCGATTATGCAGCTGCTGGACGAGCTGGCCGACCTCGCGGATGGTGACCTGACCACCTCCGCCACGGTAACCGAGGCCTTCACCGGTGCGATCGCGGACTCCATCAACTACACCATTGACCAGCTGCGCGTGCTGGTGTCTCGAATCACCGGTGCAGCCCAGGAAGTATCCTCCCTGTCCCAGGAAACCCAGCAGACCGCGCTGCACCTGGCCGAGGCCTCCGAGCACCAGGCGCAGGAAATTGCCGGCGCATCCGCGGCGGTGAACGAAATGGCCGTGACCATTGACCAGGTATCTGCGAACGCCGCCGAATCGGCGCAGGTAGCGGAACGCTCGGTACAGATCGCGAGCAACGGTGCCAAGGTGGTACAGAACACCATCAAGGGCATGGACACCATCCGCGAACAGATTCAGGACACTTCCAAGCGAATCAAGCGACTGGGTGAATCTTCCCAGGAGATTGGTGACATCGTAAGCCTGATTAACGACATTGCCGACCAGACCAACATTCTGGCACTTAACGCCGCGATTCAGGCCTCTATGGCCGGTGACGCCGGCCGAGGCTTCGCGGTGGTTGCGGACGAGGTACAGCGCCTCGCAGAACGTTCCGCAGCGGCAACCAAGCAGATTGAAGGCCTGGTAAAAGCGATTCAGTCGGATACCAACGAAGCGGTAGTTTCGATGGAATCCACCACTACCGAGGTGGTGCGCGGTGCCCGCCTGGCACAGGACGCCGGTGTTGCCCTGGAAGAGATCGAAACGGTATCCACCAACCTCGCATCCTTGATTCAGAACATCTCCAACGCGGCACGCCAGCAGGCCTCGTCCGCGGGTCACATCTCCAACACGATGAACGTGATTCAGGAAATTACCTCGCAGACCTCTGCCGGTACCCAGGCTACCGCACAGTCGATTGGTAACCTGGCCCAGACCGCTTCCGCACTGCGCGACTCGGTTGCCGGCTTCAAACTGCCGAACGAAGATGAAGTGGAAGGCGAGAGCGATCTGTACGATGGCGACTTGGCCGAGCTGTCTGAAGAATTCCCGATGCTGGATGACGAGACTGTCTCCGCTGAGGAAGACGGTCTGGCCGCACTCTCCCAGGAAGAGCGCGAAGAGCGGGCCCTGGCCTGATTTACCGCAGATACTCATAACGACAAAAAAGCGGACACCCCGGCTGCGCCAGTAGCGGGGGTGTAAAGCAGCCCTCCGGCCGCGGCTTTTCCGGCCGCTGTCGTTTGGCGAGCAAACTGAATTACCGAGGACTTGGCGTGAGTCGCGACAATCCCAATTTTGTAGCCCTGGATTGGCTGATAGGCGAAATCAACGAGACGTTGGCTCAAGCGCGCCAGCAACTGGAAACTTTTGCCTCGGATTCTTCTGTTTCTGATTCCTCAGGCTTGGAAGCTTCCGCTGACTCCGCCGGCCTGCTGAAAAACTGCCTCAACCTGATTCACCAGGTGCACGGCAGCCTGCATATGGCAGAGCTGACCGGTGCCGCCATGCTTGCCGAAGAGATGGAGCAGCTGGTTCATGCCCTGGCCAGTGGCGAAGTGGAAAATAGCGATGAAACCCGCGAATTCCTCATGCGTGCGCTGCTGGAACTGCCCCTCTACCTGGAAAAAATTGCTTTCCAGCGCCGCGACAATGCTGTGCTGCTGTTGCCGCTACTGAATGATCTGCGCGCCGTGCGCCGCGAGCGCCTGATTACCGAGGGTGCGCTGTTTGCCCCGGACTTGTCGCGGTTGGATGTTGCCACCGGTAATCGCCAGCCTTTGTTAGGCAACCCCGCAAAATTGCAGGAGCTGGTGGCCAAGCTACGCAAGATGTATCACGTTGCTGCCGCCTCCCTGATTCGCGATGTGAACAGCGGCGAAAGTCTCGCCTACCTGAATAAAGTCAGCGAAAAAATGGGGCTGCTGTACAGCGGCAGCCAGCGCCAGCACCTGTGGGAAATCTTGCAGGGATTACTGGAAGGCATCGCGGATCACCGCGTGAATGTGCTGCCGGCGCTGCGTCAGCTTCTGCGCCGGATTGATGTGGAATTTCGCCTGTTGCAGGGCCAGGGCGCGCGCGTTCTGGATCTGCGTCCCGATCGCGACCTGACACGCAACCTGTTGTTTTATGTTTACCTGTGTGGTCCCAATGGGCCGCGTACCAGCGCACTGTATCAGCAGTATGCCCTCGACAAGGCAGTGCCCGGCACTCCCCGTCCGGATACCGAAGATGCACTGGCCATGGGGCCGGAGGCCATGGGCACTGCGGTGACCGCCCTGCGCGAAGAGCTTGCCAGCGTTCGCGAAGCGCTGGATCCGAGCGTCACCACTACTGAGCGCCCGCCACTTTCCGATACCTCCATCGTTGCCAAGCGTATTGCCGATACCCTGGGCGTGCTCGGTCTTGAAAATCAGCGCACTCGTGCGCGCAAGATTTACGAGCACCTGCGGGACGCCTCCCGTGCGGCAGATCCCGATGAATTACTGATGCAGGCGGCCTCCGAGCTAGTGCAGCTGGATTCCGGTCTTGCCGCCGCTGCTGAGCGCGACAAGAAAGTCGACAGCGAATCGCCGCTGATGGGGGAAGCTACCGATCAGGTGCTGCGCGAGGCCCGTATCGGGCTGGAAACAGTAAAGGAAGCGGTAGTCGAATATATTGCCAGCCACTGGGATGCCGGCCACCTCTCCCAGGTGCCGAAGCGACTGCAGGAAGTTTGTGGCGGTCTCGATATGGTGGGCTACCAGCGCGCCGGGGAAATTGTCGGCGCCTGCAAAAATTATATTGTTGAGCGGCTGATCGACGCCGGCGATCAACCGGATTGGAAGCTTCTGGATACCCTCGCTGATGCGGTAACCAGTGTCGAGTATTACCTTGAACGCCGCGCGGACGGCATTGAAGATGCGGACATGCTGCTGGCCCTGGCTGAAGACAGCGTGGCCACTCTGGGCTACGCCGTTGCCAATAATGAAGTGCCCGCAGCGGACACCGCGCCTGCCGATACAAATTCCGCCGACATCCTGAGCCCGGCTACGGATGTGGTCGATGCGGTTGAGTCATTTGAGTTGCCTCAGGCAGCCGAGCCTATAGAAACTGAGATCGCGGATGAAAGCCCGCAATCTGAGGTAGAGCAGGCGCTCGACAGTTTCGAGTTTACCCTGGATCCGGAAGTGCTCGCGGACGAGCCACGGGAGGCGGCCGCCGCACCGGTGAGCGAAGACCCTCTGGCCGGCCTGTCTGCATCGCTGGTTGAAGAAGCCGCGCGAGAGGCTGTGGATAACACTGTAGAAGACGCTGCGGAAGACACCGCAGAGTCGATTACCGGCGAGAATACGGACGAACCGTCCCTGCTGGAAGAAAGCTGGTTTGCTGCCGACTCCGGCAGTGACCAAACCCCGGTCGAGCCGGAGGTAGAAGTATCTGCTGAAGCTTCTGTTGATGGTTCTTTTGAAGCTTCTTTTGACGGTCCCGCGAAGGCGCCTGCCGTCAACGCGCCGGTCCTCGAAGAGGACGATGAAGCCAGCATCATCGACGATGAGATCGTTGAAATCTTCCTCGAAGAGGCCGGCGAAGTCCTCGAAACCATCGGACATTATTTCCCGCTGTGGGCCGCCAATTTTAATGATCGCGATGCGCTGGTGGAGTTCCGCCGCGGCTTCCATACCCTGAAAGGCTCGGGCCGTATGGTGGAAGCGCTGGAAGTCGGCGAATTGTCCTGGGCCGTGGAAAACATGCTCAACCGGGTGCTGGATGAAACGGTATCCCCGGGGCGCGCCCATGTGCGCTTGATCGAGCTGGTTGTTGCCAAGTTGCCATCCATGGTTGACGGCTTCCGCACCCGCAGTGGCGATCCGGACCCTGCGCGCACCGCCGAGCTTGAAGGTTGGGCCAAGCAGTTGGCTCAGGGCGAAGTGCCTGAGGCGCTGCTGCAGGTGCAAGTGGCGGCCGCCAGTAATCAGGATAGTGAGACCGCCGCGGCAAATGCCTTTGTGGCAGAGCCCGTAGCGTCTGAAGATTTCGAGGCGGACGACAACGCCCAGCTGTGGGAGATCTTTGCCCAGGAAGCCGAAACACATCTGGCAACCGTGGCAGAGTTCCTCAGCGAAATGGAGCGCGCCGCTCCCGTCTACGGCATTCCCTCCGACCCCCTGCACCGCGCGCTGCATACCCTGAAAGGTTCTGCCCATATGGCGGAGGTAACCCAGGTGGCCGAGCTGATGGCGCCGCTGGAGCGTTTTGCCAAAGAGCTGCGAACCTATCAGGTTGCCATCGACAGCGATATTTTCGATTTGATCGCCGATGCAGCAAGTTATGTCAAAGGCGTACTGAATCAGATTTACGCTGGCGAGCCGTTGTTTGTCGAGCGCAGTGAACAGTTCCTGGCGCGCGTGGCTGAGCTGCAAGAGCGTGCCGTGGGCCACCTGATCCGCGAGCGCGAGGCTAACGAGCCGAAAGCGGTAGACCCCCAGTTGCTGGCGGTCATTATGGCCGACGGCATGCGGGTGCTGCTGGATGCGGATGAAATGCTCAATCAGTGGCGCCAGCACCCGGGTGACAAGACCATATTGCTGCCGGTGGCGGAAGAGCTGGATGTGCTGCAGCAGGCTGCCGGCCAGGCACAGCTGCCCACCTTGCAGGAACTGGCACTGCTGCTATTGGCGGTTTATCGCCAGGTTATCGACGGGCACCTGGAAGAAGAGCCTGCCCTCTGGGCGGCGTTGGAACAGGGCCACAATGAATTGCTCGACCTGGTGGATGCAGTGGCCGCGGCCCAGGATCTTCCGCAGGTCAGCGATGCCGTAGGCGAAGCACTGCGTTATCTGGCACAGGGCGACGATAGCGGCGAAGAAGAAGAGTTTGACCTGTCTGAATACGGTATCGACAGCAGCGAATTTGAATATGCCGATAGCACCGCTGAAACGGCCGCAGATACCCCTGAAGATCTGACTCTGGTCGACGACGCTGCGGCGGAAGAAGACGTAGTACCGGTCGAAAGTGACATTGCCGACCTCAGTTTCGACGATCTACTGGCGGCGGAAGCGGTCGACAATGTGCCCGCTCCCGTGGCTGAGGTGATCGTTGAGGCCGACGCTGAAGAAGATGCGCCCGAGCTCACCGTGGAGTGGCTGGAGGCGGAACTCGCCGGCCCCGACTCTGATAGTGACGATATTGCGAGTGGTGCTTTTGAGGGTGCGGTTGAGAATGCAGCCGAGAGCCTGCCGGAACAGCCCGCGACCAGCGAAGATGAAATCCTCCTGGACGTCGACGTCGCGATGGAAAATCCTGCGGTTGCGAGTCAGCAGCAGGAAGACCTCAGCACTCCTGTGTTCTCTTCCGAACCAGTAGCAGCACAGCCTGTGTCCTCGGACGAGATCAGCGAAGCCCAGCGCGCGTTGCTCGCGGATATCGACCCGGATGTGGTGGAAGTATTCCTCGAGGAAGCCAGCGATCTGGTGGATGAACTGGAAGAGCTGATCCAGAACTGGGAACAGGAGCCAGAAGATAAGGCTTCGCCAGAAGCGCTCAAGCGTGTGCTGCACACCTTTAAGGGTGGTGCGCGTATGGCGGCGCTGATGGGCCTGGGTGAAGTGGCGCACCGTTTTGAAACCGTGATTGAAAATATGCAGAGCGGTAGTTCGCCCTCTGCCGGGTTCTTCGCCGACGCCCATGGCATTTACGACCGACTGGCAGCCGGGGTTGAAACCGTGCGTGCCTGGATGGGTGGTGAAGAGCTGCCCGCCTTCTGTGCGTTACTGGAAACCCGCTGGGCAGATGGTCAGGTGTCCGAAAGTGCCGATCAGGTTGACTATGGCATCGACACTGCGTTGGTGCTGGAGCCCTCTGAGCAGCAGGCGACAGTCGCTATTCCCGAGTCCGGCGCGTCCGATGAGGCGAAAACGGAAAGTGCTGCCTCGACGGACGAACCCGCCCCTGAAATTGAAGTCATTGGGAAGGGCGTTGTCCTCCAGCCTCAGGCGCCGGCCGCGTCCAGCAATGTATTGCCGTTCATTCGCAAGTCGAAGAATGTCGGTGATCGCGATGGCGGTCAGCCCCGCAACCAGCCCCAGGAGATGGTGCGGGTTGCCTCTGAACTGCTGGAAGAGCTGGTAAACCTGGCCGGTGAGACCTCGATTTCTCGTGGACGACTGGAAGAGCAGGTGGGCGAGTTCGGACTGGCACTGGACGAAATGGATTCCACTCTGTCCCGCCTCAACGAACAGCTGCGCCGCCTGGACAAAGAAACCGAAGCTCAGATTCTGTTCCGTCAGGAGCAGTTGGCCGAACAGGACGGTGACTTCGACCCGCTGGAAATGGACCGCTACTCGTCCATCCAGCAGCTGTCCCGCTCTCTGTTGGAGTCCACATCGGATTTGCTGGAATTGCGCCAGACCCTGGGCCACAAGGCACGAGATACCGAAACCCTGTTGCTGCAGCAGTCTCGGGTCAACACAGAGCTGCAGGAAGGCCTGATGCGCAGCCGCATGGTGCCTTTCTCGCGTCTGGTGCCGCGCTTACGCCGCATCGTGCGTCAGGTCAGTGCGGAGCTGAGCAAACAAGTGGATCTGGTGTTCTCCAACGTAGAGGGTGAGCTGGACAGATCCATGCTGGAGCGGATGGTCGCGCCGCTGGAGCATATGCTGCGCAACGCGGTCGACCACGGTATCGAGTCGCCGCAGAAACGTCTTGATGCGGGCAAAGCCGAGCGCGGCCGTATCTCCGTTGCGCTGGCCCGAGAGGGCAGTGAGGTGGTGCTGACCATCAGTGACGATGGCGCCGGTATCAACCTTATGCGGGTGCGGGAAAAGGCGATCGAAAGTGGCCTGATGCGTCCTGATGCGGAGCTATCCAACAACGAAATTATGCAGTTCATTCTGCAGGCGGGCTTCAGTACCGCCGACAAAGTGACCCAAATTTCCGGGCGCGGCGTAGGTATGGACGTGGTGTCTGCCGAGATCAAGCAGATCGGTGGCAATGTCACCATCGCCTCGCAGGCGGGTCAGGGCACTGAATTTGTAGTGCGGCTGCCATTTACCGTGTCGGTCAACCGCGCTCTGATGGTGAAGGTCGGCGAGGATCTGTTCGCGCTGCCACTGAATACGATTGAGGGTATTGTGCGGCTCAGCCCGTTTGAGCTGGAGCACTATTACCGCAGTCCTGAGGCCCGCTTTGAATACGCCGGCGAGCCCTACCAGGTCAATTATTTCGGCAACCTGTTGCAGTCCAGTGCACAGCCGCGGTTGAACGTGGAAGACATGCAGTTACCGGTATTGCTGGTGCGCTCGGAAAATACTGCCATGGCACTGCAGGTCGATGCCATCATGGGCAGCCGCGAGATTGTGGTAAAAAGCCTTGGGCCCCAGTTCGCCACAGTGCAGGGTGTATCCGGCGCTACCGTGACGGGAGACGGTACCGTGGTGGTGATCCTCGACGCCCATGCGTTGCTGCGTAAACAGGCGGCACTGCTGGCGCGACCGGAAGTGCCGTTACTGCAACAGGCACCTGAGATCAGTGCCCGGGAAGAACCGGAAGCCCAGAAGCTGGTAATGGTAGTGGATGACTCGGTAACCGTGCGCAAGGTAACCACGCGCTTCCTGGAGCGGGAAGGTTTCCGTGTAATAACGGCAAAAGACGGCCAGGATGCCATTATCCAGCTGCAGGATGTGATTCCGGATGTGATGTTGCTGGATATCGAAATGCCGCGTATGGATGGCTTTGAGGTGGCGCGTAACATTCGCTCCAGCAGCCGCTTGCGGGATATTCCAATCATCATGATTACCTCCCGTACCGGTAAGAAGCACCGCGACCACGCGCTGTCTCTGGGCGTAAACCACTATCTGGGCAAACCCTATCAGGAAGAGATATTGCTGGGCGCAATCCACGATTTCACCGAGGTGGAGGCGGGCGCCTGATGTCAGTAATCATCTTCCAGTCGGTGCACCACGCCGAACGAAATGACGGCCGCAGAAGCGGCGAAGAGGCAACAGCATGAGCGGAGTCGACGCCCTGCCAACGACCGAACTTCCCCAGGAAGTGAGCAGTCTTCTGTTACCGCTGTCAGATGGGCAGCTACTGGTACCGGTGGACACGCTTTCTGAAATTATTGCGCTGCAGAGCCCGGTGTCTGCGTTCGATGCGCCGGACTGGTATATGGGGGAGCTGCACTGGCGGGAGCTGCGTCTGCCGCTGGTTTCCTTTGAAGTAATGCGCGGCAATCCGATGCCGATCCTGCGTAGTAACTGTCGAATCGCGGTGCTGAGCAGTGGCAATGCCGATGGCGATCTGCCGTTTTTTGCCGTGGTGCTGCAGGGCACGCCACGCCTGGTGCGGGTGACACCGGATGACCTGGCGGGACGCGAGGGTGAATGTGCCATGGGAGAGTTGATGCATGTGGCACTGTCCGGCGAAGCAGCGGTAATCCCAGATCTGGGTGCACTGGAAGAGGCTTGTTTGGCCTATCGCAAGCGTCGCTAGCTTGAGAGGCCGGATGAACCGGCCGGTACAAACCATCTTCCATAAAAAACGCCGCTTCTTCCGGAGCGGCGTTTTTTTTTGTGAGGGCTTTTTAGGAGTGCGGGATTCTAGGTATAGGGTCTACGCATCCGTCAGAGAAACGAAGACCCGCTACTCGCAGTCAGAAGAGCTCTTCCGGCAGTGACTCCTGCGCCTGTTCGTTGCCGGCAGGCGGGGTGTCCGGGCCATCGGAGTAGATCGACGGGTAGTTGCTGTAGGTTTCGCGTCCGGGCACCCGGTCAGCGCGGAAGATTTCAAAAATACCGCCGCTGGACGTGCGCAACCCGGTGCGTGGGTTGATGCGCATGGTCACTATGCCATCCGGTTGTGGCAGGTGACGCTCCGGCAAGCCCGCGAGGGCGTTACTCATGTAATCGATCCAGATTGGCAGTGCCGCCGAGCCACCATATTCATTGCGGCCAATTGGTGTGTTGGCATCAAAACCCACCCAGGCGCTAGTGGCCAGATAGGGGCTGTAGCCGGAGAACCACGCATCGCGGGGACCGTTAGTGGTACCGGTCTTACCGGCAATATCCCCGCGCTTCATGACCAGTGCCTTGCGCCCGGTGCCGCGCTTGATCACGTCTTTCAGCATTGAATCCATGATGTAGGCAGTTTCCGGCGACATGGCACGGGGGGCTCTGGGGCGAGCCTGTTCGTCAGCCTCAAGCGGTGCCACCGGCAGGGTGCGCAGCTCCAGGGGCTCCTGCTCTTGTGCAGCCTGCGCAGTTTGTTGCTGCAGGGACTCGAGATCGATGGGCTCCGCGTCCGGTGTTGGCGTTTCGCCGATTTCCGGGCAGTCGCGGCAGACGGTCAGGGGCAGGGCCTGGTAGACGGTATCGCCGTGTACATCCAGCACCTGGTCCACCAAGTAGGGTTCCACCCGGAAGCCGCCGTTGGCAAATGCGGCATAGCCGCGGACCATCTCCAGCGGGGTGAGCGCGGAGCTACCGAGGGCGATAGACAGGTTGCGCGCCAGCTTGCTGCGCTCAAAACCAAACCCTTCCGCGAAGGTCAGGGCGCGATCGAGCCCAAGGGACTGCAGCAGGCGAATGGAGACCATATTGCGCGACAAATACAGCGCTTTGCGCAGGCGTGTCGGCCCGAGGAAGGTGCCGCCGTCATTTTCCGGGCGCCATACATCTTCCAGGTTGGTCTGTTCAAACACGATCGGCGCATCATTGATGATACTGGCGGCGGTGTAGCCTTTTTCCAGCGCCGCGGAGTAGATGAACGGTTTGAAGCTGGAGCCGGGCTGGCGGGCAGCCTGAGTCACGCGGTTGAAGTGGCTCTGGCGGAAATCGTAGCCTCCCACAAGAGCGCGAATGGCGCCATCTTCCGGTTGCAGCGACACCAGGGCGCCCTGGGCAGCGGGGACCTGGGCCAGGTGCCACTCTTCCCGGGCCTGGGGTAGCTCTGCCGTTTCTGTTTCCTCCAGCCCTTCCGGGGTGGCGAACGGGTCTTCCGTGATCGCGGTATCGGCAAGGGCTTCAGCGACGGATGCCACTGCTGCGGCACCGGCCTGCTTTTGCTTCTCTGCTAGCTCTTTCGCGACCTGTTCGGCGGAGATCACCACATGGCGCAGTCGAATGACGTCTCCTGGTGCGAACATTTCTTCGGCGGAGGTCAGGCGCGGTCCGCGGGCGTTTTCAGAAATATAGGGGCGCAGGCTGCTGAGACCGCGATCCCAGGGGATTTCAATCACGCGGCGATCGCGCAGCTGCACACTGAGGCTCTGCGGCGCCACGGCAGTGACCACGGCGGGTTCCAGGTCGCCGAGCTCCGGAATTTCCTGCAGTAGGTCCACCAGCTGGTCGTTGTCATCCAGTAATTGCGGGTCCAGTCGCTGCTCGGGGCCGCGATAGCCGTGACGGCTGTCGTAAGATTCCAGGCCACCCTGCAGTGCTTTGCGGGCGGCATCCTGCAATTTGCTGTCCACGGTTGTGATGACCTGGTAGCCGTCGGTGTAGGCGGCGTCGCCGAACAGGTCGACCGCCTCTTTTCGGGCCATTTCGGCGACGTAGGGGGCGCTGAGGTCGAGGTCGCGGCCGTGATAACGGGCAGTGACCGGGGCAGTTATCGAGTTTTTGTATTGATCCTGGTCGATGTAACGCAGGTCCAGCATGCGTTTGAGGATCCAGTTGCGACGCACCAGTGCTCGCGACGGGTTGGCAATGGGGTTGTAGGTGGAGGGGGCCTTGGGCAGTCCCGCCATCATCGCCCACTGGGCCAGGTTCAGCTCGTTGATGTCCTTGCCGTAATAGACCTGGGCGGCCGCCTGGAAGCCGTAGGCGCGATTGCCGAGGAAGATTTTGTTGATGTAAAGGGCGAGAATTTCGTCCTTGCTGAGTTCCTGTTCGATTTGCAGCGATAGCAGAATCTCATTGAACTTGCGGATAAAGCGCTGTTCCCGGCTGAGAAAGAAGTTACGTGCCACCTGCATGGTCAGGGTACTGCCGCCGGACTGGATAGAGCCGCTCTGCACCAGTTGCCGGAAAGCGCGCATCAAACCCTTGATGGATACGCCGCTGTGGGAGTAAAAGGTGTCATCTTCCGCCGCCAGAATCGCCTGGATAAACATCTCCGGCGTCTGCTCAATGGTGATGGGGCTGCGGCGTTTTTCGCCAAATTCGCCGATCAGCTGCATATCCCGGGAGTAAATGCGCAGGGGAGTCTGCAGGCGGATATCGCGCAGGCTCTCAACGGAAGGTAGCCCGGGTTTCAGGTACAGGTAGATACTGGAAAATGCCATGGCGCCAGCGGCGGCACCGGCCAGGGCCAGCCACAACAGGGACAGCAGGCGGTTGCGGGCTTTCTCGGTCATTGGAATGCTTCTGTATACGTCTTAATCAATTTTAGCGGCACTGTTCGACAATTATACGAATAATGTGCGCTGATACCTATGCAAAAGGCGGTTGCGGCGGTAATTTAAAGTGCTATACCATCAAACCTCCATAACCCACGGAAAAGATAAGAAAAATGGGGATGCTCCCTTTCTTGAATAAGGGCCCGAAAGCCATGCTTGGGCTCGATATTAGCTCCACCTCGGTAAAGTTGCTTGAACTGAGTCGCAGCGGTGACAAATATCGCGTGGAAAGCTATGCAACCGAGCCTCTGCCACCGAATGCGGTTGTGGATAAGAATATCAATGACGTTGGTGCGATCGCCGAGGCCATCCGCAAGGTGGTGCGCCGCTCTAAAACCCGCCTGCGTCAAGCAGCCGTGGCGGTTTCCGGTTCTGCGGTTATCACCAAGACCCTGGATATGCCGGCAGACCTCTCTGACGACGCCCTGGAAGCGCAGATAGCGCTGGAGGCCGACCAATACATTCCCTACCCGCTGGACGAGGTGAATCTCGACTTCGAGGTGCAGGGACCTTCCGAGAAGGGCGAGGGGCAGGTTGAGGTGTTGCTGGCGGCCTGTCGTAGCGAGAATGTGGAACAGCGCATCTCAGCCCTCACCGAAGCGGATATGCAGCCTGGGGTTGTGGACGTCGAAGCCTACGCCATCGAGCGCGCTTATACCTTGATGGACAACCAGTTTCCCGCGCAGGAGCAGCTGGTAGTGGCGGTCATCGATATCGGCGCCACCATGAGTGCGCTGTCGGTGATGGTGGACGGACGCACCATTTACACCCGTGAGCAGCTGTTTGGTGGGCGCCAGCTTACTGACGAAATCCAGCGTCGCTACGGTCTGTCGGCGGAAGAGGCGACGCTGGCCAAGCGCCAGGGCGGCAGCGGTCTACCAGACGATTATTACCCCGAGGTACTGGAGCCCTTCCGCGATGCGGTGGTGCAGCAGGTGACTCGTTCCCTGCAGTTCTTCTACTCCTCGACTTCCTATAGCGATGTGGATTACATCCTGCTCGGTGGCGGTGTCGCCGCCATGGAAGGGCTTGCCGACCTGGTGGGCCAGAAACTCAACAAACCCACAATGGTGGCTAACCCCTTCCGGGACATGAGCGTGGCATCCCGTGTCAATCGCCAGGCCCTGGTTAACGAGGCGCCGTCGCTGATGATTGCCGCCGGCCTAGCCATGCGCGAGCGGGAGTTCTAAGACATGGCAAAGATCAACTTACTCCCCTGGCGCCAGGAATACCGGGCGCAGAAGCAGAAAGAATTTCAGCAGGTTGCTGCGCTGGTAGTGATTGCTGCTGGCTTTTCGGTATTCATGTGGATGAAGACCGTAGATGCGCAGATCGTCAACCAGAAAGAGCGCAACCAGCTGTTGAACACAGAAATTACCGCGCTCAATAAGCAGGTGGCGGAGATTAAGGAGCTCAAGAAGCGACGCCAGGAACTGATCGACCGCATGCGGGTGATCCAGGAACTGCAGGGCAACCGTCCGCTATCGGTCCGCTATTTCGATGAAATGGTGCGCGCGGCACCGGAAGGGCTGTGGCTTACCAGCCTGAAGCGGACGGGCAAGACCGTAAACATCTCCGGTGTGGCTGAGTCCAACAACCGGGTTTCCTCATTTATGCGCAGCCTGGATCAATCTGAGTGGTTCCAGTCCCCGAACCTCACCGGAGTAACCGCCAAGCCGGAATTTGGCGAGCAGGCCAGTGCGTTTGAAATGACGGTCAGTGTCAGCGGCCGCAAAAAAGAAGAAGATGGCGACGACGCCAACAGTGGAGTCTAACCGTGGCCCTTGAAGATACTCTCAAACAGCTGAACCAGCTGGATATCAACGATATCGACTTTTCCCGGGTTGGTGTCTGGCCATTGGCCGGGCGTGTGGTGCTGTTGATCGTGATTGCCGCGGTGCTGGCTGGTGGCGGTTATTTCTTTATGATCAAAGAGCGCTATCAGCAGCTGGAATTCGCCGCAAAAAAAGAGCGCGAGTTGTTTACCCAATTTGAGCTCAAATCCTTTGAGGCCGCGAACCTGGATGCTTACCGCGAGCAACTGGTGGAAATGGAAGAAACATTTGGTGCGCTGCTGAAGCAGTTACCCAAGGACACCGAAGTGCCGGGGCTGCTGGAAGATATCGATGAATTCGGTCGCGGTAGCGGCCTGACGATCCAGAAGGTGGCCCTTGAGGGGGAGCAGGTGGGCGAATTCTACGTCGAGCTGCCGATTCGCATTGAGGTGCAGGGCGGCTATCACGAGTTTGGCGCCTTTATCAGTGGTATCGCCGGTATGCCGCGAATCGTTACTCTGCACGATTTCGATATTCAGACCAGTAAGGATGGCGCGGCACTGCTTAACATGGTGGTGAACGCGAAAACCTACCGGTACAAGGATCAGGGAGAAGAGGGATGAATAAATACTTCGCTCTGACCGCTGCGCTGCTGGCTCTCGGCGGCTGTAGTCTGGATGGCAACCACAGTGATTTGCGCCAGAAGATGGCGGCGGTCAAGCATAAGCCCAAGGGGCAGATTGACCCGATTCCTACATTCACTCCATACAGTCCCTATGTGTACAGTGCCGCCGCAATGCGCAGTCCGTTTTTGCGCCCGGTACTGGAGGCAGATCAGCGCCTGGTCGGGCGCAAGCTAGATGTAGCACCGGATCTCAATCGACAGAAAGAACTTCTGGAACGGTATCCGTTCGACGCCCTCGGCATGGTGGGAACCCTGTCCCGCGGTGGACAGTTATGGGCTCTGGTTAGCGACAGTGAAGGCGGTATTCACCGCATTACCGTCGGTAACTACATGGGTAAAAATCACGGGCGTGTAGTCAACGCCTCATCGTCACAAATCGATGTACTGGAAATTGTGCCGGATGGCACCGGCGGCTGGATCGAACGGCCGCGGGCTCTGACTTTGGAAGAGAAGGACAACTAAAAAATGATTACCAAGCAACTCGCCAAAGGTTTGGCGCGGGTCGCCAATGTATTGCCGCGCACAAAAGCGATGCTGTTGGGCCTGCTGTTACTGCCGTTGGCTGCCCCATCCCTGGCTAGCCAGTTAAACGATATCCAGTTTTCCGAGCTGCCGGGCAGCCGCCTGCAGCTGCGGCTCACTTTCAGTGATGTGCCGCCGGAACCCACCGGCTACACCATCGAGCAGCCAGCGCGCATCGTGATGGATTTTGCTGGCGTGGAGAGTGTCCTGCCGGAGAAAAAATATAGCCTGGATATAGGCGCTGCGCGCAGCGCAGTGATCGTATCCAGTGAAGATCGCACTCGCCTGATTCTGAACCTGGACCAGCTGCCGGTATATACCAGTGAGCGCGTAGGCAACCAGGTGGTTCTCGAGGTTGGTGCCGATACTGCAACGACCGCTGCGGTTGCGGCCGCGCCTAGCCATAGTGGCACTAATATCGGTGGCAGCGCCCAGTTCAAGCCGGCAGGCAATGTCGGCATCAACAATGTGGACTTCCGCCGCGGTGAAGGTGGCGAGGGTAAGGTAATCGTCAGTCTGACGGACCCCGCAGTAAATATTGATGTCGAGCGCACCAAGGGCAAGATTGTACTGACTTTCCTCGGGGCCGAGTTGCCACCAGCGCTGCGTCAGCGCTTGGACGTTACTGACTTTGCCACGCCGGTCAATTCCATCAGTGTGGATTATGACGGTCGCAATACCGTGATCTCTGTTGATCCCCACGACGGAGATTACGACTACCTGGCCTACCAGGCGGATACCGAATACGTGCTGAGCGTAAAACCGCTGACGGTTGCTCAGGTGCGTGAGAAGCAGAAAGAGTTCCAGTTTACTGGCGAGAAGCTGTCCCTGAACTTCCAGGACATTGAAGTGCGCTCCGTATTGCAGCTGATCGCTGACTTTACGGACCTGAACCTGGTTGCCAGTGACACTGTTCAGGGTCGCATCACCCTGCGCCTCGACGGTGTGCCCTGGGACCAGGCGCTGGAGCTGATTCTGAAGGCCAAAGGCCTGGATAAGCGCCAGGAAGGCAACGTGGTGATGGTAGCACCGGCGGCAGAGATTGCCGAGCGCGAACGCCGTGAGCTGGAAACACGCAAGCAGCTGGAAGAATTGGCGCCCCTGCGCACCGAGTACATTTCCATTCGCTACGCCGATGCCCGCGAGATTTTCACCCTGTTTGTGGGTGACCGCATGGGCGGACAGCAGGGCGGAGGAGCTGGCGGCTTTGGTCAGGGTAACTTTGCCGGTGGTAGAGACGACCAGGAAGGGCGCAGTATTCTGTCACCGCGCGGCAGTGCCATCGTCGATGAGCGCACCAATACCATCATCCTGACCGATACCGATGAGAAAATTGCCCAGTTCCGTGATCTGATCAATGCCATTGATATCCCAATTCGTCAGGTAATGATTGAGGCGCGCCTGGTGACGGCCAACACTGGCTTCCTTCGGGACGTGGGTGTTCGTTGGAACTATATGGAAAGCCACAATATTGATAACGATGCCATCGGTATTGGCGCCGGTAGTCAGTTTGGGCAGATTTCTGATGGCGACGGCAATGGCCCGGACCTGTCCGCCCCGGCGACCTTGCACGATCCCATGTTGGTGGATCTGGGTGTGACCAATGCGGTCGGCAACGTAGCCTATGCCATCCTCAAAGATGACTTCCTGCTGGGCCTGGAGCTATCTGCACTGGAAGATGTAGGTAAAGCCGAGATTGTTTCCCAGCCCAAGGTGGTGACTGGCGACAAACAGGAAGCCAGCATCCGTTCCGGTGTGGAAATTCCCTACCTGGAAGCAACCTCTTCCGGTGCGGCATCCGTTACCTTCAAGGAAGCGGTACTGTTGCTGAACGTCACTCCGCAGATTACGCCGGATGACAATATCATCATGAATCTGAACATCGATCAGAACAGTGTTGGTGAATTGTTTACCAACGTGATCACTGGTGCGCAGATCCCGGCAATCAACGTAAACTCACTGCAGACCAAAGTGCTGGTGGCCAATGGTGAGACCATTGTGCTTGGCGGTATCTTTGAAGCGCAAACTATTGAGGGTGAAACCAAGGTGCCTTTCCTTGGCGATATTCCTTTCCTGGGCCACCTATTCAAGCGTACCAGTCGTGAGGAAGACAAACGCGAACTGCTGATCTTCATCACGCCGCGGATCATGCAAGACGAGTTCATGTCCTTCAGCAAGTGATCACGCAGCCCATCTTTCTAGTCGGCCCCATGGGGGCCGGCAAATCCACCATCGGCAAACTACTGGCAGCCCAACTGGAGCTGCCTTTTGCCGATTCGGACAAGGTTCTTGAAGACCGCACCGGTGCCGATATTCCCTGGATCTTTGATGTGGAAGGGGAGGCGGGCTTTCGCCGTCGAGAAAGCGAGGTGCTGAGAGACCTTTGCGGCGGTACCCCCCAGGTGGTGGCCACCGGTGGCGGTATTGTGCTGTTGCCGGAAAACCGCAAGTTGCTCAAAGCCCATGGCTTTGTGGTGTACCTGCGGGCAGGTCTCGAACAGCTGGTCGAGCGGACCTCCAAAAACAGCAATCGACCACTGCTGCAGGTGGCGGACCCCAGGGCCAAGTTGCGGGAAATCCTGCAGCAGCGAGAGGCCTTTTACAGTGAGGTGGCAGACCTGGTTTGCGATACCGACGACTGTACCCCGAAGCAGGCCTCCCAGTTGGTGGCAGATCGCCTGGCGGCAAACGCTGTGGGTTGAGGGGTCGGTTGAGTGCCGGGTTGAACGATAATTTGACTCGCCGCATCCCCTGGCCGCTAGCTTCTCCTCCACACTGGCCCCCGGCGCAATGTGCTAGAGTGCCGCCTTTCCTCTGTTTCTCATCTCTGACCTGTTTGTGCGCGAAAGGGAGTAGCCATGCACAGTCTTAATGTCGACCTGGGTGAACGCAGCTACCCGATCCTGATCGGTTCCGGGCTGCTGCAGGATCCGCAGTATTTCCAGCAGTATGTTCGCGGCCAGCAGGTGCTGGTAGTGACCAACGAAACCATCGCGCCGCTCTACCTGCAGTCCGTTCTCGAAAGCCTGCAGGGTTTTGCCAAGGTAGACTCGATCCAGTTGCCCGACGGCGAAGCCTTCAAAACGCTGGATACCCTGAATCGCATATTCGATACCCTGCTGGAAAAGCGTCACGATCGCAGCACCACCATCCTCGCCCTCGGTGGTGGGGTCGTGGGGGACATGAGTGGTTTTGCTGCCGCCTGTTACCAGCGCGGTGTGGACTTCGTACAGTTGCCCACCACACTGCTTTCCCAGGTCGACTCCTCGGTGGGCGGCAAGACCGGCGTGAATCACCCCCTGGGCAAAAATATGATCGGTGCGTTTTATCAGCCGCAGCTGGTGCTGATCGATATCGATACCCTCTCGACCCTGCCCGATCGCGAATTGTCTGCAGGCATTGCCGAGGTGATCAAATACGGCATGATCTGCGATGCACCTTTCTTCGAATGGTTGGAGCAGAATATGGATCGCCTGTTGGCGCGAGACCCGGAAGCTCTGGCGTACGCGGTGGAGCGCAGTTGTGCGGATAAGGCAGCGGTGGTAGCTGAGGATGAAAGGGAATCCGGGCGTCGCGCGATATTGAATTTTGGCCATACCTTCGGGCACGCGATCGAGGCGGTGCAGGGTTACGGCAACTGGCTGCACGGTGAGGCTGTGGCCGCTGGAATGGTTATGGCCGCAGAGCTCTCGCAGTTGCGCGGCTGGATTTCGTCGGACGAGGTGGGCCGTTTGCGCGCTCTGCTAACCAAAGCCAATTTGCCGCAACAATCCCCCGCGGATATGGCAGTCGACGATTACCTGCGCGCGATGTCTGTGGATAAAAAGGTGCAGGATGGCAAATTACGCCTGGTGCTGCTGGAGGCGCTGGGGAGTGCGCAAGTTGTCGCCGATACACCGCGAGCGTTGCTGATAGACGCTTTGCACACCTGTGGTGCGCGGTGATGGTTTTGTAGTTTTACTACCGAACTGAGGATTCTTTGACAAAAAGCATCACGAAAAGAAGATAAATCGGTTAAACCTGCTGTCAACAGCGAATAAATCTGGCGAATCTTGCAATTGCAGGGGGGCACGAGTAATATTGCGCGCCCCCTCGGTGAAAGCCGGGGTTAGGAGCCGATAACAACAAGCGCAGGCTCGCGTTCAGCGAGAAACACCCAAGCCCCTCACGCGGGCTTTTTTTGTCATTGGGGTTCCAAAAACTCAGTGAATTCTGCGGCACCTTTGGCTAGAGAGTAGATAAATATACCCCCGGGGCGGCCTTCGGGATGTGAACTGATTGTCAGTGTGGCAGATCAGGGCGTAGAAGGCTCCTTAGCGCGGGTAGCGATAACACTTTGAGGAATTCTATGGGTAGCGGTCTGTATCGATTGGATGAGTTCAAAGATAACTGTGGCTTTGGACTGATTGCCCACCTGAAGGGCCAAACCAGCCACAAGTTGTTGCAGACAGCGATTGAGTCGCTGACCTGTATGACTCACCGCGGCGGAATTGCCGCCGATGGCAAAACCGGTGACGGCTGTGGCCTGTTGCTGCAAAAGCCGGATGGCTTCCTGCGCACCGTAGCCAAAGAACAGTTTGGCCAGGACCTGAGCGACCTGTATGCGGTCGGTTCCATCATGTTGCCGCTGGACGAGGCCGAGGCCGCCAGCGCCCGCGCCATTCTCGAGCGCGCTGTAGAGGAGCAGGGGCTGCAAGTTGCCGGCTGGCGTGTGGTGCCCACCGATGAGGAATGCCTGGGCCCGATTGCCCGTGAATCCCTGCCGCGTTTCGAGCACCTGCTGATCAACAATGCCGCCAGTGCGCTGGAGCAGCAGCAGTTCAATGCGCGTCTATTTGTTGCCCGCCGCAAGGCCGAGCAGCAGCTGACCGACGCCACCTATATTGGCAGCCTGTCCACCTCGGTGCTGTCCTATAAAGGCCTGATGATGCCAGCGGACCTGCCGGCCTTCTTCCCGGACCTGGCAGACCCGCGCCTGGAAACCGCTATCTGTGTGTTTCACCAGCGCTTTTCCACCAACACCATGCCGCGCTGGCCGCTGGCACAGCCATTCCGCATGCTCGCGCACAATGGCGAAATCAACACCATTACCGGTAACCGCAATTGGTCTGTAGCGCGCACCAACAAGTTCATCACCGAACTGGTGCCGGAGTTGTCCGAGCTGAAGCCGCTGGTCAACCGCGTGGGTTCCGACTCCTCCAGCCTCGACAATATGCTGGAGCTGCTTACCGTGGGCGGCATCGACATGCACCGCGCCATCCGCATGCTGGTTCCACCGGCGTGGCAGAACGTGGACACCATGGATTCGGAGCTGCGCGCCTTCTATGAATACAACTCCATGCATATGGAGCCCTGGGACGGTCCCGCAGGTCTGGTACTGACCGACGGTCGTCACGCCGTGTGTACCCTCGACCGCAATGGCCTGCGTCCCTCCCGCTGGGTGATCACCAAGGACGACTTCATTACGGTTGCCTCGGAAGTCGGTACGTATCAGTACGATCCTGCCGATGTGGTTGCCAAGGGCCGCTTGGGCCCGGGTCAGATCCTGTCGGTGGATACCCTGAAGGGCGAGCTGCGCCACACCGCTGAGGTGGATGGTGAACTGAAAAATGCCCACCCGTACAAAAAGTGGCTGAAGGAAAAGGCCCGTCGTATCCGTTCCACCCTGGTGACTGCGCCGGTAGACAACAACTTCTCCTTCGAGCAGTTCAAGGTCTACCAGAAGCTGTTCAGCTCTTCCCTCGAAGAGCGTGATCAGGTCATCCGCCCGCTGGCGGAAGCCGGTCAGGAAGCCGTGGGTTCCATGGGTGACGACACGCCCATGGCGGTATTGTCCGAGGGCAACCGCTGTCTGTACGACTATTTCCGCCAGCAATTTGCGCAGGTTACCAACCCGCCGATTGACCCGCTGCGGGAAACCATCGTCATGTCCCTGGAGACCTGCCTGGGCCGTGAAAAGTCGGTATTTGAAGAAACCGTCGAACACGCCGACCGGGTAATCCTGTCCTCGCCAGTACTTTCCCATATGAAGTACACCGCGCTGCTGGATCTGGGGCGTGAAGAATTTACCGCAAAAATTTTCGACCTCAATTACGATCCCGCGCAGCTGGACCTGAAGAGTGCCATTGAAAAGCTGTGCAGCGATGTGGCGGATTCGGTGCGCAAAGACGGCACCGTGATCGTGGTGTTGTCGGATCGCGAAATCGAAGAGGGCAAGCTGCCCATCGACGCGCTGATGGCCACCGGTGCGGTGCACCACCACCTGGTGCACAACGGCCTGCGCTGCGACTCCAATATCGTTGTGGATACCGCCAGCGCGCGTGATTCGCACCAGCTCGCCTGCCTGATCGGCGTGGGTGCTACCGCGGTACATCCGTATTTCTCCTACAGCATCATCAATCACCTGATCGAAACCGGTGAACTGTTGCTGGATGCGGCCACCGCACAGAAAAATTACCGCACCGGTATTTGCAAGGGGCTGCTGAAGATCCTGTCGAAGATGGGTATCTCCACGATTGCTTCCTATCGCGGTGCACTGCTGTACGAACTGGTGGGCCTGTCTCAGGACGTAATCGACCTGTGCTTCCCCGAGGCACCGGCGCGTGTTCTCGGCGCCGGCTTCCCGGAACTGGAAGACGATATGCGCGAACGCGCGCAGCTGGCGTGGAAGCCGCGCAAGAAAGTTTCCCCCGGTGGTCTGCACAAGTTTGTTTACGGTCAGGAATACCATGCCTTTAACCCGGATGTGGTCAAGGCGCTGCAGGAAGCAGTGCGTACCGGTGATTACGGGGCCTGGCGCGATTACGCGACCCTGGTGAACCAGCGCCCGGTGGCGACGCTGCGTGATCTATTGGGGCTGAAAAAAGATGTTCAGCCGGTTCCGCTGGAGGAAGTGGAGCCAGTGGAAAATATCCTGCGCCGCTTCGACAGCGCCGCCATGTCCCTGGGCGCCCTGTCACCGGAAGCCCACGAGGCATTGGCCCAGGCCATGAACCGACTGGGTGGCCGCTCCAACAGCGGTGAGGGTGGCGAAGACCCGGTGCGTTTCGGCACCGACAAGGTTTCCAAGATCAAACAGATCGCCTCCGGCCGTTTCGGGGTTACCCCGCATTACCTGGTGAATGCCGAGGTGCTGCAGATCAAGGTAGCTCAGGGTGCCAAACCCGGTGAGGGTGGCCAGCTGCCTGGTGGCAAGGTCAACGATCTGATTGCACGCCTGCGCTATTCGGTGCCGGGCGTGACCCTGATCTCGCCGCCGCCGCACCACGACATTTATTCCATCGAGGATCTGGCGCAGCTGATCTACGATCTCAAGCAGGTCAACCCGGATGCGCTGGTGTCGGTGAAACTGGTGTCTCGCCCGGGTGTCGGCACCATTGCCGCCGGTGTGGCCAAGGCCTACGCGGACCTGATCACCATTTCCGGTTACGACGGTGGTACCGCGGCGAGCCCGATTACCTCTATTCGCTACGCTGGCTCTCCGTGGGAGCTGGGCTTGGCAGAAACCCACCAGACCCTGCGGGCAAACGATCTGCGCGGTAACGTGCGGGTGCAGACCGACGGTGGTCTGAAGAGCGGTCTGGATGTGGTCAAGGCAGCGATGCTGGGTGCCGAGAGTTTCGGCTTCGGTACCGCACCCATGGTGGCGCTGGGCTGTAAATACCTGCGCATCTGTCACCTGAACAACTGCGCCACCGGCGTCGCCACCCAGAATAAGGATCTGCGCGACGACCACTACATCGGCACCGTGGAAATGGCGATGAACTTCTTCAAGTTCGTGGCCGAGGAAACCCGCGAGTGGATGGCGAGCCTGGGCGTGCGCACCATGGACGAACTGGTGGGCCGCGTGGACTTGCTGGAGACTCTGGAAGGCCGCACCGCCAAGCAGAAAACACTGGACCTGTCGCCGCTGCTGCACACCGATGCACTGCTCGACAGCAAGCCGCAGACCTGCCAGCGTGCCAAGAACGAGCCCTGGGATAAGGGCTTGCTCGCCGAGCGCATGGTGGAAGAAACCCTGCCGGCAATCGAAAACCTGGCCGGTGGCGAATTCAGCTTCAAGCTGACCAACTGCGACCGCTCCATCGGCGCGCGCCTGTCCGGTGAGATCGCCAAGCGTCACGGCAACCAGGGCATGGTGGATGCGCCGATCAAGTTGCGCCTCACTGGCGTTGCCGGTCAGTCCTTCGGAGTGTGGAACGCTGGCGGCCTGGAAATGTATCTGGAAGGCGATGCTAACGATTACGTCGGCAAAGGTATGGCTGGTGGCAAGCTGGTTATCCGTCCGCCCCAGGGCAGTGAATTCGCGTCCCAGGAAACCAGTATCGTCGGTAACACCTGCCTGTACGGCGCCACCGGCGGCAAGCTGTTCGCCTCCGGCTGTGCCGGCGAACGCTTCGGCGTGCGCAACTCCGGTGCCTTCGCGGTAGTGGAAGGCGCAGGTGATCACTGCTGTGAGTACATGACTGGCGGTATGGTCGCTGTGCTGGGTAAAACCGGGGTCAACTTCGGTGCCGGTATGACTGGCGGCTTCGCCTATGTGCTGGATATGGATCGCGATTTCTTCGACAAGTGCAACCACGAGTTGATCGAACTGCGCCGCATCAGCAGTGAGGCCCTGGAGGAATACCAGAGCCACCTGCGCGAAGTGATCGAAGAGTTCGTTGCCGAGACCGGTAGTGCCTGGGGTGAGGAGTTGCTGGACAACTTCGACGACTACCTCAACAAATTCTGGTTGGTGAAGCCGAAGGCAGCCAGCCTCGCCGGACTGCTGTCCGATGTACGCAAGCGCGGCGAATAAGGGGGAGATTTACTTATGTCACAGCGTCTCAACAACGATTTCCAGTTTGTCGACGTGGGCCGTGTGGACCCCGCCAAAAAGGACATCATCACCCGCACCAACCAGTTTGTGGAAATCTACCAGCCGTTCTCCGAGCGCCAGGTAGCCAGCCAGGCGCACCGTTGCCTGGATTGCGGTAACCCCTACTGTGAGTGGAAGTGCCCGGTGCACAACTACATCCCCAACTGGCTGCGACTGGTCAGTGAGGGCAACATCATGGAAGCGGCGGAGTTGTGTCATCAGACCAACTCGCTGCCGGAAGTCTGCGGTCGCGTGTGCCCGCAGGATCGCCTGTGTGAAGGGGCTTGTACCCTGAACGACGGTTTTGGTGCGGTAACTATCGGTAACGCAGAAAAATATATTACCGATACCGCTTTCGCCCTGGGCTGGCGCCCGGATATGAGCGCGGTGAAGAAGACCGACAAGCGCGTTGCCGTTGTCGGTGCCGGCCCTGCCGGTCTGGCCTGTGCCGATATTCTGGTGCGCAACGGTGTACAGCCGGTGGTGTTCGACAAGTACCCGGAAATTGGTGGCCTGCTGACCTTCGGTATCCCGGAATTCAAACTGGAAAAATCCGTGATGCAGCAGCGTCGCGCGATCTTCACCGACATGGGTGTCGAGTTCTGCCTGGAAACCGAAATCGGTAAGGACATCACCTTCGACCAGTTGCTGGCCGACTACGATGCGGTGTTCCTGGCGATGGGTACCTACAACTACATGAAAGGCGGCTTCCCCGGTGAAGACCTGCCGGGCGTGTACGATGCGCTGCCGTTCCTGGTGGCGAACGTAAATCGCAATCTGGGCTTCGAAAAGAACCCGGAAGATTTCATCTCGGTGGAAGACAAGCGCGTTGTGGTACTGGGTGGTGGCGACACCGCGATGGACTGTAACCGCACCTCCATCCGTCAGGGCGCCAAGCGCGTAACCTGTGCTTACCGCCGTGATGAAGAAAACATGCCGGGTTCCCGCCGCGAGGTGGCGAACGCGAAGGAAGAGGGCGTACGCTTCCTGTTCAACCGCCAGCCGGTGGAAATTGTCGGTGATGGCAAGGTGGAAGGCGTCAAGGTTGTGACTACCAAGCTGGGTGAACCGGACGAAAACGGCCGCCGTCGTCCGGAAGTGGTGCCGGGTTCCGAAGAGATCATTCCGGCGGATATGGTACTGGTAGCCTTCGGCTTCCGTCCGAGCCCCGCTGAGTGGTTCGGCGACCACAATATCGAAGTGGCTGACTGGGGCGGCGTTGTTGCGCCCGAGAAGCAGGAGTACAAGTTCCAGACCAGTAATGAGAAGGTCTTTGCCGGCGGCGATATGGTGCGCGGTTCTGACCTTGTTGTGACAGCGATCTGGGAAGGGCGCCAGGCTGCCGAAGGTATTCTTGATTATCTTGATATCTGATTGAAAGTCGCATTGAAAAAAGGGGCGTTAACGCCCCTTTTTTTCGCCTTTCTATTTTCCATTTCTTGAAGCTTCTTTCCATTTCTTGAAGCTTCCCCGCGTTTCCGCCAGTCGCTTCATCATTCTTCGACGGTAAATGATCAGGCCGGCATCAGGCCAGCATATAGCCCAGCGCGACAAAGCCAGCGCTGGACACTGCCGCTGCGATCAGCGCGTAGGGCAGCTGGGTCAGCGCATGACTCATTGGCGTACAGCCACTGCCCTGGGCCGCGAGCACGGTGGCATCTCCATAAAAACTGGCATGGCTGCCGAAGGCACTGGCGGATAGCAGTGCGCCGATCGCTAGTGGCAGCGGGCAGCCTACCGCTTCGGCCAGGGGAATGACGATCGGAATCGTGATCGCGAATACTCCCCAGGATGACCCGGTCGCAAAAGAAATCAGCGACATCGACAGGAATGCTACCAGCGGCAACCACTGCGCGGTCATCAGGGGCTTCACGGACTCAATGACATACTGGGGCATGCCGAGGCTGTCATTCACTGCCTTGAACATGAACGCAGCCACCACGATCGCCAGCGGTGCAATCATGGTTTTGAACCCTTCCAGTATCGTGTCGAAAATATCGCCCCATTCGATCAGTCGCTGAAAGGCCAGCAGTGGAATGGTGATTGCGAGGGTGGCAATCACGCCCTTCAGTACGTCGATGTCGTAGTACCAGCTGAAGGCTACCAGGCTCACGATGGGAAGGATGAAGTTCAGCGCGTGATACCGGGGCCGTACCGCGGCCGCGCCCAAAGACTGAGGCACCAGCTCTATTTCATCCCGGTCGAGCGGCTGCACGTCTGTGGCCTGTGCTTCCGCTTTTTTCATCGCGCCGAGCAATGGAATGCGGCCGGTTGCCACAAGCGGTACCAGCAGCAGGGCCAGCCAGGAATACAGCATGAATGGAATCGCGCTGATATAGAGGCTCATGCCGGCGCCCTCACCGGCAATGCTGGAGGATTCCAGTATGCCCGAGAAATACACCGCCCAGGTCGATATGGGGATGAGGAAGCAGGCCGGTGCAGCGGTAGAGTCCGCGACATAGGCGAGCATCTGGCGAGAAATGCCGAACCTGTCGGTGAGTTTTTTCATCGAGGCGCTGACGGCCAGCGCGTTCAGGTAGTCATCGATAAAGATGACCAGCCCCAGCAGCCAGGTGCTGAGCAGGGCGCGGGCGCGGGTGTTCGCTCTGGCGGCGAGAATTTCTGCGAAGGCGCTGGCACCGCCG
The DNA here is from genome assembly GCF_009903625.1 of Microbulbifer sp. ALW1. Taxonomy (NCBI): domain Bacteria; kingdom Pseudomonadati; phylum Pseudomonadota; class Gammaproteobacteria; order Cellvibrionales; family Microbulbiferaceae; genus Microbulbifer; species Microbulbifer sp. ALW1. Next base: position 401,283 of record NZ_CP047569.1, on the reverse strand, counting down.
GCGCGTATCAGCAGCGCGATCAGGCTGCCGAACAGGCCGCAGACCAGGATGATCCAGCCGATCGTCTCGTCCATCATCACAGACAGTGCGGTGTCGGCGAGCGGGGTCATGATGTTGCCGGGGTCGAGCATTAAGAGTGCCACGATCACGCCGGTGACCAGTGCCACGATCGGGCGGTGGGTCACGACCGCGGTGGCCACCACCACAGCCGTAGGCAGCAAACTGAGGAGTCCGTAGGTTTCCATTGGAATTCCCGGGTTGCGGGGCTGCGGGATGCAGACCCGCCTTGGTTGATGGGGGCGCGACGGCGGCCCGGCACACAGGGCACCGGATCCGTCGCCGCTTCCGGTCAGAACTGCATGGTGAAATCCATACCCACCGTGCGCGGCTTGCTGGGCCACACCTGGGTGTTCACCAGGCCATAGCCCCACTGGTTATCCACATCGGCATTGGCCCAGCCGCGTTCGAAGTACTGTTCTTCAAGCAGGTTCTCCACCCACAGGGTCAGGTTCCAATCGGCATTGGCCTGGTAGCCCAGGCGCAGGTTGCTCTCCTGCCACGCCTTTTGTGCGACCAGCTCGATGTTGTCGATATCGCTGTACTGCTTGGACTGGGCAATGTGCTCGAAGCTGAACAGCAGTTCGCCGGAATTGAGTGGGTGGCGATAGCTGGCGATAAATGCGGTGCTCAGCTCTGGAGAAAACGGCAGAGACTTGCCTTTACACCCGGATTCATCACAGGCCTTGCCACGGATATCGCTATCGTTGGTAATCTCCGTATCCATGTATGACAGGGTAAAGAAGAAATCCAGTCGGTCGTTGGGCAGGTAGCGCAGGTCGAATTCCGCTCCGCGACCGCCGGCCTCACCCAGGTTTTCCACCAGCTGGCTGCCGTTGTCGAAGTAAACGAACTGAAGGTCTTCGTAGGTGTACTGGTAGATGGCCAGGTTAGCCTGAAGGGAGTTGTTCAGCAGCTTGCTCTTGATACCGGCCTCGAAGCTCTGCACCGTCTCCGGGTCGAATTGCATGGGGGTGGACCCCGCCATGGCGATCCCGTCGTCGTCGATGCCTGTCAGATCCACACCGAAGGTGGCGAAGCCACCGGTCTTGTAGCCGCGGGCGGCGTTGGCATAGAGGCTGATTTCATCATTCAGGGCATAGTTTGCGGCAACGCGGGGCGTGAATGCACTCCATTCGTCATCGGCTGAAATCCAGTCGGGAACCGCGAACTCATAGTTGAAATTGTTGCCCAGCCAACCCCCGGAATCCGGGATCAGCATATCCATATCCTTGCGATCCACCGTGTAGCGCGCGCCGAGCATCAGGTCGAGCTGGCTGGTGGCGGACCAGGTGGCGTCGGCAAACACCGCCCATCCGGACGCGGAAACCAGGTTGAATGTGTCTTCGCGCTTGTTGATGGCAAGCTCTTCGGCCTCCGGGGCGGCGTCGGCTTCCCAGTAATCCATCCAGAAGCCGGGGTCGGCACAACCGCTCACTTCGCCGTCGAAGTCCTCGGCATCGGTGCGACTGATGGCGCGGCACAGGGCGTCCTCGTCATAGAGTGCCGACGCGAGGTTGTCGATGTCCTCCCGGTACAGGCTGGCGCCCGCAAACCAGACGAAGTCACCGCCGTCATCAAAATTGACGCGGACTTCCTGGCTGAGGTAGTCGACCTTGGAGTCCTGCAGGTAGTTGTTTACCCGCTCGGGGCTCGCGTCGTAATCCTCCAGATAATAAAAATTGAAGGTCTTGTACCCGGTAATCGAAGTCAGGGTGTATTCGTCGGATAGATTGATGGTGACATTGGCCGTGGCCGAAAAGATTTCGCCTTCATCAATCGCGTCGCGCCCGCGCAGATCGCTATTGACCTTGTTTTTGGGCAGGCCGGCTTCCGGATCCCAGTAGATTGAGCTGTTCTGCGCGCGATCTTCGTAGTTGAGTGTGAGGGTGGCGTCGGTACTTTCCCCCTCGTAGCGCAGCGCAGCGCGCGCGGCATTGCGTTCGTGGAAGCCATAATCCTCACCGCCCTGCAGGTTTTCCAGCCAGCCGTCGTCGCTGAGGGTGTAGAGGCTGCCGCGGAAATACAGGTTGTCGGTCAGTGGCAGGTTGATGGTGCCGGTCGCTTCGCGCTTGTTGTACTGGGCGACTCCCAGTTGCACCTTGCCCTCGAACTCCTCGGTGGGCTTGTTGGTGAATACGCTAACGGCTCCGGCAATGGCGTTGCGTCCAAACAGGGTGCCCTGGGGACCCTTGACCACTTCGGCACGCTGCACATCAAAGTAACTGGTCTGGACACCGCCGTTACGGCCCTGCCAGACACCGTCCATAAACACGGCAACCGAAGGGTCACCGCCAACACCGAAGTCGTTGGTGCTGATCCCGCGCATGGCCATGGCGTCGGAGAAACTGTCTTCAGTGGCGCCATTGAATCCGGGGGACAGTGCGACCAGTCCGCGAACATCGTCGATATTCGCCTGTTCCATGAAGTTATCGCTGAATGCGGATACGGCGATCGGTACTTCCTGCAGCGTCTGCTCTCTCTGCTGTGCGGTAACCGTCACTTCTTCAATCTGTTGGGCATCGGCGGCAACCGACACAAGGCTGGCCACGGCGGCCGCGAGCGCACACTGGCGCAGGGGTACACTTCTCATAATTGAGTTCCCGGATCTTTATTGTATTTATCACCGCTGGGACGTGCCTTTAGTAATTTTCGTGTTAGGCACTGCAGACATACTATGAAGAGGTAGGGATGCAGGGTATACCCCAACTGGGGTACAAATCAGGAATCCGCAAGCTGCATGTTCATGTAGGTAGCGAGGGGATCCACATTGGGGGTGTGATCCAGGCAATGGAGTGAGCTCAGGAACAGGGAGAAGAGCTCATTCTGGGAGCTGATATCCAGCTTGCGGTAGATGTTTTTGCGGTGGCGGCGCAGGGTTTCTGCAGAAATACCCAGCCTTTCGGCCGCTACCCGACTGCGGTAGCCCTGAAGGATGAGGCCCAGCACATCGCGCTCGCGCCCGGTGAGTAGTGACTGTCCGAACAGGCCAAAGGCCTGTTCCACATTTCTTTCCATCCCAACCTGCGTTGCCTGCTGCGGAGGGAGGAGTTTCAGGTGTTGCTGTAGCAGTGCGCTGACGACAGGTTCAGCAACCCTCAGAAATTCCACTTCCCGGTCCGTGAAGCGTCCTGAGGCTTCGCTGCGCATCAGGCACACTTGCAGGGAGCTGTCCGCATTGATGTCCGCAATAAATACGATTTCATCGGTGGCATTGAGTAGCGCGTAGTAGCTTTTGTAATAGTCGCTGCGCTCAAAACGCTGGGCGGCGATTTCGGTCAGCCGGTAAACGCCCGGCTCACCCCGTTCGAACGCGGTGAGGTAAAAGGGGTCCTGCTTGTAGGAGCCGGCGACATACAGGTCTATCTGATTGCGCTCGTCATCCGGCGGCAGGTCGTAATAGAGGGGCGATGGGCTGTGCTCACGGTGATACAGCCAGACTTGCGGATAGTCGACGGGCACCTGGCTGCGAATGGTGGTCAGCAGTTCCCTGTAAAAAAGATCGCTACCCAGCGCTGTCACCAGATTGCCGAGAGCGCTGTGCCAATCCGCCAGTGTCTGCCATTTGCCAATCACGGCACCGTACCCTCCATGCGTGCCGGTTGCGCGTGGCCTGAAGAGCCAGTCAAATGGCCAGATATCATCATCATAGGTGGTGAGACAATAGTCCCACTTGCCCGGGCGGTCAATTGCCCGTCTGGCGGTAAGCCTTCAGTGTTTTATCGTGAATCCTGTTTTCCCGCGCGGCACCCCGGTACAATGGCTGCCCATTTACCCAGCCGTTGCCCACATGTCTGATACCCAGTTTGCCCCGCTCCAGAACGACCGTTTCCTCCGCGCCCTGCTGCGCCAGCCCGTCGACCGCACTCCTGTATGGATGATGCGCCAAGCCGGTCGTTACCTGCCCGAATACCGCGCCACCCGTGCCAATGCCGGTACCTTCATGGACCTGTGTCGCAACACCGAGCTGGCCTGTGAAGTGACCCTGCAGCCGCTGGAACGCTACCCACTGGATGCCGCCATCCTGTTTTCCGACATTCTCACCATCCCCGATGCCATGGGCCTCGGGCTCTACTTCGAGGAGGGCGAGGGCCCCAAGTTCAAAAAGCCGGTGCGCACCAGCGCCGATATCGCGGCGCTGGAAGTAGTGAATACGGCAAAAGATCTCGCCTACGTTACCGACGCCGTCACTACCATCCGCCGCGAGCTGAACGGCCGGGTACCGCTGATTGGCTTCTCCGGCAGCCCCTGGACTCTGGCAACCTATATGGTCGAAGGCGGTTCCAGCCGCGATTTCGCCCGCTGTAAGGAAATGCTCTACAGCCGACCGCAGGACATGCACCAGCTGCTGGCGGTGCTGGCGGATTCGGTGATTGATTACCTGAATGCCCAGATTCGCGCTGGTGCCCAGGCGGTACAGATTTTTGACACCTGGGGCGGTGCACTGAGCCACACGGCTTATCGGGAGTTTTCCCTGCAGTACATGGCCCGCATCCTGCAAGGCCTGATCAAGGAACACGATGGCCGCCAGGTGCCGGCGATCCTGTTCACCAAAGGCGGGGGCCAGTGGCTGGAAAGCATGGCCGATACCGGTGCCGATGCACTGGGTCTCGATTGGACGACTGATATTGCCCAGGCCCGCGCGCGCGTTGGCGACCGGGTAGCGCTGCAGGGGAACCTGGATCCGGCCATTTTGCTGGCGAGCCCCGAGCGAATTCGCGAAGAGGTGGCGTCCATCCTTTCCGCATACGGCCAGGGCAGTGGTCATATCTTCAATCTGGGGCATGGCATCACCCCGAAAGTCGATCCCGCCCATGCGGGCGCCATGATTGAGGCGGTAGTGGAGTTGTCGGCCCGCTATCACCAGTAACCAGCCTGTCCGCTGATCTCTCCGGTAAGAGGTGGCGGGGGAAATGACAGCGTGAAGGTGATGGGGCGAGGTAATAGGGCGAAAGGGGAATATTGTGCCAATCCGGTGGGATATTCCCGCAATTCGTCGCGGCCAGGTGGTATTCAGTTCACTTATCGTGAGATGCATCACAAAACAAATGTCTACTCGGGAGTAGACTTGTGTGACAATTCGCCCCGCTCTGGTTTTGCGACCTGGCGGGGCGCTGTCTGTAGGCTGTGCGGTCAGGGGAGCCAACTGGGCAATCTTGTGGGTAACACCCGCTAAGCAGCAGACAGCGAGCATCGGGCAATTTGCCGATACAAAGATGCGCTAACAAATACAACAAAATATCAGCAATACGCGGCACACAATCAGTGGCAATCCAACAGGCGAAAGTATTCGTTGAAGACTTGCAGCGAGGCATGTTCGTGTCTCGTTTGGATCGCCCGTGGACCCGCACTCCCTTCGCCCTTCAGGGCTTCTATATCCGTGATCTGGAAGAAATACGCCAGCTGCAGAAGTACTGCCGCTTCGTGTATGTGGATGTCGTAAAAACCGTTGGTGATGTCGGCGTCAAGCTGCGCAAAATCACCAGCGCGGCCAGCCAGGCAGCGGAAGTCGAAAAGACCGCTCCCGGTAAAAACAGCCGTCGCATTCCGGTGGCGATCAATTGCAAGCCGGTTCAGGTAAAGCACAATCACTACACGGCCCCAGAGCCCGCCCGCAAAGAAGCGGTCAAAGCCAAAGAGCTGCACCAGCGTATTCTGCAAGGGATGCATGAGGTGATGGTACAGATGCGCAGCGACCATCCGCTGCCCACTGCACAGATTAACCAGGCCATGTCGCAGATGGTCGACAGTGTACTGCGCAGCCCGGATGCTTTTTCCTGGTTGGCACGGGTGCGGGAAAAAGATGAAGAGACCTACAGCCACTCGGTTCGCGCCAGCGTGTGGGCGGTGGTGTTTGGCCGGCATATTGGTTTGCGTCGCCAGGAGCTTGTACAGCTGGGGGTAGCGACCCTGCTGAAAGATGTGGGCAAGCTGTACCTCTCTGAAGCCGTGCTGAAGGCAGAAAAGCGTGACCCGCGGGCGGAACTGGAATACCGCAAGTTTGTGGATTTCAGTGTGAAGTTACTGTCGGCGGACCCGAATATCGATCCCCAGGTGCTCACCATCGTTCAGTGCCACAAAGAGCAGTATGACGGCAGCGGTTATCCGAATGGCCTGCGTGGCGGACAGATTCCGGTGCTGGCGCGTATGTGTGGCATTGTCACCTTCTACGATGAGGCCACCAATCCTCGCGGCGCGGAATTCCCGGTGCCGCCGTCAAAAGCCGTTGCGCAACTTTACGACCTGCGCAATTCCGCCTTTCAGGAGCAGCTGGTGGTGGAATTCATCCAATCCATCGGCCTTTACCCCACCGGCACCCAGGTAGCGCTTTCCACCGGTGAAATTGCTGTGGTTGTCGAGCAGAGTCATCAGCGGCGACTGAAGCCGAAAGTGATGCTGGTGACCGATCGGGAAAAGAAACTGCTGGAAAAGCCGCAGTTGTTTGATATGGCTGCGGATGACGATCGCAAGCTGGCACTGGTGGATAAGGGCAAGAAATCCCTGGATCAGGTCGGCCTGGTTACCATTACCCAGGACCTGGACCCCAGCCGTTTTCCGCAAATCAATGTTGCCGCGGTTCGCGACCAGTATCTGTACGAGCAGCGAGTGCCAACTTTTCTGGCGCGTTTTCTGCCTCGCCGATAAGCCTCTTTTTTCCTCTTTTCGCCCTTCAGGCTGTCGCCTGCTGCCGTTGCTGCATATTCGTCTTGCCTGCACCTGAGGTCAGCAGGCAGGCAGCAAAAACTATCCCCGCGAGTAGCAAGGCTAGGGTCATAACATCCCAGCCGTGATCCAATAAGAATCCGATCAATAATGGCGACGCCGCAGTGGAAAATACCATGCTGGCCTGAGAGATAGAGCGTATTGCCCCGAGGTGGCTACTGCCATAGCGCTCGGGCCACAGCGCGCTGCCCGCGGTACCCGTGCCTGCCTGGGTGATGCCAATCAGTGCCAGGTAGACATAAGGCACCCAAGCCTGCTCGCAGAATGCCAGCAACAGCAGGGCGCTAATCATGGGTGCAAGCGCCAGGGGCAGGCTGCGTTGGGCGCCGATACGATCCACCAGTGGTCCGGCAAAAAACAGCGCAAGCAAATGCCCCGCGGCATAACCACCAAAGGCTCCCGCCATTGTCTGTAGCGACCAGCCCCGCGCATCGGCGATGGCACCTTGGTGAAACAGTACCGCGGTTACCACAAACGGCGTCATCAGCGCGGCTGGCAGCAGGCAGTAAAAACCCCGGTCGCGCAAAACCTGCGCGCGGGTGTAGTCGCCATTGGTTTCCGCTGCGGCGACTGCACTCACTTCGCTTTTCTCTCCAGCATTTCCTGCAAGCCAGACAAGAGCGGGGAGTACCAACATTACCAGCAGGGCCGCAGAGGCCAGCCAGACGCTGCGCCAGCCAGTTCCCTGAATCATCAGGGAACCGGTGGTGGGCAGTAAGGCTTCGGCGATGGGGAAGCCCAAAGCCGCGAGGGCAATGACCTTGCCACGATTGCTGGTGAAATAGCGCCCGGCGGTGGTCATGCCCATATGGGTCATAAATCCCTGGCCGGCGAAACGCAGCAGGAAAAATCCCGGTAGTAACATCCAAGCGCTATTGGCCAGTGCCAGTGTGATGCAGCCGGCGCTGAGCAATAAGGCCCCCAAAAGGGCAACACGCCTCAGCGGCCAGCGATCGACCAGTGTCCCTGCGCCCAGTAACACGAAAGCGGATAGCAGAGTCGCCGCACTGTAACTGGCGCCGTACCAGCTGTTGCTCAGCTGAAACTCTTCGCGAATGGCCGCGCCAAAAATAGCGATAAAGAAGGTCTGACCGAAGCCGGAGGCGGCGACCGCAAGCAGTGCGAAAAAAGCGAGTTTTGGGTTACTGCGAATAAATTCGGGGGTGGCAGGCATGAAAAATTTACGGGTATCGTGGTCGCTCGAAGGAGTCTTGGGGCGGTGCCGCTACCGGGTACTTGCTTGCGAGACACGCCGTGAACCCATCCCTGGGGGCTCTTCCGCGAGGTCCCTCTCGCGGAATGTCTCGCAAGCAAGTACCCGGTATCGACACCTTCGCGTCGAGTTAAGTGCTCCGAAAAATCTGGAATTATTTTTTGGCGTTAAACCAGATCCCCAAAGTGCTCGCCCATTCTCACAGGCGTTTCCGCAGACAACGCTTCCAGCCACTTCACCTTGTCGGCACCAAACAGCAGTACCACGGTAGAGCCGAGTTTGAAACGGCCCATTTCGTCACCTTTTTTCAGAGCAATGGGTTTCTGTTCATCGTAGCGGGTGGTGCGGATCTGGCGTTTGATCGGCGCTACCTGTCCGGCCCACACGGTTTCAATGGCGGCAACAATCATGGCGCCGACGAGGATCATGGCCATGGGGCCGGCGGCGGTATCGAAGATGCACACCAGGCGTTCATTGCGGGCGAACAGGCGCGGGACATTTTCGGCGGTGGTGGTGTTGACCGAGAAGAGTTCGCCGGGGACGTAGACCATGCGCTGCAGTACGCCGTCCAGCGGCATGTGTACGCGGTGGTAATCTTTCGGCGAAAGGTAAATGGTGGCGAAGTTGCCGCCGGTAAACTGCGCGGCTACTTCGGGGTCGCCGCCGACGAGTTCCAGCAGGCTGTAGTCCTGGCCTTTGGCCTGGAAGATTCTGCCGTTGTGAATTTCACCCAGTTGGCTAATGGCGCCATCGGCGCAGCCGGCGATGGTGTTTTCACCTTCGACGATAGGGCGGGCGCCTTCTTTCAATGCGCGGGTGAAGAAGTCGTTGAAGCAGGTGTAGGCAGTGTAGTCTTCTTCCAGTGCTTCGCTCATGTCGACTTTGTATTTTTCCACGAACCACTTGGTAAATGGATTTTTAATGCCGCCGATACGGGTTTCTGCGAGCCAGCCTGCAGCTCGGGAGAGCAGATGTTGCGGGGTGATGTACTGCAGGAAAATAAACAGTTTCGGGTTCATTGAGTTTTATTGGTCCCGTTGTTTGTGGATGTGTGCCGATCCCTCTTAGGATCTGGTTATGTCGGTTTGGCGGTCAGGTGCCGGGTGCGAGTTTTCAGGACCGGGCTAGGCGCCCCCGTTCAACCCATCCCTGGGCGCTGCGGCGGCGACTTCCTGTCGCCGACGCTCCTGAAAACTCGCACCCGGCACCTGACCTTCGCATCTCGTCTTGAGCTTCGTTAGATATTTTAAAGCTCAGAATCAATTCTCTACCGGAGTGTCCGGCAAATTGCCCCACTCACTCCAGGAACCGGGGTATGCCTTGATCGGGAACCCCAGTGACTTCCCCACCAGCCAGGTAAAGGCCGAGCGGTGGTGGCTCTGGCAGTGGGTGGCGATTTCCTTGTTGCCGTCGATACCCAGTGCGGCGAGGAATTCTTTTGCATCTTCGCGAATGCGCAGGTCGTGCTGTGGGTCCATGAGCTGGGTCCATTCACAGTTGATCGCGCCAGGGATGTGGCCGGCTTTCATTGCCAGTACCCGTTCTCCGCTGTGCTCGGCGGGGGAGCGAGCGTCCCAGATTTGCAGGTCGTTTTGCGTCAGCCGCTGTTGAATCTGATCCGCGTCGAGCATGGGGGCGTCGGCGGCGATGGCAACGTCGATTTCACTGGGGGTGACGCTGACTTCTTCGGTGGAGAGTGGCAGGCCGGCCGCTTTCCAGGCGAGCATGCCGCCGTTGAGGTAGCTGTATTTTTTGTGGCCGATGACTTCCAGTGTCCACAGTAAGCGCCCGGCCCAGCCGCCGCCTTCGTCGTCGCAGGCGACGATGTGGGTGTCGGGGGTGAGGCCGATGGCGCGGAAGACTTGGGTGAGGCGTTCGATGGAGGGCAGTTTGCCCGGGGCCGGTGGGGTGCCAGCCAGCAGAGCCTGGAAGGGCAGGCCAATGGCGCCGGGGATGTGTCCCGCCAGGTAGTTGGCGGGGGCGCTGAGGTCGACGACTTTGATTTCTTCGTGTTCCAGCAGTGGCGCCAGTTGTTCTGGCTCCAGGATCAGGGGTACTTCGCTCACGTGTTTTTCCTAGTGTGGTGTTGCCCTGCTCCGGGCTTATTCAGTTTCCAGGCTGTTGCGCAGGTGCAGGTAGCTGTCCATGCGTCTTTCGCTGATGTCCCCGCGCAGCAGTGCGCTCTGAATGGCGCAACCGGGTTCGCCCTGGTGGCGACAGTCGCGGAAGCGGCAGTGGCCGATAAACGGGCGGAATTCCACAAAGCCTTCCAGCAGTTCCTGCTCGCTCATGTGCCAAAGGCCGAATTCGCGAATGCCCGGGGAGTCTATCAGATCGCCGCCACTGGGCAGGTGAAACAGTTCCGCGGCAGTGGTGGTATGGGTGCCTTTGCCGGTGGCTTCGGAGAGGGCACCGGTGCGGGCATCGGTGCCGGGCAGCAGGCCGTTGATCAGCGAGGATTTGCCGACGCCGGATTGGCCGACGAACACACTGGTGCCCTGGGCCAGCAGTGCGAGTAATTCTTCAAGGCCCTCGCCGGTGCGGGTAGACAGTTTCAGTATGTCGTAGCCGAGCCCGGGGTAGGGCATCAGCAAATCACTGAGGTGATCGCGGTTGCTGTCGTCGATCAGGTCGATTTTGTTCAGTAGCAGCAGTGGCTGAATACCGGTGGTTTCCGCGGCGACCAGGTAGCGGTCGATGGCGTTGGCGAAGGGCTCCGGATAGGGGGCAATGACGATCAGGATGCGGTCGATATTCGCGGCGACGGTTTTCATATCGCCATAGCGGTCCGGGCGCTGCAGTTCCGAGTGGCGCGGCAGGCGTGCGCCGACGACCCCGAGGCCACCGGTGGATTCACCGATGGACGGGCGCCAGGCCACTTTGTCGCCGGTGACCAGGGTGTCGATATTGGAGCGTACATGGCAGCGCTGTCGCAGCTCGCTGTCGTTCTCACTTTCTACCAGTACCTGGGTGCCGTAGTTGGCGATGATGAGGCCGGTTTGCTCCTGCCCGAGGTCACCTTCTTCCCCGGCCTGCTCCAGGCTCTGCTCCTTTTTGCGCGCGCGCGCCTCCCGCTCCTGCTGGATTTTGGCGATGCGCCACTGCTGGCGGCGGTTGAGTTTGCGTTTGCTCATGGAGGCTCGGTTTGGGGAAAGCGCCGGATTATAACTTGCATCGATGGGGGATTGCGGTACCTTGCGCTTTTCCCGCCATTTCACCCGTTATCTGCCCGCCGCCGGGGCTAGTAAGGAGTTTACTGTGGACCAGAATAATCTGATCTGGATCGATCTGGAAATGACAGGCCTGGATCCGGAGAAGGAGCGCATCATTGAGATTGCGACGGTGGTGACGGATTCGCGCCTGAATGTGCTGGCGGAGGGGCCGGTCATGGCAGTGCATCAGAGCGATGCGCTGCTGAATGCGATGGATGACTGGAATACGGAGCAGCACGGTGGCTCCGGGCTGGTGGCGCGGGTGCGTGAGTCTCACATCAGCGAGCGCGAGGCGGAGCGGGAGACCATTGAGTTTCTCGGTCAGTGGGTACCGGAGGGCGCCTCGCCCATGTGCGGTAACTCCATCGGCCAGGATCGCCGGTTCCTGGTGAAATATATGCCGCTGCTGGAGCAGTACTTCCACTATCGCAACCTGGACGTGAGCTCGGTGAAAGAGCTGGCGCGGCGCTGGCGGCCCGATGTGCTGGAGGGAGTGAAGAAGACTTCATCGCATCTGGCGTTGGATGATATTCACGATTCCATTAACGAACTGAAACATTATCGTGAGCACTTTTTTCGCATGAGTTGATACCTGCCGCACTTCATTGGATGGGTGGTTTGGAAGCTGGTGAGGTGGCGGCCACGCACCGGGTAAGGGTTTTCAGGACCGCTGTGAACCCATCCCTGGGCGCTGCGTCGCAAACATCCTGTTTGCGACGCTCCTGAAAACCCTTACCCGGCACCCGGCCTTTGCATTAGCGCAACTAGCTCTGTAAGTGAAGAGGTGGGTAGAGCTGGTCAGTCACAAGCGCTTACGAAGTGCGAAAATAAGAATGAAAGGTGGAGTGACGGGGATCTGTTTCCAAAAGCGTCGGTGACAGGGACGTCGCCGACGCAGCGTACAGGGATGTATTCACAGCGGTTTTGGAAACAGATACCCGGCGCTTCACCGCCACTAATCCAGCTTCCAAGCCACAAATACCACAAGCGCCAATGTTCACTCGTAAACTCGTTTGATTTTCCGTTTCCGCCGCCGTCCACTGCGCAACCGCTCCAATGCCCACTCGATATGCTCTTTTACCATAGGTGTCGCAGAAGTGAGCTTCTTCTCCAGTGCCGCGGTAATTTCTGGGGTGGGATCTGAGTTTCCTAGAGCGACGGCAAGGTTCCGCTGCCAGCGCTCAAACCCGATCCGTCGAATCGCAGAGCCCTCGGTATTTTTCAAAAATTCCGGCTCGCTCCACTGAAACAGATTCACCAGCTCGCCACTGTCCAGCCCATGTCGCGGGTGGAAGTCGTTCTCCGCAGTGGGTTTGGCAAATTTGTTCCAGGGGCAGATGATCTGACAATCGTCGCAGCCAAAGACCCGGTTGCCCATGGGCTCGCGGAATTCCAGGGGGATGGGTCCCTTGTTCTCGATGGTCAGGTAGGAAATGCAGCGGCGCGCGTCGAGGGTGTAGGCATCCACAAACGCATCCGTGGGGCACACCTTCAGGCAGGCAGTGCACTCACCGCACTGATTCGGCTGCTCACTCACGTCCACCGGTAGCGGCAGGTTGGTGTAAATTTCGCCAAGAAAAAACCAGCTGCCTGCCTCGCTATTGATCACCATGCAATTCTTGCCAATCCAGCCGAGCCCGGCTTTTTCCGCCAGGGCGCGCTCCATGACCGGGGCACTGTCGGTGAAGGCGCGACCGCTGGCCGCCAATCCGCGCTCCTCGCAATAGCGGTCAATCTGCTGTGCCAGCTGCGCCAGGCGTTTGCGGATCAGCTTGTGATAGTCGCGGCCGTTGGCATAGCGGGAGACGTAGGCCTTACTTGGGTCTTTCAGCACCTGCACCGGTTGTGTGTCCGGGGGTAGGTAATCCAGGCGCACACTGATGACCCGCAAGGTACCCTCTTCGAGCAGTTCCGGGCGCCAGCGCTTTTCGCCATGGGCACCCATCCACTCCATATCCCCGTTGTAGCCCGCATCCAGCCAGGCCTGCAGGCGCTCGCCATGCTGTTGCAGCTGGCAGTCGGTAATGCCCACCTGCTGAAAGCCGAGCTCCCGCCCCCAGAGTCGAATCTGCGCGGCCAGCTCCTGCATGGCGGCGGTATCGGAAGAGGGCTCGGGAGTGCTGGTCATAGGGGCAGTCGGGGGTGTGAAGCGGTATACTTTGCCGTTATTTTGCCACAGTTTAAAAATTGACCACAGTCGGAAGCAGTACGGATTTATGGATAGCCAAAACCATGTGACCCCGGATGGCGCTCTCGCGCAGAAACTTTACAGTGCGGCCGCCGTGCGCGAACTGGATCAGCAGGTCATCAGCCAGCAGCAGATACCGGCGCTGTCGCTGATGAAGCGTGCCGGTCGCGCGGCCTTTGATCATTTGCGCGGACGCTGGCCGGAGGTGAGCGGGCTGCAGGTATTTTGTGGCGGCGGCAACAACGGTGGCGATGGCTATGTGATCGCCGGTCTCGCGGCCCAGCGCCAGTTGCCGGTGGTGGTCTATACCGCTGTACCGGCCGATAAATTGAAAGGGGAAGCGCTGGAAGCCTATCGCTTTGCCGAGCGTGAGGGTGCGACTCTGGTGTCGGATCTCACTGCAATGCCCGCAATCGAGGCAAATACCGTACTGGTGGACGCGCTGCTGGGTACCGGATTCAGCGGTGCGCTGCGCGCGCCCATGGATGCCACAGTGGCCTATATCAACCAATTGCCCGCGCCGGTGCTGGCGGTGGACATTCCGTCGGGCCTGAATGCAGACAGTGGCGTCGCAAGCGATGCGGTGCAGGCGGATCTCACCGTTACCTTTATCGGCTGCAAGAGCGGGCTGTATCTGGGGCGCGGTCCCGCGCTCAGCGGGGAGGTGCGCTTTGAGGACCTGGGCGCCGCACCAGAAGTCTACGCAACGGTGCCCGCCTCCCTGTTACGCTACGAGGGCGGGAGCCTGGAGCGGTTGGCACCCCGTGCGGCTGACAGCTACAAAAACCAGTTCGGCCACGTGATGGTGGTGGGGGGGGATCACGGCTTTGGTGGTGCGGCACTGATGGCGGCCGAGGCGGCTGCGCGTACCGGTGCGGGCCTGATTTCCATTGCCAGTCGTCCGGAGCATGTGGCGGCGGCATTGACCCGCTGCCCGGCGGTGATGGCACATCCGGTGGTCTCTGGCCAGGAGCTGGAGCCGCTGCTGGAAGCGCCAGGTGTTATCGCTGTGGGCCCCGGCCTTGGCCAATCTCCCTGGAGTGAACAACTGCTGGCGCGTGCCGGCCGTGCACCGGCGGCACTGGTGGTGGACGCGGATGCATTGAATATTCTCGCCGGCGGCCGGGTGCTTGCCGGTGTCCAGCGCGACGACTGGGTGCTGACGCCCCACGTGGGTGAAGCCGCGCGCTTGTTGGGCATGACCACCGCTGAAGTGATGGCGGATCGGGTGGCCGCGGCCAGAGCGATTCAGCAGAAATTCAGCGGCGTGGTGATACTTAAGGGCGCAGGTACCCTGATCGCCCACGAGGATGGGGTGGACCTGGTCAATACCGGTAACCCCGGCATGGCCTCCGGGGGTATGGGTGACCTGCTGACGGGAATTATTGCCGCATTGATCGGTCAGGGTATGGCATTGCCAGCAGCGGCGCGCCTCGGTGTCTGGTTGCATGGCGAGGCGGGTAATCTGGCGGCCGCAGATGGCCAGCGCGGTCTGCTGGCGACGGACCTGCTCCCGCATATTCGCCGTCTGGTCGATTAATTCCACTAAGTAAGGATTTGAGTTGATGGCTATGCAGCCCGCGCAGGTCACACAGTTTCTCGCCGACGAGGCCGCCACTGTGGCCGCCGGTGAGCAACTGGGGAAAGCCTGCAAGGATTCCGGTCTCAGCGAGGGGCTGGTGATTTTTCTCGGCGGCCAGCTGGGCGCGGGTAAAACCACCTTTAGCCGGGGCGTATTGCGGGCTTTTGGCCACTGTGGCGCGGTAAAAAGTCCGACGTATACTCTGGTGGAACCTTACGAGTTCACCGAGCAGCGGGTTTACCATTTCGACCTGTACCGCCTTGGGGATGCAGAGGAACTGGAGTACATGGGGGTGCGTGATTACTTCGGCCCAGGGAGTCTCAGCCTGGTGGAGTGGTCTGAACGCGGCACAGGCGTCTTGCCGGAGCCGGATCTGACGCTGTCCCTGAGCCTGGAAGGCGAGGGCCGCAGGCTGGTGCTTGAGGCGCTGAGTGAGGCGGGCAACCAGGTATTGGCACAATTGCAGTAGCCGTTGCCGGGCACAAAATAAAAACCGATCGACAGGGCAATAAGAATGATCGCAGCAGGATTGCCGCTTGAGACACCGCCTGGAAAGCGGGTGTATCGTAAACATCACACCTCGCGGGCGCATCGCGTCGAAGGCCTTTGGAGTCTGTGCAAAACATGGCTATTGGTTTTCCTGGCCGTTTTGAGTGTGCAGCCGACATTCGCCGCGGACGTGGAAGGTGTGCGCCTGTGGCGCGCCCCGGATCACACCCGCCTGGTGCTGGACCTCGACGGCCCCGCGGAACACAAGCTGTTTACCCTGGAAAACCCGCACCGGGTGGTTATCGATGTGAGCGGCGCTAAACTCAAGGCCTCGGTAGACAACCTGCCCATTCAGGATACTCCCATTGCCGGTATTCGCTACGCGACCAAGGACAAGCGCGACCTGCGCCTGGTACTGGACCTGAAGCAGGCGGTAACCCCGCGCAGCTTCGACTTGCGCCGCCACCAGGCGCTGCCGGATCGCCTGGTCATCGACCTGCACGACCGCGACAAGGTGGAAGAGAAAACCATCGAACAGGTTCAGGTCCGCGGCCAGCGCGATATTGTGGTCGCCATCGATGCCGGTCACGGTGGCGAAGACCCCGGAGCCCTTGGTCCTGGTGGTGTGCGCGAAAAAGATGTAGTGCTGGCCATTTCTCGCCAGCTGCATAAGGCGCTCGATCGCGAGCCCGGCTTCAGCGCCAAACTGGTGCGCACTGGGGATTACTATATTCCGCTGCGCAACCGGGTGAAGAAGGGGCGCGAACTGCGCGCGGACCTGTTCGTTTCCATTCACGCCGATGCCTTCACCCGCAAAGAGGCCCGCGGCGTGGGTGTCTACGCGGTATCCTCCCGCGGCGCCACCAGTGAGACAGCGCGCTACCTGGCCCAGCGCGAAAATGAATCCGACCTGATTGGTGGTGTGGGCAGCCTGAGCCTGAACGACAAGGACGATACCCTGGTGGGCGTATTACTGGACCTGTCCATGACCGCCACCATGAGTGCCAGTCTGGATATCGGCAGCAGTGTGCTGAGCTCCCTGGGCAGCTTTACCCATTTGCACAAAAAGAAGGTCGAACAGGCCAACTTCTCGGTGTTGCGCAACCCGGATGTACCTTCGATCCTGGTGGAGACCGGGTTTATCACCAACCCCGGTGAAGCCCGCCGCCTGCGTGACCCGGCATTCCAGAAGCGCATGGCAGAAAAACTCAGCGAGGGTATAGTGGCCCACTTCAAAGCCAGGCCCCCGGCGGGCAGCTGGCTGGCAGCCAACGGCAATCGCATCGACCGCAAGCACACCATTTCCCGAGGTGATACCCTGTCGGGCATCGCTGCCCGCTACAACATTTCTGTGACCGACCTGAAGAAGGCCAACGGGATGCAGACGTCGATGATTCGGGTGGGACAGACGCTGACGATCCCTTCGGGTTGAGTTTGGTGGTTCCTTGCTGCGGCTACGGGGCCTGTTTCCTGTTGCGGTGGCGGCAGGCTACCGGGTATGGATTTTCAAAACCGCTGTGAACCCATCCCTGGGCGCTGCGGCGCAAACATCCTGTTTGCGACGCTTTTGAAAATCCATCCCCGGCATCCTGCCTTCGCATCGAAGTTCCGTGGCCGAGTCGTCCTGTTGTTTCTGACGAAGTAGAAAAGTTCAAATTGAAGCCGTAGTACCGGGTATAACTTTTTGAAAGCGTCGGCGACAGGGACGTCGCCGACGCAGCGTACAGGGATGTATTCACAGCGGTTTCAAAAAGTTATACCCGGTGCTTCGGCGCCACCGTGATACAAAGAACCCCGATCTTGGGGTGGCACAGACTACGAATAGCACCCAGATCAGAATGCCAGAAAATATCCAGTTACTTTCTCCAAGACTTGCCAACCAGATTGCCGCCGGTGAAGTGGTCGAGCGCCCTGCATCCGTGATCAAAGAGCTGCTGGAAAACAGCCTTGATGCCGGCGCCACCAGACTGGAAGTAGACCTGGATGCCGGTGGGGTAAAACGCATCATGGTGCGGGACAACGGCAAAGGGATCGAAAAAGACGATCTGCACCTGGCGCTGGCCCGCCACGCCACCTCCAAAATTCACGCACTTGAAGACCTTGAAGCCGTTGCCACCCTCGGCTTTCGCGGCGAGGCTCTCGCCAGTATTTCCTCCGTTGCCCGCCTGGCACTGACCAGCAGCCGTGACGACACCGGCAAAGGCTGGGTCGTCTCCGCCGAAGGCCGCGAAATGGAAACCCAGTTGGCGCCCGCGGCACACCCGCGCGGCACCACCGTCGAAGTGCGGGACCTGTTCTTCAACACCCCTGCCCGCCGAAAATTCTTGCGCACGGAAAAAACCGAATTCAACCGCGTCGATGAGACCATCAAGCGTCTCGCATTGTCGCGCTTCGACGTGTCCATCAGCCTGCGCCACAACGGCAAGGGTGTGCACAACCTGCGCGGTGGCACCAGTCGTGCGGAAATGGAGCGCCGGGTCGCGCAGTTGTGCGGCCCCGCTTTTATGCAAAATGCCCTGCACATCGAAATGGAGCGCAATGGGCTGCGTCTGTGGGGGTGGGTGGCAGAGCCTGCCTTTTCTCGCTCCCAGGCAGACCTGCAGTTCTTTTACGTCAACGGCCGCGCCATTCGCGACCGCGTGGTGAGTCACGCGGTGCGCCGCGCCTTTGCCGATGTGCTGTACCACGGCCGCCACCCGGCATTTGTGCTGTATCTGGAACTGGATCCGGCATCGGTGGATGTGAATGTGCACCCGACCAAGCACGAGGTGCGCTTCCGCGATAGTCGGCTGGTGCACGACTTCCTGTTTGGCTCCCTGCACCGGGCGCTGGCGGATGTGCGCCCGGGGCAAAAAGATGAGGTGGAAGAGGCGGCACCGCAGGTGTCCGGTCTCGCTGCCGGTGAATTCGGTGGGCAGGAGCGGATGCCGCTGTCCTCGGCACCGACTCAGGTTGCTCCGCAGGGCGTTGGGTTTGTCGGCCAGAGCTACGGCCAGCAGTCATCACCGCAACGGATTCAGCAGCAAATGCAGGGTTATGGCGAACTGCACCAGCCCTATGAAGGCGGGGTGCAGGAAGCGCCGGTGGCCGCGGCAACCGCCGGGGCTTGGTCGCAGCAGATGCCCGCCGAGTCTGAAAGCGAAACCCCACCCCTGGGCTTCGCCATCGCCCAGCTGCACGGTATCTACATACTTGCGCAGAACGAGCACGGCATGGTGGTCGTGGACATGCACGCGGCCCACGAGCGCATCGTCTATGAAAAGATGAAAAGCGCCCACGCCACCGGTGGTATCCAGGCGCAGCCGCTGCTGGTGCCGGTGAGCCTCGCCGTCAGCGAGCGCGAGGCAGATTGCTTTGAGGAGCGTGAGGAAGTCTTCACCTCACTGGGCTTCGTGTTGCAGCGCGGCGGCCCGGAAACCCTGATGGTGCGGCAGGTGCCCAGCATGCTGCACGGTGCGCCGGTGGAACAGCTGGTGCGCGATGTGTTGAGTGACCTTCTCGCCGAGGGCAGCAGCGATCGGATTGGCAACCAGATCAATGAGATACTCTCTACCATGGCCTGTCACGGCTCGGTGCGCGCCAACCGCAAGCTGACCATTCCGGAGATGAATGCACTACTGCGGGATATGGAGCGCACCGAACGCAGCGGCCAGTGCAACCACGGCCGTCCCACCTGGACCCAGGTCAAATTGTCCGATATGGATAAATGGTTTATGCGTGGCCAATAAATCTACTGCGCGGGCGGCTGACGGCGTCCGGCGGTGCTCGGCTGCTCATGTATTAGCAATACACTCCGCTGCCTGCGCTCCGGCGGACGCCGCCAGCCGCCCGCTCGTTACGGTTTATACGGGTTATTTATGAACGATCCACGTCCTCGCGCTATTTTTCTGATGGGCCCGACAGCGTCGGGCAAGACCGACCTGGCCATGGCCATCAGTGACCATTTGCCGGTAGAGCTGATCAGCGTGGATTCCGCACTGGTATATCGCGGCCTGGATATTGGCTCCGCGAAGCCCACCGCGGAAGAACTCGCCCGCTACCCCCATCGGCTGATTGATATCTGTGACCCGGCCGAAAGCTATTCCGTGGGCCGCTTTCGCGACGACGCCCTGGAAGCCATGGCGGATATTAGTGGGCGCGGAAAAATTCCACTGCTGGTCGGTGGAACCATGCTCTATTTCAAGGCTCTATTGGAAGGCATGGCAGAAATGCCGGAAGCTGATCCGGAGTTCCGCGCCGCAATAGAGGCCCGCGCCGAGCGAGAGGGCTGGCCGGCACTGCATCGCGAACTGGAGCAGGTTGATCCCGAGCTGGCGGCGGAACTGCACCCGAATCACTCGGTGCGGATCGAGCGCGCGCTGGAGGTGTTTTACCTGACAGGCAAGACCATGAGTCAGCTGCGCGCCGAGCAGGTGAGCGAGTCGCCACTGGCGGGTTACCGGGTGCAGCAGCTGGCGATATTGCCGCGTGACAGGGCAATACTGCACCAGCGCATCGCGCTGCGTTTCGAGCGGATGTTGGAGCAGGGTTTTATTGACGAAGTGAAAGCGCTGCGCGCTCGCGGGGACTTGCACCCGGACTTGCCGGCAATCCGCGCGGTGGGTTACCGCCAGGTCTGGCAGTACCTCGACGGCGAGCTGGACTACGCGCAGATGCTGGAGGCGGGTATTGCCGCAACCCGGCAGCTGGCCAAGCGCCAGCTGACCTGGTTGCGCGGTTGGCCCGATGTACATCCGATTTATGCTCAGGAGCCTGGCGGCAAAGTACGCAAAATCGATGAAATGTTGACTGAGGCCTTGAAATTTCTCAGTTGAGCAGCCATAACGTGAGTGGGCCGGTGTATCCGTCCCAATTCAGTCAGTTACTCACAGAGCCTTGGTTACTTTTTGGCTCTTTTTATACGCCGCATCACCATGGCCGTTTCTTAGTCCGCGGGATTCGCGGGCGCGATCGTGCGTCATCTGGCGACTTATCTTTTGGCAAGGAGAAAAAAGATGTCAAAAGGGCACAGCTTACAAGACCCTTACTTAAATGTTCTGCGTAAAGAGCGTATCCCGGTTTCCATCTATCTGGTAAACGGCATCAAATTGCAGGGCCAGATTGAATCATTCGACCAGTTCGTGGTGCTGTTGAAAAACACTGTGAGCCAGATGGTCTACAAACACGCGATTTCTACCGTTGTTCCCTCCCGTGCTGTGCGCGTGCCCCTGATGAACCCGGCTGGCCCGGGCGCTGAAGGCGCTGGCCCTGAGGGTGGCGAACGCGATACTTTCGGCTGAGTCCGAATCGGTTGAACCCCCATGTAGTATTCACCGGCGCCTGCGTAGTTCGGGCGCTGACTGAAATGGGTTTAACCTGAATGCACTACTGGCCCCAGGGGCTCGATTCTCAGTGCGTTCACCCTGTTGTTGTAAACAGCCAGTTGTAAACAACGCCCCGGCTCGCCCGGGGCGTCTGTTGTTCAGCACCAGAGTTCTGGTGCAGTCTTGAGCTCAAGAGAATAATCCTTGTTTTTTGATCGCCCGGAATCCGGTGAATTGGCCGTGCTGGTTCACCTGGAGCTCTCCGCCATCGACAGTCCCGAGGACCCGCGGGAATTCGAAGAATTGGCCCTGTCCGCAGGTGCCGATCCGGTGGCATTCATCTTTGGCCAGCGCGCCACCCCAGACCCGAAAACTTTTGTTGGCCGCGGCAAGCTGGAAGAAATTCAGCAGACGGTACAAAAGCACGGCGCGGAGTTGGTGATTTTTGATCACACCCTGTCGCCGAGCCAGGAGCGGAATATTGAGCGCGAGCTCAAATGCCGGGTACTGGACCGCACCGGCCTGATCCTGGATATCTTTGCCCAGCGCGCCCGTACTCACGAGGGCAAGCTGCAGGTAGAGCTGGCGCAGTTGCGGCACATGTCCACCCGTCTGGTGCGTGGCTGGACCCACCTTGAGCGACAGAAGGGCGGTATTGGCCTGCGTGGTCCGGGTGAAACCCAGCTGGAAACCGACCGCCGCTTGCTGCGGGCGCGTATCGATTCCATTGAAAAGCGCCTGGACAAGGTGCGCCGTCAGCGCGAGCAGGGGCGCCGCGCGCGCAGTCGCGCCGAAGTGGCCACGGTTTCCCTGGTGGGCTACACCAACGCCGGTAAATCGACTCTGTTCAATCGCATCACCGATGCCGACGTCTATGTGCGCGATCAGTTATTCGCCACCCTGGACCCGACGATGCGCAGAGTGGAACTGCCCAATGTGGGCGCGATGATCCTTGCGGACACCGTGGGCTTTGTATCCCATTTGCCTCACCGCCTGGTGGAGGCTTTCCGCGCGACCCTGGAAGAGGCGGCCAGTTCGACGCTGTTGCTGCACGTGGTGGACGCCGCGGCGGAAAATCGCTTGCACCTGATTGAAGAGGTACAGTCGGTACTTGAGGAAATCGGCGCGGCAGATTTGCCACATCTGCTGGTGTACAACAAACTGGATTTGCTGGCAGATGCAGAGCCGCGCATCGATCGCGACGATCAGGGCGTGCCGCGCGCGGTGTGGTTGTCTGCAGTGACCGGTGCCGGCTGCGACTTGTTGGTGGAGGCCATTGCCGAACGTATCGGCGAGCAGATGGTCAGTGGTGCGATTGTCATCCCTCCACAGCACGCGCGTTTGCGCGCACAGCTGTTCGAGGGTAACGCCGTGCAGCGGGAGCATTATTGCGATAATGGTGATATCGAGCTGCAGGTGTTGATGCCACGCTCGGAGTTGCAGCGCCTGATGGCGCCCTTCAAAGAAATTAACAATCCGCCACAGTGGCTTCCGGAAAAGCCGGACGAAGAGCCGAAGCCGGAGGATTGGGAGGTCGAGTGAAGACCTCCGTGGCGTAAGAACACTGTCCTGTATGCGGATTACTCCCGGCAATCAATGCTAGAATTTCGCGACAGCTAACGATTAATAAGTTGAATGAGTTGGAGTTGATAAATGGCCTGGAACGAACCGGGTGGTAATAACAAGGACCCCTGGGGTGGTGGCAATCGTAATAATGACGGCCCCCCCGACCTCGACGAGCTGCTGCGCAAAATGCAGCAAAAATTGAACGGCCTGTTTGGTGGCAAACCCTCTGGCGCGGATGAAGGTCGCCCCGGTGGCGGCAGCTTCCCCTGGTCACTGGTATTGATCGTGCTCGCCGTTGTGTATGGCCTGTGGGGTTTTTATCAGGTAGATGCCAACGAATCCGCTGTGGTGCTGCGCCTGGGTAAATATCACAGCACCGAAGAATCAGGTCTGCACTGGAATCCCCCGCTGATCGATCACGTCACCAAGGTGAACATGACCGAGGTACGTACCGAGCGCACCACCGGTCAGATGCTTACCGAAGACGCCAGCATCGTCGACGTGGTGTTGCAGGTGCAGTGGCATATTGATGATGCCGAGTCCTTTGTGCTGCGCGTGGCCGACCCGCTCAAGAGCCTGCAGGAAGCCACCGACAGTGCCCTGCGCCACGTGGTGGGCTCACAGACCCTGAACGGCGTTATCTCCCAGAACCGTACCCAGGTATCTGCCGATACCCAGGTGCGTCTGCAGGAATATTTGGATCTGTATCAGACCGGCATTCGCGTCGACGTGGTCAACCTCACCGATGCCAAGGCACCGCGGGAAGTACAGGACGCGTTTGACGACGTCGTGCGGGCTCGCGAGGATGAGGTGCGCTTGCAAAATGAGGCCCAGGCCTACTCAAACCAAGTTATCCCAGTAGCCCGTGGTCAGGCCCAGCGCATGATCGAGGAGGCCGAAGCCTACAAGTCCCGAGTCGTGGAAAGTGCGCGAGGTGAAGCGGCGCGCTTCACTGCGCTACTGACTGAGTTCGAGCGTGCGCCGGAAGTGACCCGCGAGCGTATGTACCTGGACGCGGTGCAGGACGTAATGAGCAACACCTCCAAAGTCATGGTGGATATCAAGGGCGGTAACAACATGATGTATCTGCCCCTGGACAAGCTGACCGAAAACAGCGCCAGCAGTAGCAGTTCGCGCCAGCAGGTGTCGCCTCAGGTGATCGATGAGATCTCCCAGCGGGTTATTAACCAGCTTCGCACCGAAGTGAATAACGCCCGTCGCGGCCGCGAAGTACGCTAAGGGGAAGTGCAATGAACAGTAACAAATCACTTTTTGTCATCGCGCTGATACTGATTGGCCTACTGGTTCTGTCCAGCAGTGCCTTCGTGGTGAAAGAAACGGAAAAAGCGGTGCTGGTGCGCTTCGGTGAAGTCGTGCGGACCGATTATGGTCCCGGGCTCTACTTCAAGATGCCGCTTGTACACGAGCTGCGCAAATTCGATGCGCGGATCCAGACCGTGGACTCCCAGCCGGTACGCATGCTGAACAGCGAAAACAAGTTCATGATGGTGGACTCCTATGCGAAGTACCGGATCATGGATGTCGGCCGCTTTTATGTGGCGACGCGCGGTGACGAACGCAATGCGGTACGCCTGCTGGCGGAACAGATCAACAACCGTCTGCGTAACCAGTTTGGTGTGCGTGATTTGCACGAAGTGGTCAGTGGTCAGCGTGATGAGCTGATGGCGGAAATCACCAAAAACCTGAACCAGACTGCGCAAACCGATCTGGGTGTGGAAATTGTCGATGTTCGGGTGAAGCGGATCGACCTGCCGCCAGAGGTGTCCGAGTCGGTATTCCAGCGGATGCGTACTGGCCGTGAACTGGAAGCGCGGGATCACCGCGCCAAGGGTCAGGAAGCCAGTGAGCGCATCCGCGCCAATGCGGATCGCCAGAAGGTGGTTATTGAGTCTGAGGCCTACCGCAAGGCAGAAGAGTTGCGCGGTACGGGTGATGCCGAAGCGGCCAGCATTTATGCGAACGCCTACAGCAAGAACCCCGAGTTCTACCGTTTTTCCCGCAGCCTTACCGCTTACCGGGAGTCGTTCAAAGACAAGAGCGACATGCTGTTGGTGGATCCGGACAGCGAGTTCTTCCGTTACCTGAAGGATTCTCAAGGCAAATAAGCCCTATCCATTGCCGGGACTGGTCACAGCCCCGGCAATTGATGGTAAAATCCTCGAAACCGGGCCGGCGCCCGGTTTTTTTGTGCCGGCCCGATCGCTGAAACTGTCCCGGTGACAGTGCTGGACACTGGTTCACCCCGGTCTTTTTGACCGCCCAGTTAAATCGCAACGCTAATTAGTCGAACGCCCACACCATGACCCAAGCCGAACGCTGGATGCTACCGGATGGCATCGCCGAGATTTTGCCCGCGGACGCCACGCGGGTGGAAACCCTGCGCAGAAACCTGCTGGATCTCTACCACCGCTGGGGTTACGAGCTCATCATCCCGCCCATGGTGGAATTTACCGATTCACTGTTGATCGGTATGGGGCGCGACGTGGACCTGAGCACCTTTCGGGTGACCGATCAGTTGTCTGGCCGCAGCCTGGGCATACGTGCGGATATCACCCCGCAGGCCGCGCGTATTGACTCCCACAGTTTTCCCCGCAGCGGCGCCAACCGCCTCTGTTATGCGGGCCAGGTGCTTTACACCCGCCCGCGCGCGCCCATGGGCCCCCGTGCGCCCATTCAGATCGGCGCTGAGCTCTATGGGGTAGAAAGCCTGCAGGGCGATATCGAAGTCATCAGCCTGATGATCGAAACCCTGCACACTGCCGGTATCCGCGAGATACATCTGGATCTGGGCCATGTGGCCATTTTCCGCAGTCTGGCCGAGGCCGTGGGCCTGAGCAGTCAGCGTCAGGCGGCATTGATCGAGCTGCTCCAGAGCAAGGCGGTAGCGGATATCGAACGCTGGGTCGAGGCGAATGTTGAAGACGCGGAAGCAGCCCAATGGCTGCGCACACTGCCGCGTCTCGCCGGTGGCAGTGAGTGTCTGGCCCGCGCTCGCGAACTGTTTGCCAATGGCCCTGAGCCCCTGCGCCTTGCCCTGGAAGAGCTGCAGCAAGTGGCCGATGCGGTAGCGCGTCGTTACCCCGAGGTTGCCCTGTTCTTCGATCTCAGCGAGATGCGCGGCTACGACTACGAAACCGGCCTGGTGTTCGCGGCTTACTCGCCCGGCCACGGCCAGGCACTGGCCAACGGCGGTCGCTACAACGGTATCGGAGCCGTGTTCGGGCGCGACCGTGCGGCCACCGGATTCAGTACCGACCTGGTGGCGATCAATACCCTGGGAGCCAGCGGTGCGGCCGAACCCCCGGCGATTCTCGCCCCCTGTAGTGATTGCGAACAGTTGTGGCAGAAAGCCGCAGAACTCCGCGCCCAGGGCGAAATAGTGATCAGCGCCATGCTGGACAACAGCAGTGAGGACCGTGAAACCCTGGCCCGCTGCAACCGCGAGCTGGTGCAGGAAGGGGACACCTGGGTGGTGAAACCCCGGGGCTGAACCCTAAGCTTTCCAGTTGACTTGATATTGATTTCAGGCCGCTCGACGGGCGCGGCCGACCTTATTCCTTCCGCCCGTCTAACGTTGAACTGACGACACGAGATTTACGCACATGGGCAAGAATGTAGTGGTGCTGGGCACCCAGTGGGGCGACGAGGGCAAGGGCAAGATTGTCGACTTGCTGACGGAGAAAGTCGCACTGGTAGTCCGCTTCCAGGGCGGTCACAACGCCGGCCACACTCTGGTGATCAACGGTGAGAAAACCGTACTGCACCTGATTCCTTCCGGTGTGCTGCGCCCGGACGTAACCTGCCTGATCGGCAACGGCGTGGTGCTGTCTCCGGAAGCCCTGCTGAAAGAAATGGCCGGACTGGAAGCGGCTGGTGTGCCCGTGCGCAAGCGCCTGCGTCTGTCCCCGGCCTGTCCGCTGATCCTGCCGGTGCACGTGGCTCTGGACCAGGCGCGGGAAAAGGCCCGCGGTGACAAGGCTATCGGCACCACTGGCCGCGGTATCGGTCCTGCCTATGAAGACAAAGTGGCCCGTCGCGGTCTGCGTCTGGGCGATCTGTGCAACTGGGACAACTTCTGTGCGCAGCTGAAAGAATTGCTGGAATACCACAATTTCGCGCTGACCCAATACTACAAGGTCGACCCGGTCAGCTACGAGGACACCCTCAAGCTGGCGGAAACCTGGCGCGAAGAACTGGTACCCATGATCACCGACGTGGCGGATCACCTGCACAAAGCCCGTGAAAACGGCGAGCACATCCTGTTTGAAGGTGCCCAGGGTTCCCTGCTGGATATCGACCACGGTACCTACCCGTTCGTTACCTCGTCCAACACCACCGCCGGCGGTACCGCCACTGGTTCCGGTTTTGGCCCCCTGTACCTGGACTACGTACTGGGTATTACCAAGGCCTACACCACCCGCGTCGGCGGTGGCCCATTCCCCACCGAGCTGGATTGCGATGTGGGTCGTCACCTGGGTGAAAAGGGCCACGAGTTTGGTGCCACCACGGGTCGCCAGCGTCGTACCGGCTGGTTCGATGCGGTTGCTGTTCGCCATGCCATCCGAATCAACAGTATTTCCGGATTGTGCCTGACCAAGCTGGACGTGCTGGATGGTCTGGAAGAAGTGAAAATCTGTGTGGGTTACCGCAACGCCGCCGGCGAAGAGGTACCGGTACCTTTTGATGCCGCAGGCTGGGAAGGCGTAGAGCCGGTATACGAGTCCATGCCGGGCTGGAGCGACACCACCTTCGGCGTGCGCCGCGAAGCGGAGCTGCCCCAGGCCGCGCGCAACTACATCGCCCGCATCGAAGAGCTGGTGGGCGCGCCCATCGATATCATCTCTACCGGTCCGGACCGGGTACAGACCATTGTGCGCGAATCCTCCGCCCTGTGCGAAATGGGTATCCACAACGCCAGCGTCTGATACTCGTCTCGCAAAGCAAGGTACTGGCGTATCCCGCCGGTACCTTGTTTCTGTTCTACCCTGATTCCTCTCGTGTCTCCCCTCTAATCTTCTTCGAATCCCCCGCTTCCCTCTATCAACCGCTTCCCCCTATCAACGGCTTCCCTCTATCACCCGATCGCATTCCAAAACTCATCAGTCCCAAAGTGTGCTTGCCTCTGGCTGTGCAAATGCTGATCATGAAACCGTAATTCAATTCGTGGTCACATAAGTCTGCCATACTGGTGGCCATGTCCAATTCGGGATTCGACTATGTCCAGCAGCCTGCCCGCCAGCAATCGCTACAGTTTTGCGGAAGAGATCGCCAATAGCGTCACCCACGGTGTCGGTGCCCTGCTGGCGATTGCCGGGCTGGGAGTACTGTGTGCGTTCGCCGCGCTGCGAGGGGATGCCTGGCACATTGTCAGCAGCAGTATTTACGCGGCAACCCTGATTCTGTGTTTTTCCGCGTCTACCCTGTACCACAGTGTTACCCATGCCGGTGCCAAGCAGGTACTGCGCACCCTGGATCACTCATCCATTTTTCTGCTGATTGCCGGAACCTATACGCCGTTCACCCTGGTGACTCTGCGCGGCCCCTGGGGCTGGTCCCTGTTCGGGGTTATCTGGGGATTGGCATTGATTGGTCTGGTTATCCAGTTTACGCCGCTGAAAAAATACCGTGCGCTGTCCATCACTCTCAGTGCCCTGATGGGGTGGGTGGTGATTGCTGCCATCAAGCCGTTGATGGACAACCTGGAGCCTGGTGGCCTGTGGCTTTTGGTGTTGGGTGGCCTCTGTTACACCGGGGGTATCGCGTTTTACCTGTGGAAAAGTTTGCGCTTTTCCCACGCCATCTGGCACCTGTTCGTACTGGCGGGCGGTGTGCTGCACTTCTTTGCGGTGCTCTTTTATGTGATACCGCCCGCGGGCTGACGACTCCGGTTGTTCCTGCGCTGCAAGATGAAAAGAGTGTCGGGCCGGTCACAGCCTGAGTGACTGGCGCTTTTCGTCCCTTTCCGTTGGCTGGCTTCCGTTCTACCCTTGTGCGAGCTGTTACTGCCAAGGAGTTGTTATGGGCCATTTTGCCCCCCTGCCCACTAGCCGAAAGTTATCGGGTCCTGCGCCTGCAACCCGGCTTCACCTTTTTTCATTTTTTATTGCCCTGCTGCTCTCTGTGCCATTGATGGCAAATGCGGCCGCGGATGCGGGGTTTGAGAAATGGAAGCAGGAGTTTCGCAAAACCGCGATGAAAGAGGGCATTACCGCCGAAACTTTTGATCGCGCTTTTAAAGGGATCGACTCTCCCGACCAGTGGGTGCTGGACAAGGCCAGCTTTCAGCCCGAATTCAAGGCCCCGGCGTGGCAGTATTTCGACAACCGCATTACCAAATACGCGGTGCAGCGTGGTCGCGCCAAGAAGAAAGAGTTGCAGCCGTGGCTGGATAAAATCGAGAAGCAGTCCGGGGTGAACCCGAATATCCTGCTGGCCATCTGGTCTATGGAGTCGAGCTTCGGCGCGATTCTGGATAACCAGACCGTCATGCGCAGTGTGGTTCGCTCACTGGCGACCCTTGCCTACGCGGATCCCAAGCGCAAGAAGTTCGGTACCAGCCAGCTGTTGGCGGCACTCAAGATTCTGCAAAGTGGCGATATTGATGAGAGTCACCTCACCGGCTCCTGGGCTGGCGCCATGGGCCACACCCAGTTTATTCCCACCAGCTACCAGGCCTATGCGGTGGATATGGACGGGGATGGCAAGCGCGATATCTGGAATTCTGTACCGGATGCCTTGGCTACCGCGGCCAACCTGCTGAAGAAAAATGGTTGGGTTTCCGGGCAGACCTGGGGCTACGAGGTCACCATTCCCGATCGCAAGCTACCCGCAGGAAAGCTGAAAATTTCTGAGTGGGAAAAGCTGGGTGTGAAGCGCGTTGGCGGCAAGGCATTCCCGCGACCGGATGACGTGGCAGAGTTGAAAGTTCCCGCGGGTCGCGGTGGTCCGGCTTTCCTGATGCTGAAGAATTTCTTCGTGATCAAGCGTTACAACAACTCCGATCGCTACGCGGCGGCCGTCGGGATCCTCGGGGATCAGATTGGCGGCGCGGCACCTTTAGCCAAAGACTGGAAGCGCCCCTTCACCCGCCTCGATCACGATGAAGTGGTTGAACTGCAAACCAAGTTGAAAGAAAAAGGCTTTTACGACGGCGAGATTGACGGTAAAGCCGGTGGTGGGACCCGCAAAGCGATTCTGAAATTTGAGGAAAGTGCCGGGGTAGAGCTACAGGGTTTCCCCAGCAAGGAAGTTCTGGAGTTACTGCGCAAGCCGTAAGTTTTTCGCTCCGTAGCCCTGGCTGCCCTGTTTTCGTTGCAGTGGCGGCCAGGCTACTTCACTCCGCAAACGTTTGCGTCAGAAGTTTTCTTCCGGCAGCAGCGTATCTTGCAACAGTTCCAGGTTTTCCAGCACCTCGTTCGGCTCCTGGAAATAGGCCACGTGGTACATCGCCTCTCCCTCCTGCACCAGGGGGATATTCTGCTTGCCAATAATGATGCCGTCGGCGTCGGCCAGAACCTTGTCCAGCTCATTGCCGTAGAGATCGGCGATGGTGGCGAGGGTGTCCCCTTTCTTTACATGATCCCCCAGCTGTCGCTTGTGGTTGACGATGCCGCTGTCACCGGCGCGCAGCCAGCCACTGCGCCTTGCCACAAAGGGTTCTATGCCCTGGCGGCCTTTCTTCGGCGGTAGCATTTGCAGTTGTCGAAGAACATTGAGCACACCGCGTACACCCGCACGGATACACAGCTCATCAAAGCGCAGCGCCTCGCCGGCCTCGTAGAGCAGAATACGCACGCCCAGATCAGCGGCGGCCTGGCGCAGGGAACCATCGCGCAAGGTGGCGTTCAGGAGCACCGGCACGCCGAACGCGGCGGCCATATCCCGGGTTTGCTGGTCATCAAGGTTGGCGCGGATTTGCGGCAGGTTACTGCGGTGCAGAGCGCCGGTATGCAGGTCGATGCCGTAGTCGCACTTGGCGACCACTTCTTCCAGAAAAATATGGGCCATGCGCCCGGCGAGGGAGCCGCGGGCGGAGCCGGGAAAGGAGCGATTGAGGTCCCGTCGATCCGGCAGGTAGCGGGATTGGTGGAGCACACCATAGACATTGACCACCGGCACTGCGATGAGGGTACCGCGCAGGGATTTCAGTGCCTTGCTGTTGATCAGGCGGCTGATGATTTCAACCCCATTGAGCTCATCGCCATGTATCGCGGCGCAGACAAACATGGTGGGCCCGGATTTCTTGCCGCGGTGAACGTATACGGGAATGGCCATTTCCGTATCGGTATACAGGCGCACTATCGGGAGTTCGATTTTGCGGGTTTCGCCGCGGGCAACGGTGACACCGGCGATGGTGAAGGGCTCGTCCATGGAGGTCTCGAATTTGGGTGAGTGAATATTGTAGAGGTGACTCGGACTCTGGGGGAAGTCAGCGTGAACGTTGATTCACAGATGGCCGCCGCGAAGGGCGCGGCTGCAGGTAGCTACTGTTAGAATCGGGAAGAGTCTGGGTGCAAACTGCCCGCGATAAACGACGGAAAGGTATTTGCTTCGTGAAACCTGATTTGATCAAAATGGCCCTGATACTCGGGCTGTTAAGTTGTGTTGGCCCCTTCGCCATCGATATGTACCTGCCGGCAATGCCGGCGATGGCGGAAGACTACGGGGTGCCGACGGCCATGTCGCAGTACACCCTGGTGTCTTTTTTTATTGCCTTTGGTGTCTGCCAGCTGTTCTACGGCCCGGCAGCGGATATGTTCGGGCGCAAACCGCCCCTGTATTTCGGGCTGGGATTATTTTTAGTCGCTTCGATAGGGTGTGCATTGGCACCGACGATCGAATGGCTGATCGGGCTGCGTTTTGTACAGGGGGTAGGGGCTGCAGCAGTAATGTCGATTCCGCGGGCCATCATCCGCGACCGTTACACCGGCAGTGAAGCCACGCGTTTGATGACTACCATCATGCTGGTGGTATCTATTTCGCCGATGCTGGCGCCGCTGGTTGGCAGTTTGCTGATGACCCCCTTCGGCTGGCCTTCGGTATTTTACGCGGTGGCGCTGGCCACGGTCGCCAGTTTGCTGCTGATTTATTTTGCACTGCCGGAAACGCTACCCGTGGTTGATCGGGTTCCCCTGCGCCTGGCCGCCATGGGTGATGCTTTCCGGGTATTGGTGCGGGATTCCTATTTCATGGGGATGACCCTGATCGGGGGTATGGGGATGGCGAGCTTTTTCTCGTTCCTGTCTATCGCAGCCTTTCTTTACACGGATTATTACGGCCTTACACCCACCGAGTTCAGTCTTGCGTTTGCATTGAATGCCCTGGGTTTCTTTGTTGCCAGTCAGTTTGCCGCCAATCTCTGTGATCGTTTCGGCGGTGTCGCGGTGGTCAAATGGGCGGTGTTCGGTTTCGCACTCTGTGCGGGCTTGAACCTGCTGCTAAATCTGGGTGGTGTGGATAATTTTGTGGTATTGGTAGCGCTGCTGTTACTGGGGAATGCATTTCTCGGCCTGGTGGTGCCAACCACCATGGTGTTGTCGCTCGACGAGCACGGCCCTATTGCGGGTACCGCGGCGGCACTCGGTGGCACCATGCAGATGATGTTGGGGGCGGCGGCCATCGGTATCGTCGGTGCGGTTTTTGATGGCACGCCGCAGGTTCTGGTAGTAGCGATTGCCATCTGCGGCGCGGCGGCTTTTCTGCTGTTCATGCTGACATTACGCCAGTCGCCGGAGCCGGCGGTGGGCTGAAGATACATAGACGGTAGATAGACCGTATATTAAGAGCCTCGATCAATAAAAACGCCCGGAAATTCCCGGGCGTTTTTATTGGTGACACTTTTATGAGTGACCCTTTTATAGGTGCTTTAGCCAGCGCTCAATCGCGCTGGCGTATCGTCACAGCGCGATCCAGGCGTCGCCCCAGTTGGTGCCGCTGCCCGGTGCATAGTGATAGGCACTGTTGATATTGCACCACTGGCCCTGAGGGAATGGGCGGCACTGATAGCGGTTGCCATCGCTTCCCTGAACCACGGTTTCCCCGGGTACGTAGTTGCCGAGCCCTTGTGGATAGACGTAGTCGTAGTCACCGCCGCCGGTAGAGGTGGGTTGCTGGCTGACAACCGCCGTCGCGGTACTTGTCAGGTTGCCATCGGAAACGGTGAGTTCAACGGTCACGGTGCGCGCTGTGGCGGGTGCATCCAGTTGCAGGGTGGTTTCCACGGCGGTACTGCTGGCGAGACTGCCGGCACTACTGGCCCAACTGTATGACAGCGGATCGCTGTCAGGGTCGCTGGACTGAGTAGCAGAGAGGCTCACGCTTCCGGCGCCGCTGAGGCTGTCCGGTGTCAGTGTGATCACCGCCTGCGGGGGCAGGTTGCCTTGCGGCGTCTCAATATCCACTTCCACTGCCAAGCTCATTTCCGTCGGCGTGTAGATACGGTTATTGCCACCACTGACGGGCGTGATGTCACCACTGTCGGGGTCCAGAACACCGATGCGTGCGTACTGGGACTGGCTGTTGACCATCTGCGCAAACGCGTAACCCCAATCGGCACCAGTGGCATCTTCGCTCAAGGTATAGCTGAGGGTTTCCAGGTCGTTGCCCGCGCTGTTGAACAGCCGCAGGGTAACCGCACTGTCGGCAACCAGATCATTCTGCGCGTCCAGTGGGCCCTGGTCTGCCCAGGGGCTGCTGCTGCCATCGCCGAGTACGACATCGGTACAGGTATAAAAAGCTTCGGTGCTGTCGTTGCGCTGCCAGGTGGTGTAGATAACGTGCTTACCAGTTACCTGCGGCAACGGGCAGGTGAGGGTATAGCGTTTGTCAGCACCTACGGGTTCGTTGCCCAGGCGGCAGAATTCAAACAGGTCGCTCCACTTTAGCGGTTCGCTGCCGGTATAGCCCTGACGGGTAATGTAAAACACCCATTCTCGTGTGCTATGGGGAGCGGTGGCGTAAAAGCGGAAGTCAAAGGTGCCGTCCGCTTTGGGGGTGATCGGGGTTGCCTGCCAGTCGCTGCGGGCCAGATCCATGCCAGCGTATTTACTACGCCCGGCGGAGCAGAGCTGGCCGTCGGGTACCAGCGCGCGGTGGTTGCCATCGGCACTGGCCTGGTTGATTTCGTTCCAGTCGTAGAATTGCTGGCTGCCGCTGGTGGCCTTGGCTGCGGCACAGGCGGGGTCTGAAGGGTTTTCCGGGTTGTTCAGAAAGCAGTTGTAAATACGGCTCTCGGGGACTTCCATGGTGCCGTGGGCGAAGCTGTTGCTGCTTAAAGAGAGCGTGGTGGCGAGTAGCAACAGCGGCAGTGAGGTTGATGCTGCGACACCGGCGAGGGCGCTGCGGCCGAGGTGTCGGCGCGATTCCCTGACGAGTGGGAATATGGTCTGTCTCATGAAGGTTTCCTTGTTTATTGTTAGGTTTATTGTTGGATGTGTTGGGTATTTGGTGTGTACCCAGGGAATCGCCGTCGTGACCGCAAATGACAGCGCTGTCTTGCGGCAACCATGCTAGCGGAACTTGCGACCGGGAGAAGGGGATAGGGCGTCAAAAATGGATACACAGGTACCAGTTATGGTGCCTGATTGCGATTATGTGACTTTGGCCGATTTCCGGTTCGGCCAAAGTCACCTACGTCAGTGGATCGACGGCGGCGGTCGGCGCGAGTGCACGCAGCTGACTATCGCCAAGCGTGGCGGGTTTCTTTGCAGAAGCCTGAGGCAGACAGATGAGCCTGTCGTGGCCGGCATCCAGCGGCGCGCTGGCATCTGCCGCATGCCAGTAGCTGAAATCCCGGTATATCAACTGGGTTTCACTGTCGTAGAGACCGGCACAGCCGTGGAAGCTCCCGGGACTGTGATTTTCTCCACCGCCCTGGCGCTCCCAGACAAGGTTGCCCTGAGCGCCAAGTAACGCCAGCAGGTGGCCGAAGTCATCGGCGATGTAGTACTCCATCTGCGTCTGCAGCGGGCAGCTCTCCACTGTGGAGGCGCGGGAGGCAGGATTGATTTCCGTCAGCGCTTGGCTTGGCGCAGTCGTAGAGTAGTTTGCAATAGCCTCATCTTTCAATCGCGCCAGGGGGAGCGCGCTTTGCGGGTGTAACAGATAGTGAATGCGGTTGTTACTGCCGTCGAGCTGGGCGTTTTCACTCCAGAGTCCGAGGCCCGACCAGTGGCTGGTTAGCCGCCGCTGTCGTCGTGAGCGACGGTGTGTACTGGTTTTACTGAGGCGTCGCCCGAAAGCGTCGTAGCGGAAATAGGTTTTGAAGTCACCGCACTCGGCGCTGTGCAGCAGACCCCAGCCATCGTATTGATAATGGTATTCAAGACCCTGATGCTTGCCGGTTGCTGTGGAAGTTTCCGGTATTTGCGCGCCTCCATCACCTTGACTGCGGACTTCGCTGATGATGTTGCCGCGTAAATCCAGTTGTTCGCTATTTTTAAATACGCTTGCAGATTGTTCAGTGCCCACTGAGCCGTTAGCACCGCTGGAGCGGAAATAAACAGCGGGGCGAGGGAGTTGCCACCCCTGCGCAATGGGTTGCCATTGGTTAGAGTCGCCCAGTGAAATTTTTGTCTGGTTGCCACACTGATACTCTTTTTTCACACGGTTGTGGCCAAAATTCCAGGTCTGCTGCGCATCCTCGCATTCGATTCGGAGCACCATCTGACCATTACTGTCCAGACCGTACAGCATGCCGCTCGCGCTGAACGTAAACGCGGTATTGAAGTGTTCAGAGCCGGACGACTTCAGCCAGCCGCGGCGGTCGAATTCGTAATTGATACTGAGGCTTTCGCCATCGTTGACATCGTGGTGCTCTGCGAGGAGTCGATTGCGACTGTCGTAACGAAATCGTTGGTTGCTGTGATTGTTCGCTGCCTGTAACAGGCGCCCAAAACTGTCGAAATGGAAACGGCAGAACTGCCCGCTGTTATTGCGTATTTCTTCCAGCTGCCCGGATTCACTGTATTGCAGGTACCAGTGGTTGTCACTGTCATGAAATTCGGTGACGCGCCCACAGAGATCGTATTGCCACTCACGTTGCTGCTCGCCACCGGGTGTGAACCGCTCCAGCTGCCCAAATTGGTCGTATTGCCAGTGAAAAATATGCTCATTGGTACGCATTTCCCGCAGGCGACCCCGGGGGTCGTATTCCAGGTCCCAGGGAGGCGCATTGTAAAAGCGGACGTGTCTTATCTGGTTGCGATCGTCGTATTGCCACTGCAGGAGCGTGTGTTTTTCTTGTGTAATTCCACAGGGGCGCTGCAGTTCATCGCGATTGATGCAAAGTTTTTGTGTGCCGATTTCTGCGCTGCAAAGCGCTCCATCGGCAGAATATTCCCAGCGCTGAAGAGGTTGCTGATTGCTCTCGCGCAGAGTGAGGTTTCCCTGCTGATCATAATTCCAGGAAATGGAGAGCTCACCTCGTTGCAGGGCGCGCAATTGCGACTGCGCATCCCAGTCCAGAATAAGTCGGCCACCTTCTGGATCGGTTAGCTGGCGCAGCTGGCCGCGCTCATCGTAATCGCAGAGCCAGTGATTGCCAGCGGGATCAGAGATACTGACCGGGTTCCGGTGATCTTCATAGCGAAATTGCCAGCGCGCCGTTGCCGATTTTTGTGTGTGTGAATCGCGATTTTTGACCGCGGTTGCAACGATCACCCCTGCGGCTAACAGGCGTCCGAGGTTGTCGTAGATATAGCGATGGTGATTACCATTCAGCGTACTCCTCAATAACCGACCGAATTCGTCGTAGCGAAAAATGCGGCGCTGTCCATCGGCATCAATGATTTGGCACAGGTTTCGGTAGTGATCGTACAGATAGCGTTTACTGCGCGCCTGTTGCTGCTCCAGAACCAGATCGCCACGGGTGTCGAATTGCCACAGAGTGGAGTGGAGATCGTCGCAGGAAAGGGTGCAGCGACGCCTGGCAGATTGCCATTGCAATCGGAATTCCAGTGAGCCCTGGCGAACTCGATGGCAGCGGTCAATTTTATCGTATTCGAAGGTGAGCTGGCCGGTGGGCTGGCCCTGTAAGCCAGTGAGCTGTTCGCCCTGGTACTGGTAATCTTCCCAACTGGTTCCTCTGCTCGCCTTCACCAGGTTGTTATGTTCGTCATACTCGTAACTACAAAGAGCGGGAGCGTCGTTGCCGGCCTGGGCGTTGCTGATGCTTCGCAACTGCCCGCCTTCATAGTTGCACTCAAGGACACGCCCCCAGGAAGTCACGATTTTCTGGGGCACGCCCTCGTGATAATCCACCGAAAGGGTATTGCCGAACGCATCGCGGATCTCGCAAAGGGGTGCGGTATTACCGGTGCCATCTGCCCGAAAAATTCTGTCTGGCTGATTAAAGCTGCTAATGCGGAAGCTGTGCAGGCTCTGGCGCAGGAGGTACAGGCGTTCGCTACGATTGAAACAGCCGTGACCGATCGCCGGTAGATCAAAGGCAATGATACGGCCTTCACTATCGTGCAGTATGACTTTGTGGCTATTTTCACTGCCGGCTTGGGGTAATTGCAGGGATTCACAGAGCGAGTGTCGCCAGCCAATGCCCAGTCCGACATCGGTATCCAAGCTTTGACGGAAATAGCGTTGCCAGCGAAAGGT
The DNA here is from genome assembly GCF_009903625.1 of Microbulbifer sp. ALW1. NCBI lineage: Bacteria > Pseudomonadati > Pseudomonadota > Gammaproteobacteria > Cellvibrionales > Microbulbiferaceae > Microbulbifer > Microbulbifer sp. ALW1. The sequence continues at coordinate 364,322 of NZ_CP047569.1, read as the reverse complement.
GAATGGACCAGGTATCTCAAAATCGACCCGGGAAAAGGCCAGCTCACCATTGGCGGCAACAACGTGATCGGCAGCGAGCTGACAGTTGGACAGGCTTGGCAGCAGGTCGCCGCGAGCATTGTGCCCCGGATAATTGCACAGGCGAACCGGTGCGGCAGGTAAAAATAGCAGCGGAATATTCGGCGCCTGCGCGAGCGCATCGTCGCAGGCGGTGACCGCCGGTGGCTGGGGCCAAAGAGGTGACTGAATACCGGTTGGTGCTTGCGTGCTATTTGGGTGCTGGTACTTATTCAACCAATGGCAGATGGCCACTGCATTGCCAGATTCCTGTGGCATTTTGGGTGGATGGATTTCACGGAGAATCGAAGGAATAAAATCGACCAGACGATCCGGTGTCATGCCGCTTACTCGCAAAAATAGACTGTTGATGGGTGGCCATGATGCCTTGAGGCCACTGCTGACTAGCGCTGGAGCTTCCGCACCGTAATATCGTCCTTGTGCTTTGGCTTTAGTGTTATGGGGTCGCCGGAGAATTCCGCCACAGCATCAGAACGACAGCAGTATTCGATAATGCCCGCGCTGATATTGTCACGTCCACCGCACTGGTTTGCATCGTCGATAAAGTGGTAAACACTCTCAAGGGCGGGTCTATAGGTTGCCAGCACTCGCTCGATGGTATGGTCGTTGAGATACTCGGTCAGGCCATCGCTGCAGAGCAATAAAAGCGCGCTCTCCTTGAGCGTCCAGCTGTTGATGGTTGCTTCCACCTGCTCGGAAACACCTAGCGCCCGGGTGATATGATTGCGTACTTGGGACGAGTGTGCCTGTTGTGGCGTCAGTTGGCCGGCATCAATCATTTCCTGAACCACACTGTGATCCCGGGTGAGACGCTGAAGTCCGTAGTTATTCCACAGGTAGGCGCGTGAATCCCCAATATGACCGACGATTAAAAAATCCTGCCATATAACGGCAACCACCAGTGTGGTACCCATGTGTGAAAACTGGGGGCAGGTTTGTTTGGTTTCCAGGATTTTGCGGTTGGCACTACCGATTGCATCCACTAGCGCAGCGCGCAACATCAGTTGTTGCTGGTTCGGTGAACAGGCCAGGAAAGTCGCGTTGAGCAGGCTGTCGAGCTGAAATTTAAGGGTCTCAGCAGCAATTTTGCTGGCGGTAGCGCCACCGCTGTAGCCGCCCATTCCATCGGCAACCACAACGTAGGCAAACGGGTGATCCGGGTCGCTGTAGCAGTGAATGCTGTCTTCGTTTTCTTCGCGCACTTGGCCTATATCGGTACGGCCATTGACTGCCAGCCTGATGGGCTCCATGTCAGTCGCTACTCCATGCTGTGTCGTCTAATACGAGATTCCGTTCTTCTCGCGATCGAAATTCCGGTGATTAAGTTCGGTAATGTTAACTTGCTAACGCCTAACGTTTGAATTTTTTTTGGATCATTTGCAATAATGCCAACCCCTTCCCATGAAACGGATGTGCAGTTGGTACGGCTGTGCAATTTAAAAAGGAATTTTTGGCAAGATGCCCCGTCTTCCGAGACTTAATCTGATTGATATTCCTCAACATATTGTCCAGGTGGGGCATAACAACCTGCCCTGCTTCTTTGATGAGGAAGACTATCGGTTTTACCTGAGCAGCCTGCGCAATGCAGCGGATCAGTATCGGGTGGATGTGCACGCCTATGTGCTTTTGCCAAATATGGTGCAGATTATTGCGACACCCCGGGTGCCCGATGGCATTCCCTCAATGATGCAATCCCTCGGCCGGCGTTACGTTCAGTTTGTAAACCACCGCTACCGGCGCTCGGGAACACTCTGGGCTGGACGCTACAAGTCGAGCCTGATCGATTCCGATGCCTACCTGCTGACCTGTTACCGCTATGTGGAACTGCGCCCGCTGTACCTGGGGCTTGCGGATTCTCTCGGTGCCTACCAATGGTCCAGTTTCAATCATCATGCGAGCACCGAAGACAGCGATGTGATCACCGATCACCGCCTTTACCGCGAGCTGGGAGAAACTCCGCGTGCAAGGGCGGAAGCCTACCGAAAACTGTTCCGCTATCGCTTTGATCGTCGATTGTTGGAATATATTGCCGAGACCATCAAACTCGGGCAGGTGCTCGGGGGGGATGTGTTCAAAGACAAAATCGAGCAGATTGCAAACCAGCGAGTAAGGCCGCTAAAACGCGGGCGCCCGCGCAAAACAGCGAAGTCAGCAAGTAAAGAGGCCGCTAATCAGGCGGCAGCCTCGAAAGACTCTGCGGGGCAGGATGCGTTGAGCCAGCGTGTCATTGAAAAAGAAATGAATACTGTGGGAACCGGCGACAAGATGCCGCCTTCCGGCAGCAAGGATGAAAATAACGTCACCATGGAGAGCGGACTATGAGTCGGGCAAGCGTGCATACCAATGCAGCAATTTTCGGTGACCTAAAGCAAGGTGCCGATACGCGGGAAGCGGGAGATCGCACAAAAGAGTACGCCGGTACCAGTTTGAAGGTGGCAATACTCGGCGACTTCAGTGGCCGTGCCAGTCGGCAGCAGTGCGCACCGGAATCCATTGCTTCGCGGCCGGCTTATCGCTTGCGCAAAGATAATTTTGAGCAGCTTTTTGAGCGTATGCAGGTTGGGCTGCAGCTTCCGCTAATGGATGATCCGTTGTGGTTGATGGAGTTTGACGACCTGCACCCGGATTACCTGTACAACCGGGTGCCCCTGTTTCGTCAATTTATCGAATTGGAAAAGCAGCTGCTTACCCCGAGTGAATTTGATCGCGCAGCCAGTGAAATTCAGCAGTGGCGCCCGGACTTGGGACCTTTGTCAGGTGCTGCGTCAGGCACAAGTGCGCAGTCGTCTTTGCAGTCTTCTTCCCAGTCCATGCTCGATGCGATTCTATCCGGCCAGCATTACCAGGCGCTTCAGCGAGAAAGCGCGGGTGGCCAGATCGACCAGCTGATCAAAGATATCGTCGCACCCTATGTGCAGCAAAAGCCGGATGCCAATCAGGATGTTTACTTGCAGGCCGTTGCTCAGGCAGCGTCCGAGGCCATGCGCAAGATCATGCACCACAGTGATTTTCGTCAGCTGGAGGCCAGCTGGCGCAGCCTGCACCTGCTGTTGCGCCGGCTGGAAGATCACCCCGGCCTGGAGTTACACCTGATCGATATCACCAAGGCTGAAATTCTCGCAGACCTGGCGCAGGCCGAGAGTGATCTTGAAAATTCCCAGTTGTTTAAGTGCCTGGTAACACGGGAAGCAATTGCCGGTAGCCAGCCCTACAACCTGATTGTGGGGGATTTTTATATTGCCGATGAAGAGCGCGATCTCCATATGTTGATCGACCTCGCCACCATGGCAGAAGCCGCGGGCAGCGCGATGGTAATGGGTGGAGACAGTCGCCTGGCTGGCTGCACCAGCCTTGCTGGCTCCATGGATCCCGACGACTGGCATTATCCACTGGCCGAAGATTTCGCAGAAAGCTGGCAGGCAGTGCGGGACTATCCGGCGTGCGAACATCTGGCACTGGCCGCGCCGCGCTTCATGCTGCGTTTACCCTATGGCGCCGAAACGGCGCGCACCGAAGATTTCGCGTTTGAAGAATTGACGCCGGAACTTGGCCACCAGTATTACCTCTGGGGCAATAGTGCCTATTTGCTCGCACTTTCCCTGTGTCGTGAATTTGTCACCAACGGAAAAGCGAGCCCGGTAACCGCGGACCAGTTTGTGGATTTGCCGCTGCACTTGCGGAACTTGCCCCAGGGCCAGTGGATGACACCCTGTGCAGAAGCATTGATGACGGATCGTGGCGCCGCGCGCTTTCAGGCCGCGGGGATCAGTACCCTGAGATCCGTGCAGGGACGTGACGAAATACTGCTGCCGAAGCTGCAGTCGCTTTCCGGCGCGATGCTCAAAGGGCCCTGGTGTTGAGGGCCTTGGTGTTGAGGACCCTGGTGTTGAGATCCGTTTTTCTGCCCGCGGCAGTGCCGCTCCATTTACCCAAATAGCGCGAGTCTGAGTGACATGGATTTAATGCTTTCTGTGGTTGCCGATCCCGAAGGCGCCAACATGCTCAAACATACCAAGCTGTTCAAAGTTGGCGGCGGCAGTCTGGGCCGTGCTGACAGCAATGACTGGGTATTGCCGGACCCTCAGCGGGTGGTCTCGTCGCGCCACGCGGAAATTGTATTTGCCAACAATCAATACCATCTGGTGGATCAGAGTACCAATGGCACTTACTACAACCAGTCCGGCGAGCCTCTGGGCAAGGGCAATCGTATCGCGCTCAATGATGGGGACGTCATCGCGCTGGGTGATTACCAGCTGAAGGTTGCGATTCGGCAACCGGAAGCAGAAAGCGGATTGCCAAAAGGCCTGGGTGGTGCCGATTTTCTGGAAAATGCCGATCGCACCACGTTTAGCCCGGCAGCGGCGGCAAAAATGCAGAGCGCCCAGGAAGCCAGGGAACTGGACAGCTGGCTGGAGCCCGGCGCCGGCGGCAATAACAATCACAGTGGCGAATGGGGATATCTGGCCAATTCACCGTCCGCGGACTCGATGGACGATTTCCTCGGTCAGGAAGCGCCGGTCGATCCGCTGCAGGCCCTGAATGCCAACCCAAGTGCCCGAAACTCAGCGGATCCACTTGCCGGCTTTGTCGGTGGCATGGGCAGCGGCACCGATTTTGGCTCGGGATTGGGCGGCGGATTTGGCAGTGGAGGCGGTATGCCATCCGCCGGTCAGTCCCAGTGGAGCGATGACGAAGCCTGGTGGAAGGATGGGAGTGAGCAGGACCATGCGCCCGCACACAACCACGCAATGCAGTTTTCAGCGGCACCGCGGGTTGAAGCACAGCCACAACCGGTTCTATCGCCAGCGCCGGTTGTTCCCGAATTCCAGTCTTCGGGATTGCAGGACTCTGGATTTCAAAGCTCGGGATTCCAGGACTCGGGGTTTCAGGATTCAGGATTCCAGGGAGGCGCAGTGCAGCCGATGCCGGCACAGCCGCAAGCACAAATATCGGTGCCGCCTGTAGTCGCACCCGCACCCGCTTTGGCCGCGACGCCAGCACCCGCTGAGCCCAACCCTTTTGCGGAATCACTGTCCGCGATGGTCGGCGAGCAGGTGCAGGGTGCGCCGGGCTTTGATGCTCCGGCTGCCGAGAGTTTTGCTGGCGCCTCCAAGGCCTTTTCTCCTCTGCCGGTAGAAGCACAAACTCCGCAACCGCAACCGCAACCGCAACCGCAACCGCAACCGCAACCGCTGCACCAATCAGTGCCCGCGAGTGGCGTGCTGGCGACAAAGCTTGGTTTGAACCTTACAGCGGAACAGCTACCGCAACTGGATCAGCAGGCCGCAGAGATTGTCGAGGAGACAGTGTCGCGATTGATCGACCTGCTGCGTGCACGTACCAGTATCAAAAATGAGTTGCGGGTGCAGCGCACCATGATTCAGACCGAGGCCAACAATCCCCTGAAGTTCAGCGCCACTGCCCGCGACGCGCTGGGTGCGATGTTTGCCGGTAACGGCGCCTTTATGGCACCGGTCGAAGCGGTGAGTGACAGTTTCGATGATTTGTCCGATCACCAGGTGGCGGTGTTGGCGGGAATGCGTGCCGGCTATGACGCCATGCTCAAGTTCTTCAACCCAGACAATATCGAACGGCGCAGTGGATCACAGGGCGGTGTATTCAGTAGTAAAAGTGCACGCAACTGGGAAAATTTCGTCGAGATGTATCGCGGGCTTGTTGCTGACCCGGAGGCTTGCTACCGCCGGTTGTTCGGAGAGGAGTTCGCCACCACCTACGAAAGTCAGCTTTCGGAGCTGAAAAATGCCAGAAGTTTCAGTAATGGCTAACAAACATTTGTGGATTACTGGAAAGTGTAGGTCCCAGAAAAATACGCGACATCGAAAAATTAGAGTCGTATCAAAAACCCGGAGACAATCGTGAAAACAGAAAAATTAGTACATGTCCTGCTGGTAGCAGTACTGGCAGTGGCGCTTTCCGCCTGCCAGACAACGCGTCGTACGCTCAACTTGGATACCAGCGTGGCGCTGGCCGTGGATATCCAAAACAACGTAAACCCGGACAGTGATGGCCGCGCGTCACCGGTAGTACTGCGCGTGTTCATGCTCGCAGACGATCGCCAGTTCTCGCGGGAAGAGTTCCTGAACCTCTACGAAAATGCAGAGTCGCGCCTGGGCAAAGACCTGATTGATACCGTGGTGCTAAAAGAGTTTGCTCCGGGCGAGCAACGACTGGAGCGGCTGCCGCTTACCCCTGAAGTCAAATATATCGGTCTATTGGCGGAATTTGTTCAGTATCAACAGGCCGATGGCCTGATGTTACTGCCGATTACCGATCACAAGGAAAACGAATACGCGATCACCCTCGCCGGAACCCGCATCGCCTCCACCGACGCACTCAATATACGCCGTCGTGCGGCTGCTACCAGTCAAACGGGCAGCAGTAAGCGCGGCAGTAGTGCGCCGAAGGGAAATTCGGGCGAAACCGTCACCATCTCCAGCGAAGAATACGAGCGCCTGAAAGGTTTGCGCGAGTCCGGCAAAGGACTTTAAACGCGATCGCGTAAAAAGATTAACGCGATCGGGCAAGGCGCACTAACAACATCTCGCGAGGCTAAAGCCTGGCGCGACAACAAGGATCATGTATGTCGGCGAATAACAAGGTGATTTGGAGCGAGGGAATGTTCCTTCGCCCGCAGCACTTTCAGCAACAGGACCGTTATCTCGAACAATTGCTGGAAGCCCGGACCGGGGCTTTGGGGCCCTATTCCTGGGGAATGCTGGAGTTGGCCATCGATAGTGAGCCGTTGGCAATGGGGAAAATTTCCCTGTCTCGGGTCAGTGGTATTTTTCCGGATGGCACACCGATGCTGGCGCCGGAAAATGAGCACCTGCCGGATGTGCTCGATGTGCCGGTGAATACCCGCGACGAGGTGGTCTACCTGTGTATCCCGATGAAGCGCCCGGGAAATCAGGAATCCGTAAGAGACCAGGAAGATTTCCCGCAGGCGCGATACCAGGCGAGTAACTTTGACGCGCGCAACAGTGCGTCAACGTCCGGTGAGGCAGCACGTATTCAGGTTGGCAAGTTGCGCACCTGTCTGAAACTGGGCAGTGATGATCTCAGTGGCTACGCTGCCATCGGTATTGCGCGTATTCGCGAGCGCCAGCCGGAGAAACCGGTGGAGCTGGATTCCGACTATATTCCACCGCTACTGAATGCGGAGGCATCCTCGGTCATCAAAGCCTATATCGAAGAGGTAAAAGGACTGCTGGATCACCGGGGTTCTGCCCTGGGGCATCGCCTCAGTGACAGCGGCCGCAGCGGTTCCGCTGAAATTGCCGATTACCTGCTGTTACAGGTAATCAACCGCTTTGAGCCACTACTCAAGCAGATTACCGCGCAACCGAGATTACACCCGCACAACCTGTTCCTGGAGCTGTTACAGCTCGCTGGCGAATTATCCACATTTACTTCTGGCAATAAGCGACCGCCGGAAATACCTCGCTACCAGCATGACAACCTGCAGCAGAGTTACGCCGGCCTGTTCTCTGCGTTGCGCCAATCCCTGTCTACGGTACTGGAGCAGAACGCCATTGCCATGGATCTGGTACAGCGCAAGTTTGGTATCTATGTCGCACCGATTACCGATCCGTCACTGGTCAAAACGGCCAGCTTTATCATGGCCGCAAAAGCCGATATGCCGGGTGATCTCTTGCGCAGTCGCTTCCCGGGGCAGACCAAGGTGGCACCGGTCGAGGCAATTCGTGAATTGATTTCGGCGCAGCTGCCGGGATTGTCGATTCGTGCACTACCGGTGGCGCCGCGTCAGATCCCCTACCATGCGGGGTTTACCTATTTTGAGCTGGAACGTACCGGTGAGCTCTGGCAAGCCATGCAGCGGTCTGGCGGATTTGCTGTTCACCTGGGTGCCGAGTTTCCAGGTTTGACCATGGAACTCTGGGCAATAAGGAATAACTGACAATGAGTAATGATGCCTTCACTCCACCGGCGGCTCCCAGTGCCGGCGACCGTACAGTTATGATCCCTACGCCTGGTGCCGCACGAGGTGGTGCTGGGGGGGGCGCGCAACCTCAGTCACAAAACCAGTCACAACATCAGTCGCAACCCCAGGGATTTGCGGGTGCCGAAGGTGCGCCAGAAATACGCATCAAAAACAGCCTCAACCCGCTGATTTCGGCCGCGTCAAAGCTGCTGGGCGCCATCATCAAGCTGCGCACCACCATGAACCACAGCAATGTGCCGGATCTGCACAAGCGGCTGACCCGTGAGATACAGAATTTCGAACGCGAAGCAAAGCAGTTGTCCCTGTCTCCGGAAACCGTGCTGACCGCGCGCTACCTGTTGTGTTCGGTGGTGGATGAAATCGTGCTGTCTACTCCCTGGGGTACCGCCAGTGGCTGGAGCCAGCACTCGCTGCTGAGCCTGTTTCACAAGGAAACATTTGGAGGTGAAAAATGTTTTCAGATTCTTCAGCGCACGCTGGAAACACCCGGATCCCACATTGAGCTGCTGGAGTTGTTTTACCTGTGCCTGAGCCTCGGTTTTCAGGGGAAGTATCGTCTGGTGCAACGTGGCTACGAACAGCTGGAGCAGATTCGCGAAAACCTCTATCGCACCATCGAAAGTCATCGCCCGCCAATGGATCGAGACCTTTCTCCCCGCTGGCAAGGATGCGTGGAACGAAAAACCCGCTTGATCCAGTACATACCCCTGTGGGTCATTGCCAGCGTGGTACTGGGAGTCCTCGCGGCGACGTTCAGTGGCTATCGCTGGTGGCTGTACCAGAGCGCGACACCGGTAGCGACGGAAATCGATCAGCTGATGATTGAAGTTCCGAAAGAAACCAAAACTATTGCGCAGCCACGCTGAACGCCAGAACTGATTCCCCCGGCCGCAAGGGCGCCGGAACCTGGAGCTTTGCATGAAACGAGTGATCAATTTTTTTACCAACAAATGGGTGTTGGGGCTGATAGGGTTGAGTGCGCTATCGCTATTGATCTGGTTTGCAGCCGACTACATTAAGTTTGGCAGTGATAACGCCACACTGAGTTCCGGTGTGCGGATAACCATAATTGTCTTTATTTTTGCGATCTGGCTTGTCTGGAACCTGAGTCAGTGGCTGGTTGAGCGTCGCCAGAATCAGGCACTTATTGAAGGCATAGAGGCATCCCAGGAAGAAGAGGTAGACCCGGATCAGGAGCGCAGCCGCGAAGAGCTGAGTGCGCTGTCCACCCGTTTTCGCGAAGCAATGGAAGTGTTGCGCAAGGCGCGCTTCAAATCTGCGCACGGTAAAGTTTCCCTCTACCAGCTGCCCTGGTACATCATCATCGGGCCGCCTGGCTCGGGTAAAACCACTGCGCTGGTGAATTCGGGACTGGAATTTCCCCTGGCGCAAAGTCACGGTAAGGAAGCGCTGGGTGGCGTCGGCGGAACGCGTAACTGTGATTGGTGGTTTACCAACGATGCGGTCCTGATTGATACCGCTGGCCGCTATACCACCCAGGACAGCCACCGGGTGTATGACAATAGTGCGTGGAAGGCATTTCTGAGCCTTCTGCAACGCTACCGCCGTCGTCGTCCGATCAATGGGGTTCTGGTTGCCATTAGCCTGCAGGACTTGATGGTGCAGACCACCGAGCAGCGGGTGCATCAGGCGAAAACCATACGCGCGCGCATCAATGACCTGCAGCAGCAACTGGGCATCCGATTCCCCATTTACCTTACCTTCACCAAATGCGACCTGGTGGCAGGTTTTAGTGAGTTTTTTGACAACCTGTCCCAGGCTGAGCGGGAACAGGTGTGGGGTGTCAGTTTCCCGGAAGAGCAAAGTGCTGCAACGGGAGCACCGCTGGATACGTTTGTTGGTGAATTCCGTAGCCTGGTTGAACGCCTGAACCAGCGCGTACTATGGCGGATACACCAGGAGCGCAACGTGGAGCGGCGCGCATTGCTGCAGGGCTTTCCCGCGCGAATGGAAGGGCTGCAGACCGTACTGAGCGACTTTATCAAGCAGACCTTTAGCCCGAATCGCTACGATACAGTACCCATGGTGCGCGGAATCTACTTTACCAGTGGTACCCAGGAGGGAAGTCCGGTCGACCGGATGATGGCCTCCGTCAGTGCGGATTTTGGACTCGAGCGCGATGTGGCGCAGAAGTTCCAGGGGGCGGGCAAGAGCTACTTCCTGCATCGGCTGCTGAAAGATGTCATCTTCCCGGAGGCAGAGCTGGTTGGGGTAAACCGGAAGCTTGAAACGGCAACCCGCTGGTTCCGCGGTGCTGTTTACGCCGGGTCTGCTGCCGTATTTGTCGGTGCACTGTTACTGTGGACCGGTAGTATCACCCAGAACAAAATTTACATGGGTGAAGTGGATGACAAGATTGCCGAGTTCCAGTTCCAAAAGAAAGATAGTACCGGGCAACGTCTGACGCCGGTAGATTCACTCAAATTGTTGGAGCCGCTGCACGCCGCATCCCGTGTTTATCAGAAAGAAGAGCATCCCTGGCTGAATAACCTCGGGCTCTATGACGAGCGCGTCGACCTGGCCGCCGACAAGCTCTATCGTCAACAGTTGAGCACGAGCTTCCTGCCCGCGCTGCAGCGTTCACTCGAGCGTGATCTGGCGCGCTTGGATAGTAGCGATCCAGCCCTGACCCAGACGCTGAAAACCTATCTGATGTTTTTCAATCCGGAGAAGCGCGATATTGAGGTTCTGAAGAGCTACTTCAGTGCTGACTGGTCCCGGCAGCTTTCCGGGGAGGCCGCCAAGCAGGAGCAATTGCTCGGTCACCTGGAGCGACTCTTTGCCGAGCCATTGCCCGAGGGCCTGGAGCCTAATGAGCGCGTGGTTGCAAGTGCGCGACAGCAGCTGCGTCGGATACCCGTGCCGCAACGCCTGTACGCGCAAATGCAACGCAGTGAATTGGGCATGACAGAAATCGATCTTTATGGCGAAGTGGGTGGAGACACTGCCCAGCTCTTCGGAATCGATGCAACCGATACACAATTCAGGATGCCGTACCTGTATACCAAGGCGGGCTACAAGGAACTGGAGTTTGGCGCCGATTCACCGCTTCTGGATCAGCTCGCGGAAGAGCGCTGGATTTACGGCGGTGAACTGAGTGGTGAAGACTTCACGGAAGACGATCGGGAGAAACTCGGCGAAGAAGTGAAGCGGATTTACCTGGGAGAATACCAGCAGCGCTGGCAGAAATTCCTGACCGCCTTTTCCATTCGTGGATTCCAGTCCACCGCCCAAGCGCTGGACGTGTTATCCAAGCTATCCGACCCGGTGTATTCACCGCTTTTGGCCGTATCAGAAATAACGGCGGACAATACACGGCTTACGCCACGACCGGAAATTCCGGTGGATGCCAGTGGTGTTCCACTGCCGGTCTCCAGTACCACGCGAAGAATGGGTGCCGCTGCAGTAAGCGGCGCCGCCGATGCGATCACCGAAAAATTTCAACCGACGATCGTCGATTTGCGGTTTGAAGAGTTACAGCGCATGACGCGTAGCGAAAAAGGTCGACCGGCGCGTATTCAGGAATATCTTTCCAGTATCAATCAGCTGCAGGAATACCTGGCGGAAATCGACAGTGGTGTAGACCCGGACGAGGTTGCGTTTAACAAGGCCAAGGCGCGATTCAATGGCGCGGGCGATGCAATCAAGCAGTTGCGGATCAAGGCAGCGAATGCGCCGGCACCTTTTGATCATTGGCTTGAACAAATTGCTGATAGTACCTGGTCACTGGTGATGGCTAAGGCCAAGCACCACGCCGACAGGGTTTGGCGAGAGCAGGTGTACAGCGTGTTCAATCGCAGCTTGTCCGGCCGCTTTCCCCTGCGCTCGACTGGCGAGCAGGAAGCGCCAGTAATGGAGTTCAACAGTTACTTCAAGCCGGGCGGCGTCGAGCAGCAGTTTATACAGGAGTACCTTAAGCCATTTATTGATACCCGTAGCTGGAAATCAAAATCTCTCGAGGGGCGCAGCCTGGGGGTCTCGAGTTCAACTCTTGCGCAGATGCAGCGAGCGGAGCGCATTCGAAAAACCCTGTTCAGTCAGGGGGAACAGGTCGGGTACAGCTTCCGGGTGGAACCCACAAAACTCGATTCCGGCGTGCGGTTGTTTGCCCTGGAAATGGGCGCTCAGCGAGTGCCCTATTCACACGGGCCGCGCACCAGTACCAAAGTCGACTGGCGGGGCGGAGAAAGTAATCGCGTACGGGTTATTTTCGAAGACTTGAATGAAACGGTTCATCGCCAGCATTTTGAAGGGGACTGGGCCTGGTACCGTCTGCTGATGAATTCTCGCCTGGAGCAGGGTAAGAGTAGTTCGGAGTACCTGGTGACTTTCAGTGAGTCTGGGCGTTCAGCACAGCTGCGTCTTTCCGCCACCGGTGTTTACAACCCATTTGATCAAAACCTGCTTGGCAACTATCGCTGCCCGCAGGTGTTGTGAGCGCTGGCGTACCGCCAATATCAGTAGAGGGAATACGATATGGATGGATCAATGGCGATGAAGCCCGCTGGCAAAGGTATCTTCGGTAAGTTACCTGGCCACGGTGACTTCGTGCAGAGAGACCTGCCCTCAAGTTTTGTTACGCCATGGGACGAATGGCTACAGCGCGCGGTGCACGGTTCCCGGGAACTCGTGGGTGAAAAATGGCTGGATTATTATCTGACCAGTCCGATCTGGCGTTTCGCACTTTCGTCTGGAGTGTTGAGCGAGCGTGCGTGGGCCGGGATTCTGGTTCCCAGTGTCGACAGTGTGGGGCGATATTTTCCGGTAACAATGGCGGTTCCCCTGGCCGCCGGCACCAATCCATTTGATATTCAGGTACGGGCAGAAAGTTGGTACGCAGCGCTTTCTGAACTGGCCATTGAGGCACTGCAGAATGCTCTGCTTGTGGATCACTTGTCGGAGCGCTTCCCGGTGTTGGCAATGTTGGATGCCGGTGCTAGCTCCCCGGAGGGGGCTGCGGAGCAACGGTTGTTGAGTGTTGAGGGATCCATCGATCTGGCATACCCGGGTTTGCTGGAAGCCATGTGCAAGGATCAGTATTCCAGCTTCAGCCTCTGGTGGTGCGCACCATCACCGAGTGTGAATCACAACGTAATGTTGAGTGCAGGGCTGCCGGATCCATCTGTCTATTGCACCATGCTTGGGGCGCCAAAGTATCACTGGTGAGCCTGGACGTATTATGTGAGGAATAAACTGCTGTGCAGCGAGAGAATCAATTTCCTTTTAATTGGTATATTCGTACCAATAAAAACGCGGATTTCCCCGGGTGATCAAGGAAAACGGTGTTTAATCAAAATCCAATTTCGATAAAATAGTAGTTTGGTTTTTCCGTAACGGGTACGTGCGTACCGTTTATTGCCGCTGGCATTTATTCGCATATACAGCCTCTCAGTGGAAAAAGTACCGGAGGCGAGTGCGCGTTGATTTGGAAATGCCTTTGAAGATTTGTGCGGTGGCCGGTATCAGGCCGCGTTCAATCTGTCGATACAACAAGTTATCTCTGGTTCAAGGATTTAGAGCCAGGGCGAAAAATCAGGGATGAATAATGTCTGCAGACTCATGCCAGGTCATTTTTACCGGGGTGTTGCGGGATGGCGTTGAGCGCCGGGAAGGAATTAGACGCCTGGCGCAGAGCTTTAATCTGGATTTTCCCCGTATAAAGCAACTGTTGACCGGGGGGCGGCTGGTAGTGAAAACCTGCGCGAATTCGCGACAGGGCGAACAGTTAATCGATGCTTTCTGGCAGGCGGGCTGGTACGCCGAATTGATTCAGGATGGGCAATTATTGCGTCGTGGTGAGGGTGAAATTCAAACGATAGCGGTTTCGTCAGAAATTTCATCGGAAAGCAACGATGAAAAGTCCGAAAATCCAAGGTTGCCCGTTGACACCGTAATCCGGCGTTATACCGAGGTTTTTGCCGAAGATCGAAGTTGCTCACTCAAGGTGCCGGCTAGCTGGCAGATATTTGAAGACCTGAACAAGGGTTCTGTCATTCAGGCAGGAAATATTCACGAAAATCAGTTTCTTGTAGTGTTGTGTCAGTCGCTCAGGGAGCTTCAGATGGCTCCGTCGATCGCTGAATATTGTGATGCTCAGTTGAAGCAGTGCGCCTCCAAGGTGGCATCGGGACTTGTTGTGATGCCGCCGACACCCCTTGAGCAGGGTTGTTTTCCTGGATATTTTGGTGAAATAACGGCACAGGTGGATTCGGTGCCGGTGCACTATCTGGTGGCCTGTATTCAAAATGGTGGCCAGATTTTTACGCTGTTTCTCTGGTGTGAGGCCGAGGACTACGCCACTAGAAAGGCAGATTTTGAGCAGATAGTCGCAAGTTTTTCTGCTGATACCGGACTGATTCCGGATGCCAGTACGCGAATAAAGTCCTGCGGAGCCGCAGTGCAGTCTGTTGCTGAAATTGCTTAGTAATGGATTATGAAATCTGTTGATTGAATCCGATCATTCAGATTGTCCGGTTTGATCTGTTGTGGTCTAGACGACCTAACTGAAAAGGAATTCTCATGGCATTTGCCAACGTGATTGATCTTGATGCACTTACCCAGGCCATTTCTGGCGATTTGGCACAGGGAGAGGACATTCGCACCGATCGTTCGCCCACCTCCGATTACTACACCATCAAGGACGCCAGAAATAGTGCCCGCGCCGCTGAGCGCTCGGCCATGTTTGATGAGGGCGATACCGACCTGATGGCGCCCTGGCGGGATGTTTCCAAAACCGCTGAAAAAATTCTCAAAGAAAAAAGTAAAGACCTTGAAGTCGCGAGCTGGTATGCCGAGTCCCTGATTCGGCTACACGGCTTTCCCGGCTTGCGTGATGGCATTGACCTGATCGACCGCCTCATCGATGGCTATTGGGATAACTTATATCCAGAGCCGGATGAGGATGGTATCGAGACCAAAGTTGCACCATTGACCGGTCTCAATGGTGACGGTGCCGATGGCACTTTGTTGATGCCTATTCGCAATGCAGATATCACGCCGGAAGGTGATTTCGGTGGCTTCTCTTTCTTCCATTACCAGCAGGCGCGGGACGCGGATCGAATTGCGGATGATGATGCAAAGGCGGCGCGCGTTGAAACTCTGGGTTACAGCCTCGCTGAATTTGAACAATGTGTTCAGAGTGCGGGCGCGCAATGGGCGCAGGATCTGGTAGAAACCCTGGAAGAGGCCCTGGCGCGTTACAAAAGTATCAATGAAAAACTGCGTGAGCACTGCGGTCACGACGCACCGCCACATTCAAATATCAGTGCACTGCTGGATGAGGTGCTGCGCACCACGCGCTTTATCTACAAAGCACAATTGGAATCTCTGGCTGTTGCTGAGCCTGTGGCAGAGGCGACTGCGGCAGAAGTTAGTTCTGCGGCCGCGACCGGAGAAGTTTCCGCCCCCATTTCCCAGTTGATCGCGGTACCAAACGGTGCGGTGGCCTCCCGTGAAGATGCCTTGCTGTTACTGGAAAAGGCCGCGAAATATTTCCGAACTTACGAGCCTCACACACCGCTTGCCCCGGGCCTGGAGCGCCTGATCAGCTGGGGGCGTATGACGGTGGCAGAGCTAATGACCGAATTGCTGCCCGACGATCAATCCAGAGCCCTGTATTCACAGCTTACCGGGGTGAAGTTGGATGGTTCCGATAGCCAGCGTTATGTAGCACCCCCGGCGCCGCGGGAAGCATCTCCCGCTTCCAGTGCCCCGGCGGCAACCAGTGACCCAGACCAGCAAGATAGTGGGTGGGAAACAAAAGAAGAGACCCCTGTAGCCGAAACCAGTTGGTAAATTCGACCTAATCATCACCATCCCCGTATTGAGGAAAGGAGACCCTGATGTCCGAGAGTATTCACAACAAACTGAAGCGTGTGCGCAAGCCGCGTGTTCACATTACTTATGATGTTGAAACCAATGGCGCTGAGCAGAAAAAGGAATTGCCTTTTGTTACCGGTGTCATGGGAGATTACTCCGGTGACAACATGGAGAACCGCAAGGCGCTTAAAGAGCGCAAGTTCGTCCAGATTGACCGTGACAACTTCAATGATGTGATGAGCAAGGTAAATCCAAAATTGAACCTGCAGGTTGAGAACACCCTGGCCGGTGACGGCAGCAAAATGGCGGTGGACCTCGACTTCAATCACATGGATGACTTCTCTCCAGAGCAGATCGTTGAGCAGATCGAGCCGCTCAAACAGCTGCTGGAAGCCCGCAGCAAGCTGCGTGACCTTTTGAGCAAGGCGGACCGCTCAGAAGAGCTGGAAAAGGTTCTGGAAGATATTCTCAAAAGCACCGAAAACGTAGGCGCGATTTCCGAACAGTTGGGTCTCGGTGAAGACAAGGGAGAGGATGCGTAATGAGCACCGAAGTTGAAAATGTAGCGGAACAGGAAACGGAAGAGCAATCGGTCAGTCTGCTGGAGCAGGCTATTTCTGCAACCAAGCAGACTCAGCCGGAAGAAGCCCAGGATCTGATTGCCAACCTGACTCAGCAAGTTTTGAAAGGCACCGTCACCTGGGATCGCAACCTGACTCAAACCATCAATCAGGCGGTGCATGCCATTGATCAGGCAATGTCAAAGCAACTGTCTGCGATCCTGCACGATGAAAAATTCCAAAAACTGGAAGGTTCCTGGCGCGGCTTGAATCATCTGGTGATGAACAGCGAAACTGGCTCCACGCTGAAGATTCGCATGATGAACATCACCAAGCGTGAACTCTTCCGGGACCTGGACAAAGCGGTGGAGTTTGACCAGAGCCAGACCTTCAAAAAGATCTACGAAGAGGAATTCGGCACCGCCGGTGGCGAGCCGTTCGGCAGCATGATTGGTGACTTCGAGTTCACCAGCCACCCGGAAGACGTCGAGCTGCTCAGCAAAATGTCCAACGTAGCTGCTGCAGGTTTCTGCCCATTCATTTCTGCCGCAGGCGCGGGTATGTTTGGGTTCGGCGACTTTACCGAGCTGTCCAAGCCGCGCGATCTCGGCGGTATCTTCGAGTCTGGCGAATACATCAAGTGGCGCAGTTTCCGCGACAGTGACGACTCCCGTTTTGTAACGCTGGTAATGCCGCGCACCCTGGCGCGTACCCCTTACGGCGCCAATACCAAGCCGGTCGAGTCCTTCAACTTTGAGGAGTTTGAGGTCGATGAGTCCGGTGTATCCAAGCCCGCCGAGCACGACCAGTACTGCTGGATGAATGCCGCTTATGTTATGGGAACCACCATGACCAAAGCGTTTGCAGAAAACTCCTGGTGTACCGCGATTCGCGGAGCCGAGGGTGGTGGTAAGGTCGAGGGCCTGCCTACGCATGTGTTCAAAAGCGACGACGGCGACCTGGACCAGAAGTGTCCTACCGAAGTCGGCATTACCGACCGCCGGGAAGCGGAGCTCAGTAATCAGGGCTTCCTGCCTCTGTGTCACTACAAGAATACCGATTACTCGGTGTTCTTCGGCTCCCAGAGCGCGCAGAAGCCCAAGGTGTTTGATAACCCGGATGCCACTGCCAACGCGTCAATCTCTGCTCGTCTGCCCTATTTGATGGCCACTTCGCGTATCGCCCATTATCTGAAAGTAATGGCCCGCGACAAAGTGGGTTCCTTTATGGAAGCCGGTGACTGTGAGCGCTGGTTGAACAAATGGATTTCCCAGTACACCAACTCGAATCCGGACGCGAGCGCGGAAATGAAAGCCAAGTACCCGCTGGCTGAGGCGCGTGTTGAAGTGAAGGAAATCCCAGGACAGCCCGGCTGCTACAGTGCTGTGGCCTACCTCAAGCCCTGGTTGCAAATGGAAGAACTGACGACTTCCATGCGCATGGTCGCGAATATCCCCACCGCGGGATAAATCGCAGGCGGCCGCCCCGAGGGCGGCCGCAACCATTCGGCGCCATGATTTGACATCCGACACCGGTTGTCTGACACCCGTCATCCCTGTATCTCGCTCCGGGAGAGCCCGTCTTGGCTTCCATTCCATCTGCAAAAGACGCCACAGAAACAGATTATCTGTTATCGACTGCTGTTCTGGGCAGTGACCGCGAGCCATTGCAGAAATTCCTGAATGAGCCGGACGAATTATTCGCCTTTGAATACTGGCTGCTCGAATTGTGCAGCTGTGCCAATGCCGAGCGCTACAGTGTTCGCCAGTGGCTGAATCAAATCATTGGTGAGCTGGATGAGCTGATCTGTGATCAGTTGAACAGTATTCTGCACCACCCGCGTTTTCAGCGTCTGGAGGCCAGTTGGCGCGGCCTTTCAATGCTGATTCACCAGACGCCCAGCGCGGAGAATATCAAGACCAAGCTTTTGGATGTCAGCTGGAAAGATTTGTCCCGCGATATCGAAAGGGCACCGGATTTCGACCAGTCTGGCTTTTTCCATCTGATTTACAACGAAGAATTCGGAACTCCTGGCGGAACGCCGTTCGGGCTGTTGATCGGTGATTACTACGTATCCCATCAACCATTTGATGGCCACCCCTACGATGATGTGTTTACCCTGCAGGGGATAGCGCATACGGCGGCAGCCGCATTTGCGCCCTTTATCTGCAGCGCCACACCGCAACTGTTCGGGGTCGACAATTTTGACGACCTTGCCAAACCCATCGATTTCGCGGAAGTGTTTCGCCAGAAACAATATATTCGCTGGAACAGTCTTCGGGATCTAGAAGACAGTCGATTCGTTGGTATTACTCTGCCCCAGGTCCTGATGCGTCAACCCTATAGTGTCGGGTTTTCCGCATACGGTGGTCTGCGCTTCCGCGAAGAGGTTGCCGCGGTACACAGCCGTAACTACCTGTGGGGCAACGCGGTGTTTGCGATGGGGACGGTGCTCATTCGCGAGTTTGACGATGTTGGCTGGTTCTCCCACATCCGTGGCGTCGCGCGCGATCACCTGGGCGGCGGATTGGTAACCCAGTTGCCCACTGTAGCCTACGGGGTGGACAGTAGCCCCCAGACGGTACGTATGTCGACCTCCATCCTCGTGACTGACTTTGCCGAGCGGGAACTGAGTGACCTCGGCTTTACCTGCCTTTGTCACTGCTACGACTCGCCCTATAGCGCCTTCAATAGCGCACCGTCACTGCAGCGACCAAAACAGTACAACTCTAAGTCGGCAACAGCCAATGCCCGCATCAGCAGTATGTTGCAGCAGATACTCTGTGCGTCGCGCTTTGCCCACTACATCAAAGTAATGATCCGGGACAAGGTCGGCGCTTATCTGAATGCCGCCGATTGCGAGCGGCAACTGCAACAGTGGATGGATCGCTACACCACCGGCCGGGATGACCTGTCCTGGGAAATGCTCGCACGCTACCCCTTGCGTGAGGCGCGGGTCCGGGTGGTCGATGAGCCCGGCAAACCAGGCAGTTATCAAAGTGTGATTCACCTGAAGAGCCACTACACCGTGGATCACCTGGTGTCGGAATTGAAGTTGACCACAGCCCTGTCGCAGATCGGTGTGGGGGCAGTGAGCTAATGAGCAGGGAAAAACGTTTACTGGCACCACTACTGGATCGCTTGCTGACATCGTCCGGTGGTATGGACCTCAATCGTCCTCACCAGGTGTTGCGCCAGTTGCGGGAGGGGGTGCGCCGGGATCTTGAGTACCTGTTCAATACCCGCTTCCGCTGCCTGTCCGCGCCAGAAAGCCATGAAAACCTCGAGTGCTCGAATATCAATTTCGGCCTGCCCGACCTGTCGACGATCAATTTGTCGTCCGCAGAGAGTCGCAAGCGCTTCTGCCGTGAAATTGAGCGCACCATCATCAATTTTGAGCCGCGTATACGTTCGGTCAAGGTCACTACCCAGCAGAACGTTGACGTTGAAGATCCGAGTATCCGGTTTCGTGTGGAAGCGGTGCTGCATATCAATCCGGCGTCCGAAGTCATTGTGTTCGACTCGGCACTGAACCCGGTGACACAGCTGGTCGATGTTTCGGAGATTATGTAATGAGTGAAAAACTGATCGACCTGTACGAGCGAGAGCTGGCTTTTGTCCAGCAGACCGCGGGCGAGTTTGCACGTATGCACCCGGCGGCCGCTTCGCGCCTGCAATTGGATACCGATACCGTTGATGACCCCTTGGTAGGCCGCCTGTTATCCGGCTTTGCCTATATGAACGCCCGGGTCCAGCAAAAGCTGAACGACGATTTTCCCGAGCTGACCGATGCAATGCTGGAGACATTGTACCCCCATTACTTACGGCCAATTCCCTCCTGCGCGATCATCCAGTTTGAACCGGAGCAGGACCTGGATGCGATCGTTACTATGGAGGCTGATACGCTGCTGGAGAGTGAGAGTTTTCAGGGGCAGACCTGTCGCTTCACCAGTCGCTATCCCGCTGATATCTGTCCGTTTCAGGTAGAAAGCGCCAGTCTGATGCCGAGGCCCTTTATTGCACCGGGCTGTAATGAGATCCAGGGCGCCAATGCGGTACTCAAGTTATCCTTAAAGACATTTAGTAGTGATATTTCCTTTTCAGAATTGAAGCCGGAAAAGCTGCGCTTTTTTCTGCGTGGGCAACCGAGCCATATTTACGACCTCTACGACCTGTTACTGAGCAAGTGTGTAAAAATCGTCGCCGCCACCGGTGAAGGCGACCCGAAGCCGGTGAAGCTGGAACCGGATAGCATTCGCCAGGTAGGCCTGGAGCCGGACGAGGGATTGCTGCCCTATCCAGACACGGCCTTTATGGGTTACCGGTTACTGACCGAGTATTTTGCGTTTCCGGAGAAATTCCATTTCGTGGATATTGTGTCGTTGGCCGACGCCATCGACGTAAACTATACCGATACGCTGAATCTGTATTTTTACCTGTCGGAGACGCACGATGAGCTGGAAAAACAATTAGCACCCAGCATGTTTGCCCTGGGTTGTGCCCCAGTGGTGAATCTTTTCCGTCACAGTGCCGACCCGATTCCGTTGACACATACCGAATACAGCTATCATGTGGTCCCTGATGTCCGTCGCAGTGAGGGGCTCGAGGTTTACTCCATTGATGATGTCAACGCGACGGACAGTAGTGGTAATACCACAGGTTATCGACCTTTTTATGGTATTCAGCATAGCCAGCACCAGGCCCGCCAATCGGCTTTCTGGTATATGCGCCGGCGAGATGTGGTTGAAGGTGAACACCGCAACGAGCAGGCATCTGAGGTCGAGGTCAGCCTGGTCGACCTGGAGTTTTCCCCTCTCAAGGTCAGCAATCAGACCCTGGATCTCAAACTCACCTGCTGCAATAGAAACCTGCCCAAGAAACTACCTACGGGCAACGCGCAACCTTATCTCTCTGTCGTGGATGGCGATGCGCCGGCCAAGCGCATCAGCTGTGTGGTATCACCCTCAGCCACTCTCAGGCCGCCACGACGGGAGCGCGGTTACTGGCGGCTGGTATCACACCTGAACCTGAATCACCTGTCCCTGAGCGGTGCCGGCGGCTGCGATGTACTCAAAGAAATATTCAGGCTCTATGACTTTCGAAATTCCGGCAGTACCCGGAACATGATCGAGTCGCTGCTGAAGCTGGATACCCGGCCAATCACGGCGCCGATCCAGATCGATCACAGTGTCGTCCTCTGTCGGGGTACTGAAGTGACCCTGGAACTGGACTCCATGATGCTGACGGGTACCAGCCCGCTGCTGTTTGCCAGCGTGATAGAACGGTTCCTTGGTTTGTACTGTTCTATTAATTCCTTCACCAGGTTGATCGCCAAGCAGAGCGGTCGGGACGGAGAACTGAAGCGATGGCCTCCTCGCGCCGGCGACAAAGCCTTAGTGTAATCGACCAGCTCCAGGCTGAACCTTACCGCTTTGAGTTCTTTCAGGCGGTACGTTTGCTTGAACAGGCAGTTTTGCCGGGTGGATTGGAAAACAATAATTTTGCATCGGAACAACTCGCCGGTGCTGCACCGCCTGCACGGGAATTGGTGCGTTTCAAGGCGCAAACGTCCCTGTCATTTGTTGGTGCCGATGTGCTCAAGGTGGCCAGTCGCGACCTCGGCGATAGTATCTCCGGGAGCGAAGAAATTGCCACGCGCGATGATCAGGCCGAAAAGCAATGGCTGATGGAGATTGGCTTTGCCGGGTTGATTGGTAGCCAGGGCGTTACACCTTACTACCTCACCGAAGTCGTACACCGGGAATTACGGGAAAAGAATGCCGCCCTGCGAGATTTTCTGGATGTCTTTCACCACCGGAACATCTCACTTCTCTATCAGGCCTGGCATAAATATCAATTACCGGTGAATTATGAGCGCGGCCGCCTGCGCCAGACCCGGGAACCGGACCCGTTTACGCAGGCACTTGCCGCGGTCGCAGGTCTCGGTACCAGCGAAATGCGATACCGGATGCCAGTGCCAGACGACGCCCTCTACGGTCTTGCGGGGCACCTGGGTCGCCAGCAGTGCTCTGCTGCGGCACTGGCAGGGATGATCCGGCAGTATTTTGGCCTGCAGGTATCGATAGAGCAGTTTCAGGGGCAGTGGGACGAGTTACCGGAAGATGTCCTCACGCGACTCCCTTCCGCGGAGTACCCCCAGGGCGTAAACAACTGCCTCGGCGTAGACACCATTATGGGCACCCACTGTTTTCAGGCGCAGAATAAATTCCGCGTAGTGATAGAACCCATGGCCTACGAGGACCATATGACCATTGCGCCCGGCAGTGACAAGCTGGAAGCGCTGAAGTCGTTTATCCAGTTTAGCGCTGGTATCGAGATGGATTTTGAAATCTCGGTAACACTGGGCACTGGCCAGGTAGCGCCGGTACAGCTGGCCGCAGACAGTGAACACCAGCCACTGCTGGGCTGGAACACGCATATGTCCAGTGACCAGGAGCACGACGAGTGCGTAAATATCAATCTTAGCGCCGATCAGATTTCACCGGATGAGGCACTGCCCGCGGCTTGAAAACCGATGATGTGACTTTTCAAATTTACGCCCGCTATCGGGAATAACAAGGACGGTAAAAAGGGAATAAAGACCATGATCAACATCGATCTAAAACGGCTCGTGGACACCATGACTCCGCATATGCGGGACTCCCTGGAAGGGGCCGCCGGCTTGTGCCTCGCACAGAGTCAATACAATGTAGAGCTGGAACACTGGCTACTGAAGCTGTTGGATCAGGCGGACACCGATTTGTACCACCTGCTGGAAAAGCACGACGTCAATCCATCCAATCTTGCCAAACAGTTGGCTACCAGTATTGCCCGCTTCAAGTCCGGGAGCAGTCGGCCGGCGGCCTTGTCCCCCACCATTGTTGAAGGGGCGAAGAATGGCTGGATGCTGGCCTCTATCGATTACGGCCACCGTGCCGTTAGCTCCGGTCACTTACTTGCCGCGTTACTGCTGGAAGAAACATCCCGTCGCCAGCTGCTGGATTCATGCCCGGAATTGAAAGCGATTGCGCCGGAATCTATCCGGGAAACGGCTCGCGCCATGTACGGGCACAGTGGTGAGTCCAACCACCTGGCCAGTGGCAGCGCTGACGCCGGAGCGGCAGCCGTGTCTGCGGCAGCCAGCAAGGCACCTGCACTGGACAAATACACGGTTAACCTGACCGAGCGCGCCCGCAAAGGCGAGATCGACCCGGTACTGGGACGGGATGAAGAAATTCGCCAATGTATCGATATCCTCACCCGCAGGCGCCAGAACAATCCGATCCTCACCGGTGAGGCCGGGGTTGGTAAAACGGCGGTGGTGGAAGGTTTTGCACTGCGGATCGTCAGTGGCGATGTACCCACCCCACTGCGTGACGTTACTGTGCGTACGCTGGATCTCGGATTGTTGCAGGCCGGCGCCAGTGTAAAAGGGGAGTTTGAAAATCGCCTCAAGTCCGTCATTGAAGAAGTGCGCGCATCGGTAACGCCGATCATCCTGTTCATCGATGAGGCGCACACCATGATCGGCGCTGGCGGAAAGGAAGGCCAGGGCGATGCGGCAAACCTGCTCAAGCCTGCCCTGGCGCGTGGCGAACTGCGCACCATCGCAGCGACTACCTGGGCGGAGTACAAAAAGTATTTCGAGCGCGACCCGGCATTGACCCGGCGTTTCCAGGTGGTAAAGGTAGAGGAGCCCGATGAGCAGAAGGCAATCGACATGATGCGCGGCATAGCCGCCAGTCTGGAAGCACACCACAAGGTTCGCATCCTGGACGAAGCGGTAGTGGCCTCGGTAACCCTTTCCCACCGTTATATTCCAGGCCGCCAGCTGCCGGATAAGTCGGTCAGCCTTTTGGATACGGCTTGTGCCCGTGTCGCCCTGAGCCAGTCTGCGACCCCGGGCGCCATCGAGGACGCTCAGCGAATCATCAATGGCTCCACAAGAACCATTGAAAAGCTGGAGCGCGAAAATGCCGCTACCGGGGTGCATGAAGAGCAATTGCAACAACTGCAGGAGCAGAAGGCGAGTGCAGAGTCCAGACTCGAACAGTTACAAAGTCAGCAGCAGCAGGAGCTGGAGCTGATTACCCAGATCCGCGCCCTGCGCGATCAGATTGACGAGGAGTTCAGCAAGCAGCGCAACGGCGACGAGAGTGCTGACCCTTCATTGATGGGTGACCTCAAGCAGCAATTGCAGTCGCTTTCCGTCCAGCTGCAAGAAATTCAAGGCGATACGCCGTTGATGCAACCGTCCGTTGATGAACAGGCGATTGCTGAAGTCATTGCCAACTGGACGGGTATTCCGGTAGGTAAAATGGTGAGCGATGAGATCGTTGCGGTGCAGAGCCTGGCAGAGCGCCTGAATCAGCGCGTAATTGGTCAGCCCCATGCCCTGGAAGCCGTTGCCCAGGCGATCCGTACGTCCCGTGCCGGACTGACAGATCCACGCAAACCGGTAGGCGTCTTTATGTTCTGTGGTACCAGTGGCGTCGGTAAGACCGAGACAGCCCTGGCACTGGCCGATGAGCTTTTCGGGGTGAGCAGAATATCACCACGATCAACATGTCGGAATTCAAGGAAGAGCACAAGGTATCGATGCTGCTGGGCTCCCCTCCCGGATATGTCGGTTATGGTGAAGGCGGTGTATTAACGGAAGCGGCTCGCAGAAAGCCCTACTCGGTCATCCTGCTGGACGAAATGGAAAAGGCGCACCCGGGGGTGCAGGATATTTTCTATAACCTGTTCGACAAGGGCACCATCAAAGATGGTGAAGGCCGGGACATCGATTTCAAAAACACCGTCATTATCATGACGTCCAACGCCGGCGAAGATGCAATCCGGGCAATCTTCAGTCAGGTGGAAGAAAAGCCGGAACCCGAGGTTTTGCTGGACAATATTCGCCCGCACCTGTTGCAGAAGTTCAAGCCGGCATTTCTCGGTCGCGCCAACGTAATCGCGTATTACCCGTTGGATGACGAGAACCTGATAGAGATCTGTAAGATCAATATGCGTCGAATCGAGAAGCGCGTGAAAGAGCATTACGGTGCCAGCTTCAGCTATGACGACGATGTATTGATCAATATCGTCGCCCGCTGCCAGGAATCTGATACCGGTGCACGCAATATCGAAGTGATATTGAACCGCACCTTGCTGCCTTCATTAGCCAGTGAATGCCTGGACAAGATGGCCAAAGGAGAGGAAGTGACAGCGATCCACGTGGGCGCTGATGAAGAGGGTGACTTCAGCTATCAGGTCAACTGAAGTCGCGAAGAAGACCCCCGGGCAACGCGTGTTGCCGGGGACTTTTAATGGTTTTTTCAGCTAGTAGCTTCGTTCTGCTAGTAGTTATTTTCTGCGGTTAATGATCAAAGATAGAGTGCACGGCAATCTGAACTAGTCGGTCAATCTTATCCTTCAGCTGCTTGAATATATGGCGAATAAAGCTTGTGGTGAAGTTGATGTCTTTTTTGATCTTCATTCCCAGAGCGACCATGATCCGCTTGATCAGCTTGTACACCCAGGTGGACAGCTTCTTGGAGAAATCGATTCCCTTTTTGAGCACGTACGCGAGCATATCCAGCAGCGTTACGCCGGAGGCAATGCCAAGCTGCAGGCTTATTCCGGCGACCTTCAAGATTTTCTGCAATACGTAAGCAATCGCTTTATTGATCATGTTCATGGTGTTCATCGTCAGGCTTAAAGGCCCGTCGGATGAAAGCCACTGCTCGATTGCGCTCTGCGAAACCTCTGGTTCCAGCTCATACATGGTTTCCCAGGATGAGGTTTTGCTCACACTGGCGATATAGTTTTTCATCTTGTGAAATTCGCCAGATGGCATACTGCCAGGACTTTTAAGGCAATATCCGGCCTTGCTTTCCGGAAGGTGGTAAAAAGGCCAAAGGGGGACCATGGGTACCACGTCTGTTTTGTGATAAACGCGGTAGATATCTTTACCCTTATCCATCTCCTCGGTAACCAGCTTTACAAACCGTATACCTCCTACGCGGGGGCTTCCAAAGGTGTACAGTTTTACATCGGTATAGTGGATATGCTTGGATTTGTTCAGCCACTCGGCAGTTAAGGTGGCGAGAGCGCCGCCGAGACTGTGGCCCACGCAGTGGATTGTCCGGACAGTTTTATTGGCAGTCTGAAAACGCTGCTTTATAACATTGAGTTGGTTTTTAAGCTCCGGAAGAATCGTGTGGAAGCAGGCGTTGAAGCCGGTGTGTACGAATCTGCCGGTGGCTGATGGAGAGAATCCAACAGTGGCGTCGGTCGCCCAGTCAAAGTTATTGTCGGTTCCGCGAAGAAGAATCAAAATGTCGCCCGCAAAATCTCCTCGACCTTCGGCAACAACACCGAACCCGGTTTCTTTCTTTATGACCCAAAGGGTACCTGAAAGCCCGTTAACCACGCTGCTTTCATTTGAAAGATCCCAATTACTTTTGAACCTGTCGATCGTCGCGGGCGTAAAGGTATCGCTTTGAATTTCATAAACCGCGCTTGCCAGGCTCGCTGCGTCTGTATGTGAAATTAAAGATGCCATGACTTTCCCTTAGTTATCCCAGGTGCAATTGGTGCCGATGGAGTGCAGCATCATGTGAATGAAGCGGGTTTCATCCGTTAGTTCACAGGTGAAATTCAGCGGTTTCCCTTCCAGCTCGGCGTTTTCTTCTTCACTTCTCTTAACCGTTTCCCAGATCAAAATATCTTTGGCATCGTGCTCGGCAATTAATTTTTGATGGGATACGAATTCTTTTGGCAAGATGGCCCTATCTTTCTTGGTCAGGGCCTCAAATGAAAATAGCCCTTCGTTATCGGTTTGTACCGTGTCTTCGTAATGCTTTCCATCGACCTCCACAAGCCGACGTACTGTGGTATTTGAGGCTGGTTTGTTTTCGTAGGTTAGTTTGCCGGAAACGTTTGAAAACAAATAAACCTCTTTTCCTCCAAAAATGGACATGGCAAATCCCGTAGTAGATAGTGTTAATCCAAAAAATAATGCAATAGCAAAATGGGTTGGTCGCGTTGCTCCAGGCCACATTGGTTTAGCCCCCAATCAAAACGGTAGGGCAGCCGAGTATGATCTTTCCGCCGTGAGCTGTTGTATCACCCATACGCGCAGCAGGTTTTCCCTGGATCATTACGGTGGAGCTGCCCACGGCAATGGAGTCGGGAGGCCCGACACAGACACAGACACTGCCTACGGTGGCTGAGGGCATTTTACCGATTAATACTGTAGGTCCACCGGGAACCGCGATCGGCCCGCCAACATGAGGTACGGGCCCCGTGGACATGGGGCAAACGTGCATATCGGTAATGCGTGAGGCTGGTTTTCCCATATCGGTTATCTCTGTTTTCCGTTGCCACCGCGTGCGAGGCTCAATCCCTGCTGTAAATATCGGGTGAATGGCTCATCGGGAGTCACTGGATCTGAAAGTACCGCTGCGAGGGTAACGCTGCCCGCAACGGCATGCGCATACAGGTGTTCGGGCGGCTCAATGGCCGGCTCATCCGGGCCAGCCAGGCTACCGTGGCACCAGGCGGCCGCCGTTGCTGCCCAGCTTGCGGGTGTTTTGAATTGCGTCATCTCGCCAAGTTGCTTGCACGCCTGACGTCGCTCCTCAGTGGGGCTTTTTACCCAGTTCTCCGCGGCGATCAGTGCGTTGACATTGTTGTCATCCGTTTCCGGGCTTTGGATATCGCGAGCACAGAGGCAGGACCACCAAACCGCTTCGCGCTTTGGCAGGCCTCTGGCGAGTAACTTGATGGCATCGGGGAACAGGCCGGCGTCCATCAGGCGTGTAATACTGATTTCCGGTGCCGTATCCAATACCAGGTGTGGTGCTGCCTCATCACTTAATTCTATATGCTCAAGCAACTCGGCAGCCGTTGTCGCACGAACCTTCACCAGATCAGTCATCTTACTACTCCATTAATTGATCATGGTGAGGCCACCCTTGAGGGTGAGCATTGCACCAGCTTTTACTTCCGCTTTCGCGTCCCCTTTACAGGACACCATGGTTCCTTTGATTTCGACCCCGGAAGGACTGATCTTGATGCTGTTGCAACCAACTTTGAGCTCGATCGATGCCTTGGATTTAATCTTAATGGCTCCCATCGCATCGATGGTTTGAGTGCCTTTGCTGATCTTCAGGGACTGGTTGCCAGACTTGATTGTGGTGCTCTGGTTCCCTTCAATCGTGGTGGTCTGCTTGCCTTTGCTCAGGGTAATGGTTTCGTCACCTTCGGTAATGGTGATGGAACGATTGTTTTTGACCTCGAGGGTTTGATCATTCTCGATTTTCCCGGTTTGGTCATTGTGAATCACAAAATTGTGATCCTTACCGGCTTCCATGTAGATTTCTTCGTTCTCTTTTTTGTCGTCAAAGCGCAATTCATTGAATTTGCTGCCCTCAACCAGAGTCTTCCAGCCGCTCTGTGTCGATGTGTATTTTGGCCCGGGATTATCGCCGTTATACACAGCGCCAGTAACGATCGGGCGGTCGGGGTCACCATTGAGGTATGTGATGACCACCTCCTGGCCCTTCCGTGGGACGAAATTTGCCCCCCAGTCCTTGCCTGAGAATGACTGCATCACACGTACCCAACAGCTGTTTTGTTTGGAGTTCCATGGAAACTTGACCTTCACCTGGGTGAAGGGATCGTTGGAGCTATCTGAGTCAGTGGCCTTTAGCTGCACCACCTGTGCAATCTGAGGTGAGTGTATTTTGTGCGCATTACTGATAGGGTCCGGGCGTGGCATAACTTTTTCTGGGATACAGCTGAAGGTATTGCGGAAGTGCGTCTCTTCGCTGTTGCTGTCGGTCGCAGTTATGCGGACAGATGTCAGAAGGTATTTGCCTTTTTCTGACTTGATGGTGTGCTCTAAATTGAACAGGCCACCGGCGGCAAGTTCCGGAACGTCGCTACTACCATGGCCGATATCATGTCGGCACTCCTGCGATTCAATCGCACGATCTGCCAGTGCTTTGTGGTAGTCATCCTTGAACTTGTGTTTGTGTTCGGCGTCCACTTCGAAATGGTTGAGCCCATACAGGTCCTGTATGTACTTATCAACTTGGTTGATTTTATTTTTGGTTTTTACTTCCTGGAGATTGTCCTTGCCCACCGTGAATTCGTTGTAGTCCTTCAGGGAGAATCCACCACCGTGGTAATTAAAGTCCCGGTGCCAGCTACTGACGGTATTTTTCATCGGGTGACTACCGCCGCCGTCGTACTCTACTTTCTCGGTCACGCAATCGTAAAAATCTTTGTGTTCGTCACAGATGACCATCTCATGATTGCCATCGGTTTGCTTGAAGTAGTAAGCAATACCCTCTTCGGACATCAGGCGGCTGATAAACTGAAAGTCCGTTTCATTGAACTGTACACAGTATTCCCGCGTAATGTAGTTGCCGGTCATCTTGTCAGTGAATTTGATGACACTGCTGTACTCTTTGAGTACTTCGCCAATGATGTCTTTGGCGGATTTCTTTTCAAAAATCCTGTTTTTTCCCGCTAGATTGGTGAACCAAAATCCTGGTTGTATGACCGCAATATACTGCCGCAGGCCTTCCGGGTTGATGTCGTGTAGTGAAAAGTGCGTGACGTAGCCGTTGATATATCGTGGGGCTTTGGCGTGATGAATGCTGGCGGTAAACAACTTGCCAACAATCTGATCCTGAGAGATGTCGTGATTGTCGGAAAGTAACTTGATCTGGTATCGGTAGGGCTTGGAAACGTACTCTTCACCACTGATGGCACTGGCGATAAAAGTATCTTTGCCAATCGGACAGCTTGTCCGGATCATGCGCTTGTCTTGATTTAGTGAAGACATATCAGCCCCAATTCCTTCTAGGTGCCAACAACCCGGGTGTTTAGCCGATCAGGTTGTTTTCATTTTCAAATTATCTGCATGCGAACGTCAAAAGCCGGGCGCTGCAACTTTTGGCTGCGGCGCCCGGCTTTGCGATATATCCGGCCGGATTACAGCGGGGTAGCAGTAGTCAGGTCGTATCCAACACGCATGTTTTTCGGGTTCTTGTTGGTCTTGTCTGCGTGGTTCAGATCGGCTTCGATCTTGGAGAAGCTCAGGGAGATGGACTCGGCTGGCGCGCCGCCAGAAGAAGCGGAGATGCTGTAAGAGGAGATAATCACGTCTTCCAGAGTGTAAACCGCGAACTTCTCAACAGAGTTTGCGCCAGTCTGCACAACGTGAATTTCGACTTTAACACCTTCGTCACCAGTTACGGATGACTTGAACAGGCCGCCAGAAGCTGCATCGATGCGCTTGGTTACGGTAACTTCACTCAGGCTAGGGCGAGTTGCTTCACGGTTGGCAACGGCGCCCGCTTCCATGGTGATGCCACGGCCGACACCAAAATTGAAGCTGTCTACTTCGATCCAGTCTTCGTAGCCTTTTGCGGTTACGTTACCGGCAGGCGCCTTGTTGTTGAAGTTCATGTAAATAGCCATTTTTAATCCCTCAATATGGTATGGGCTTTAGGGTGGTTATTCCTTTGCCACCGCAATTGCAGCAGTTCAGGTATTGCCGATTTGGGCAAGCGGGAAAGATTTAAGCAGACGCCGATTGAAAAAAAAACCTTAAATTACAACTAAATAATCGACTCTGGCACCAATTAAAAGGTAATGGAGAAGGGGCATTACAGGAAATTTACGGATTGCTTGGCGCAAGGTAAATTTTACTCTGGTACGAATTTATTGATGATATTTGGCGTCGGTTTATTTCTATGGTCAGTACTCGGAACTCTGCGTCCACGGTGAGCCTGATTGGCTGGGATTTCGCTCTGGCGGAGATGAATAAGTCAGAGCCTAATTGGTACGCATGTTTGCTTCCGGTCGTTTTTCCGTCATTTGTTGGTACGCATGTTTCACTTGTGCCGGTGCGATTTGAATGTCTGTAAGAGTGTGTAATCAATTTCCTTGAAAATCGTGGGCTACTTCAATTGTTGCAGTAGAAGGCGTTCGATATACTGCGCGACCTCACAAGCAGATTGGCAAGACCTCTATTTCGCAATCTGAAACTACCGTACCAATTCTGCGGTGGTAACGAATCCCCGAGTTTTTCCTGCGACAGTTTTAGCTATGGAAACTTGGGATTCTTTCACGCTGATTTTGCGATTCTGCTGGGCCAATGCCACCGTAGCGATTGGACGCGCTGCAAATTTACGCCAGGGAGATGGTTGTGAATGACAAAACCCGAATAGTCAAAAAAGCCGGCGAATCGTTGTCGGCGTGTGATGACTCGGATGTAACGGTATTTGTTGGCCATGAAAATACCGGGGCCAACGACCACCCGCCAGTTGGGGGGAATCCGGGACTGGTGCCGAGTTCTCAAAACTTCGACACTGACGATCTGCTGAGTTCGGGTAACCCGGACGCCACGGTGATTATTGATAGTAATCATCCGCTACCCAAGCCGCGTGATGCGGTGCATTTTGAACCTTCCACTTCCCGAGAGGGCGCAGTCACCAAGACGGTCATTAAAGGGCGTTTTGAACTGGACAAGCTCCTTGGTGTTGGCGGTATGGGTGCCGTCTACAAGGCGCTCGACCGGCGCAAGCTCGAGGCCAGCGATAGTGATCCCTATGTGGCGATCAAGCTGCTGAACGAGGATTTCCAGAAGCACCCCGACGCCTTTATTTCTCTGCAGCGTGAAGCGCGAAAGTCGCAGACTCTGGCTCACCCGAATATCGTAACGGTGTTCGACTTTGACCGCGAGGGTGAGCGGGTCTTTATGACCATGGAGTTTCTGGAGGGTGCACCTCTGGATAAGCTGCTGCGGGAACATGCGGATATCGGCCTGGAAAAAGAAAAGGCATCGGCGATTCTGCGCGATGTCTCCCAGGCATTGATTTATGCCCACTCCCACAGAATTGTTCATTCGGACTTCAAGCCCGGCAATATTTTCGTTACCGCGAAAAAAGGCGCAAAAGTTATCGATTTCGGTATTGCACGCGCGGTTACCGAGGGTGGGATTGCTAGTAAGGCCGGAGAGCAAACGATTTTCGATGCCGGTACGCTCGGGGCGCTAACCCCGGCCTATGCCAGCCTTGAAATGCTTAAGGGTGAGGAGCCTCAGCCATCGGACGATGTGTTCGCGTTGGGTTGTGTGGCCTATGAACTGTTCAGCGGGCGCCACCCCTACGGAAAGACGCCCGCGGATAAAGCCTTCCAGAAAAAGCTGAAACCCAAGCGCATTCGCAGCCTGACACGCCGCCAGTGGCGGGCGCTGGAAGCCGCACTCGCATTCCATCGTGAAGATCGCACCGCGACCGTCGACAAATTTGTACAACAGTTTTTCGGGAAAACCGGTTGGAAGTGGGCCTTCGGCGCACTCTTCGCTGCAACTCTGGTGGCTGGTGGCGTCGGCTACTCCCATCTTGAGCAGGAAAATGCCGCAGAGCAGCAGCGGGTAAAAATAGAGTTGGAGAAAAAGCTGGAGCTTGAGCTGCTCGAGCGTCGCATCTCCGATAAGCGAGAAGCGATTGATCGCCTGTTGGGCCTCAGTGTACTCACGTCTTCCTGGGAGCGCGACTTGCGTATCGAGCTCGAGGAATACACCAAGCTGAACCCTGAGGATGTCGCCTTCCCGGAGTCGATTCACCGCCAAGTATCTGACCTGTTTATCGCCGCAGCCACTGGCCAGTTAACCCTTGGCAACCTTGAGCCTGCGGAGGAGATGCTTGGCCGGGCCGGAACCTGGAATGAGCAGGTGGAAGGCGCGGACGAAATTCGCGGGCAATTAACGCTGGAGCGGGAGGAGATCCGCCAGCGTCTCGAAGAGGAGCGCATTGCCACCGAGCGCGAGGCTGAGCGTATCCGCCTGCAGGAGCTCAGGGAGCAGCAGCGCCTGGCTGCAGCGGAATTACAGCGCAAAATCGACACAGTAGTCGATGAGATGGAGTCTTCGCTGAAGTGTGGCTTCGGTATGCAGGTTTCCGGAATCGAGGCTGCGCTGACCCGCCTTGCAGAGCTCGACAGTGCCAAGGCCGCGGTTCTGAGGCCGGTGCTGGCCGATGAGCTTACTTCCTGTTTTTCTCGCCTTGCCGTCAAGAGCCCGGAGCGGACAGAAGGGCTACTGAAGGAGGCGCGCATCATGCTGCCTGCGCAGCGCCAACTGGCCAACTTCGATATTGATTATTGTGCCCATCTGCGGCCGGGAAGTGGTGCCAAAGGTGATAGATACACCTGTGCTGACCCTATGGGTGACAGTGGTTTTGGCCCGCAAATGGTGGTAGTGACGGGGACTTCGGGAAGGCCTCTGGCGGTAGGGCGCTATGAGATATCCAATGGCGAGTTTGCTCGCTATTGCAAAGCCAAGGGCGGCTGTGAGGGACTCGCGTTGGAGTCCAGCGGACTTCCCGTGCACAACATTTCACGAGAGCAGGCTGAGCAATACATTCAGTGGCTGAGTGCGGAAACCGGGCGCAGTTATCGTTTGCCTTCCGAGAGTGAGTGGTTTGCTGCCGCTAGCGCCAACGGGCAGCCCGAAGTTGCAGACAGGAACTGTTCTCTGCGCTATGGCGGTATTGAGCGAGGCTTGGAGCTGGTCGCGGCGAACGCAGGCATGGCCAATCCATTTGGTATCGTCAATGCGGTAGGCAATGTGCAGGAGTGGGTTGTCGGCGTCGACAAACAGCTGATCGCCGCAGGCGGCAGCCGCCTGGATGCCATGAGTCGCTGTCTGGCAACGTCAAAAACACTCCACAATGGCGCCGGTGATGAAATTACTGGCTTCCGTATCGTGCGCGATCTTGTGCGCTGAGCACGTTAAAACGTTTGAATCTGGCTGACAGTGATTGATCGTATCGATCGGGAAATACGGCTGTAGTTGGCATCTGGCATATTCCAAGGGGGAAGTGTGGCATTGTTCAAAAAGGGATTTCTTTCAATTTCCATTGCGGGACTGTTGCTGTCGACAACCGTTGCAAGCGCGCAAGACGACGATAGTGGCTTTCGCAGCAGGGTGCGCCAGGCATTTGAACAGGATGTGCCACACATCAACGATGCCGATGTGGCCGAAGAGTTTGAGCGTCGTTCACGGGAAGCCAGAGATCCGAATCTGGATACCGATATTCCCGAAGTGTCCGGGCGGGAAATCGGGCCGAGAATCTCCGTCAAAGAATTTCGCTTTCATCGCCTGGAAGAGTATCCAGAATTCGGTATAGACCGCGAAACGGTTGAGGCGAAAGCGGAGGCGCTGCGTGTCAAGTACATGCAGGAAGACAAGATGGTAGCCGCCGGCTATACGGTAGACAACCTGAAGGAAATTGCGCTGCTGCTCGATGGTATGGGTGCGCGCTTCGCGCCGGAAAGCCTCGGTCCACGGGAACTGCGCAAGCTGATCAATGTGCTGGAGCGACAGAACAACCAGCGCGGCCTCAGTTATGTGGATCTTGAGGATATTGCGGCAGAGCTAACCCGGTTTTACCGGCAGCAAGGCTTGTTTCTCGCCCAAGTACAGATTCCCGCTCAGGAAGTGAAGGACGGTATCGTCACCTTTTCTGTCCAGGAGGGCATTCTCGGCCAGGTTTCGGTACACGATAACCAGAAGTACAGTGAGAAGCAGCTGGCGGCGGCTTTTTCCAGCCAAAAAGGCAAGCTGGTCAATCACGATAGTATCGAGGAATCTCTGTACCTGCTGAATGACCTGCCGGCTTTGAATGTGACCGGCTATTTCAGTCCCGGCGACAATCCTGGCGAAACACGTCTGAACCTGAAGGTAAGGGATGAGAGTGATTGGCGCCTGGTTACCCGTATGGATAACCACGGTTCCACTTTTACTGGCGACAACCGGATTTTTACCGCAGTGGATTGGTTCAACCCCCTTGGGATTGGGGATGAGCTGACGGTGGGTTATCTGAAGTCTTCCGGTATCGATGACTTTGACTCTGGATTTGGCTCCAATCTCGGCCAGCTCAAATACAGCCTGCCATTATTCAGTCCCCGCACCCGCTTACTGGTGTCTGCCGACTACAACAAGTTCAAGATTCACGATGCGGACGATGATGAAAACTTTATTAACCTCCTGGAGCTAGAAGGTGTCAACGAAAACTATGGCGTAACCGTCGAGCAAAAATTCAAGCGTTCGCGGGACTTCAATATCACGGGCTCCTTCGGTTTGACCGATAAAAAATCGGATATTACGTCCATTACTCCAGTGCTCGATAGCTGGGATCACGCACTCGGTGGTGAGATCGGTGCTTATATGGATCGCCTGTCCGGCGGTGCCATTCCGATGTTGAATGTGGTCAATGCAAAATTCCAGTATGGCGAGCTGACCAGCTATTCCGGCGAATCTGAGCTGGAGACAGACTCCGACTTTCAGAAATTTGCCGCAGAAACCAGCTCACTTTTGTTCCTGCCGATGCCATTCACCACAGCGCAATCCCGGCTTATTCTCAAAAGCCGTTGGCAATACAGTGAAAATGCTCTTCCTTCTTTCGAACAGCTGACGTTGGGCGGCGCGAATGGTGTTCGCGCATTTGATGTGCGTGATTTCTCCGCCGACCAGGCTGGTCTGTTTTCCGCGGAATGGTATCCCTCATTTCCCGACACGATAAACCCGAGGATTTTTGGTAGTCGCCTGAACGATATTCTTCAGGTCGCGGTAATCGCCGATGCGGGCTACGGGGTTGTGAATAACTTCGAGCCCGGGCTGGACAATGACTGGGCCGCACTGGCCGGCGCGGGCTTTCTGTTTAAGTTCAGCTGGAGTGAAAACTGGGCGAGCCAGCTCTCTCTGGCCTGGCCTACCACGTCAAAATCGTCCATCGATGGCACTGGAGATAATGCCGACGAACCGACGATATACGCAGATTTCTCCTACTTCCTGCAGTAAACAAACTTCAAATTTAATGATATCGGCAGCGCCCAGGCGCCGCCATGGAGCTAAGTGGCAATCATCATGAACATGAAACGAAATTTGCTCTCTGTTGCGGTGAGTGTGGCGGGAATGGGCTTGGCGGTATCGCAGCCAGTCATGGCTGCGCCGGGTAATGCAAATAGCGTCACGATTGATGGCGGTTCGGTCGATCTTGCAGATATAACCAGCACACCTGCAGTAGGTGAAACCACTTATACCATCGATGGTAGTTTTGCTCACATCGACTGGGATAGTTTTGTCATATTAGGCGATGAAACCGTCAATTTCGACTTCACCGGCGTTGATGGTGGGTTCGACCGCTCTGCGATGGTCATCAACCGAGTGCTCGAGGGGACAACCGATATCCAGGGAAACCTGTGGTCTGACGGTCATGTGGTTTTGATCAACCCTCGCGGCGTAATGTTTGGTTCCGGCTCATCGGTTAATGTTGCGGCTTTAACCGTGGCGGCGATGTCTGGAGATGTTACCAGTAACACAGGTGACTCTGTATTTTCACTGGCAGAAGGAGGTGAGGGTACACCCGGTGTCGTTACGACGAGTGGCGATATAGTGGCCGGTGAGATCACTTTGATTGGTTCCAGCTTGCAGAACAGCACAGATCTTTCTGCATTAGGTTCATTTCCTGACGTGAACGTGGCGAGTGGGCGTGTCAACCTGTTAGCCGGTGGGGAAGTAACCCTGACCCTCGATAATGGTAGTTATTCTGGTTTCGCTATTAGTAATGCCAGTCTCTCTGAAGAATTTTCTGGGTTGATCGAAATTATGAACAGCGGTGATATTGAAGCTGTTCATGTGCTAATGGAAGCCGGAGCTGCTGATGCAATGGTTAGTGCAGCGGTCAATAACACTGGGACGGTACTGGCGGCGGGCATAGATACAACCGGTGGCACGATTACTCTTGGGGCGTCATCGGCTGGTTCCGCCGCGATCAATAATGGCGGAGTAATTAAAGTAAGCAACGGTACTTTAAGTGAACCATTAGACCCTGTTGAGGATGTGCGCGCTGGTGAGATTAGTCTTAGTGCGACAGATATTGTACTGGGTTCTGGCAGTGCGTTAATTGCAGATGCCAGTACCTATACCGAATTCGATGCCGTTAGCGGAGCTGATGTTGAGACCGAAACCTTAGCCAGTGGCGGTGATATAACGATCTCGGCATCGGCGAATTTGAGCCTCGATGGAACGATTAGTGCAATTGGTCGAGGATCGGATAATTCTGGCGGCGCCGTCATCACTTCTGCCGACGTGTCACTTGACGGCGATGTTTCCGTTATCACCGCAAGCGACGACACTACCGGCGGTCACTGGCAGCTTACCACTACGAGTCTTGCAGTAGATGGCGTTGACTGTGTAACAAACTGTATTACATCTGAATCGCTAACCCAGGCACTGGCGAATAATGGTGGCGTCACAATTTCCGCTGAAACTGGCTCTGTCACGGTCAATGGAGATATCCAGGAGTCAAGCGGTAACCTGAATGTCGTCGCAAAAAATGGATTTACCAACTCGGCCGATGTAGACGTCAATGCTTTCTCGTTAACCGTTGGCCAAGTCGGTGCAGATGAAGCCGGTAGCCTTGTTGCCAGTGACCTGGGGGATGTTCGTGCGAACGAAAAACTGAATGTTCAGGATTTAGGTGGCAACCATCGGTTCAACGTCAGCAGTATTTCCCTGGCCGTTTCGGATACGGAATCTGAGGCGATTGCTTCCGTTGAAGTGGATTCGGGAGTGGTTAGCTTACATGGTGATTCAAATGCGATCGCCGATATCCAGGGTGCAAACAGCATTGTGGTCGGCGATGGCGTAACCCTGTACGGAGTTGACAGTAGCGTTGTTGGTGAGGAAGACCTTTTCACCCTCACTGACGATGCGCTGAATTACGCCGCTGTTGATTTCTATGGTATTTCTGCAGTTGATGGACGTGCTGGTGAGGATCACATTGATGCCAGCGCATTAACTGCCGGTATTAATCTTACTGGATTCGCAGGGCAGCTGGTTGCCGACGGCGTAACCATCACCAATACTCCCCAGGTCACGATCGGAACGCTAACCGGTACATCTGCTGCTGAAACATTTACGCTGGAATCCGACGGCGATATTACGGTTGATACTTATGCTGGCTATGTTTTCAGTGGTGTAAGTGAGCTTGTCGCCGGCGGTGTAGTTGGTGGCAATGAAATAGATACACTGGATCTTAGCAACCTAAGTGCTGCTGAATTGAATGTAATTGCATCGAACAATATTGAATTTAGCGATTCAAGCTTTGAGGCTAGCGGGCTTGAGGCGCTGATTGGTGGTTCTTCAGATCATAAGGTTAATTCCACAGGTAACTGGATTGTGGATAAAGGCGGTGTGACTAACCAGGGTATACATTTTAGTGGTGGATGGCTGGTCACCTCCAATGGCGCTGATCTAACGGCAGAAAAAAATGAGGATAACGAATTCATTGTCGACACATCAGGTGCGGTAGGCATTTACGGTATCTTGTTTTCCGATTTGAATAAGGTCCTCAATGCTAGTCAAGGCGGTGGCACTATCACACTTGACGCCTCAAGTTATGTGTACGGTGTGAGGCTGCAGGAAGACTCAGATAGCGTCCGCGTGATTAAGGAAGATGGCTCCGATGGAATATTGATTTCAGAGCTTACCGAAGTAGACACCTACCTGCTTGCAGCGAGAGATGCGGAGAGTGTCACTACCACATTTTCACGTAGCGAACACAGTACCTATGGATATGTGTATGCGGCAACCGGAAGCAATATCGAGTTTCGGAATCTAGAGGTTGTTCAGGGTACTGCGAATGGTATTGAAGTTATCGGATGGGACGATAACTGGACGTTTAATGGAGGTACTAAGTTTACGAATGGGGACGGTGATCCTGACAATAACGTTAATGTTAACGTCGTCGATATGGACACTATCAATACTTCCGATGGCGTGCTGAGCTATAACGAAGGTGCGCTATTTCAGCTGGATAGCGATGCAGATGTAATTGTTGGTCAAACTGAAATTACAGGCCTTGCTCAATTGACTAAAGGGACTGACTTTAAAGTTAGCACACTCGCTGACCTTTCCCTGAATGCACAAGGTTACGCAGGTGGTATTGCACTGTCTGGTACTGCTGAGCAATTGAATGCCGGTTCTCTGGTCATCAAGGGCGTGAGCCAGATCACCACTGGCAAGCTGACCGGCACCACCGGTAGTGAGATTTTCACTCTTAGCTCCGAAGGCACTCTCACCGTCGATACCTTTGCAGGCTACAACTTCTACGACGTTTCTGATCTGGACGGCGCTAGCGGTAGTGCCGATACCCTGAACAGTGCTGCAGATCGGGACTGGGGTCTGACTCAAAACTTGTCGAGCATTACCCACGGCAGCC
This sequence comes from Microbulbifer sp. ALW1, assembly GCF_009903625.1. Classification (NCBI taxonomy): domain Bacteria; kingdom Pseudomonadati; phylum Pseudomonadota; class Gammaproteobacteria; order Cellvibrionales; family Microbulbiferaceae; genus Microbulbifer; species Microbulbifer sp. ALW1. The sequence continues at coordinate 324,567 of NZ_CP047569.1, read as the reverse complement.
TCAGCGCCAGTAATATCACCACCTTTGACGGCGGCTCGGGTCGCGTTGTCGGCGATGTCAGCGGCCACGATTTTGTGGTCACTGGCGACAACGCGGTTCAGGTCAACGGTAGCCACCAGTTTACAGGCATCGCCAAGGTGGATGCCGGCACCGGCACCGACGATGTCGAAGCCATAGCGGATGTCACTCTGGCCGGTAGTAACGGTGCCTTCAACAGCAGCCTGATCGATTTTACCGGTATTGATTCCGCCAGCGCGTCCACCCTGCAGGGTAGTGTTTCTAGCGAGACTTTTCTCATGACCGGCGCTGGAGAGCTCACAGTTGCCAACATCGAATTCAGTGACCTGGTTACCGTCAAAGGCGGAACTGGAACTGGCACCGAGGCCGATGTGGTCACCTCCCGCAGTGGCCAGGGGTATATCCTGAACGGAACCGGGACGGTGGATCACGACGGTATCACCTTCAGTGAAATCGAAACCTACAATGGCGCAGGTAGCGCGAACCTCAATGCCAGCGCCTATACCAATGGCCTTGCTCTGACCGGCAATAATCGCGAAGTAAGTGCGGCAAGCGCCACCTTCACCGGGCTGGTCTCGGCGCAAGCCGGATCCTTGAACGGCAGCGACCAGGACGATGTGTTTGCCCTGAGTGGCAGCGGCATCACCGCCCGCAATATCCTGTTCACCGGCATGACCAGCGTGACTTCCGGTGGCGCCAGCAACAGCGTTTCCAGCGCCAGCGGCCTCGACTGGGCACTGACCGATGCCGACACCGCGAGCAGTAACGGCATCGATTTTAATGACTTTGTCACCATCAAAACCTCTGCGGCCACCCTCACCGGCACCAGTGGCAACGACGAGTTTGCGCTCACCGACAGCGCCGATGGCCTGACCGTTGGCTACGAAGCCATGAACTTTACTGGCCTGAGTGAAGTGCTCGGCGGCGGCGCCGCGGACACCGATGTTGGCGACCAGCTGGATGCCAGCGGCTACGGTGAATCCCTCACCCTGACGGGCATCGACGGGGAGCTGCAGGCCGACAACACCCTGACCTTCAAGGCCCTCAATTCCGCCATTCTCGCCAACCTGACGGCAACGGACAGTTACGAAGAGTTTGCTGTTACTGGCGATCAGGCACTGACAGTTGCCGCCCTTAACCTTTCCGGGCTTTCTGAAGTGCACGGCCAATCTGGCAGTGACAAGCTGGTCGCGGTAGACACGCCGTCAATGGAAACTGGCTATGTGGCCAGCAGCGGTATCAATTTCTACGACCTGGGCGCGATCAGTGCGGGCGCACTGGATGCGACCACCGGTGATGACGTTATTACCTATGACGCCGACAATTTACTCGTCAATGGCATCCAGGTTGAAGGGGTTACCACCATCGATACCCGAGGTGGTGATAACGACAGCGTAACCGGTAAGTCCGGGCAGGACTGGGAGCTTCTGAGCCAGACCAGCGCCAGAAATAACGGCATCACCTTTAACAATGCCGAGACCCTCACTGCCGTGAGCGCCGACCTTCTGGGCACAACCGGTATCGATGCTTTTGCGCTGACTAGTGGCGGTAGCGTGTCCCTGCTCAACGATGCTGATGAAATCAGCATGACCATCTCCGGTATGTCGTCTCTCAAAGGCAATGGCGGTAACGATACGCTTGATGCCAGCGCCTTTACCCCGGGAATTACCCTGACTGCGACCACCGGCCAGGTGGATGCTGGTGACCTGGCCATTACGGCGGTGACCGAAATCACCACTGACAAGCTGACCGGCACCACCGGTAGTGAGATTTTCACTCTTAGCTCCGGTGGCACTCTCACCGTCGATACCTTTGCGGGCTACAACTTCTACGATGTTTCTGATCTGGACGGCGCTAGCGGTAGTGTCGATACCCTGAACAGTGCCGCAGATCGGGACTGGGGTCTGACTCAAAACCTGTCGAGCATTACCCACGGCAGTCTTACCACCAGCAACATTACAAACTTTAGCGGCGGAACGGGACGCATTGTCGGCGATGATAGCGACCACAATTTTTTGCTCACTGGCAGTAATGGCGTCGAGATCGATACGACCCATCAGTTTAATGGCATAACCAAAGTCGATGCCGGCACCGCAACGGATGATGTTGAGGCTGTTGCCCAGGTCACACTGGCCGGTAGCGATGGTGTCTTTAACACCAGCTCAATTGATTTTACCGGTATTGATTCCGCCAGCGCGTCCATCCTGCAGGGCAGTGTCTCTAACGAGACTTTTCTCATGACCGGCGCTGGAGAGCTCACAGTTGCCAACATCGAATTCAGTGACCTGGTTACCGTCAAAGGCGGAACTGGAACTGGCACCGAGGCCGATGTGGTCACCTCCCGCAGTGGCCAGGGGTATATCCTGAACGGAACCGGGACGGTGGATCACGACGGTATCACCTTCAGTGAAATCGAAACCTACAATGGCGCAGGTAGCGCGAACCTCAATGCCAGCGCCTATACCAATGGCCTTGCTCTGACCGGCAATAATCGCGAAGTAAGTGCGGCAAGCGCCACCTTCACCGGGCTGGTCTCGGCGCAAGCCGGATCCTTGAACGGCAGCGACCAGGACGATGTGTTTGCCCTGAGTGGCAGCGGCATCACCGCCCGCAATATCCTGTTCACCGGCATGACCAGCGTGACTTCCGGTGGCGCCAGCAACAGCGTTTCCAGCGCCAGCGGCCTCGACTGGGCACTGACCGATGCCGACACCGCGAGCAGTAACGGCATCGATTTTAATGACTTTGTCACCATCAAAACCTCTGCGGCCACCCTCACCGGCACCAGTGGCAACGACGAGTTTGCGCTCACCGACAGCGCCGATGGCCTGACCGTTGGCTACGAAGCCATGAACTTTACTGGCCTGAGTGAAGTGCTCGGCGGCGGCGCCGCGGACACCGATGTTGGCGACCAGCTGGATGCCAGCGGCTACGGTGAATCCCTCACCCTGACGGGCATCGACGGGGAGCTGCAGGCCGACAACACCCTGACCTTCAAGGCCCTCAATTCCGCCATTCTCGCCAACCTGACGGCAACGGACAGTTACGAAGAGTTTGCTGTTACTGGCGATCAGGCACTGACAGTTGCCGCCCTTAACCTTTCCGGGCTTTCTGAAGTGCACGGCCAATCTGGCAGTGACAAGCTGGTCGCGGTAGACACGCCGTCAATGGAAACTGGCTATGTGGCCAGCAGCGGTATCAATTTCTACGACCTGGGCGCGATCAGTGCGGGCGCACTGGATGCGACCACCGGTGATGACGTTATTACCTATGACGCCGACAATTTACTCGTCAATGGCATCCAGGTTGAAGGGGTTACCACCATCGATACCCGAGGTGGTGATAACGACAGCGTAACCGGTAAGTCCGGGCAGGACTGGGAGCTTCTGAGCCAGACCAGCGCCAGAAATAACGGCATCACCTTTAACAATGCCGAGACCCTCACTGCCGTGAGCGCCGACCTTCTGGGCACAACCGGTATCGATGCTTTTGCGCTGACTAGTGGCGGTAGCGTGTCCCTGCTCAACGATGCTGATGAAATCAGCATGACCATCTCCGGTATGTCGTCTCTCAAAGGCAATGGCGGTAACGATACGCTTGATGCCAGCGCCTTTACCCCGGGAATTACCCTGACTGCGACCACCGGCCAGGTGGATGCTGGTGACCTGGCCATTACGGCGGTGACCGAAATCACCACTGACAAGCTGACCGGCACCACCGGTAGTGAGATTTTCACTCTTAGCTCCGGTGGCACTCTCACCGTCGATACCTTTGCGGGCTACAACTTCTACGATGTTTCTGATCTGGACGGCGCTAGCGGTAGTGTCGATACCCTGAACAGTGCCGCAGATCGGGACTGGGGTCTGACTCAAAACCTGTCGAGCATTACCCACGGCAGTCTTACCACCAGCAACATTACAAACTTTAGCGGCGGAACGGGACGCATTGTCGGCGATGATAGCGACCACAATTTTTTGCTCACTGGCAGTAATGGCGTCGAGATCGATACGACCCATCAGTTTAATGGCATAACCAAAGTCGATGCCGGCACCGCAACGGATGATGTTGAGGCTGTTGCCCAGGTCACACTGGCCGGTAGCGATGGTGTCTTTAACACCAGCTCAATTGATTTTACCGGTATTGATTCCGCCAGCGCGTCCATCCTGCAGGGCAGTGTCTCTAACGAGACTTTTCTCATGACCGGCGCTGGAGAGCTCACAGTTGCCAACATCGAATTCAGTGACCTGGTTACCGTCAAAGGCGGAACTGGAACTGGCACCGAGGCCGATGTGGTCACCTCTCGTAGTGGCCAGGGGTATATCCTGAACAATACCGGGACGGTGGATCACGACGGTATCACCTTCAGTGAAATCGAAACTTACAATGGATCGGGCAGCGCGAACCTCAATGCCAGCGCCTATACCAATGGCCTGACCCTGACCGGCAATAATCGCGAAGTAAGTGCGGCAAGCGCCACCTTCACCGGGCTGGTCTCGGCGCAAGCCGGATCCCTGAACGGCAGCGACCAAGATGATGTGTTTGCCCTGAGTGGCAGCAGCATCACCGCCCGCAATATCCTGTTCACTGGCATGACCAGCGTGACTTCCGGTGGCGCCAGCAACAGCGTTTCCAGCGCCAGCGGCCTCGACTGGGCACTGATCGATGCCGACACCGCGAGCAGTAACGGCATCGATTTTAATGACTTCATCACCATCAAAACCTCTGCCGCCACGCTCACAGGCACCAGTGGCAATGACGAGTTTGCGCTCACCGACAGCGCCGATGGTCTGACCGTTGGCTACGAAGCCATGAACTTTACTGGCCTGAGTGAAGTGCTCGGCGGCGGTGCCACGGACACCGACGTTGGCGACCAGCTGGATGCCAGCGGCTACGGTGAATCCCTCACCCTGACGGGCACCGACGGGGAGCTGAAGGCGGAAGATACCCTGACCTTCAAGGCCTTCAATTCTGCTCAAGTATCGGAGCTGGACGGTAGCGCCGGCGATGAGACGTTCCGGGTTACTGGTACCGGTGCAATTTCTGTCGCGGGCCTGGCGATCTCCGGGTTGAGCCAGGTGAACGGCAATGAAGGTAGCAACAGCATCAGTTCCAGCGGCTCCGCCAATTTGAGTGAAGACAAAACCTTTGTTACTGCGGAGGGCATTGCGTTTTACGATATTGGCAAGGTGCTGGTAGGGTTTCTGGAAGCCACTGACGGCGATGATGAAATTGCCTTTAGTGAAGATGGCAATGTCACCATCAATGGCTTTGAGATTTCTTCTTCCACCCAGGTGGACGGAAAAGGCGGCACCGATACGGTAACGGGATTCAGTGGTTCGGACTGGACAGTAACCGGCGACAGCAGTGCAGAAAATAACAGTATTGCCTTCCTCAACGTAGAAATCCTCAATGCGCTGAATGCCGGTCTTTACGGCACCGGCAACCAGGATGACTTCGTTCTGAATAGCGACGGCAGTGTTTCTGTCGGCGCGCTTACCGTCAACGATATGTCTTTTGTGGACGGGCTGTCGGGCAACGACACCCTGAATGCCAGCGCATTTGATGCCGGGTTGACCTTGTCGGATACCGCGGGTGACTTGCTTGCAGGTGCTCTGACATTGACGGGAATAGCGCAGGCAAAAACAGGAACCCTGATCGGCAGCAGTGGCGCCGATCAGTTTGAATACGGCAGCGATGGTGTAATCACCGTTGGCAGCCAGGCGTTTAATGGCGTCGGTGTACTTGGCGGCGGTGCCGGTGCCGATACCTTTGTCAGTGCCGCAAGTGCGGACTGGCTGCTTGCGCAGAATGCGGCCAGCCTGACCCATGATGGTGTCAGTGTTTCTGCGGTAGAGACCTTTTCTGGCGGTGCCGGGCGTATCGTCGGAGATGATAGCGGGCACAATTTTGTGGTTACCGCTGACAATGCGTTGCAGGCGGACGGAGTCAGCTTTACGGGAGTGAATACGGTCGAGGGCGGTATCGGTAGCGATGATGTCAGCGCACTCGCTGCCGTAAACCTCGCGGAAACGGATGGCGCCTTCACCAGTAGTGCGATGGCATTCAGTGGCATAGACACGGTGAGCACCACTGCGCTGCTTGGCTCCACTGCTGCGGAACAGTTTGAGATGCTGGCAAGCGGCGCCCTGTCGGTGAACGGATTGACATTCCGCAATCTGGAAACCGTGTCCGGTGGAAATGGCGAAGAGGATGAAGTCACTTCCCGCACGGGGCAGGGCTACGCACTGGCGGCGGACGACTCGGTTACCCATGAAAACATCCAGTTTACCGGGGTGGAGCTTTTCCAGGGGCAGGGCGCAAGTCTCGCGATTAGCGGGCAGGAGCAGGCGCAGGTTACCGGCAGCGGTACACTGGCTGCCGGAGCTTCCAGCTTCAGCGGCCTGCAGAGCGTGACTCTGGAAGGCGGAAATATCGATCTTGCGGCCTGGAATGGCGTAACCCTGAATGGCGCAGGGGCAGTGACCAGTGGCCAGATCAGTGTGACCGGTGTGACCACGGTGTCGTCCTCCGGTGCTGTGACCGGAAGTGCAGGGGATGACCAGTTTACGGTGACAGGCGATGGCGCCCTATCCAGTGCCGGCATTGCATTCAGTGATGTATCCGCGGTGGCGGGGGCCGGTGGTTCCGATTCCATTGTCGGTCACGAAAGCAGTGACTGGCAGCTGGGTTCTGAAGCGGGTGCCCTCAATCACGCCGCAATGGCGTTCAGTAATGTGGAACAGGCCAGCGGTGGCAGTGGCATCGTCAATGGTAGCGATGCAGATACCCTGTTCACTCTCGATGCCGCGGGCAGCTTGGTTGCGGGCGGTATCGCATTTGAGGATGTGGTCGCGGTAAATGCCGGGGTTGGCGCCGACCGCGTAGAGACCGCGAGCGGAGAGCGTTGGGCGCTGGGTGCCGGTGCCGGCAGTGCCAGTGCCGCCGGGGTTAGCTTCTTGGGAATCGAGCAGATCTCCACGGAGTCGGCGATCATTGATGGCACCCAAAACAGCGTGTCTGAAAGCTTCGCGTTGAGTTCAGAAACGAGCGAAATTTCCGTGCTCGGAATGCTGTTTGACAGTGTTGCCGAAGTATTTGCCGGTAGTGAGGGCAATAACGAGGTAGTCAGCGATGCGGACAACTGGCAGCTTGTCAGCGGTGCGCGAGTGGCCGCGAACGGCGTCACCTTTAACGGCATCGACCGCGTTGTAACGGCAAATGCCCGCCTGACAGGTACATCTGCTGCAGAGCAGTTTGTCCTTGGCGGTGTATTGGGTTCCCTGAATGTTGAAGGTATCGATTTCAGTGGTATCGGTCAGCTCGTGGGTAATGGCGGCGCCGATTCACTTCTGGGGACGGCGTCAGCGGATACATTTGACCTGGCAAGTGATGGCGGTATTACTGCAGCGGGTATCGATTTTGATGGTATCGCCCGTGTCGATGCTGGCGGCGGTGCCGACTCTGTCAGCGGTGGCGCCGGTAGCTGGGCTTCCGTCAGCGAAGACGGGGCGCTGGTTGCCGGTGGCGCGGTGGCAACAGTCGAATCCATCAGCGTGCTGTTTGAGAACCTTGAGCAAGTCGAAAATACCGGAGTCTATTCCGGACCGTCTTTCGGGACCGATTATTTGATGACGGGCCCGGCTAACCTGGAAATGGCCGGGGTAACCTTTGCCGCGGTAGATACCATCAACGCAAGTGCCGGCAGCGATACACTCTACGGTTTGAATGCGGATATGAGTTGGGTTATCGGGGGCGCCGGGGGCAGTGTGTCCGGAGGGGGAGAATCCGTTGCCTTCAGTGGTTTCGAGCAGATCGTCGCCGGTAGTGGTGCGGATAGCTTCAGCCTGGAGGGCGGCACCCTGACGTCACTGGATACCGGTGATGGCAACGACACCGTGGTGATGAAGGGTACATTGCTCGATAGCTTACTGCTGGGGTCTGGAGACGATGTGTTGCAGATTCTCGGCGGCAGCCAGCCTGCGCAGTTGTCTGCCGGTGAGGGGAGTGACCAGCTGGAAACGCAGCTGGCCGACCAGCAGTGGCAGATTACCGGTGGCGTCGATGCCCAGAACAGCGTCGGAGAATTCGCGTTTACCGGTTTTGAGACACTCGTGGATGGTGCGGGCGGCCTTAACCTGCTCACGAATCAGCAACTGGATTTCACCGCGTCTGGTGATGGCGCTGGTGTCGATTTCTCCAGTGGCGGTATGACCCTGGCCTATGACGGCAGCGGCGACCTGGTGCTGGTGAGTAATAGTCGTGCCGCTATTGGCGGCTCGCTGAAGGCACGCAGTGCGGATCTGACCCTGGCGGGGGATATGGATATCGAGTCCGAGCTCGAGTCCCTGACGCTCCGTTCGAGCGTTGGCAATATCGATGTGGCGATTGTCGAGAAAGACGATCTGGTGATCGGCCAGATCAACGTCGGCCGCGGTAACTTGTCGCTGGCCAGTTCCGGTTTCGGACTGTTGACGGCGGAAAGCTTCCGCGATACCCACGTCACCGCGGGCACAGCCCGCCTGGGTAACGATCCGCAACTGTGGAGCAATATCGGCACCGTGATCAATCCGCTGCGTCTGAATGTCACCGAGTCTGTGGATATCGTTTCGCTCTTCTATTACGAGCCGGCCTTTGAAGGGCAACTGCCCGCGTTTACCGCCGTGGGTAACAAAGGTGTCTCTATTGCCAGTAGCCAGACGTCGCAGGGGCTGAAGTCGGCAGTGCAGAACCCGGTAGACGATATTGCGCAACTGGATCCGGGTATCTTCAGTGAGGTGGCGCCCTACAGCCTGGGTATTGATGTGCTGAACCTGCCGGAAGTACGCCTGCATGGCGGTGAGTTGCTGCCAATGGATGAGCAGGAAGAGGAGGAGCGCCGTCGCGCGGTGCCGGTTGCTGCCGGAGGCAATTAACCGCGGGGCAAGTACGCAGTGCTGGAGTCTGCCGGGCGATTCGGTCCGGCGGGCTTCCTGCATGTGGTGCATATGCCGGGAGTTTTCGGGGAGAGTCTTCAGGGGGCTCCTCAGGAGGATTCCGCGCACAACAAAAAAGGCCGACTCTTGCGAGTCGGCCTTTTTTGTAAAGATGGTGCCCAGGAGAAGACTTGAACTTCCACGACCGTAAGGCCACTAGCACCTGAAGCTAGCGCGTCTACCAATTCCGCCACCTGGGCAAACAGCGTTATGCGCTGTTGAGGCTGCGCACTATAGCCATTTTATCGGGGGTGTCAATTGTCAGGTGTGACCCATGAGGTCTGTGTGGGTGTCTTTTTTGTAGTTTTTTTACAAAAAGTGCCCCGGAGGCATCTCACTTCCGCGGGAAATATGTAGAATAGGGCAAATTTTTGTTCCGGTAAGGGGGGATTTGACCATGGATCAAGACCAGAATGCGCCGCTCAGAGAGGACGTTCGTCTGCTGGGCGAAGAGCTGGGCGCCGTACTGCGCGGGCAGGCCGGTGAGGAATTGTTTGATACCGTGGAGACCATTCGCCAGGTCGCGGTGGAGAGTCGCGGTCAGGGCGAAATGCCTGTAGGGAAACTACGGGAGTTACTGGATCCGCTGGACGATGAGACTCTGCTGGAGGTGGCGCGAGCCTTCAGTCAGTTCCTGAACCTGGCCAATATTGCCGAGCAGCGCCACCGTGAGCGCCTGCGTCGCCAGCACGAACGTTTCCCCGGTGACCCGGATACCGACCGCGGTCTGCGCCAGGTATTGGAAGAGCTCAAAAAGGCCGACGTGAATCCCGAGCAGATTCGCCAGGTGCTCGCCGACCTTTCCGTTGAACTGGTGCTTACCGCTCACCCCACCGAAGTTACCCGACGCACTCTGATTCGCAAATACGACCAGATGGCGGACCTGCTGACTGGCCTGGATCGCCCTGACTGTACTCCGGAAGAGGCGGAGCGGCTGCGTCGCCTGTTGCGCGAGCAGATATTGTCCGCCTGGTGCACCGACGAAATCCGTCGCGAGCGCCCGACCCCGGTGGATGAGGCCAAGTGGGGCTTCGCGACCATCGAGCAGTCCCTGTGGCAGGCGGTGCCCCAGGGGATGCGTGAAATCGAAGACGAGCTGGCCCTGGCTGGCCTCGATCCTCTGCCTTCCGACTGGGTGCCCATCCGTTTCGCTTCCTGGATGGGTGGCGACCGCGACGGCAACCCCAATGTGACGGCCAAGGTGACCCGGCAGGTACTGACCCTGGCTCGCTGGATGGCGGCCGACCTCTATTTGCGGGATGTTGAGAGCCTGCTGGCAGACCTGTCTATGCACCGCGCCAGCGATGAGCTGCTGGCCCGCACTGGCCCCAGCCAGGAACCTTACCGCCTGCTGTTGCGGGAAGTGCGCGACCGCCTGCGCAATACCCGCGCGCTGATGGAAGCGCGTGTTAACGGCAGCGTCGAGCCTGAAGGTGAAATTTACGCGAGCGGCAGTGAGCTGCATCTGGAGCTGAGTCTGATCGACCGCTCCCTGCGTGCGGTGGGTCTCGCGGCCATCGCCGACGGTCAGCTGAAAGACACCCTGCGCCGACTCAACTGTTTTGGTATCACCCTGCTGCGTCTGGATATCCGTCAGGAATCCACCCGTCATGCGGCGGCGATCGATGCCATTACCCGCTTCCTCGACCTCGGGAGCTATATGGAGTGGGGCGAGTCGGTAAAACAGAAATTCCTGTTGGCGGAATTGGAAAACCGCCGCCCGCTGATCAATGGCGCTTTCTATCGTAGCGAATTCTGTACCGATGAAGTGCGGGAAATTCTCGACACCTGCCAGGTAATTGCCGAGCAGGGCCCAGAGGGGCTGGGTGCTTATGTAATCTCCATGGCCCGGACCTCCTCCGACGTGCTCGCGGTGATGTTGCTGCAGAAAATTGCCGGTGTGCGCGAGCCCATGCGGGTGGTGCCGCTATTTGAGACTCTGGACGATCTCAACAATGCATTCGACACCATGAATGCACTGCTGGAAATTCCCTTCTACCGCGAGCGTGTTGCCGCCGGCCAGGAGGTGATGATCGGCTATTCCGACTCCGCCAAGGACGCGGGTTTCCTTGGTGCTGCCTGGGCCCAGTTCCGCGCTCAGGAAAAGCTGACAGGTATCTGCCGCGAATACGGTATCCCGCTGACCCTGTTCCACGGCCGCGGCGGTTCCATCTCCCGCGGCGGTTCGCCCACGCGCATGGCGCTGCTGTCGCAACCGCCGGGGTCCGTGGCGGGTCGTATCCGGGTTACCGAGCAGGGCGAGATGATCCGCTTCAAGTACGGTCGTCCCTCCGTTGCTGCATACAACCTGGAGCAGTATGTGGCTGCAACCCTTGAGGCTACCCTGTTGCCACCGGCGGAGCCCCGCCCCGAGTGGCGCGCGGAAATGGATCGCCTGACCCAGGCCTCGGTGCGCGCCTATCGCGAGGTGGTGCAGGATGATCCGGCACTAGTGTCCTACCTGCGCACCGTTACCCCGGAAACCGAACTGAGCCGCCTGGCCCTCGGCAGCCGCCCGGCGCGACGCAAGCCCGGCGGTGGTGTGGAAACCCTGCGCGCCATTCCCTGGGTCTTCGCCTGGACCCAGATGCGCCTGATGTTGCCCGCCTGGCTGGGCACCGGGGCGGCACTGGAGACCGGACTGGAAAATGCCCCGGATACCCTGCGCGAAATGAGCGAACAGTGGCCTTTCTTCCACACCGTGGTGGACATGCTGGAGATGGTGCTGGCCAAGTCAGATCCCCGCGTGGCTCTGTGGTATGAAGAGCGCCTGACCAGTGACCCGGAGCTGCAACGCCTCGGTGTCGAGCTGCGCAGCCGCCTGGCGCGCACCGTCAATGCGCTCAGTCGCCTCACCGGGCGCGAGAGTCTGCTGGATAACAACCCGGTGATGCGCTGGTCCATCCGCGTGCGCGACCCCTACACCGATCCGCTGCACCTGTTGCAGGCGGAGCTGATGGAGCGTTTGCGCAATCGCGAGGAAGATCCGGTACTGGAGAGCGCCCTGATGGTGACAATTGCGGGTATTGCGGCGGGAATGCGCAATACCGGCTGATGTCTGGGTGCGGTGCCCGGCTTGCCAGAATGCGATTGCAGGATGGGAGTCGGGCGCTGGCAGAGGGCGGTTGCCGGAGGGCAGAAACGAAAAAGGCCGACTCTTGCGAGTCGGCCTTTTTGCGAATTATGGTGCCCAGGAGAAGACTTGAACTTCCACGACCGTAAGGCCACTAGCACCTGAAGCTAGCGCGTCTACCAATTCCGCCACCTGGGCTTTCAGCGGTGTGCTCCGCTGAGGACGCGCACTATAGGGATTTGCCCCGGGGGTGTCAACGATTTTCGTGAAATTTGCTGCCGCCCAATTGACGGCCAGGTCACTAATTCGCTCGCCGCGGGTAAAACGGATCGGGAATTGGTGGCCAAATCGCTTATACTGCCCGCAATGTGCAAGACTCAGGGCCGCCAGGCGGTCCCATCGAACAATCAGGCATTCGCCACTCTCAACCTTTGTCCATCACCACATCGACATGGACCAAGCGCTTGCACCCACTCATACCCCCTGTGCCCGGTGTACCCCGGGGCCGCGCAGACTGCGTGGCCAACCGCAGAACAATGGAAGCTGTTTTGAATCAAGACAAACCTAACTCTCCCTCCGCACCTGCTCCTGAGGCGGTCTCCAAAGAAGACCCTCATGCGAAGCGCGAGGCAGAAAAGTACGAAAAGCCCGTTCCCAGCCGCGAATTCCTGCTGGACCTGCTGGAACAGCAGTCGGAGCCTCTGGCCTGGGAGGCCGTGGCAGACCTGCTGAGCCTCGACGACGAAGATCGCCGCGAGGGCGTGCGTCGACGCCTGATCGCCATGTCCCGGGACGGCCAGATTGCCAGTAATCGCGCCGGCGACTTTGGCGTGCTCGACAAGATGAGCCTGGTGCGAGGCCGTGTGATCGGCCATCGCGATGGCTTTGGCTTTGTGTCGCCTGGCGACGGCAGCGATGACCTGTTCCTGTCCCACCGCCAGATGCGCAAGGTATTTGACGGCGATGAGGTGCTGGTACGGGAAACTCCCGGAGGATTTCGCGGCAAGCGCGAAGGCGCCGTGGTGCGGGTCATCAAGCACAATACCCAGCAACTGGCCGGCCGCCTGTACCGTGAAGACGGCATCTGTTTCGTGCGCCCGGACAACCCCCGCCTGACCCTGGATGTGCTGATTGCCGAAGGCAAGTGCGCCGACGCCGTCAGTGGCCAGTATGTGGTGGTGGACATCACCACCCAGCCCGGTCGCGACAACCTGCCCCAGGGTGAGGTGAGCGAAGTGCTCGGGGACCATCTGGCGCCGGGGATGGAAATTGATGTTGCCATCCGCAATTACGGCATCCCGCACACCTGGCCGGCGGCGGTCAATGCCCAAGTGGACACTATTGCCGACGAGGTGCTGGAGGCGGACAAAAAGGCCCGCATCGACCTGCGCCAGCTGCCACTGGTCACTATTGATGGCGAAGATGCGCGGGATTTTGACGACGCGGTGTTCTGCGAGTTGTTGCCGGACGGCAACTGGAAGCTGCTGGTGGCGATCGCCGATGTATCCCACTACGTGCAGGTAGGCAGCGCACTGGATGTGGAAGCGCATCAGCGCGGTAACTCGGTGTACTTCCCGGATTTCGTGGTGCCCATGCTGCCGGAGAAACTCTCCAATGGCCTCTGTTCCCTGAACCCGGAAGTGGATCGCCTGTGCATGGTGTGCGAAATGCGCATCGACGAGAGCGGCAGCATTCTCGGCTACCAGTTTTTTGAAGGCCTGATGCGCAGCCATGCACGCTTTACTTATACCCAGGTGGGTGAGCTGGTAGACGAGCGGGATAACCGCGACAGTGGCCTGCGCAAGCAGTTTGCCGCGCTCACACCACATATCGATAACCTGCACGATCTGTACAAAGCCCTGCGCAGTGCACGGGACAGACGTGGTGCCATCGATTTTGAAACCACCGAGACCCGCATCATTTTTGATGCCACGCGCAAGATCGAGCGCATAGTCCCGGTGCAGCGCAACGACGCGCACAAGATGATCGAAGAGTGCATGCTCGCTGCCAACGTCTGCGCCGCCGAGCTGATGGAGCTGTCGGAACTGCCCGCGCTCTATCGGGTGCACGATATTCCCAAACAGGAGCGACTGGAAAACCTGCGCGCCTATCTCGGTGAGCTGGGCCTGCGCCTCGAGGGGGGCAGTGAGCCCCAGCCCAGTGACTATCAAGCGTTGCTGGCGCAGGTAGAGGGACGGCCGGATTTCCATATCATCCAGACCATGCTGCTGCGCTCGATGAACCAAGCGGTGTACCAGCCGGAGAATCGCGGCCATTTTGGCCTGGATTATCGCGCTTACGCGCATTTTACGTCGCCAATCCGTCGCTACCCGGATCTGCTGTTGCACCGCGGCCTGCGCTGGCTGGTCCGCAATGGCAGCGCCAACCCCAAGCCGATTGCAGATCGGGTGCGCCAGGCCCCCGGTGCCCACGCGCTGGCGCGCGAGACGATCCTGCCCTATGACATGCCGGCCATGGTGGAGCTGGGAGAGCACTGCTCGATGACCGAGCGCCGCGCCGACGATGCCACCCGCGATGTGGTCAGCTGGCTCAAATGCGAATACCTGCAGGATCATGTGGGCGAGGTGTACCGCGGTGTGATCAGTGCCGTCACCGGCTTCGGCCTGTTTGTGGAGCTCGACGACCTCTATGTGGAGGGTTTGATTCACGTTACGGCGCTGCCCAAGGATTACTACAACTTCGAGCAGGCGCACCAGCGTTTGATCGGCGAGCGCAGCGGGGCGCGCTATCACCTGGGTGATGGTGTCACCGTGCAGGTGGCGCGGGTGGACCTGGAGGAGCGCAAGGTGGATTTCACCTTTGTCGAATTGCATCCGCGCCCTTCGTACCAGAACCCCAAATACCGCAAGCCCAAAGTTGGTAAGCGCGACAAATCGCTGGAGGACGTAGCCGAAACGGATACGCCGGCAAAGGCGGCGAAAAAGCCGAAGAAAAGTAACAAAGACGCAACAGAAGTAAGTGGTCGAGCAATGGAAATGGCGGTGGAGTTCCAGCAGGAGCGCAAGCGCAAAGGTAAATCCGATTTCAGCGCGGAGGCGGAAAAAGCCAGCCCCTGGGGCGGAGGTTTGAAAAAGAAAGAAGGCGCGGACGATAGCGATGCACCGCGTCCGATTCGCCGGCGCAAGGTAGGCAGTGACGACGTCGAGGTTGTTCGCCCCTCAAAGGCGCTGCCGAGCGATTCACCGGATACCGAAGATTCGGAGCCCGGCCTGGACGGCGAACTGCCGAGGAAGAAGCGCGGACCGAGAAAATCGCCGACGCGCAAGGGTGGCAAACGACCGGCAGTGGCCGCGCGCAAGGCCGCGCACAAGGCGGCCAAGGCCGAAATTGCCAAGAAAGCCGGCAAGAAAAAGCTCAAGAAAAAATCCAGCAAGAACAGTCCAGGTAGGAAGAAGTAAGCCGTGGCCCAGCAATTGGTATACGGCCTGCACGCGGTGCAGGCCCTGTTGAAAAGCTCCCCCCAGCAGGTACAGGAACTGCTGTTGCTGCGCGGGCGCAAAGATCAGAAACTGCAGAAAATTATCCGCCAGGCAGAACAGAATGAGATCACCATCCGCTTTGTGGATCGCAAGGCCCTAGATGAAAAGGTCGCCGACGAAGGCAATCACCAGGGCGCGGTGGCGATTTGTGCCGGTGAAACCCGGGTGTACGACGAGCAGTACCTCAAGTCATTGCTGCAGCAACTGGAAGGCAAAAGCGAAGCGCCATTTCTGCTGATTCTCGACGGGGTTACCGACCCCCATAACCTTGGCGCCTGCCTGCGCTCGGCCGAGGCCGCCGGGGTGCACGCGGTCATCGCACCCAAGGATAACGCTGCGGGGCTGACACCCACGGCAAGAAAAGTCGCCTGTGGCGCCGCCGAAGTGCTGCCGTTTATTACCGTCACCAATCTGGCGCGAACCCTGAAAATGCTGCAGCAGGCCGGGGTGTGGATTTTCGGCGCCGCCGGCGAGGCGGAGCAGGATGTCTATCAGTCATCACTGACTGGCCCCATTGCCCTGGTGATGGGTGCCGAAGGGCCAGGGTTGCGCCGACTGACCCGGGAAAACTGCGATCACCTGATTAAAATCCCCATGGCGGGGGAGGTCAGCAGCCTGAACGTCTCCGTCGCCACGGGTGTGTGCCTGTTCGAGGCGGTGCGCCAGCGGACACGCTGAACACCCCACATTTCACAAGCGAGAAAAGCCGGCCGGAAACTCCGCCCGGCTTTTTTTGTGCCAATTTTTCAGGGTAATCACGTCAGGAAATAACTGGCAGCTCACTGCCTTTATTTTGCATTTTTTGAGACCTGTACCTGGTTTCGTCCCGCGCTCGGCCGCTCCTGCCTGCTTTAATTTTTTCAGTCTTTTCCAATTGAGTGGGAACCTTTTGGTCTCCCGCTTCGTGTATAGGTGCAGAAGCCGGCAAATTGTGGTCGCCGGTTCCAGGGCAAAGGAGTGCGGTAGTGAAGGCCTGGTTTCTGAGTCGACGGCGTGCGCAGGAAGATCGTTTTGTTGCGCTGGTATTTCCCCACCTGCGGCAATTGCATCGCGTGGCATTCCGCCTGTGCGGTAGTGCGCAGGAAGCCGAGGATCTGGTGCAGGACCTGATGCTGGGGCTGCTACCAAAGGTGGATGAGCTGGACGCGATCGAGCGGCTGGGTCCCTGGTTGGCGAAGGTTTTGTATCGTCGCTATGTGGATCTGTATCGCCGACGCCGCGCTTCGCCGGTGGACGATCATATACCTTTCAGCGACTGCGACACGGTGGATGGATGCATTGCTATCGCGGGTGGCACTGAAGAGCCTGGTAGTTGTGAATTTGCGCGTCTGGATCTGCGTCGTAGCCTGGCGGTGGCCCTATCGGCGCTCCCGGAAGGTTGGCGGGAGGTGGTGATGCTGCACGATGTTGAGGGTTATACCGCAGAAGAGGTGGCGGATATTCTCACGCTGCAGTTGGGCACGGTGAAGTCTCGGTTGCACCGGGCACGCAAAAAACTGCGTTTGCTCCTAGGGGAGTTTTCGCCGCGCCGCACTGGCGCAAGTGCATCGGTGTTGAGAGTGTGAGTATCAGAGTGCAGGAGCGAGTCATGCGGACGAAAATATCGAGTGAGCAGCTGCAGCAGGCGCTCAGAGCGTTACCTGCGCCGGATCCGGGCGAGGAGTTCGAATCGCGGCTGATGGCCAGGGTCTTCACCCATCGCGACCATGCGCGAATCGCTTCGCAGAAAGTGACAGGGAACCGGTTGCGACTGTCTGTTGCGATGGCCGCAAGCCTGTTGCTGGGCCTGTGGCTGGCGCCACTGCTGACAAGTTCTGACCACAAATCTGAAGTAATCGCTGGTGTCAGTACCGCTGGAGTTCGGCCACTGACGGTACGCCTGGACAGCCCTGTTGCGTTGAATGGCGCAATCATTCGGGTGCAACTCCCGGCGCACACCCGTATCCAGGGGTACGCCGATGTACAGCTGCTGGAATGGCAGGCGGACATTGCTGCAGGCGCCAATCAAATCACGCTGCCCCTGGAGCTAGACCCCAGTTTCGAGCGTAAAACTGCCGGGCAATTGACGGTAGAGGTGGAATACCGAGGAGCCAGAAAAACCCTGCGCTACGCGGTTCCGCCGACCAATCAGACGATGACGCAACTTTAATCCATCGAGGTAAAGGACTATGTCAAAGATTCCATCCACAACCCGTAAATCCGCTGCTTGCAACAGTGTTTTATACCCTGTGTTACTCGCCGGTTTATTGCCGCTGTCTTCAGTGGTGTGGGCACAACAGGAAATGGCCGCCGAAGCGGATCTGCAGGCCGCAGTGGAGGCTGCCGAGATGGCCGACCTGGATATTACCCTGCAAGTGATCGAAGACACCGAGAGCGCCCAGGATCTGCTCAACAACATTGAGCTGCCGGACGAGGTGCGTGAGATTGCCGAACAGAAACTGGCCGCCGCACTGGCGGCGATCAAGGCCATGCGCGAGGCGCAGCCGGGAGGCCAGGTACCCAGCGGAGATAGTGCGGCAAGCAGCGAGGCGATGCTGGCAGAAATGGCTGAGCGACGGGCAGAGCTGATGAACAATGCGCAGAACTCAGCCCTGGCAGCCAATGAGCAGGCGCAGCAAGCGGTGGAATCCGCACGCGAGGCGGTGGAAGAGGCGCTTAAAAATGGCCTCACCAATGCTGAAATGCAGGGCATGATCGAGCAGATGATGCAGGACATCCTGGGTGTGCTGCCGGAAGAGGCGCGCGGCAGTATGGGCGATGTCGATACGCTGCTGGAATCTTTGCGCGGCGACGTCGCCAGCGAGCCGGTGAGTGATGCGACAGATGGCGCCGGCGGCTAATGGCGCTGTGTGAGCGGTGACCCGGATGCCGATTATTGGGCGTCCGGGCTGGCGCCAGGTAAGAGCGCAAAGGATTTCGCGCAAGGAGTGTGCGGATGGTGCGCAGAAAGGCGGACAGAAAGTTAAGTAAGGCGAAGAGGCACGGAATGCGCGGATTTATGCACCTGATTTTTTTGCTGGTGATGCTGGTTACGATTTCTGTTTTTGGCCCAGCGCGGCTGGCAGCGGAAGAACTTCCCAGTGCGACCGGTGCTTTCAAGCGCGGCGACTACCCCAGGGCTCTGGCGCTATTTCGGGAAGCAGAGCAGAAGGGTGACGACAGTGCCAAACTCAAGTTCAACCTTGGCGTCACATTGTTCAAGCTTGGCCGCTATACGGAGGCCTCGGAATATTTCTGGCTGCTGGTGCCGGAACCTCAGTGGCGCGATCTGGCGGAGTACAACCTGGGCCTGGTGGCGCGACGGCAGGGAGATCAGCTACTAGCGGCAAAGTTTTTTCGTCGAGTGAGTGGACGCGCGGCTTCTCCACAATTACAGCGACTGGCGGCGCTGCAGCTGGGCAGCCCTGCTGTTGAGCCAGTGGCACAGGTGCGGCCCTGGCTGGCCATGGCCAGTATCAATGGTGGTCAGGATGGCAATCCCTATGCGGTAAAGACGGAGCTGCTGGGTGAAGGCGCCGTCGGCGAAGACAACTTTTTAGAGCTGTTTGGCTGGGGGCAGTACCGCCTGGCAGGCACAGAGGCTGATGGCTGGCGGTTGCAGGGCTACGGATTTACCCGGCGCTACAGCGAGCTGGATAGTTTGAATCTCGCCAGTCTCAGCACTTTACTGGTTCGCGACATCCACTGGCGAGACTGGGCGTTGGAAGCCGGTGCCGGCGCCGAGTGGGTAACCCTTGGGGGTGAAAGGGTGAGTCAGCAGCTGCAGCTGGTTGGTCGTGCAAAGCGGGATTTTGGTGCGACCAGCGTGCAGCTGTCGTATATCCCTGCCTATTACACCGGTGGCGACAATTACAGCTACCTGGACGGCTGGCGCCAGCGCTTTTCCGCGGGCGCGCGCCGAGAGACATTTGGCGCAGACTTTGGCATCTATTACCTGTACGACACCAATGATCGCGAGGATCTTCAGCAGGCCGCGGACTACTACAGTTATTCGCCGGTGCGACACGCATTTGGCAGCGATGTGCGCTGGCGTTTTCTGGGTCGCTGGGAGCTGCGCGCCGGCGTTGAGTATCGCTATAGCGTATACGGTGGACTGAACCGGGTAGTCGATGATAGTGGCAATTTGCTGGAGTTTGAGCGGGAGTCCGATCGCTTCAAATCCTGGGTCTCCACCCGCTACCGTTTGACGCCACGCCTCAGCCTTGATGGCAAGTTGTTAAACATTGATAACCGTGAAAATCGGGAGCTGTACGATTTCGATAAAACTGAAATGAGCCTGGGGGTTAGTTACGTCTTTTGAGCGGACGGATGCGTTTGCTGAGAGGGCGAATGATGAATCCTGTGCCATATCGGCGATGATGCGGATTCCTTAATGCCGATGCACAACGACTTTCTATCAAATCGTCACGGGCTGCCGTAGCGTGCATGCCTCGAAATAATAAAAAACGATTTGAGGAAAATGCGATGAATTTGAACCCATGGCGCGGCGGCTTGTTGCTGGCCGCAGCAGTGTTATTTTCATTCGGGTTGAAGGCGCAGGCCCAGTCCTGCCCTGCCAGCCACCCGCTGGCCTGCGGCGGTGCCTGTTACGCCGATGAGGCGCAGGCGGCTTCCGCCGGCTGTACGGTAGATTCCGGCAGTGGCTCCGGCGGTTCCAGCAGCTCGAGTTCCAGCTCCAGCTCCAGCAGTTCAGGTGGCAGCAGTAGCGGCGGCGCGCAGACCTGCCACAGTGATACCAATCCCTCCCATGTCATCTCCGGCCGCCGTGCGGAGTTCACCCAGTCCTGGTGCGATACCGTCTGTGTCACCTACGTGGGTAATGGCACCGGTTGCCTGAATGCCGCGGGTACTTTTGTCAGCAACGCGAGTATCTGCAGTGACCCGGCCAACGCCCGCGAGGCGATGATTGATATCGAGTACAACCTGGGCATCGAAATTGACGATGGTTTCCAGGCGTTGGCCGGATATCAGGGCGCGGTTCCGTCGATCAACCCGAGTATGTCGGTGGCCGATGCGGAGACCTATTTCAGTGCGCTGATCGGTGCGGAAAAAGGTGAGGAGTTGGTGCGCTTGCTGAACACCAATGGCGATGGGATTGTGACGCGCAACGAAGCGAGCCAGGCCAAGGGTTCAGACCCACTGCAGCTGTTGAATACCGATTTCGGTTGCGGCCTGTCCACCGATGACATCATGGCCTATGTGGGTCTGTATATGGGAGACGGTGCCATCGATAAATATGCCGGCGACTTGGATGAGTCCGTGAAAGCGGCAATGCTGGAATTTACCCGCAGCTGGCAGCCCGGAGTTTCTGCCCAGGATTGTGAATATCGCGGTGGTTGCGATGGTCAGAGCGCTCCGGCACCGCAGCCGGAACCCCAGCCAGAACCAGAACCCGAACCTGAGCCTCAGCCGGCGAACAACTGCCCGGCGTCCCACCCGCTGTTTTCCCAGCAGTGCAATCAGTGTTTCGCGGATGAATCCCAGGCAGCGTCGGCCCAGTGTGCGATCTGAAATGATCGCTGCCTAGTGTTATGAGCCGCCTGTCGATAATAGTTGCCGCAGTGGGCCTCAGTGCCGCGGCGGCGCTTTGGGTTGCGCAGCGTGCTGTGCTGGATCCCCTTGCGTCGCCGGTTGCGGTGATTACCTCGCCGGAGCGTTTGCCCGTTCACATGTCGGAGGGGGCTGTGCTGGAACCTGTGTCGGGTAATGTCGTGCAGCAAAGTGCCCCTCAAGTCGATTTGGTGTCTGTGCCTATGGGCGGCAGCGACTTCGTGGCGCTTATGCAGCGTGCCGTCGCCCAGGACCGCAACGGCAACTACTGGGTCGAACTGTCGACGGTGGGTTTTCCTTCCCGAGAGTTTCTGGTCTCAACCTGGCCGATTTTCTATCCCGACGAAACCATGCTTGCACGCGGGGTCGAAGGTTGCCCGCTCAGTGGCTATTACATCGAGCTACAGGCGCAGGCGAGCCTGCTGGTGGTGGGGGCGGGCGGCGCCCGGGAATTTCACTACCGCTGTGTATTCGACGGCGCGACTAATCAATATCTGTTGCAGGAGACTGCCGCTACCGAAGTTTTGGCCGTCAGTGTGCGGCAGCTTGCGCGCGATGTTCTTGAGGAGCGTGGTTGATGGTGGGCTGGCGAACTAGGGTGCGATGTCTTGGGGGTGACATGTTGAACGTGGGTCGTTTGTTCCAACGCTGTATGACGGCGGCCAAAAACAGGATTGCTGGCAGGGTGCATCATCGGCTCGGCTATAAGCCGCTTGTTCCCTGGTGTGTGCGGCTGCTAACAGTCGCCTGTACGCTGGTTGCGGCCGCCAGTCATGCTGCAGACACGGAGCCTTATTGCCCGGCGAGTCCCCTCGCGTTGCCGGTCGCTATCGAAAGTTTCGACCTCCCACCGCGGGCGGGCGAGCCGGAAATGACGGTGTCGGGGCTTTGGGACTTCATCCGTTCCCGCGAAATTGACAGCATTGATGAGCTGGTCGGATTTTTTCCGGATGAATACCGTCACGGGTTTTCCCTGGTGGAGCACACGCGTGCAACCGGGCAATCCAATCTCACATATCCGCGGGTTGTGCTCTTCGGCCCGGATGGCCGCTTTCTGCTGAATCTGGGTACCAAAGCGGATGACCCCAAATACGACCTGCTGGATGTGGCGCAATTGCACAGTGATAGCGGGCGCTGGGAATTCTCCGTGTTCGATTTTTCCGGCGAGGCGCCGCGCCTGGTGCGCAATGACCCCACTTGTGTGGAATGTCACGGGGATGCAGATAGCCGCCCGGTCTGGGGAACCAATCTGGATTGGCCGGGGGTGTTTGGGGACAATGTAGCGCCGGGACCTCAGGGCGAGGCGCTGGACAGTCGCCACCTGGAAAGAATGCGAGAGTTGATTGCTGGCAATGCCGGTTTACCGCGCTTTGATTTTCTGCAGTGGCGCAAAGAGCCCTTGCGCCGCGGCGGCAAGCGGCGCATTGCCCACCACGCGTTTGGTGTTGAGCTGATCCTGTCGAATATCGCCATGGGCAGTGCCAGCGCGCGCGGCGCCTACCTGCGCCTGCGGCAGGCGCGCCCGCAGGAATACCGGCGTCAGCGCTATGCCATCCTCTACGCCTACTACGCGCGCAAAGGTCATGTGGCGTGGCAGGCGCAGGTGGCGCAGTCGCTGGGGTTGGCTTCGACGATCTCTGCTGACGCTGCGCTGGATTCTCTGCTGCAGCAGCTGGGGCTGGATACCGCGGAGGCCTTTTCACTGGCCACACTTGCTTCCCGAGAGCCGCCGGATACTTCCTGGAGCATGGGCCGGGGCGACCTCTACGATATGTTGGCGCTACAGGTGCTGGACGAACTGCTGCGAGAGGACGCGGGGGTTGCGGCAATTTTATCCGGACGCACGCTGGCCGAAGGTGTGCTGGACTGTCCGCAAACGGCAAACACGGTCGCCGATGTGGTCGCTTTCAAAATGTTACACCTGTTCAGGTTGCGTGGGCGCGCACGCTACCAGGTCAATCAGCATTTTTACCCGCTGGACCTGGAGGACATCTACGCGCGGGTGTTCCTGCCGGTTACCCACGAAATGCTGGGGTATCTTTCAGGGAAACTGGCGAATCAGGCGAAACTGGCCAACAAGCTGGATCGCACGTCAGGCAGTGCTGAAGTCACAGCTGCGAAGGGCTGAGCTGATTGGCATTCTGGGGGCGGCAGTGATGTTGCTGGAGGAAGAAAAAGCGAAGGGGCGAAAGCCCCTCGGCGTAGGTGATCCCGTTTGTTGTTCTTGGGTCCCTGGGGTTTATTGTTATTGGTTGTTCGTTATTGTTGCGACCAATACACCTATGACGGCTGGGCGCCTGAACCCCTCATAATTTTTTTGCGAAGGGCATGTCAGCCTCGCTTCCTACTCTTATTCCTGCCCGCATTTCTTCCTGCCCGTCTTGCTTCCTATTTCAGCGGGGCCGTCGCTGTGGCCAGCCAGGGTTGGATCATATCCAGTACCGGCGCAGGGTTTTTGATCCAGCTCAGGTGCGGATTGCCCTTTGGGTGAGTGGCGGCGATTTCCCGGGTCTCGCCGCCAACCAGGGCCGCCAGTTTGGCGGTTGCCGCCGGTGGCGCGAAGGGGTCGCCCTGTACAGTGATGTGCAGGGAGCGCCCGGATTCCGGGGTGGCGTTTTCCAGTCGATACTCGGGCGCAAAGCGACCGCTGATGATGCCGCGCCCCCAGCCCCGCATCAGTCGTGAGGCCTCACGGCCGCCGAACTGCAATGTCTGGCCGGGGAAATAACCCAGAAGGCGGGTGCTGCCGAGGGCCGCCAGCGCGGCAATCAATACCCCCACGCGTTTGAGTCCGCGCCAGCTGCGGTGATCCAGGTGGCCGGAGGCCACGCTGACCACCCGGGTGGTGCCGAGCAGATCAGCGCGCGCCGCGAGCGTCGCGATCTGGCCGCCGATGCTGTGGCCGAGAATGAGGGTTGGCTCGCGGCCGTAGTGCTGTTTCAGGTGTGCCAGCAGCTGCGGAATCCACTGGAACACCAGGTCGCTGTAGCCGTAGTTGGCGCCGCGGCCGGGTTGCGGGTAGCTGTCGCCGGTGCCGGGCATTTCGCAGGTGGCGCAGTCGCATCCGCGCTGGGCCAGGGTTTCCAGCAGGGTGCCGTATTTACCGGCGGGCACCCCGAGGGCAGGCAGAACCAGAATGAGCGGTGCGGTCGTTGATTCGGTCTCAGGCCAGCTATCGGTGCTGCTGGTGATGGCCTGGTAGCGTGTGACCGGTACCGAAAAGACACCGAACTGGAGGTGGTCAACGGCCGGTGAGTAATGCTGGGAGTGACTGTCTGGTTTCATGTGCGGTGGGACTGCTTAGAGGGTTGTTTCAGGTGTTCCGGGGCGCAGAGCAGGCGGGGCGCGCCTTTGCATGAGCGCCTGTGCAATATAGGCAGCGGCGCAGACTGCGCCCAATGACCGATTCGCTCCAAATACTGGTTCTTTCGGCTTGTTCCGGGGCTGCGCCGGCCACGGCCCCGGATTGTCAGCTGATCAACTTGCAACCAGTTGTCAGCACGCATAGAATACGCCGCCCGCAATAGGCCCTTGGTGCCTCGTTGCGAACTCCTTGCCTCACCGGGTTGGCACTGCTAATTGGCAGTTACTTACCGGGAGGCTGTTTTAACCCGTAAGGAGCTAAAATGCGTCATTACGAAATTGTATTCCTGGTTCACCCGGACCAGAGCGAGCAGGTGCCCGGCATGGTCGAGCGCTACACTGCGACCATCAAAGAAAGCGGTGGCGACGTTCACCGTCTGGAAGACTGGGGCCGCCGCCGTCTGGCTTACCCGATCAACAAAATCCACAAAGCCCACTACATTCTGATGAATGTTGAGTGTACCGAAGAAGCGCTGGCGGAACTGACCACCAACTTCAAGTACAACGATGCGGTGCTGCGTAACCTGGTGATTCGTGAAGACGAAGCCATCACCGAAGAAAGCCCGATCATGAAGGCTGAGAAAGAGTCCCGCGAGCGCAAAGCAGCGCGCGCAGAGCGCTCTGAGCGTCGCGAGCGCGCCGAGAGGGAAGACGATTCCTCCGAGGGCGCTGAAGAAGCCGCGTCTTCCGACAACAACGAAGACGAAGAGTAAGGGGATAATCTGATGGCACGTTTTTTCCGTCGTCGTAAGTTCTGCCGTTTCACTGCCGAAGGCACCAAGCGTATCGACTACAAAGATCTCGATACCCTGAAAGCCTACGTTTCTGAAACTGGCAAAATCGTACCGAGCCGTATCACTGGCACCAAAGCCAAGTATCAGCGTCAGCTGGCCACTGCGGTCAAGCGCGCGCGTTACATTGCGCTGCTGCCGTACACGGACAGCCACGAAGCTTAATCAGCTTCGTAAGCATTGTTGTAAATAGAGAAGCTATCTAGTGCGCGCCATCGCTGAATTTGCCATGCGATCGCGCGTGCGCGCGGTGATCCTCACCCTGGTGGGAATCCCGCTGATCAGCCCCGCAGTGCTTGCACTGGTGGGGTTGCGCCGCGGCAGTAGTGACGGCCTGTTTGTTCTGGCCTGGGCAATACTGCCGCTGGTTGCCGCCGCTGGCTATATGTCGCCGTTGATGGCGGGCCTGGCAATCACCCACTTTGTGGGGGTGCTGGCCGGAGCGCTGGTACTGCGTGCCACCCGGGCCTGGAGCTGGGCTTTGGTCGCACTGACCATCGTATCGGCACTGGGCATACTGGTGACCTCACAGGCCGCCGGCGGGGTGCTTGAAACCCTGACACAGGCGATCAACGAGGCCGCCGGTGGGGCGGATACCCCCGAGGCGCAGCAGCTGAGCCAGGCATTTGCCAGCGAGGTGCAGGCCACGGGTTACCTGACCTGGGTGTCTGTAATCAGCGCGGTTCTGGCACTGTTGCTGGGGCGCTGGTGGCAGTCTCTGCTGTATAACCCCGGTGGTCTGCAGCAGGAGATGCACGCCCTGCGCATGCCGTTGCCGCTTGCGGCTGCCGGTATGTTGTTGTGGGTATACTGCCTCGTCAACGAGCACTTTGTGTTCTGGGGCGCGGTGGCGGCCTTCCCGATGATGGTGGCCGGTATCTGCCTGGTGCACTGGTTGGTCGCCCGCAAGGGCTGGGGTCGAGGACCCCTGATTGCCATGTATATAACCCTGGTGATCGCCGCCTTGCCGTTGGCAGGATTCCTGTGCGGACTGGCACTGATCGATAGCTGGATTGATATTCGCGCGCGCTCGAGCGATAACCGCTGAGCGGCGCACAAGAACTGAAACTGAGGGTTCCGAGATGGAAGTTATTCTGCTCGACAAAGTAGGTAAATTGGGCAACGTGGGCGACCGCGTTGACGTTAAAGCGGGTTTCGGCCGCAACTTCCTGCTGCCTACCGGTAAAGCCGTACTGGCCAACGCAGCAAACGTTGCTGAGTTCGAAGCCAAGCGCGCTGAGCTGGAAGCAGCTGCTGCAGCCAAGCTGAGCGAAGCTGAAAGCCGCGCAACCAAGCTGGCGGAAGTGGTAGTAACCATCGCTGCCAACGCTGGTGACGAAGGCAAGCTGTTCGGCTCTATCGGCACGCGTGACATCGCTGAAGCGATCACTGCGGCTGGCGTAGCAGTCAGCAAAGCAGAAGTGAAGCTGCCGGAAGGCGCTCTGCGTGAAGTGGGTGAGTTCGACGTGGACGTGCAGCTGCACTCCGACGTGATCACCACCGTTAAGGTTGTTGTAGAAGCCGAATAAGCTTTTGCATCAATTTTGCGATTGGCGGTAAAGGGGTTGCCTCTTTGCCGTCGAGCCGCGCACAATCAGGCGTTGGATTCCCCCGTTGTGGATTTGGGAGTTCAGCGCCTGACTTGTTTCTGAGCCCTGTAAATGGGCTCTGCGCCCGGTAAAACTGCAATAGCGCCCCAAAATGAACGAATACGCTCCCCCGGAAGAAGATACCCAAGAGACACAAGCCAACTCACCGCTGCCGCACTCGGTTGAGGCGGAGCAGTCGGTCCTCGGTGGTCTGATGCTGGATGCCTCGCGCCTGGACGCGGTGGCGGAGCAGTTGAGTGAAGAAGATTTCTTTGTAGCCAGTCACCGCACCATCTTTGGGGTGATGCTGCAACTCTCCAGCGGCGAGCAGCCGTTGGATATCGTCACCCTCGCCGAGGGCCTCGCCAGCCGCGATTTGCTGGCGGACATCGGTGGCCCCGCGTATCTGGCCGAGCTGGCAGAAAACACCCCCTCCGCCGCGAACATCGTCGCCTACGCCAAGATCGTGCGCGAGCGCTCCATGCTGCGCCAGCTGATTGCCGCCGCCGGTGAGATCAGCCGCACCAGTTTCAATCCCGGTGGCCTGGGTTCTGCGGACCTGCTGCAGATGGCCGAACGCCGGGTAGCCGAGATTGCCGAGGGGCGCGCCAAAGAGGGCGGCTTTGTCGGCGTCGATTCGCTGCTGAAGAAAACCGTCGAGCGTATCGACGAGCTGTTCAAATCCGAGGGTGACCTCACTGGTCTCAGTACCGGTCTCACCGAGCTGGACCAGCGTACTTCTGGTTGGCAGCCGGGGGAGATGATCATTCTTGCCGCCCGTCCCTCCATGGGGAAAACCGCGCTGGCACTGAATTTCGTTGAAGCGGCGATGCTCAGCCAGGAAAGGCCGACTCTGGTATTCAGTATGGAGATGCCGTCGGACAGCCTGGTAATGCGGATGCTGTCGTCCATCGGCAAGATCGACCAGGGTCGTATCCGTAACGGCAAGTTGCAGGAGGAGGACTGGCCGAAGCTGTCCAGTGCGGTGCAGAAGATGAAGGGCAAGGGCCTGTATATCGACGACACCCCGGGGCTGTCGCCTTCTGAGGTGCGTGCGCGGGTGAAGCGCACGGTGCGCGACCACACCAACAAGCTGATGCAGCAGGATCCGAAGCTGTCGCGCGAGGATGCGGAGCGCCGTGCTTTACCGGCGATGGTGATGGTGGATTACCTGCAGTTGATGCAGGTGAAGGGCAGCACTGAGGGCCGAACCCAGGAAATTTCGGAGATTTCCCGCTCGTTGAAGGCGTTGGCGAAAGAATACGAGTGTCCGGTGATTGCGTTGTCGCAGTTGAACCGGGGGGTGGAGCAACGCCCGAACAAGCGGCCGATGAACTCGGATCTGCGGGAATCCGGTGCGATCGAGCAGGATGCGGATGTGATTCTGTTTATCTACCGCGATGAGTATTACAACGAGGACAGCCCGGACAAGGGCATGGCGGAGTTGATTATCGGCAAGCAGCGGAACGGTGAGATTGGTACTTGTCGCGCGGCCTTTGTGGGTAAGTACACCCGGTTTGATGACCTGGCACCGGAGTATTATCAGGGCGAATAATTTGGCTGTGTTGCCAATTCGTGGCTCGGAACCTCGGTGGCGGCCAAGCACCGGGTGCGGGTTTTCAGGACCGAGCTAGGCGCCCCCCTGTGAATACATCCCTGTACGTTGCGTCGGCGACGTCAATGTCGCCGACGCTCCTGAAAACCCGCACCCGGTACTTGGCCTTCGATTCAAATTTCTGTGCTCCAGCTGGAAGCTGGCCAGAGATTACGGAAAAATCTCAATCGGCGTACCGGTATCCACCATCGCCCAGATCTCATCCATCTGCGGGTTGGTCACTGCAATACAGCCATCGGTCCAGTTCATACGGGTCAGGTAATCTTCGATACCTTTCCAGTGGGGCTTCTGGCCGTGGATCATGATGGCGCCGCCGGGGTTTTTGCCCAGTTTGGCGGCACGCTTGCGGTCCGTGGCATTCGGGTAGGAGACCTGGATGGCGCGGTAGTAGGTGCTGTTCTTCTTCTTCCAGTTGAGGGTATAGCGCCCTTCCGGGGTGCGCGAGTCGCCGGCGTACTGTTTGTGTCCCACCGGGTTTTTGCCAAAGACCACCTTGTAGCTTTTCACAACCTTGCCGTTGCGTTTCAGCTGCATCAGGTGCTTGGATTTGTAGACCACAACCTCGTCAACCGGTTTGATCTTGGCCAGTGCCAGGGTCGGCACCAGTAGTAGGGCAATCAGACTGAGTTTTAAATATCGCATGGCTCTCATCGGTAGTAATGGCATTTGTGGTGTCATTCCGGGGCTGCAAATCAGCTTCCGTACTTTCGCACTTCCACATCCCTGGCGTTCCCGGGGAGACTTGGCGTGGTGGCGGGGTTGAATCCGCTTTCGACTAAGCAATGTGGTTGCGCGGTGCGACTTGGTGACGCAATAGCGTTATGACAGCGCTGTCCTAGACTGTCACCCCAGACCAAGTCCGGGGCTCTTGTTAGGCAATTATCCTAATCCCGGCCTTGATTGGCGAAGTGGGTTGTACGATTACTGCTCTACGTGGTCAATTTATCAGCAAGTAGACCAAGTTTAAAGGGGCGTCAACATAAAAGATTTCAATGAGCGAGGTAAGTTTCCGTGACCCGTACGTTTTTTGTGACTGGAACAAATACTGAAGTCGGCAAGACCTATGCCACTGCGGCAATACTGGAAGCCGCCGCCGGGCAGGGTCTGAAGACCGCGGCGATGAAGCCGGTGGCGTCCGGTTGTGAGGAGACTCCGGAAGGGTTGCGCAATAGCGATGCGTTGACCCTGATTGATGCCATGACCGCGGTGATGCCCTACGAGCAGGTCAATCCCATTGCGCTGGCGCCTGCAGTAGCGCCGCATATCGCCGCGATGGCAGCGGGGCGTCGGCTGGATACGTCGCGCCTGGAAGGCATTTGTCGCGGGGTGATGAACAGTGGTGCCGATCTGGTACTGGTGGAGGGTGCCGGCGGCTGGCGGGTGCCACTGGCGCCGCGACAGTTTCTCTCGGACTTGCCGCGGGCGTTGGAATTGCCGGTCATTCTGGTGGTGGGCATGGAGTTGGGGTGCATTAATCACGCACTGCTTACGGCGGAAGCCATCCGTCGCGATGGTTTGGTGCTGGCCGGTTGGGTGGCCAACTTTGTGCGTGGAGCGCAGGGCGACATGCCGAAGGCGGAGGAGAATCTGATGACCCTGCGCGCGCTCCTTCCTGCGCCCTGCCTGGGTGTCCTGCCTCACGATGAGGCCGGTGATTACCGCCAGGGTGCCAGCCACCTGGATCTGGCGCCGCTGTTGCAGGACGGCGCCACAAACTGATCTGCCGGAAAACGAAAAAGGCAGCCTTGCAAGGCTGCCTGAATTGCGCCGTCCCTGGCGCTGGTCATGGGGATTCTCAATGGCCCCTTAGCCACTCACGGTTTCACTGTTCGCACGGTTTTACTGTTCAATAGGTGTCTGTTGGAATCAGTGGGCTCTGCCGTCGCCGCCTCGCAGGATATTGTTGGAAGACTTGCAGCCGTTGGTCGCCAGGTAGTCATACGCAGCCTTGGTCTGCACCAGCCCCCAGCCGGTGTTGTAGTCGTAGCCCGGTTGGTCCAGATCAACAGCGGAAGCGCGCAGGGCCAGGCGGATGTCGTTGGCGCTGCACTGCGGGAAGTGGCTCCACACTTTGGCAGCGATACCGGAAACGTGCGGCGTGGCCATTGAGGTGCCGGACTTGTAGTCATAGTCCGCCATGGGCTCGATGGAAATTGTGGCCCCCATACCTATCTCCAGTGCTTCAGCGTCTTCCTGGCTTAGGGATACCGCAACCAGATTGCTGGTGGTGCCTAGATCGCCGCCGAAAATGCCCGGTGCATTGTTGTAGACAATGGCGCCGACGCCGCCGCCCGCTTCACAGTTGGCGACTTTGTCACCGAAGCTGATAGCGCCGCGCTCTATCACACAGATCTTGCCGGCCGCGTCTTCACAGGCGCTGTCGCCGATGCCGCAATTTGCCAGCGAGGCACTGACAGTGCCAATGGTGCCACCCACCATGGGGATCGACTCAAACGAGGCGCCGTTCTGGGAGACTGCGCCCACACCGGTTTCACCGGTGCCGCGGGGCACGGTGGACAGAGTGCTCACACCGGGAGCGGCGATTTCCACCTGGGCAGTGCGCTGAGAGAAGGAGGCATGGTTGCCGCCGCCATCCACCGCTGCCACCGACATTACGGCGTCGTAGGAAGCGGGGTAGGAGTGCCAGGCCATTTGATCGTTACCGGCCGCGGCGATCATCAGCACGCCGTCGCGCGCCGCCTGTTTGATGGCGCGCTCTTCAATCGGGTTTTCCAGTGCGCCACCGAGGCTCATGGAAATCACGTTGGCACCCGCGTCGGCACAGTCGCTGATCGCACCCGCCAGGCTGGAGGCGTAGGCAAAGCCGCCTTCGTCGTCGAAGACACGCACAATGTGGAGCTGGATATTGCCGTCGTCATTGACGCCGACAACACCCTGGCCGTTGCCGCCCAATGCGGCGATGGTGCCAGCAACGTGGGTACCGTGACCATTGCCATCCTGGTTCCAGGGGCCAGCCAGGCCGCCTTCTTCGCCAGTCACCGCCGACGCGGGCAGGTCCGGGTGGCCGTAGTCGTAGCCGGAGTCGATGATGCACACCTTGGTGCCGCCGGCGTAATTGAGCTGGTCGGCCTGGGTCTGGGCAATACCATAAGGGGAAATTTCACCCATGGTGCCGGTGTCGAGCATCTCGCGCGGGGTATCTGCATAAATACCGACGATGCCGGAGACATCCTTCATGGCGACGAATTGTTCTTTGGTCATCTCCAGCGCCAGGCTGTCGTAGCGCTTCAGTTCGCTGTGCACAGTGACACCGCGCCCTTCCAGAGCGGTTTTGACTGCGTTTCCCTGTCCGGGCTTGTATTCCAGGACCATGCGCATGGTGTCGGCGGCGAGGGTGGGAGCGCTCATCGCGGCAGTGATGGCTGCGGCGAGCAGCGTGTTGTGTAATTTCATGAATTCACCTTTTTATTATTCTGTGGGCGATCAGCCGTTGTCTTCTTTATCGTTTTTGGCGGATGGGCATTCCTGGGTTTGCACGTTGCCACTCAGTGCACCGCGATTGGCATAGCTGGAAAATGGGCCGGTATCGACACTGATGCTGGCCATGCCATTGATGCGGTAAGACGCATTGACACCTTCGCCCCAGTCAACCATGCAGGCGACGCCGGAGCCCTCGCCAGGCAGTTGCGGGTTGGTGGAGTCGTATTCGAAGGCCACTTCGAATTCACCGGGGCCGCATCTCTGGTCACAGGACAGTGCTGCATCCCCGCTAAGGTCTACATCTTCACCGCATAAACCTGCATCTACCACGTTGGCGCGAAAACTAACGCCTCCGTCGTTTTCCCAATCGATGGCGGTTTTGTCCTGGAAATTCACCTGACCTTTGACGGGCTGTTCGTCACAGCGTTCGGCGTGGAAGGTCATAACGGCCTTGCCGGCGCCGCCCATGGAATTCATGGTGCCGCCGCCGTTTACCTTGCCGTCCATCTTTACGCAACCGGCGGAAGACAGGGCGATGGCGAGTAGTGCGGTACTGGTTTTGAGAGCTGGAAGTCTCATTGCGATATGGCTCCTTTACGGATTTTTATTTTGTAAACGCGTGAATGTGATCACGTTTGTCTGTCAACAGGCAGCCTTTCCGGATGAATCATTTGCGAGAAAAGTTGCAGCTGTAACTAAATGACGCGCCACCCAGGGTGCGCCTCAATGAAATCACCCGGGAGAACTGACCGTTTGGTCGCGGTCAAATTAACCAGAAGTCGTCCTCAAGATAACTTGACACTAATTATTAAATTTGACCATGGGGCCGCCCTGGTTGGTGCTGCGTTGACAAACAGGGAGGTTGAATCTAAATTCAAACAATTGTTTGAAACGGGTGATTGATTTCACCGCCAGATTGCCAGATTGAATGAGTGAGGCGAAAAAATGGCTGAGTACAAGGCGCCACTGCGCGAGATGAACTTCCTGCTGCATGAAGTATTCGAGGCAGACAAGCTGTGGGCGCGGCTGCCGGCGCTGGCGGACACTGCCGATCGCGAAACCGCAGATGCGATTCTGGAAGAAATGGCCAAACTGGCCAGCAACACCCTGGACCCGATCAACCGCAGCGGCGACGAAGAGGGTTGCCACTGGAACGACGGCGTTGTGACCACGCCGAAAGGTTTCCCGGAAGCCTACGCCACTTACTGTGAGGGCGGCTGGGGTGCGCTGGTGGGCAATCCGGAATTCGGTGGCATGGGTATGCCGAAAACCCTGGGTGCCCAGGTGGAAGAGATGATCTGTGCGGCGAATATTTCCTTCGCCCTCTACCCGGTGCTGACCAATGGCGCCTGCCTGGCAATCGATGCCCACGCTACCGAAGAGCTGAAGCAGAAGTACCTGCCGAACATGTACGCCGGCACCTGGGCCGGAGCCATGGATCTGACCGAGCCTCACGCCGGTACCGATCTGGGTATCATCCGCACCAAGGCGGAGCCGCAGGAAGATGGCAGCTACAGCATCACCGGCTCCAAGATTTTCATTACCGGCGGTGACCACGACCTGTCCGAGAACATCATCCATCTGGTACTGGCCAAACTGCCGGACGCACCCAAGGGCCCGAAAGGTATCTCCCTGTTCCTGGTGCCGAAAATCATGGTCAACGAAGACGGCAGCCTGGGCGAGCGCAATGCGGTCAGCTGTGGCTCCATCGAGCACAAGATGGGCATCAAGGCTTCCTCCACCTGCGCGATGAACTTCGATGGCGCCAAGGGCTGGCTGGTGGGTGAAGTGAACAAGGGCCTCGCGGCCATGTTCACCATGATGAACTACGAGCGCCTTGGTGTTGGTATTCAGGGCCTGGGCGCTTCCGAGCGTTCCTATCAGAGCGCGCTCGAATACGCCCGTGACCGCGTACAGAGCCGTTCACCGGAAGGTGTCAAGCAGCCGGAAAAGGCCGCCGACCCGATCATCGTGCACCCGGACGTACGCCGTATGCTGCTGACCCAGAAAGCCTACATTGGCGGTGGCCGTGCGCTGTCCACTTATGTGGCCAAGTGGCTGGATATTGCCAAGTTCGGCGAAGGCGAAGAGCAGAAGCACGCGGAAGCCATGGTGGCATTGCTGACGCCGGTGGCCAAAGCTTTCTTCACCGACAAGGGTCTCGAGTGTACCGTGCTGGGCCAGCAGGTGTTCGGCGGCCACGGCTTTATCCGCGAGTGGGGCCAGGAGCAGTTGGTGCGCGACGTGCGTATTACCCAGATCTACGAGGGTACCAACGGCATCCAGGCGCTGGATCTGATCGGTCGCAAGACCGTCGCCAACGGTGGCGCCTTCTTCGAGCTGTTTGCCGCGGAAATTCAGGGATTCATTGCTGAAAACGCCGATGACGAAGCAATGGCGGAATTCATCCAGCCGCTGGCGAGCGAGCTGCAGCGCCTGAAAGACGTGACCGCTGCAGTGATTGAGGCGGCCAAAACCGACCCCAACGCACCGGGCGCCGCTTCGGTGGAGTATTTGCACCTGTTCGGTTTTGTCGCCTACGCCTATATGTGGGCCAAGGTGGCCAGCGTTGCATTGCCGCAGGCGGACGACTTCTACCGCAGCCAGATCAAAACCGCGCGCTTCTTCTTCGCGCGCCTGCTGCCGCAGACCAACGCGCTGGCGGCCAGCGTACTTGCTGGCAGCGAGACGCTGATGGATATGGAAGACGAGTTGTTCTGATCCGCTACCTTCAGGGCTCGAGCAGCAAAAGCCCCGCACTCGCGGGGCTTTTTTCGTTGCACTGGATCTCCTAAACTCGGGTTATCACAATAAAAAAGATCCCGGATTAGCCATGCCGAACCCAGAGTCCGAATCCGAATTCAGCGTCCCGCCGAAGAAACTTTCCGCAGATGACCAGGCCAGGGTCGACCGCTATCTGGAAAGCGGCCACAACGACGTGGAGCGCAAGCCTTTCCGCCCTCTGTTGCTGCTGGGCATTATTCTCGTGGTACTGACGCTGTTGTCGCTGTTGAGCCTGTTCATCGCGCGTACCAAGGGGGTAGTGTAATGGCAGACTCCGGCCAGTTCGCGCCATTGCAATTCGAGCAGTTCGACGATGCGACCAAAATTGCGCGTGCGCGAACGTTTTATCATTGGATGCAGCAGCGCCGCTCGGTGCGGGATTTTTCAAATGCACCAATACCCCGTGAAGTCATCGAGCAGGCGGTGCTTACTGCGGGCAGCGCACCCAGTGGTGCCAATATGCAGCCCTGGCATTTTTGCGTGGTGGAGTCTGCGGCGGTGAAACAAGAAATCCGCATGGCGGCGGAAGCGGAAGAGCGGGAGTTTTATGAGAGGCGTGCATCGGAAGAGTGGCTGGACGCTCTCGCCCCGCTGGGAACCGACGCGCATAAGCCCTTCCTGGAAACCGCGCCCTACCTGATCGTGATTTTCCTGAAAAAGTTCTCCGAAGGAGCGGCGGGTGAGCAGCGCAAAAATTACTACACCTCCGAGTCTGTCGGTATCGCCACCGGCATGTTGCTGGCTGCACTGCACAATGCTGGCGTCGCTACCCTCACACACACGCCAAGCCCGATGAAGTTCCTGAACCAGATTCTCGGCCGCCCCGGCGACGAGCGCCCCTATATGATTGTGGTGGCGGGGCTGCCGGCGGAGGGCGCACAGGTTCCGGCAATTGGTAAAAAACCATTGGGCGAGATAGCAGAATTTATCTAGCGGAACTTTTGTTCGTGAAACTTTTGCTCCTGAAACTTTTGTCAGCAAAACTTTGTCCTATCCCTATCTCGTTAGGCGTCGACGCTGGACTCCAATAAGCAAGGAAGAATCATGCACCACAAACTCATTTTTATTCTGCTATTCATTGGCTCGGCCGCTGGCTGTGAAACGTTGACGCGCATGGCACTCGAGGGTGCCAGCAACAGCAAGGTCCGCTATGGCTCCCAGTGTCAGGCCCTGCGTATGCAGTGCCAGGATGCCAATTACAGCGAGTGGCAGACTCTGAATGGGCGCCTGGGGTGCTCCTGTGCCAAGGAGCCGACCCATTCCCGCTCCCCGGCGGACATCCAGCCGGATATCTGAAGGTTTGTGGCGCCGATCTTTGCCAATCGGCTGACTGCCCATTCTCGAAAATAAATTCTTCGCTTATGATCCCTGGGTCGCCAATCGGCGGCCTGCGTCGCTCGGACGGTTCCGGGCGCTTACGTAAACAGAGGAATTTATGAGTAAGGATATGAGTGCGCCTTCCGTGCGCCGTTTTTCCCGTATTGATCGCCTTCCCCCCTACGTTTTCAATATCACTGCCGAACTGAAGATGGCTGCGCGACGGCG
Organism: Microbulbifer sp. ALW1; assembly: GCF_009903625.1. NCBI lineage: Bacteria > Pseudomonadati > Pseudomonadota > Gammaproteobacteria > Cellvibrionales > Microbulbiferaceae > Microbulbifer > Microbulbifer sp. ALW1. Next base: position 288,326 of record NZ_CP047569.1, on the reverse strand, counting down.
CGGCGAAGACATCATCGACTTCAGTATGGGCAATCCCGACGGACCTACCCCGCAACATATTGTCGACAAGCTGTGTACTGTGGCCCAGCGCGAGGACACCCACGGCTACTCCACTTCCCGCGGCATACCCCGCCTGCGCCGGGCCATTTCGCAATGGTATGCGGATCGCTACCGGGTGGAGATAGACCCGGAAGAAGAGGCGGTGGTGACCATTGGCTCCAAGGAAGGGCTGGCGCACCTGATGCTGGCGGTGCTGGATCACGGCGATATGGTGCTGGTACCCAACCCCAGTTACCCCATCCACATTTACGGTGCAGTGATCGCTGGCGCCCAGGTGCGCTCGGTACCACTGGTGCCCGGCATCGACTTTTTTGCCGAGCTGGAGCGGGCCATTATCGAGAGTATTCCCAAGCCGAAAATGGTGATTCTCGGCTTCCCGTCCAACCCCACCGCGCAGTGTGTCGAGCTGGATTTTTTCGAGCGGGTAGTGGCGCTGGCGAAGCGCTACGGCATTCTGGTGGTGCACGATTTGGCGTATGCCGACATCGTTTACGAAGGCTGGAAAGCGCCCTCAATTATGCAGGTGCCCGGGGCCAAAGATGTGGCGGTGGAATTCTTTACCCTCTCCAAAAGCTACAACATGGCCGGTTGGCGCGTGGGTTTTATGGTGGGCAACCGCGACCTGGTGAATGCGCTGGCGCGCATCAAGAGCTACCATGACTACGGCAGTTTTACCCCGCTACAGGTGGCGGCCATTGCGGCCCTGGAAGGGGATCAGCAGTGTGTGCGGGATATCGCCGAGCAGTACCGCCAGCGCCGCGACACCCTGGTTAAGGGGTTGCACGAAGCCGGCTGGATGGTGGATGTGCCCAAGGCCTCCATGTATGTGTGGGCGAAAATCCCGGACGCTTACCGGGAGATGGGTTCACTGGAATTTGCCAAAAAGCTGCTGGCGGACGCCAAGGTGTGCGTGTCGCCGGGAATCGGTTTTGGCGACTACGGTGACGACTACGTGCGCTTTGCCCTGATCGAAAACCAGAATCGCATTCGCCAGGCAGTGCGCGGCATCAAGTCGATGTTCCGCGCGGATGGCCTGCTGGGCTCGCCCCAGACTACTAGCGCCCCAGCTGCTGAATAATGTCCCACTCTTCGCTGGTGACCGGCTGAATCGACAGCCGGCCCTGTTTTACCAGCACCATCTCCGCCAGCGCCGGGTTCTGCTTGATATCTTTCAGGGCCACGGGGCGGCGGAACTCACTCTGCCACCGGATATCCACGCAGTACCAGCGCGGTTTCTCTGCGGTGGCCTTGGGGTCGAAGTACTTGGATTCGGGATTGAATTGCGCCGGGTCCGGGTAGGCCGCCTTTGCCACTGTCGCGGTACCGGCAACGGCGGGAATCTTGCAGGTACTGTGATAGAAGAGCACGCCGTCGCCCACCTGCACCTGGTCCCGCAGGAAGTTGCGCGCCTGGTAGTTGCGGATGCCGTCCCAGCGGCCAACCTGACCAGGCTCTGCCTTCAGGTCTGCAAGTCCGTACTCGTCCGGCTCTGATTTGAACAACCAGTATTTCAAGGTACTTGTCTCCCGTTTGGCCCCAGTCTGCGGCAGTCCGTCAGATTGTTGCGTTTGGTGGTATTTCACCCACGCTTCCAGTCAATTAGGCTATTTTCCCAGATTGGCGCAGTCTTTGCGCCACGTTCGCAGGTTTATTGGGTTTATTTATGGGAACTTCGGTTTTCAATTGGCTGACGACAAAGCTGGCTTCCGAGCGGTGCCAGTACTGGGCGTTGCAGTGCAGTGGCTGGGGCGCCTATACACTGCTGACGTTCGTCGGCAGCTTCTTCTGGGTGGAGAGCCACTGGCTCCACACCGGCTATATTGCCGTGGCTACCGCCTCTGGTGTGGCAATTTCCGAGGGCATGCGCCGGGGCTTTCAGCGCCTGTGGCACAAAGCGCCGGCTGCACGACTGATGGGGTCCCTGGGGGTGATTATCCTGGGGGCGGCGCTGTGGGCGGCGATCAAGTTTGGCGGCTCCCTGTGGCTGTACGGTAAAGAGAGCGATGAGCATCCGGCGGTAGTGGCCGTCTACTGGTTCTCCTACTCCTTCCTGATCTACATGACCTGGACGGCGCTCTATTACGGCATCAAATACTATCAGGCCTCCCTGCTACAGCAGGAGAAGGCCCTCAAGGCGGAGTCCATCGCCCACCAGTCGCAGCTGAAAATGCTGCGCTACCAGCTGAATCCCCATTTTCTGTTCAATACCCTGAATGCGATTTCCACCCTGATTCTGGATCAAGACGGCAAGACCGCCAACAGCATGGTCACCCGGCTGTCCCAGTTCCTGCGCCACTCCCTGGACAATGACCCCATGCAGAAGGTCACCCTGGCCAAGGAAGTGGAGGCGCTGATGCTGTACCTGGATATCGAGAAAGTGCGCTTCGCCGATCGCCTGCAGGTCAATGTGGATCTGGAGGGCGACGCCTCGCGCGCCCTGGTACCCAGCCTGCTGCTGCAACCTCTGGTGGAAAATGCGATCAAATACGGCATCTCCCAGCGGGAGTGGGGCGGCGAGATCACCATCAAGGCGCGGGTCTTTGCCGGTGAGCTGCTGATCGAGGTCAGCGACAACGGTCCCGGCGTGCCGGAAGAAGCACTGGCGGGGCTCGGCAACGGCAGCGGTGTGGGCATTCGCAACACCTGTGAACGGCTGCGGGCCCTGTATGGCGTGGAGCAGAAGACCCGCTTCTGCAATCGCCCGGAAGGCGGCCTGGCAGTCAATCTGCGGATTCCGTTTGAGCAGGAATAGTCTGGATCCAGTAAAGAGAGCAGCAATATGAGCGGCAGTGGCGAGATTGTGGATAACAAACTTCTGAAAGTCATCATTGTGGACGATGAACCGCTGGCCCGCCGCGGCCTGCGTCTGCGCCTTGAGAACCTGGCTGACAGCGAGGGCGGGATCGAAATCCTGGCGGAGTGCGGCAACGGCCGCGAGGCGCGGGAGCAGATACTGGCACTGAAGCCGGATGTGGCCTTCCTCGATATCCAGATGCCGGGTGTCAGCGGCCTCGAGCTGGTGCAGCTACTGCCGAAAGACGAGATTCCACAGATCGTGTTTGTCACGGCTTACGACCAGTACGCGGTGGAGGCCTTCGAGGTCAACGCGGTGGACTATGTGCTGAAGCCCATCGAGGAAGACCGCCTCAACCTGGCCCTGCAGCGGGTGCGGCAAAAATTGGGCAGTGAAAATATCGCCGCCCAGCGCGAGCAGCTGCTGGAAGCGGTGGCGGACCTGACCCAGGAATCGCCCCAGGCATTGGAAGAAAAACTCGCGGCGGGCGAGCTCGGCGGCAGCCGTTTTCCGGAAAAAATTGCGATCAAGGACTCCGGCAAAATTACCCTGGTGCCGGCGCGGGAGATCGACTGGATCGACGCCGCCGGTGACTATATGTGCGTGCACGCCAATGGCGAAACCCACGTGATGCGCATCACCATGAAGGAGCTGGAGCAGCAGCTGGATCCGAAAGTGTTCCAGCGTATCCATCGCTCCACCATCGTCAACCTGAAGCGCGTGCGCGAGATCTGCGCCCACATCAATGGCGAGTACCACCTGGTCTTGAATAACGGCGAACGCCTGAAAATGAGCCGCAGTTACAAAAACAAGGTACAGCATTTCATCTGATTAGCTGTTCGCGCAACTTCACCCTATAACTCCCGACGAAATAGTCTCAATGTGTCGGGAGTTTTCATGACCAGGAATTCCATTTCCCTTTCCGATCGCCCGCTACTGCGCGCCATGGCCGACAACTGGTGGGTGGCGCTGGTGCGGGGCCTCTTCGCCATACTGTTCGGCGTGCTCACCTTTGTGTGGCCGGGCATCTCCCTGTTGAGCCTGGTGATCCTGTTCGGGGTCTATTCGCTGATGGATGGCGTTGTCGCCATTTACGGCGCAATCAAGGGGCGCGGCGAGGTGAGCCGTTCGTCCCTGTGGTGGCTCCTGTTTGTCGGTATTACGGGGATCGCCGCGGGTATTGTCACTTTCATTTATCCACAGGTTACCGCGCTGGTGCTGGTCATCTTTATCGGTGCCTGGGCACTGGTGCGTGGCATTTTTGAAATCATCGGTGCCATCCGCCTGCGCAAGGAAATCGAGCATGAATGGCTGTTGATTTTCGCCGGCATGCTGTCGGTCATTTTTGGCCTGGTGCTGTTGCTCAAGCCCGGTGCCGGTGCACTGGCGCTGCTGTGGCTGATTGGAACCTACGCGATTATTTTTGGTGTGATTCTGGTGTGGCTGGCGTTCCGGCTGCGTAAATTGGCACGTAATACGCATTAATCAGACCCAAAAGGTGGGCACTCTGGTCCCTACTTGAATGCCCGGCGTATGCCGGGCAAACTCCTTAAGCACATAATAAAAACGAAAATATAGAGCCTCATGAGCGAAGCACTGATCGTCCTTGATCCAGCTGCAGACAAAAGCCTGCAGCAGCAGATTCGGGAGAAGTTGGTCCAGGGTATTCTGTCTGGCAGTATTCCCGCGGGCCACAAAATGCCCTCGTCGCGCCGCATGGCGGAACAGCTGGGGGTGGCCCGCAATACCGTGGTCATCGCCTACCAGCAGCTGGTGGATGACGGTTTCCTGGCGACGCGAGAACGCAGTGGCTTTTATGTCAGTGATACCGTTTCCCAGCAGGGGGTGATCAGTCACGGCGGCGGCCTGCCTGCCAGTGAAGAGCACGACCGCCACTTCTGGCGCGACCATTGCAACCCGGTGTCGGTCAATCGTCGCGCCTTACAGAATCGCCCCGCCAATTGGCTCCAGTACCCCTATCCCTTTGTCAGCAATGAATACGATCCGCGCCTTTACCCCGGAGCGGAGTGGCGCGAGTGCACCCGCGATATTTTTACGGGCCGCGAAGTGGCCCAGTGGGCCACCTTGGGTAATAACGAGGATGACCGCCACTTAGTGGAGCAGATCTGCACCCGGCTGCTGCCGCGCCGAGGTATTTATGTGGATCCGGGCCAGGTACTGTTGACCAGCGGTATCGAACAGGCCTGCTATCTGCTGGGTGAACTACTGCTGGGGAGCCATCGCGCACTCGCGCTGGTAAGGCCCGCCGGTGGCGAGGTAGGCGAAATTTTCCGGCGTACCGGTGCGCGTATTTTGCCGCTGGCGCAGGATGCTGACGGCCCCCTGCTGGACGAAAATCTCAAACTGGCAGACTGCCTCTATCTGCAACCCAATGTGCACAATCCCACTGCCGTTACCTCCAGTCTCGAGCGGCGGCGCCTGCTATTGCAGCAGGCGCGGGAGCAGGGCGCGGTCATTATCGAGAACGACTGCGACCACGATTTTTGCTACCACGGAAACCCATTGCCACCGCTGAAGAGTATGTCGGGCGGTAGCTCGGTGATCTACCTGTATCAATTTCCGCGAGCCATTGACCCGGGTATGCAACTGGCGTTTGTGGTGGCGCCCAAGCCGGTGGTTCAGCGGTTGCGTGCGCTGCGCTATACCCTGCGGGAGCGTGCGCCGGCGCTCAATCAGCGGTTGTTGGCCAAATTCGTTGCCGCCGGGCACCTGGACGCGGCGCTGTTCAAAATCACCCAGCAGCTGAAAGACCGGTGGAGCGCACTGGGTGAGGCCTTGATGTACCACCTGCCGAAACTCAAAGTGCGCCGTGCCAGTTGTGGCACGGCGTGTTGGCTGGAACTGCCGAAGCATATCGATGCCATGCAATTGCTGGTAAGGGCGGAACAAAATGGCCTGTTGCTGGAAAGTGTCAGCGACGGCAGCGCGGTGCGGCTCGGCTTCTCCGCAATTGACGCGGGCAAAATTGAAGGTGGTGTGAAGATCCTCGCAAGCCTGATTAATGGTGAGCTGCAGGCGGAAGAGGAAACCCTGGAGTCCGCGAGCGGGCGACGCCTGTCTGCGGCAGAGCTGCAGCAGGAAATGCCGGGAGCGGTTTTCCTTGGTACCAATACCCTTGGGGAATCCTATCGTATTGAGCTAAAGCCGGACGGCACCATGCTGGGTTACTCGCGCAACGACGTTGAAATGGACGAGACGGATATGGGGCGCTGGTGGCTCGACGGGGACCGGTGGGTGCGCCAGTGGCGCAACTGGTCCTACGGGCGCAGGGCGAGTTTTTTTGTAGTGACTGATGGCCACCGCATCAAATGGTTCAATGACAGTGGCCTGCTGATTGATGCAGCGATTATTGCTCACGAGTAAACCGGTGTGTTGGGAGCGCCAAACCAGCAGTTTGCTGCTTTTCTGCTTTGCTATTTTGCAGTGCTACGGTCGAGTTGCCGCGCTGTGGGCACGGCAATCAGGCAGATTGCGAGCACTAGGCTTACCAGAACAATCAGCTGCGTATAACTTCCACCACCGGTAATAAAATAACCGGCAAACAAGGGGCCACAGGCAAGCCCGAGCTTGGAGGCGAAGCCACCAAAGGCTCCCATTTGCCCGGCACTGTCGAAGCGCGAAGCCATCGTCAGAAAATAGGGTACACAGAAAGCCCAGGTAATACCGGTTACCACGTTGGCTATGATAAATATTTCGCGAATACCGCTGTAAACAAACATCAGCAAACCCGCTACTGTTACGAACAGTGCCAGCGCCAGTGGCCTAGCCAGGGGGAGTCTCTGACCGGTCACCGCAGCCAGCACTGCGCCACTGATGGCAATCAGGTTGGCCCAGAACAGCGTCTGGCTGATAAAGCTGAGCGAGAGCGCAAAGGACTTCCCAAGGTCGAAGATGAATGCGAACAGCGCCATATTGGCAAACTGGAAACAGAACAGGGCAATCAGTGTGATGACAATGGGGCGAATGGGCAGTTTGTATTCGCTGCGAGTCACAGCCGTCACCGGTGCAGATTGCCGGGGCAGTGGGTAGTCTGCGATCAGCGGCAGCATCATCAGTGTGATTGTACTGAAAGTAATCAGCGCATAAAAAGGCACGTAAGGGCCGTGTTCCACAACCAGCGTTGGCAGAAAGCCCATGCCGATGGCGCCGCCGATATATTGCACCAGCAGTACCATGCTGTAACTGCGCCCGGCAATGCCACTGCGCGCGATAGCCGCAAAGCCCAACCCTACCAGTGCCCCACCAAGTATTCCGTGCACCAGGCGCAGGGGAATCAGCAGGTCCAGATTTGCAAGCCGGATCGTCAGTACGTCCATCCCGATGGAACAGCACAGCAAGATCGTTGCCGCCAGTTTCCAACGGGGAATATAGCGGATCAGCCAGGAAACCGTGAATGCGCCGATCACCGCACCAATGGTGTTGGCGAAGGTGATCTGCCCCGCCTGCTCGGCACTCAAACCGGCCCCAACCATCAGTGCATCGACGATCACCGGAAAAATGTTGACGTAATAAAGTCCGGCAGAGGACAGGAAAGCAAGAAAAATACTCGCCAGCCAGCCGTTGCTCGCCAGCAGTACAGCTTGTGTAGAGGTTTCAGAAAGTTGTTCTTCGGATGTCGAACGGCCTGGGAGCTCGGTTGCTTCGGTAGTGGATGGGCTTTGCATAAGAACTCCGGAGGTCGGGAGGCTATTGTTATATCTCTGGTGTTATATCTCTGGTGCTATTTCTCTGAGCCGGACTAAAGCTAACCTATTACAGCACTGGCGATAGTGCCAGTTTTGCCGAGCCTTTGGGGCCACTTCGCCAGTTTCCTGCCAAATTCCCCGATAACCGCCTTGTGGACTCATCGTCAGCGCTAATCTGGATCTATAGCCGAGCCGTTGGCTGGGCCAGTATTGCTCCAGCCGAGAATAATCAAGTAGGACACGGTGAGCGATGAATACCCAACCCCGCCGCTTCGGAATTGCCGCACTGCAGCTGAACCTGGATGAAACCGACAATCTGGAGTTGCTGCTGCAAAAGATCCAGCGCACCAAGCTCCGCTACCCCTGGGTCAAAATGGTGGTGTTGAGCGAGCTGGCGCTGCGCGGTGTTGGTGCCCAGCATGCGCGGGAATTGCCGTCGGCAGAAGAGGAAGCTTTTTGCCGCGCAGCGCGCGAACTTGGTATCTGGCTGGTACCGGGATCCATGTACGAAAAATACGGCAGTACGGTTTTCAATACAACGCCAGTGATCAATCCTGCCGGCGAAGTCATCGCTCGCTATCGGAAAATTTACCCCTTCCTTCCCTACGAAAAAGGCGTTACCGGTGGCGACCAGTTTGTGGTGTTCGAGGTGCCGGGAATTGGGCGCTTTGGGGTTTCCATCTGCTACGACATGTGGTTTCCGGAAACCACCCGCGCACTGGTATGGATGGGGGCAGATGTGATTATTCATCCCACCAAAACGGACACCATCGATCGCATGGATGAGCTGTCCATTGTGCGTGCCAGCGCCAGTATGAACCAGTGCTACATCGTCGATGTCAATTCGGCCGGTGCCCAGGGCGTAGGCCGCTCGATCATTGTCGGTCCCGAAGGTGAGACGATTCACGAGGCATCGGTTGAGGAAGAAATTATCAGTTTCGAGGTTGATCTGGAAAAAGTTGCCCAGGTCCGCGAGCGCGGCATAAAGGGGCTCGGCCAGACTCTGAAAAGTTTTCGCGATGGTCGGGTGCGCTACCCGCAGTACGAGCAGGGTGCTGTATCCCCGGCTCTGGAGGAGCTGGGAGAGCTGAAGATTCCTGAGTAGTCACGACTCAGGCGATTTCATTTTCGCAGGATGGAATATCGCTGGACCAGTCGTTGTAGACTAACTGGCTCTAGGTTTGAGCCAGGGTCCACAAGTAAAAATCGCAGAAAGCGAAAAGCCGGCGCAGTTTGGCCTGCATGTAACCTTTAAAAATAAGAGAACCAGACCTAGCAGAGGGCATCATGAAACAACCGATCAAACAGGGGTTTTACCGAAGCACGCTCGCCACCGCAATTGCGGCAGTTTCCGCTGGAAGTATTTTTACGGTGCCGCAGGTTTTCGCGCAAGAGAGTGGTCCGATCGAAGAGATTGTTGTGACGGCAACCAGTCGTGAGGCGTCCATGCAGGACATCCCCTACAACATCTCTGCGGTTTCCGGCGATAACATCAGTGCAGCCCAGATAACGGATCAAGCGGAGCTTATGCGTAATATTCCCGGCGTAGCCGTGGTTGACCGCGGAAGCCGCAACTCTGGTGTGATCAATGGCATCATGATCCGGGGGCTCAATGTGGATGGCGCTGCACTCGGCGACTATGCACTTGCCGCTTCCCCCACGGTGTCTACCTATGTCAACAGCACACCGGTCTATGCAAACTTCATCCTCAAAGACCTGGAACGGGTGGAAGTTCTGCGGGGTCCACAGGGAACTCTGTACGGTTCCGGTTCGCTCGGGGGTACAGTGCGTTACATCACGCGGGCACCCAGTACTGAGGCTGTCGAGGTAGAACTGAATTCCGGGGTGTCTTCTACCACTGGCTCCAGCGGCCTGAACTACTTCAGCGACGCGATAATCAATGTTCCGCTCGCCGACAATTTTGCGGTGCGCGGCTCTGCCGGTTTTGTGGATAGCGCGGGGGTTGTGGATTATGTCAATGTTTACCAGCTGGACAATGCGGGGCTGCCGGTAGCACCCAACGGCGTTCTCTCGGCGGATGCAAACTATCGCACCATAAAAGATGCCGATACGGTGGATATCAAGTATGTAAAAGTGGCCGCACTGTGGCAGCCCACCGAAAAAATCGAGGCCGTTCTGACGCACATGATGCAGCAGGACGATATCGGTGGTCGTCGCCAGCAGACCCTGGGGATGGATGGGGTCGGAAATCCTTACGGCGAATATGAAAACGGCTCGGTACAGCTGGAGCCTTCCAGTCGCGAAGCCGATTTGACGTCACTGGAAGTTGATATTGATCTGGGCTTTGCCACCCTGACGTCCTCTACCTCACAGTATGACCACAGCGGTGATTCTGTTTCTGAAAATACGGGTTTTTACGCGCAGCTGGGCTGGTTGGGGCAGTGGTACTATAACTACACCCGACCAATGGCCGAGGCGGCGCGTCAATATGAAGACAGTGCCTTTATCCAGGAGCTGCGCCTGGTGTCGAGCACCAGTGGCAATTTCGATTGGACATTGGGTGCCTTCCATATCAATCAGGATACCGCTGGTGCTCAGCAGAGTTTCCTGCGCGGCTTCGATCGTTGGGCCGCGACCGCCTGGGGTATAGACCTGGTCGCTACGGATCAGGACTGGGATTACAGCCGCATGGACGAGTTCACCGAGAATGCTGTTTACGGTGAAGCCACCTGGCACATGGACAAATTGCACTTTACTCTGGGTGCACGCTACTTCGATAACGAATATCAGTCCGACGTATTTATGGACTTGCCGCTGTGGGGGCCGGGGGTGATCGGTGATGCGGTCAACGAAAGTCGCACAACCTCTGATGACGGCACCCTGTTCAAGGGCAACCTGTCCTATGACATCAGCGAAGATACCATGGTCTACGCGACCGTCTCGGAAGGTTATCGCCGCGGTGGTACCAATGCGGTACCGCTCAGTGGAAACTTTGCGGAGAGTGATGCCTGGTTGGAGTACGGTTCCGATTCCGTGTTGAACACCGAGCTGGGTATCAAGGGCAGCCTCGGAAGTGCCCGCTACACGCTGGCGGCGTTTATGGTGGACTGGCAAGATGTGCAGATGAACACATCGACGCCAATTGGAGGTTTCTACGCCGTCGCAAATGGTGAAAGTGCCGGTACCAGTGGTCTGGAATTTGAAATCCAGGGCAGTATCACTGAAACGCTGAGTTATGGCGTAGGCTATGCCTATGTTAATGCGGAACTGGACGATGCACTGGTTTCCCCGACCGGTGGCCTTATCGCCAGTGCTGGAACCCGCCTGCCGGGAACGCCGGAGCATACGCTATCCGCGGCCCTGGATTACCGCGCACCAATCGGTAACCAGGGGCTGGCGTTGATTGCACGCCTGGCTTCCTACTATCAGTCGGATACAGAGAATGCGGCCAGCGATAGTGTGCGGTTTGCACAGACACTCGATGGCTTTGCCATTGTGGATGGGCATGTTGGGATTGCGGGCGACTGGTGGTCGGCGACGCTGTTCGCGAAAAACCTGGCCAATGAAAAAGGTTCAACCGGTATTTTCAAACAGGAGTATATGGGTACGGACCCCTCGCAAAATTATTTCGGTAACGGATCCAAGGAGTTCCTTGCGCAGCCCAGAACCATTGGTGCAAACCTGAAAGTGACTTTCTGATCGCAAAGAATCAAGTGTGAGCCTTGTCATTGTTGCTTGATTTAATTGGTGTATTTGGGGGCGCTCTGCGCCCCTTTTTTGAATGGTCGGAATGTTTGGCATACTGGTAATCCAATACAGCGAATTCAAATGACGGAACACGTGGATAAGATTGAAGCAATGCCGCAGGGTGCAATTCGGCAAGCCAATGCCGCACTTCAGGACGGAAGGTTTTTTGACGCCCTGGAAGTTCTTTCCGATGCTCGAACAAAATATTCAGATGCACTGGTGCTGTTCCCGCACACCATTCGCAGCCTCATATTCTGTGGGGAACACCTCAAGGCGCGGGCGCTGGTGCGCGAGTATCTCGATCGTGCTGTAGATATGCCCCAGCACCTCGCGGAGTGCGCCCAGTTGCTGGTTCAGTGCCAGTTGCTGGATGAGGCGGTGAGTACTTATCGGCAGCTCGCCGCGGGAGGAAGTCGCGATGGCAAGTACAACCTTGCGGTCAATCTGGTGGCCCTGGGAAAAACCACTGAAGCAGAAGAAATACTGACGGCGCTACTTGAGAAGAACCCAGCGGATGGTCAGGCTCAGCTGGTAAAAAGTGGTTTAAACAAGGCCACTACGGGATCAAATGATGTTGCGCACATTGAGTCTTTGTTGGCAGGAGAGCGGCTGTCGCCAATGGACCGGATCCAGCTGCACTATGCCGTTGCTAAAGAACTGGAAGATTTGCAAGAGTTCCCCGGTGCGTTCGCACACTTTCAGAAAGGGGCGAGCCTGCGCCGTCGGGGTATGCAATATCGAGTAGAGGGTGACCTGGAGACATTGGATTTGATCCGCCAGTGTCATGACGGTGGCGGTGAACGGGAAACGGATGCGCAAGTGGGGCAAGAGGCGGTTTTTGTATTCGGCTTGCCGCGATCGGGTACCACATTGGTCGACAGGATTCTGTCTAGCCACAGTGATTGCAGAAGCCTTGGGGAGATTACCGATTTTCCGATGTCACTGATGGTCGCTTCTGGCAGAAAGCTTACGAAGAGCGACCTGGTCAGGGAGACGGCACTTTGGGCGCCGGAAAAAATCGCGCAAAGCTACCTTAAGCGATTGCAGAATTTTCCGGGGGCACTCCCTCGGAATATTGATAAAACACCACAAAATTTTCTCTACGCCAGCCTGATCACCCGATCCATGCCAGGCGCAAGTGTCATCTGGATGGATCGCCACCCCCTGGATGCCTGCTTTGCCATGTACAAGACACTGTTCCAGATGGGGTATCCCTTTTCCTATGACTTCAGCGACCTGGGGCGCTACTACATAGGATACTGGAAGCTGAAGTCCCAATGGCAAGAGAGCTTGCAAGGCAAGGTTCGATTTCAGCGTTATGACCGGCTGGTGGAGGACTTTCCGAGGCAGGCGAGAGAGCTGGTGAGTGCTGTCAAACTCGACTGGCAGCCAGAATGTGAAGAGTTCCATCACAACCGCAGTGCCGTGGCGACGGCCAGCTCGGTACAGGTTCGGCAACCACTGTATAAATCGGCGGTAGCGCACTGGCGGCACTATGAGTATCAGCTCGAACCCCTGGCGGCCATGCTACAGCAAGCTGGTGTACCGCTATAACAAATTCCGTTGCCCGCTCGTGTATCGAAAATGACAGCAACAATAAAAGCAACAAAATCACTTGGCCTGGCACTGATGGCCCTGTGGGCTGGAGCGGCGTATGGCTGGGGGAACGCCGGCAATGAATATGCCCAGTTGACCGGCGATGGCAAGGTGTCCCGAATGTTGCTACGTGGCGAGGCGCTGTTGACTGGCGATGGCCCGAGCAGCCCGATCAATTTTTCGGGCTATGCGTTACCCGCTGCGGCAGCACACCCGCAGCAAGTTTTTTCCGGCACGCTCACCCTGTACGGCGAGGCCCACTCTGGTAACTTCAACGAAATCAAGGACACCTATAACTACACCCACACCGGTGAAGACGACAATTCCCGCAAGCATTTGCCGGAATTCGCATTCCAGTTTCTTCAAACAGGAAGCCACATTTTTCCCCTGGAGCGCGGTTCCATCGCCAGCAGTCACCCGCACTGGGAATATGTGCTGACACCCGGACGTGTGTGGCAGGAGGTTGGTGATAAGGGCTACAGCCGCGCTGCGATACCTTTTGCGCTGCAACAGCGCAATGCCAATTGTATCCACAACGGCGTGCTGAGTTTTTTGTTCAAGGGCGATGGCTCTGTTTCCAGAGTTGCCTATCAGATTAGTAGTGAAACCTGTCTGTACTTCAAGGCAGACTGGTGGGGGTTGCTCGATGCGACCTACACGCCGCAGGCCATTGCCAACCAGAAGCAGCGAATTCAGGATTATCAGGCAGAGGTGGCAGCCCGGATGCCAATCAAGGCACTGTCGGCACTGAGTGCGGATTATCCGGGCACCGATTACACGGTTTTTCAAAGCCCCGGCAGTACCGATCCCAGCCATGTCACCACCACGGGTTTTGTGATTGATGGCAACCACTACCGGGGCGATTGCGTTACCCGCCACGGGAACTATCCCTATTGTGAATCTCTGGTGTTGCCTTCTTACTCTATCGCAAAATCGGTATTTGCCGGTGTCGCGATGATGCGACTGCAACAGCAGTATCCGGGGGTGCGAGACACGGTCGTCAGTGACCATGTGCCCGCTTGTCGTAGCGGTAACTGGGGTGATGTCACCCTCGATAATCTGCTGGACATGGCTACCGGCAATTACGACAGCGCAACGTACATGGTGGATGAGGCTGCCGAGCATACCGACGGCCTGTTTCTGTCAGACAGTCACAGTGGCAAGCTCAGCTACAGCTGCGGCCATTATCCGCGCAAGGATTCCCCCGGTAGCCAGTGGGTTTATCACACCTCGGATACCTACATTGCCGGCACGCTTATGGCGGACTACCTGCGGGGTGAGCGGGGCAGTGACGCGGACTTGTTTGGAGACACGATTGTTGCCGATCTCTGGGGCCCGCTGGGAGTGAGTCCTACGGGGCAATATACCCGTCGCACCTTCGATGCCGCGGCGCAGCCGTTTACCGGTTGGGGGCTGATATGGTTGCCGGACGATGTGGCCAAAATTGGCCGCTTTGTCAGCATCGACAAGGGCAGGCTCGGCGGGCAACAGAAACTGAATCTGGGGGAACTGAATGCGGCTCTGCAACGCAACCCCATGGATACCGGCACGGTTCCACTGGCCGATTACCGCTACAACAATGGCTTCTGGGCGCACAATGTGGTGGGAAAATTAAGCGGCTGCCGCGGTAATCAATGGATCCCGTTTTTATCCGGCTTTGGTGGCATCACTGTGGTGCTGTTGCCGAACGACAGTATCTATTATTACTTCAGCGACAACGACACCTATTACTGGCTTGAGGCTCTGCAGGAGGCCCATGGTATTCGCAGCCTGTGCCAGCAGGCTCCTCGCTAAAGCACAAATACTTGGGACAAAATAAAAACGGCAGCCAGTGGCTGCCGTTTTCGAAGTGGCGCTTTGCGCTATTTCAGGCTCGCTGCCAGTGCCTGCCCTTTTTCCTTCAGGGCCATACACAGGTTGATACCTTCTTCGGTCTGGTCCAGCGCGCGCTGGTATCCGGGCACCAGTTTTTTCTGCTGGGTGAACAGCGCCTGTACCTGTTGCAGGGAGTGCTGGTCACAGAAACTTGCAGCAAAGCGCGGGGTGTTGCGGCGCCACTGCTCTGGGATCTTGTTGACCACTGCGCTGAAGTTGTCCTGCAACCACTGCCAGTTTTTTTCCTGCAGTGCGGGTTCTGCCAGTGCATTGTGGATCAGGCCGAAGGCCTCGCGGGACCCCATGTCATCGCTGAGTGCCAGGTTGTGGATGATGTGCAGTTGCGACGGGTCGGTAACGCGACCAATGGCGTCGGCACTGGCGCTATCGAGCAGCGGGTCGTCAAGCTCGCTGCGAACCTTGATCAGGTGATTGAGGAATTCCTTGCCGGAATCCTGTACCGCAACGGTCAACGCGCTGGTGTACAGATCCGAATCCAGGGCTTTAGGATCGCGCGCCTGATTGAAGCCGGTAAACTGCTCGGCCTTCTCCTGCAGCAGCTTGCGCGCTTCCGCATTTTTGCCTTCCAGCGCCAGGAAACCGATCAGCTTGCTGTACAGCAGCTGGCTTTCTGAGTCGCTACTATCTGCCAATTGCTGGGCTTTGTTCCCGTAAAGTTTGCTCAGGAACGCCTGCCAGTTTTTGCTGTGCGCTTTGTCCACATAGTGATCGGCGTATTTGCCCAGGTAACTCAGCGAAGCTTCCACCACCTGGCGCTTGTCGGAGGCGGCAGAGAGCTGGATGACCTGAGTGAGCGTCGTCGGCTTCAGCTGGCCCGCTTCAAACGCGGCGAAGGCGCTGTCGATCACGGCCAGTTGCTCGGTGGGTTCGAGTGAATCGAATTGCTTGAGCAGTGCCTGCCAGTATTTTTCTTCCATATTGAAACGGTAGTAGCCACTGCCGTTTACATTCGGCATTACCCACTCGGGGCAGCTGCCGCCGGATACCTCGATCTCCTGCTGCGCACTGGTGAGGAATTCGCATTGGCTAACGCCGGAACTGCCGCGCCCACAGAAGGGGATGCTCCACTGCTGCCCGTCGTCACTGATCGGTGAGCCCAGGGGTTTGTAGCGCTGCTGGGAGACACGGATTTTAGCTGCGTCTGGGGTACTGCAATCCACGCTCATGGTCAGCAGGGGGACGCCTTTCTGTTCCACAAAGGTGCGGAAGGTTTCGGTCAGTTGCGGGCTGTTGGTTTCATCGCCGATGACTTTATAAAAATCCGGTGAGTCGGCAACGCCATCGGCAAAGGTCTCGATATAGCGGCCCAGTGCCGGGCGGAACGTATTTGCGCCGAAATATTCATCCACCATGTGGATAACACCCAGGCTCTTGGCGTAGGTGATGGCATCGTAGGCGTTGCGGATATCGTTGTTATCGGTGATCGGCTCGCGAATGGCGCGGGTGCTGGCGAGAGAGTCCAGATTCATCGCGCGGATGGCGCTCACTGCGGCATTCAGGTCGTGGCCGCCGTCCGGTTCCATGATGGTGAGTACCAGCGGGGTACCCCAGGTGGCAAAGCCTTCCTTGAGCCACAGGTCGTCCCACCAGGGCGGGGTGACCAGGTTGCCAAACCACATATGCGCAATTTCATGGGCGTGTACGCCGAGCAGTGCCAGGCGCAGGCCGGGTGCCGGCTCGTCACCTTCTACCAGGATACGTTGCTCGCGGTAAGTGATGGCGGCGGAGAGCTCGGTGGCGCCGCTGGGCCACTGGGGCGCGGCGACAATGTCGAGCTTCTTGAACGGGTAGGGGCGCTGCAGCTGCTCTTCAAAAATGCGCAGCATTTGTGGAGTCACATCGAGAATATATTTCAGGTCCTTGCCGCGGCCTTTGCGGGCAAAGCCGCGCAGCGGCAGTTCTTGCTTGCGGTATTTGTTCGCGGGAATCGCCGGGCGCTCCACCACATCGAACGGGCCCACGGCGAGTGACAGCAGGTAGGTGGGCATCGGGCGGGTCTGGGCAAAGGTGACTTTTTCCATGCCGTCGCCCGCATCGCTGCGGCCCATTTCCGGTGCATTGCCGATGGCCACGTAGCCTTTGGGGATCGTCAGGTTGATGTCGTAAGTGGCTTTGAGGCCGGGTTCGTCAAAGCCTGGCAGGAAACGTCGCGCCTGGATGGATTCGGACTTGGCGAGTGCATAGGCCTCGCCCTTTTCCTCGACCTTGAACAGTCCGGCGAGATTTTTATCAAAAGGCGCACTGTATTTGATGCGCAGGGTGATTTTGCCGGCAGGTACACCGCCGGCGAAGTCCACGCGCACCACGCCGCTTTCCAGCATCTGGCGGTAGTGGGCGGCGACGACCTTGTCCTCGGCTTTCTGTTTGTCGGCGGCGCCGGGGATCAGGGCCTCGATGTGGGCGACGTCGATATTGTTGCCGTGCATCCAGATATGGTCGGTGGGCTTGTCCAGCTCGATGTCGATCTCCACCTGGCCGTCGAAGCGGTCCTGGCGCGGGTCAAGGTTCAGGTCCAGGCGGTAGGCGGTGGGGCGCACGCCGTCGGGCAGTTTGCCCGCCGGGGGTTGCTCTTCTGCGGAGGCGCCTGCTTCCGTAGCGGGGTGCATACCAGCTTTGGCGGAGTCCTGGGGTGCACTTTCTGTCGTAGCCGGTTTATCTGTATCAGCGCCGTCAGGTGCGTTTTTATTCTGGGTATCGCAGCCGGCAAAGAGTAAAAGTCCAGCCAAGAGTGTTGGTAGGGCAAGTTGTCGCATAATTACTCGATCTTTTGGGAAATTCGCGGTCAGAAGTGCCCCAATTGTAGCGGTTTACGTGTAAGAACCCGAAAGGTGGAAGGGTTAGAAGGGATAAATGGGGTGGGAAAAGCGCCGGAATGAATCCGGCGCCGGAGCAGTCCTATTCAGGGGAACCGGTATTACAGGTGAGGAATCGTCAGCACCGATTGCCGGCTGCTGCGATAGGGCACCTCGATTTCGTAATTGGTATCAGCAGGCTTCTGATAGATGGCGCCCTGGGTGTCGATGGCGAGGGTAACCACATGCCCGGGCGGTACGTCGTAGGAGGTGGTGAAGAGTTCCAGGGAAACTTTCTGCGCCTGGCCCACCGCAGCATCGTGCAGGGTGAGCGGGGCGTGGGTGATCAGGCGGCCGAGGCCAAGTGGACCCGTGTCGTAGAGGTGTACCTGGAGTTGCACTTCGGGCTTGCTGGGTTTGATCCACATCTCCAGTGTCGGAGTGCCGCGGATTTTGAAGGTGCTCCAGTGCACCGGTGAGTTGTATTCGATGGCGTAGTAGCCGTTGATGCCGGTCATGTTGGTGTACACCGGAATGCCAAAACCTTCCAGCGCATCGGAAATCACGGGGATGCCGGTACCGGCTTTGGTGTCGGCGCCGCCGTGGAAGTCGTTGCTCCAGCCCCAACCGTTGTAGGGGCTGGTTTTCATACTGGCGTTATTGAAGTAGCTGAGCCTGGGGTGCAGGTGGTAGCGGGTGGTTGTGTCGGTTACCGGGAAGTCGTCGAACTGTTCGATCTCGTTGCTGATGCGCACGGTCATGTCGACCTTGGGTTCGCTGTCGATGCCGTTGGCGTCGCCCTTGAGGTAGTGATCAAACCAGCGAAAGGTAGTGGCCCAGATGTGGCCGTTGTTGCCGCCGAGGGTTTCGGTGACGGCGTGGGTGCCCGGGTTGAGGAGCAGTTTTTTGGGACCGTCCAGCAGGCTGTAGAGCCGGGTCATGCTGTTGGGTTTGAACAGGTAGTCGGCGAAGTTGTTGGACATGAGCACGGCGGTGCCGTTGCTGTTCAGTTCCGGTACGTAGGAGAGTGCGGAGCGGGGGGCGGCGAATTCTTTTACACCCTGGATATTTTCAGTGGCGCGCAGGTTGGCCCAGATGGTGTCCACTTCCGGATCGAGGTTGAACGCGGTGGTGGTGAGGATGGTGCCCCACACTAGGTTGACGGTGTTGCCCGGGTAGAGCCCTTCGATGACGTCGGACCAGCCGGAGAGCGCCGCCACCGCATCCACCCGCGGATCCTGTGCGGCGGTGATCAACGAGACACCGGCGCCATAGGAAATGCCGGCCATGCCCAGTTTGCCCACCGGATAATGGTCTTCCAGCCAGTCGATCAGCACACGGGCATCGGTGATGGTGTTGTCACCGGCGACATCCACCAGTCCTCCGGAGGCACCAAAGCCACGGGTGGAGTAACTCATCACCAGATAGCCATTCTCGGCCAGTGCTTTTGCCTGCAGCAGGTACTGATGCTTGTCCAGCACCCAGCTGTTGGTGAACAGCACTGTGGGGTAACCGCCGGCGGGCGCCGGGGTCTCGGGGATAAACAGGTTGGCGTCTAGCTCGGTGCCGTCGAAGCTGGTGATATCCAGGTCGGCAACAAAGGTCGGGGCCGCCTGGGCGGCAGGGCTAAGGGGAATAAAAGTGCAGGATAGGGCAGCGGCCAACAGCGCCGGCAGGGCGATTGTCTTCATGGTTTTCTCTCTGATTATTGCTTTTATATTTGTGACCCGGTGAGAGTGCTTGTTCACGGGCGGATTCATTCTAGGAGGGCAAACCGGGGCGAATCTGACCATTTTTACCAACCGGGATGGCATTCCCGGCCACTGGCGGGGACTTAAACGCGAAACCTGCCGGTCATGCCGGGACTAGTACGGACTTAACAGTCGGTACTGTTTGGTCCCATATAACGGGATGAACTTAACCCTCAAATTGAAATTGCTCTTTTTTTAACCAGTGAAAACAGGTAATGTGGCAATTCGCGCAATGCTGTACAAAAAGCAGTCAGTTGCTTCGAGAACCCTGAACCAGGTGGCCAGAATATGTTTTCACGATTCATCGCTTCCATAGTCCTTCTTTCCAGTGCGCTGCTGTACGCCGGCGGAGCCATGGCCGACAACCTGGCCAAAGACACCTGGTACAAAATTGACAGCGCTAACTTCCAGATCATCACCAACGGCGACCCCCAGGCGGTGCGCACCCTGGCGGCGGATCTGGAGCGCTACCGTGCCGTGTCCCTCGCCCTGCTGGGCTCCGAGGGTGACGACACCAAGCTGACCATCTATGCCGCCGCCGACCGCGAGAGTTATGCGGGACTGGTGGGTGAGGATCTGTCGGAAATGACCAATGGTCTTTTCGATACCACCGCCGAGGGCAGCTATGCACTGGTGAACCTGGACGGCCGCACCGGCGAGCGCCAGCTGGCGGCGCGGGAGTTCCTGTTCCACGAGTACACCCACTTCCTCAGCTACAACGGCACCACCACGCACTACCCCTACTGGTACAGTGAGGGCTTTGCCGAATTCATGTCCACCATGACCTTTGGCCCGGGCAACACCTACAAGCTGGGCGCCATTCCCAGTGAACGTGCCATGACCCTGCTGTACACCAGCCCCATGCCGCTGCAGGAACTGTTGCGGGCCACGGTGCACAACACGCCGGATGAAGAAAAAGGCCGTGTGTATGCCAGTGGCTGGATGCTGGCCCATTGGCTGGTGATGAAAAGCGGCAAGACTGAGGCCTTCAAAGGCTATGTGAAGGACTACAACAATGGCGCCGACCCGGTGAAAGCGCTGGCGAAAAACCTGGGCATGTCTATCGCGCAGCTGGAAAAGGTCTACAACGACCAGTTTGCCAGCGGCCAGTTTGACCTCGCCAGTGGCAAGGTACCTGCGAGCTTCAAGCCGGTGACCCCGAAATTGGCGACCCTGAGTGGCAAGCAGACCGTTGTTGAGCTAGCGCGCTTCCTGGTGAAGTCCGGTTACAACATGCAGAACCTGGATGCGATGGTGAAGTACGCGGAGAAAGAAGGTATTTACAGCTCGGAACTGACTGCTGTACAAGCCGATGCAGCTACTCGTATGGGTGATTTTGACAGCGCTGCCATTTTGCTGGGCCGCGTTGCCCCCTCGGATCGGGACAACGCCTGGTACAAAAAAGCCCAGGCCTGGTTGTGGCTGAACCGCGAGATCAACACCATGGGCCGCGACCGCAGCAAAACCCTGCTGAAGAAGGCGCGTGACCAATTTGTTGAGCTGGTAAACACCCGCGCGGAAGAGGCGATGAACTGGTACGGGCTGGCGATTACTCTGGAGATGCTGGGCTACCCGAAAAAGCAGTACACCGACATGCTGGAGCAGGCTTACCTGCGCGCACCGCGGGAACTGCACATCGCCCAGTGGTGGGCACAGGAACTCTACAACCGTAAAGATGCGGAGTACTTTGCCCAGGTAGCACAACCGCTGATGCTGGAACTCACCAGCGAGGCGGAATACAACCAGATGAAGATGATGCTGGCGGAACTGAAGCCGAAGGCGGCGCAAATGGCGAAAGGTGTCACCAAAAAAGAGACCACCCACAACCACGCCCATGCGGCAAAGCCGGACAGTGCCGCAGGCGCGACTGGCAAAGGGGTTGCGGCCTCGGCACCTTAAATGGCCGCGAAAATATAAAGACCTATCAGACCTGAAAGGGGGAGCTTTGCTCCCCCTTTTTTATTGATCGCGACAAAACACTGGTTTATATGCTGTACCACCGTTACGGATAGCCGGTAAAAAAATAGTAGGCCGGCTACTGCTCGTACAACTCCAGTGGCAATCCGTCCGGGTCGCTAAAGAAGGTGAAACGCTTACCGGTGTATTCGTCCACCCGCACCGGTTCCACCGCTACCCCGCGCACCTCCAGTTGCGCTTTCACATCGTCCACGGAGTCCACCACAAACGCCAGGTGCCGCAAGCCTTGGGCCTCCGGGTAGCTCGGCCGTGCCGGTGCCTCGGGGAAGGAAAACAGCTCCACCTGGCCACCATTTGGCAGCAGTAGGTCTAGTTTCCAGGAATTGCGCGCGGCACGGTAATTTTCCGCGAGTACTTCCAGTCCCAGAATGTCGGTGTAGAACAACTTTGAGCGCTGGTAATCGGAGCAGATGATGGCGGCGTGGTGCAGGGCTTTCAGCATTTTGGTGCCAGTAGAAAAAATTTGGCACAGGTTAACCGGGCGGGCGCCAATGTCCAGTGACTACCCGCGTACATTGCCAAATCCGTATTTTCATTCTGGCGATTGTCGCCACCGACAATGCTGCTAGCTGTCCAGTAAAACGGACACAGGAACCGGTTTCGCAATGCTATTGAAAACTGGTGAGTATTTCTGAGCCATCTGAATCAGCTCTTCTTTCTGTGCTTGCGACAGATCGGCATCGATTTTGAAATATATCCGAATATCTTTGTAGCCAACGGGGACATCCTCCGACACCCCGAGAAATCCCTGAAGGTCCAGGTCGCCCTCATAGCGGGGCTCTACCTTGTGGATTTCAATCCCCCGAGCGGCTGAGTGGGCAATAAGACTGGTGGTCAGGCAGCCGGAAAGGGCGACAAGCAGGTACTCCACCGGATTGGCCCCCAGATTTTTGCCACAGAGTACCGGTGGTTCGTCGATCTCGAAGACCAGTGGGTCTCGAGAGTCATCTTCCTGTAGCGCGCCATAGAAACTTTTCACGGTCGCGCGATTGTGCGTGCCGCCCAACCAGGTGTTGGTTGCGCGAAACTGGAACTCGGCGATTTTCGGGTTTTCCTTGACCTGTTCTATGGTGCTGGACAGCTGGTCGACATCGATCCCATTAATTAGGTTTTCTTGTGCCATATTGTCTCTCCTCGCGGCATAAAAAGGTGAGGACAGATCGGGCGGATTGCCCGGTCTCGAATGCGCGAAGCCTCATTCTAGTGTGGCTTGCTAGAGGCCGCTTAGGTCGGTATCGGCACGGCTCATCTGGTCCTGCAGGGCCGGGGCCTGGCGGGTCTTCATGATGGTTCTGCCACTGCCGAGGGCGTGCACAGTGCGTGACTCGAATCACTGCCTGCCATTACCGTTGTGGGAATACCCTCGGCGCCGGCATAGAAGACGATAATTTCCACATCGCCATTTACCGCGGTACCGCGGTGCAGGGTTTTCAGTACCTCGACGGCAGACTCGCCCTGTTTTAGCAGCGTTTTATTACCGTCTTTGGTTTCCACCTGCACATCGCCCTTGAGGATATACCCCATGGTGGGCACCGGGTGGCAGTGGAACGGCGAAGTTTTGCCGGCGGGAATGCGCAGTTTTTCGGAGTTAATTTGAGCCTGTCCGTCGGGATATGCCAGCTTCTCGCCAGCCCAAGTGGTGGAAGTCTGCAGGAGTTGATCACCAAAGCAGCTGGCACTGCAGGTGAGTGCGAGGGTAAAACCGTATAAAGTCCTGATTTTCATGGTGCGTTCCTTCGTGATGCGTCGTCAAGCGACGGTATTCTGATTCAGCATGGTTGTTGGTTCACATAGGTTTCCGGATGCGTGTTGGTGTGCCATTCATATTCCATTTGACGGGCGGTCAGTTTCGCGAGCTCGGGTGACGCGAGCCGGGCTACCAAGTGCAGGCTCATATCAATACCGGCGGAAATACCGCCGGAAGTCACAAACTTGCCCTGATCCACCCAGCGTTGATTGGCGATGACATTGAGGTCGGGAAACGTTGTTTGCAATGCCTGCTGATCCTCCCAGTGGGTAGTCACATCCAGTCCGGTCAGCAAGCCCGCCTGCGCGAGGATAAAAGCACCGGTACACACCGAAGTAACCAGCTTGGTGTTTTTTGCTGTACGTCTAACCCAGTCAATTACGGCCGGCTTTGTCAGTTCGTTGGTGTGAACACCGCCGACCACAATGAGCAGGTCCAGTGCGGGGTGATTGTCGATACTGCAGTGGGGGACCACCGGGTAGCCGCCTCTGGCATTTACTGTGCGCGCTTCTTCTGCGATCAAAAATACCTTGAACTGCCCGGCCGGTGCACTCAGTCGGCTGGCTGTTGAAAACACTTCAAACGGGCCGGAAAAATCCAGCACCTCGGCATCGTCGTAGATATAAATTCCGATATTCAACGGTGGTTCTCCCGGGGAGTGGCGGTGAAGGGTTAATGATCGGTTATGTGTTCGGTTCGATTTTTGGTTCGATTTTCGGCTCGATGGTACGAATCACTCTGGCTGGGTTGCCTGCCAATACCACGTTATCGCCAAAACTCTTGGTCACCACCGCACCGGATGCGACTACCACGTTATTGCCGAGGGTTACCCCGGGATTGATCACCGCCATACCACCGATCCAGCAGTCGTTGCCGATGGTGATGGGTTTGGCGTACTCCAGCCCACTTCGTCGTTCCACCGGATCCAGCGGGTGAGTAGCGGTGTAGATGCCGACCTGTGGTGCCAGCATGCAGTTATCCCCAAAGCGCACCTCTGCCACATCCAGAATGACGCAGCCAAAATTGGCAAAGAAGTTCTCGCCGACGTGGATGTTTTCCCCGTAGTCGCAGTAAAAGGCGGGCTCTATGACAATATTCTCGCCACAGCTGCCGAGCAGCTCGCGCAATAGGACCGATCGCTCTTCGCTGCTGTCGATCCCCGTGCGGTTGTAGGCTTCGAACAACTGGCGGGCCCGGGTGCGCAGTGCCGTCAGCTCCGGATCGGCAGGGGCATACATTTCCCCCGCCAGCATTTTCTGTTTTTCGCTCACAGCAATCTCCCCAGTAGCTCGACCAGTTTGGTTTGCTGACTCTGGCTCAGTTTGTCGGTGAGGTCACTGGAAATATGTCCAAAGCTGACACTGGCTTCTGCAAACAGCTTGTGGCCGGTAGCGGAAAGCTTCACCAAGCTCTGGCGGGAGTCGCGCGGGTTTTTGAAGGTTTCGATGATGCCGGTTTTCTCCATCGGCGCGAGCAGGCGGGTCACCCCGGAAGCGCTCATGCCGAGATGCTCGGCCAGTTCAATTCTGGATGGCTCGCCGTGGGCCGTCTGGCTCAGGTAATCCATCACTAGGTATTCTGTCAGGCTGATACCGTGCACACTGAGCCGATTGGTCATCTTCCGCGCGAGCCGGGTGGCCAACAGGGCATTCTGGGTAATGACCAGGGAACTGATGGACTGCTGAGACATAAAAACCTCTTCACATATGCTTGATTAAGCAAGTATATGTGAAGGAGGTGAGGGGTCAACCCCGGAATCGTGTATCCGCTTGGCTGGGAGCAGGCAGTGAGAATCTAATAGCGCCGCTCATAGGCTGGGGTCTCGTACAGACTGTAGTCCGTCTCCTCGTAAATCCACGACACCGGCGTGTCCAGTTTTCGCTCTTCAATGGTCTTGCGAAATATCGCGAGATGCGTTTTTTCCATAATGGCGTTGAGTTCAATGCGATTGCACAGGTTCATGAACACGCCCGCCTGCATAAAACCCTGCAGGCGGTGGCGTTCCGCTGGCGGTATCGCATAGCCACCCTTGGAGGCCTTGAATAACTGGGTGAATCGCCGTTCGACTTCATTGAGAAAGGTAGGTTTATCCATTTTTATCCCCATTCAGAAAGGAAGCGCTGACAGCAAACTGTGAAGAAAGGCGTTGCCCTCGGGCGTGAGCAGGAAGAGAAGGATGGCGATATTGGCAATCACCGTGATCCAGAATAGCGACCGGAATGGTTGCTTGCGCGTCTTGTGGCGCAGCCGGTGCCTGGCGATGAGCGCGGCGGGCCAGCCTCCGGCGAGGGCGAGTGTATGCAGGGTGTTTTCCTTGATTCGCCAGGCGCCTCTGCGTGCTGCGGATTTATCCCAGGCGTAGAGTCCGTAGGTCAGCAGGTTCAAAAGGGCCAGATAACCCAGCAGCGGCAGTGCCATCTGTGCGAACGCAGTATCACCAAGCATGCCGCCCCCGGTGGTTCATGCGCGGAGACATTGTTGGGAAGTCTGAGTTGGGAAGTCTGACCGCATCAGTGTCACGGCTCCATTTTCTCGCTTAGCGCCACTTTCTCCATGGCCGCAGCCAGATCGTTGGCGTTTATGGCTTTCAGTTGATCAATCACCTGGCGCCGGTCCTGCGCCGGACGATTTTGGCTCAGCTTGTACTGCCCCTGAATTTCGGAAATGGTGATTTCCACACCGACAATGGCATTCAGCATTGCGTCTCTGTAGCTTGGTTGCCAGGGGTTGGGGAAGCCCGATTCGTATTTGTGCGTCAGCGCGTCGACGATGTGCTTGAGTTGCCCTGGATCCGTAATCAAGGCACAGCGGCCGTAAACATGGACTGCTTGATAATTCCAGGTGGGAACGCCGGGGCCCGAATACCAGGAGGGGGAAATATAATCGTGAGGTCCCTGAAAAGTGACAAGCGCTTCCTGATTGCCAAGTTCACGGTGCTGCGGATTTATTTTCGCGAAATGCCCAAGGAGTTTGCATCCATCGTCTGAGACCAAAAATGGCATATGCGTGGCAACCGGGCGGCCGTCCACCGTTGAAATCAACTGCCCAAATGCATTTTTCGCGATGAACGCGAGGAGTTCATTGTTGTCGGTGACAGAAAAGTGTTTCGGGGTATGCACTATCTTCCCTATGGGTTATAAACCTGTGCCGAGTGAAAAATTGTCTGGCACATAGTTTTCCACAAGGATTGCGCAATGGACAGTGAAATGCACGGAGAATTGATTAATAACGTGGCTAAGGAATTCGCTAGAGAAGTAGCTAGATAAGCAGCTAGAGAAATCGGTAGCGCGATTTGTGGTCGGGTGAGGGGCCGGGCATTACGCCCGGTCCCTGCGGTCAGCGATCAGTAGACACTGACGTCGGAAGTGGATACATCACAGTTAGCGGTGTTCCAGTATTCTCCGTATTTGGTCGAGGAGCTGCCTTTCTGTACGCCCTGGTACTCGTCACATACGTGTGGGCTTCCCTGGCTGTAGTTCTTGATACGCAGATTGCGGATAGTGGCCACGTCACCGTAATTGCGGTTTACACCGACGATGGAGCCAATATCGGCATTGATGTTTACATCGTAGATCAGCACATTACGCGGGCCACCGTTATTGGTGCAGTTGCCACAGGAGCGCCACAGTTTGCCGTGAGTGCCGGTGGCCATGAAGCCACCGGAAATGATGGTGGTACTGTTTTTGGAATTGTGCTGGAAGATTTTGTCCGGGGTACCGCCATAGCCACCGGTGCTGTTGTAAGCGGAGCCGCCAACAATCGTCATGGTACCGCCTTCGGACTTATTGGTGGCCGCATCTTCACAGATATCGTTCCACACCACATCGGCGAGCGTACAGTTACCGCCGTTACAGTGGATGCCATCGGAACCGCCGTTAGCCGCGAGTTTTACATTGCGGATGGAAGCGTTGTTCAGTGAGAGTACTGCAGGCTGGCTCTCGCTGTCACCGGAACAACTGAGCCCGATGGTTTTGCCTCCGCAGTCCACAAAGCGGTTGGAGAGAGAAGCACCGGCATAGCATTCACTGGAACTGCCCACTTTCTGGAAGGTCCACAACTGGCCTGGACCTCCCCAGTAGGTGTAAAGCCGCGCGTCGGCGCCCGCGTACATGCTCACACCCCAGACATCGATGGCCTTATTACTCAGCTTGGAAGTGATCGAGTAATAGTTGCCGCCCTGGCTGTCGATCCACCAGCGCTGGTTGTCGCCTCCGGTATAGGTCCACTGGCGCAACTCTGCGCCATCATTGGTGTTCCACTCCCACACATCCAGCGACTTGCCACTGTGTACCGGACGTATGGAGTAGCTGCCATCGCTGAGCTGGGTGATATCGAACTGCTGGTTGTTGTATCCGAGCGTAAACCAGGTCATCACATTGGCACCGTCAGTGGTGTCAAAACTGTTTACGTCCAGGGCGTTGCCGTTGAGCTTCGAGACAATCACATAGCGACCGGAATCCAGAGCGGTCGCATTCGTACAGAGCACCAGCAGTGCAAGGGAAATAAAAGAAAAATAGATTTTTCTCATCATGCAGTCCTTATCTTATTGATTATTTTCGGCTTCAGCTTTGCATCAAGGCTGATCCGCAGTGGGGCCACAAGACTTCAACGTCAACCGGGTGCCAGTACTGCATGGCGTTAGGAGGGGCTACAGCGCGTTACAGGTAGCGAGTTACCGGGCAAGAGAAATCCCGGCGGGCGGCAGTTTAGCTCATATTATATTTTGGTACTACAAAATGGTGGATTTTGGTAAAGCCAAACACCTGCCGTATTTCGACATAGGTCTGGCCGTGCGATTTGTGTGGAATTTGCTGCCAGTTCTGGGCGCTAAACAGCAAAAGATGAAAGGAACAAAGCGGTTAGTACGATCGTTTTGTTTTGGTACGATGGTCGGCGGTGAGCGGGTCTGGCAGTTACTCGGGCACTGTCAGACCGCTACTCGCAGTCGCTGCGGCAGAGTGAGTAAAGGGGCATCTTGAAGAGAAGCGACGCTCAGATTTCTGGCTTTTCCAGTTCGTGGATGGTGTAACTGAACTCTTCCATTTTTTCGTTCAATATCTGCTGCGCGTCGAACAGTCCGCGATTGTAGAAAGTGGGTCCGATTTCTCTGGCAAGAAAATCCAGCAGAAACTCCGCCTCAAAACCACCGATATCCTGCTGTAGCTCTTCCTCAAAATAAGATTTGATTTTCTCTACGGCTCTTTCTTTCTGGTCTTTCGAAAGTGTGATTTCGGTCATGGGGCAAGTAATCCTGCTGTTGATTCCTTCGGTTTTCACTTCAATGGTGTTCGGTGCAGCGAGCTCTATTCCAGCTGTATGCGACCGTTAAAAAGTAAGCCCCAAAGATTGAAAATAAGAATTTCAGATTTACACATAATGCCTGTAATTGGCTATCCCGGCCAACACTCACCATTTTTCTAGCTACCCATTTACCACTAACACCTCCAGAAACAATCGCACGGCTGGTTGCTCCGCAGCGCTGCTTTTGAACGTCAGTGCGTTCTGAATCTGGTAGCGGAACCGTTCGGGGTCGAGTGCCACCAGTTCTTTCCGCTGCACATACTTCGCCGCCAGGTACTCCGGCAGAAAGCCGATAAATTTTCCGGACAGAATCATCGCCAGCCGCGCCGCCATATGGTTGGCGATACTTTTGTGGGGGAACAGACGGTAGAGGTGGGCAGCACCGGACAGCACGGCGTGATCGGGGGCGGCAAGCTCCTGCTGTGTGAGCTGTTCTTCATCGGCTTCTGTCCGGTTGGCGCAGGGGTGATGCGCGGCGCCGTAAAGCAGCGACTGGTGGCTGAACAGCGGCTGGTAGCTGAGGCCGGGACGACGGGAGTGCAGGGGGTTGATGCCCACATCGGCGCGGCCGCCGAGGATTTCCAGCTCCAGTTCGTGGGGCGCGGCCAGTTTGATATCCAGTTGTAACTGGGGCGCGCGCTCGCGCAGTCGCGCAATGGTGGCAGGCATATCCAGTTGGGGCATGGCCAGCATGTCGTCCGGCAGGACGATGCGCAGTTTGCCGGTGAGCTGCGACTGGATGGCGTTGACTTGGCTGCGGAAGCTGGCCAGGTGGCCGTCGAGTTCTTCGATGGCCTGGTAGAGGGCCTCGCCCTCGCGGGTCAGCTTGAAGTCAGCGCGGCCGCGGGAGCGGATGCACAGTTGCATACCGAGCCGGGTTTCCAGGTCCGACAGGTGCACACTGATGGTGGAACGGCTGATATTGAGTGCCACTTCCGCCGGCGCCAGACCGCCGGCCTGCACCACCTCGCGGAAGACCCGCAGCAGGCGCAGGTCCATATCGCTGAGGCGCCCGGAGAGGGGCTTTTTTGGTGGCTTTTGTGGCTTTTGCGGCGTAGAGGGCATGGGGGTTACCTGTTGGGCGGCTCCGGCGGCGGTGTCTGCAGTAAAGTTTGATGGATCCGAACTTTAGTTGCAAAGATCTTACTATTCGCCAGCGGACTGCTTGTCCAGAATCCATGAAAAGCTCAGTATGCATTGGTCAGGGAGTATTCGATGGAACTAAACAATAAGCAGTTATTACAGACCCGCAACTATATAAACGGCGCATGGCGGGAAGCGGCCAGTAAGTTGGTGGTTACTGACCCGGCCAATGGCGCGGTGCTGGCAGAGATTGCCGATGGCTCTGCCGCGGATGCCGCCGATGCGGTTGCGGCGGCCCACACGGCGTTCCCGGCGTGGAGCCGCAAGACGGCATCCGAGCGCGCCGCGGTGCTCAAGCGCTGGTACCAGCTGATTGCGGACAACCGCGAAGATCTGGCGCGGCTGCTGACCCTGGAGCAGGGCAAGCCACTGGCGGAGGCGATGGGCGAGATTGACTACGGCGCTTCCTACATCGAGTGGTATGCCGAGGAGTGCCGCCGCGCCTACGGCCAGACAATCCCAACCCACAACCCGGCAATGCGTCTGCAGACCATTCGCCAGCCGGTGGGCGTGGTGACCTGTATCACGCCGTGGAATTTCCCCAATGCGATGATCACCCGCAAGGCGGCGCCGGCACTTGCCGCTGGCTGTACGGTGGTGATCAAGCCGGCCTCGGAGACGCCGCTGTCGGCACTGGCGCTGTGTGCCCTGGCCGAGGAGGCGGGCCTGCCCGCTGGTACCTTGAATGTGGTGGTAGGCAGTGACTCTGCCGCCATCGGCAAGGTACTGACCCAGGATCCGCGGGTGTCGAAGTTTACCTTTACCGGCTCTACCCCGGTGGGCAAGCTGCTGATGGCGCAGTGTGCCAGCACGGTGAAAAAGATGTCGATGGAGCTGGGGGGCAATGCGCCGTTTATCGTGTTCGATGATGCGGACATCGATGTGGCGGTGACCGCCTGTGTGGCTACCAAAATGCGCAATGCGGGCCAGACTTGTGTGTCTACCAACCGGATTTATGTGCATGAGGCGGTGCACGACGAGTTTGTGGCGAAGCTGCGTGCGCAG
Organism: Microbulbifer sp. ALW1; assembly: GCF_009903625.1. Lineage (NCBI taxonomy): Bacteria > Pseudomonadati > Pseudomonadota > Gammaproteobacteria > Cellvibrionales > Microbulbiferaceae > Microbulbifer > Microbulbifer sp. ALW1. The sequence continues at coordinate 257,850 of NZ_CP047569.1, read as the reverse complement.
ATGGAGAAGTTACAGTCGGGCCACGGTCTGGATGAGGGGACGACCTTTGGTCCTTTGATCTTCCGTCGTGCAGTGGATCGGGTGCACGGTCTGGTGGAGGAGGCGGTGGCCAATGGCGCGCATCTTGAACTGGGCGGGGATTTTCTGTCGCATGGTGAAAACTTTTATGCGCCGACGCTGCTGACCAATGTGCACGATGAGATGCGTATTGCTCAGGAGGAGATTTTCGGGCCGCTGGCGGTGGTGCAGAAATTCTCGGATGAGGAAGACGTGATTGCGCGCGCCAATAATACGCCGTTCGGGTTGGCGGCCTATGTGATGAGTGAAAACATTCGTCGGGCGAACCGGGTGGTTGAGGCGCTGGAGTACGGCATGGTGGCCTGTAATGCGGGCGTGTTTTCGACCACGGTGGCGCCCTTTGGCGGCTGCAAGGAATCCGGTATCGGACGCGAGGGCGGCGTCGAGGGTATGGCGGAATTCTACGAGACAAAATACTGCTGCTACGGAGTCTAGCCAGGGCCTGCTGTTTTAAGAGGTTTGTTTTGACTCTGTGGCGGCAGGGTACCGGGTGCGAATTTTCAGGACCGCTGTGAATACATCCCTGTACGCTGCGTCGGCGACGTCCATGTCGCCGACGCTCCTGAAAATTCGCACCCGGTACTCTGCCTTCGCATCTGAATTATTTACTACGTTAGAAAGATTCTAATTTTTAAGACTTGGAGAAAACCATGTCCGAACTGAAAAACGATTTAAAAACCAGTGCTTTCTGGATGCCCTTTACCCCCAACCGCTCCTTCAAAGCGGCGCCGCGTATCGTTGAGAGCGCGGAGGGGATTTACCTGCACGAAAAGTCCGGCCGTAAGATCATTGATGCCACGGCGGGGCTCTGGTGTTCCAATGCCGGTCACTGTCGTACGGAGATTGCGGATGCCATTTCTGCGCAGGCGCGCAAGCTGGACTACAGCTCGATTTTTAATTTCGGTCACGAGCTGAGTTTTGAATACGCGGAGCGTCTGGTGCAGTACACGCCGGATCCGCTGAATCATGTATTTTTTGGCAACTCCGGTTCCGAGGCGGTGGAGTCGGCGCTGAAGATTGCGCTGCAGTATCAGCGCGCGCGGGGCAAGGGTAGTCGCACCATGTTTATCGGCCGTGAGAAGGGTTATCACGGGGTGAACTTCGGCGGTATCTCTGTCGGTGGTATTGCGCCGAATTACCAGAGCTTTGGTCAGCCGGTGAAGGCGAATCATATGCGCCACACCCTGGATATCGAGCGCAATGCGTTTTCCAAGGGCCTGCCGGAGCACGGTGTGGAGCTGGCAGAAGATCTGGAGCGTCTTGTTGCTTTCCACGGCGCGGATCAGATTGCGGCGGTGATTGTGGAGCCTTTCTCTGGCGCCGGCGGTGTGGTTTTGCCACCCAAGGGATACCTGCAGCGCCTGCGGGAGATTTGTGACAAGCACGATCTGTTGTTGATTTTTGATGAGGTGATTTCCGGCTGGGGCCGCACCGGTTCGCCGTTTGCTGCACAGGAATTCGGTGTGACGCCGGATATGATTACCTCCGCCAAAGGCATCACCAATGCGACGGTGCCCCTGGGGGCAGTGTTCGTCAGCGACAAGATTTACAACACGGTGATGGATGCCGCCGGTGAGGGGATGGTGGAGTTTTTCCATGGCTATACCTATTCCGCGCACCCGGTGGCCTGCGCCGCGGGTATGGCGACGCTGGATATTTACGACCGTGAGGGCTTGCTGACCCGCGCCGCCGGGGATATTGGCAAGCACTGGGAAAATGCACTGCACTCGCTGGCGGATATGGATCAGGTGATTGATGTGCGCAACTACGGGCTGGTGGGTGCCATTGAGCTGAAAGCGCCGGATAATCTCAAGGGCAAGTTCGGGGCCAAGGCGTCGGCACTGGCCTGGGAAGCGGGTGTGATGGCGCGGGGTATCGGCGATGCGCTGTGCATGTCGCCGCCGCTGATTATCGAGGCCCACGAGATCGATGCCATCGTCAGCAAGTTGCGCGAGGTCATCGCAAGCCTGTAACGGGTTTTGTTGGGAATTGCCGCTGGCGACACTACACTTTAGATGTAGTCGGCCGTGTAGCAAAAGCGCGGGGCCGAGAGGTCTGAGCGCTCTGCTGCGTTCGCCACTCAGTATGGGAGGGTGGCGCCTCCGGCTACCGTGTCGCACGCGGCTGCTGGCCGTCTCTCTTGTCGTGACTGACGGCGGAGAAGGCGGCGGCGCCGTGTGTGGCTGTCTGTTGGGTTCCGCTATTTGATTTTTTAGTCTGATGAATTGCTGGTATTCATCGGTCGGTCGGGGGGCTTGTTGTGAGGTAAGTCATGCCCCGGTTGTGTCTGGGACCTTCGCGGTTCTCCTTTGGGTTCTTTTTCCCTCTGTCTTCTATTTTCCCCGCCTGCCTCTTATTCGCTGCTGTACTTGTTCCTTTTGACGCTTCGATGGCGCAGGGTGCGCCGCCGGACCAGTCCAGTGGTGAGGCCGCTGACGATTACCGGCGTGACCCCAACCGGCAACGCCAGCTGTCGACAGACGCGATCCAGCTTACCCTGAGCGGCAATATCTACTATTACCAGGGCGGCTATTTTTACCGTCGCGAAGACGATGGCTATCTGCGGGTGGAGCCGCCCCTGGGGGCGGAGCTCAGTTTTGTGCCACTCGGCAGCACCGGCTTTGATATCGATGGCCAGCGCTTTTTCTACAGCGCCACCGGTACCTTTTTCCGCTTCGAGCCACGCAACCGCACCTATGTGGTGACCACGCCGCCGTACAACTGGCGCCGTTATTACGGTGGAGATCTGGTGGGGGCTAATGAGGATCGCCTCTACGGCTATCCGGATGCAGACCTGGATGACCTGCGCGACCGCTCCGGTATTCCCCGCGCCTACCCACCGGATGCCCTGGATCCTGACACTCTGGATGGTGAAGGGATGCCGCTGTTTGAGGCCGACCGCTATCGTGACCCGCGTCGGCGCGCGCCGCGTCCCTATGCCAATATTCGCCCGCCCTATGATTCCAGTGGTGAGCGCTACGACAATCGGGTACTGGCGGAGTCTGCCTGCCGCCAGGATGCGTCGGATGCTGCGCGCCGGGGAAGCAGCCTGGACAGCCAGCGACTGCGGATCTACCAGCGGGAATACCGCGACTGTATCCAGCGTTACGATCGCCGCCGCTAGCGGCTATGGCTTGACGACTTCGTAAAAGCGCTTTTTTGTAAAAGGCCTTTGTTGCGTGCTATTGCGGCGGGGCGTCGGTCGGTCTCATCTACACTAAAGCCAATGCGCTCAACCCAATGCACGAATGCCATCGCGCGTCGCTCGCTTTCGTGGCGCTTATCCAAACCTCGGTTACGGCAAAGAGATAAAAGGACAGGGATCGCCTCCGGCATGGCCGCCATAAGTTCCTCGCTTGATCATCGCTGGCTCGCACCCTTGTGGCTGCGGGTGCGGTCGTGGCTGTTGTTTTTGCTGTGTCTCTCGTTTTGTCTCTCGCTATTTCTGCCGCTGCTGGCGTTCGCCCAGTTGCCATCTACCAAGCCGAAAGAGTTTTCCCCGGTTATTCCGGACTTCAATAACCTTGCTGCGGATTGGTGGACCCAGTGGCCAGATATCACCAGCGACCAGCGCAAACAGTGGCTGACGGATGTGGAAGCCGCCTGGAAAGAATGGAATACCCTGTTGCCGGAGGAAGCAGAGCTTGGTGACAAAGTGAAGGCCATCAACCTACGCTTTGACGGTATTCGCAAAACCTGGGGTAAACATGAGGAGCTGAAAAAAGTCGGCGTTTTGCCGAAAGTGACATTTCCCAAAGACCCGACCGTATTGCAGTGGGCCGAAGCGGACGCGGGTGTAGCGCGGGGGCAGCAGCGGTTTGACGGGCTGAAGCTGGAAATGTCGCAGATGGACGACAGTGTCGGCCAGTCGCTCAAACGATTGCGGGAAAAGGTGACGGCACTGAAAGAAAGGCCTCGGGCGGATGCTCGCCATCTGGACGCAACCGTCGATCTGTTTCTGGCGCAAATCAGCCACCTGCAAATACTGGAAGAACAGCGCATGCTGCACGAGCAGCTGAATGCTTGGGGCGAGGAACTCGACTACGCCGATGCCGAGTTGACCCGCATGCTCAAGCAGCTGCAGTACAGTGCCGATGTGACAAAAAAGCTGATGGCCGCAAGCACCGAGGAGAAATCCAACCTGGAGGACCTGGCGCGGGCCCGCAGCGATTCCCAGAATCTGGTTTTTGAAAGTTCCAGCGCCGTGGTCACCATGGAGCAGCAGATCAAGATGATGAATTACAGTGTCGAGGCACTGGAAAATCGTCTGCAACTGCGCAAGCAGGAATTGCTGTCTGCAATGAACAGCGTTCTGCAGCCCGACGGCGAGGCGCAGAAAATGTCGATCAGCAAAGACCTGGTGGCGAATGCGGAAACCGTCCGCGAAAATCTCACCCGCCAGTTGAATGTGCGCCAGCGTCAAATTGTCGCCTGGGTGGGAGAGGATCCCAAAGCCATGCGCAGCTGGTGGCAGCGGTTCGAAAAGGTCAACAGTGCCCTGGGGCGGGCCGGTGACCTGATTGAAGATGTGAAGCGCTATGAGACAGCGCAGTTGCTGGTTTACCGCCGCGCCCAGGGGTGGTGGCGCACCATGGGGGAAAGAATCCAGCATCAGTTTCAGGAGGTGCACGTCGGTTGGCGCAATCTCGCCAATTACGAACTCTTTGCGGTCAGTGAGCACCCGATCACTCTGAAAGACATAGCGCAGATGCTGCTGGTGATCCTGGCGGCCTGGGGCTGTTCGCGCGCTCTGAACTGGGTGTTGCGGCGCATGGTGCGCAAAAACCGCACTAGCGAACAGGCTTCCTACACCCTGTGGCGCATACTGAATTACTGCATCGTCCTCATCACCCTGATCATCATTCTCACCATGGTAGGGCTGGATACCTCCAAGCTGACGCTGATCGCCGGTGCCCTGTCCGTGGGGATCGGCTTCGGGATGCAGGCGATTTTTTCCAACTTTATTTCCGGGATCATCCTGTTGTTTGAGCAGCCACTGCGGGTGGGGGACCTGGTGGAGCTGGAGTCCGGCGTGTTTGGTCGCATCCGCGATATCAATGTGCGCTCCACTCGTATTACCACCCGCGACAATGTGGATATTCTGGTGCCCAATTCAGAGTTCGTTACCGGGCGGGTCACCAACCACACCCTGGAAGACCCGGTGCGGCGAATCCACGTGACCTTTGGTGTAGCCTACGGCACCGATCCGGAAGTGGTGCGGGAGGCGGCGATGGCCGCGGCAGAGCATGTGCCAGTCACCTTTACCAACTGGCAGCGCAAGACCGAGGTGTGGCTCACCGGGTTCGGCGACAGTTCACTGGATTTCAAACTGGTGGTGTGGGTCAACAGCAACGCGGTGTCCTCGCTGGGCGACCTCAATGCGCTGTACAACATCGAGCTGCTGCGGGAGTTCAGTCAGCGCAGTATCGAAATTCCCTTCCCGCAGCGAGACCTGCACGTGCGCAGCTGGTCGGAGTCACCGCTGCCGGCGACGGAACTGCATTCGGCCCCGGTGGGCGGTGAGCAGGGGCCTGTGGCCGAGGAGCGGCGCGGTTCCGCGGGTATCGAAGACTGGTCGGGCAATGACGACGGTGGTTCGGGTGACGGCGGTGAGGGCGATGGCAATGGCTCCGACAATGGTTCCGGCAATGGTTCCAGTAATGGCTCGGGCAACCAGTGACGCCAGAGTCAACTCGGGCCAGCCCGTAACCCCGGACAGCCGCCGGCTTCGGCCGTCAGGGGGCTGGCCTTATTCTGCAACCCCTGTATTCTGGAGAGCTTGAATCCGCCAACTCCAACCGCAACCGAGCCGCAGGTCCGCCCTTGCTGATCATCCCCATCCAGAACCGGCCCGACTGGCGCCGCCCACCGCTGGTCTGCTTTGCTCTGATCCTCATCAACCTGCTGGTGTTCCTGCTCTACCAGAGCGGCGACGAGACGCGCTGGCAAGCGGCCGAAGACTTTTACTTCGCCAGCGAATTGCCGGCCCTGGACGAGGAGCGTTTCTACGAATATGTGGAAACGCAAAAGCCTGAATGGCGCACCCTGGCCATGGGCGCCGGGGAAGAATTCATCTACGAGCAACTGCTGTGGAGCCGGGAGTTCCACAACTGGCTGTTACCGCAGTTGGCGCAGGAGGGGGAGCAGACCTGGCTGCAACAGCGGCGCCAGTTTGGTGAGCTGCGCGACAGCCTGTCGAGCTTTGCCTACGGCCTGACACCGGCCGCACCGACACTGCAGGGGTTATTCGGGCATATGTTCTTGCACGGCGGCTGGGACCACCTGCTGGGCAATATGATTTTCCTGCTGCTGTTTGGGCTTTCCGTTGAGCTGGCGTTGGGGGCAGCCTGGTTTCTGGGTCTCTATTTACTGGGAGGGATTGCCGCCGCCGCCCTGCACCTGGGCGTGGAAGCGGGCAGTCTGATGCCGGTGATCGGTGCCTCCGGCGCTGTCTCTGCGGTAATGGGAATGTTCGTGGCGGTCTACGGCATTCGCCGGCTGCGCTTTTTCTACACCCTCGGTTTTGCCTTTGGCGAATTTACCGCACCGGCGCTGCTGGTATTGCCCCTGTGGCTGGGCAAGGAAGTATTCGGCTACTTCTTCGGTAGCGACAACATTGCCTACTGGGCGCACTTTGGTGGGCTGGTCGCCGGGGTTATCTGCACCCTGGCATTGATCCGGCTGCGCCCAAGCAGTGAGATCCACGTGGAAGAGGACCTGCCGCCGACCCCGGAACAGCTGGCGCTGGCACGGATCGAATCCCTACAAAACAGCGGCAAATTGCTGGAAGCCGGCGAGGCCGCAACCAATGCCCAGCGCCAGCACCCGGAATCCCTGCCGCTGATCCACAAGGCGATCGAGCTCACTGCCCTGGCGCCAGACAGCGAGGGGCACCACCGCGCCTGGCTGGCCCTGTTCGCCCTGGCGAAAAAACCGGAGCAGGACTTTGCGCCTATTGTCCGCGGGGTGGAAGATTACCTGAGCCGCGGTGGTGAGCCGCGAGCGCTTACCAGCCAGGTGTGCCTGCTGCTGGCCCAGCGCGCCGGTCGTGAAAAGCAGTGGGGATTGGTGGAAACGCTGCTGTTACGGCTGCAGCAAAAGGAACAGCGCCATCCGCTGATGGCGCGTCTGGCCCATGGCCTGGTGGAGCACTACCGCCGCTGCGGCGACGAGGAGCGGGCGCGCAAGGCGCTGGATTTTGTGCGGGCGTTGCAGCCCGCTGTCGTCTGATAGGGAAAATGACTTACGCCGGCTGCGGTCGCAACGTAGGCTTCGCTTCGGCAGCCAGAATGGAATCCAGCTGGCGGACTTCCTGTAGAACCGCACTGTGGGGAAATTTCTTTTGCACGAATGCCAGCAGCTTGCGGCTATTGTCGATGCGGTTGAAACCGTCCATATAGATTTTCGCCAGCAGCAGATAAGCCGCATCCAGCCGGGTGTAATGCGGGTCTTCCTTGTGCAGGTTATTCACCAGGGCCAGTGCCGGCTTGAACTGGCGCTGCCGATACAGGGCCTCGGCAATCTGGTGGCGCAACAGTGACTTGTCGATGGCCGGTGCGCCCTGGGTTGCGAGGGTCGCCATATACAGCTCTGCGGCCTTGTGCGGTTGGTTCAGGGTCACGAACCGCTCCAGCAGGTGCGGTCCCAGTTCCCTCAGTGCTTTCTTGTCATCGGTGGCCAGCAGCAGTCGGTAGTAGCGCTCGTTGAGGGTGATATCGTTGGGCTGCTGGCGCAGGGTGGTTACCAGTGCCTTGCGCGCCTCATCGTGGCGCCCCTCGCGCAAGAAAATACTCGCATCTGCCAGCGCTTTGCGTCGTGTGAACTCAGACTCCTCCAGAAACTCATCGTCATCCACCTGGGAAGCTACGTCCAGCTGCTGCTGCCGGGTAAGGCAGATATAGCCCATCATGGCGCTGGTGACGATGGAGAAGTAGCTGGTAGTAAATGCCAGTAGCGGCAACAGCATCCACGCTGGAATCTTACCCATAACCAACGGCATCAATAGCGCCGGTGCCGCGGACACCGCAGTGGTAGAGAGCCACAGCAACCAGTAGGGCCAGCCGATAATCAGGGTGAACTGCAGTAACTTCAGCGGGTTTACCGCCGCCCGCATGCTGTGCTCCAGTGCCAGCACAATCATTGCCGCCGGACCCAGTAGCGACAGGGCGATGGAATATACCTGCACCGCCCCCTCACCAAGACCCGCCATCAACACACCGCCGCCACCGGCCACCAGGATCATGCCGATGATCTTGGCAAATACCGCGGCACTGCGGCCGTCCTGGGCGTCGCCAAAAGAGGGGGCGACCAGCTGACCGCTGGCGAGTGTTTCAATCACCAGCAGGTTGTAGCGCAGCACTACGGCAAGCATCGCCACCAGCACGAAAATCGACAGCCAGCCGAGCCCGGTGATGGCGAGGGCGGCCACCGCACAGATACTGGAAATGGTCAGGGGCCCGGCGGCGATGGCATAGCGGAAGTAGAAGGGGGCCATCTGCCAGAAGGGCCTGGCTTTGTTGCTGGCGCCGACATTGCTCAGGCGGTTGTTGCACAGAATGCATTTGGGAGTGGATTTGTAATAGTTATCCACAGAACCCGGTACGCATTCGCCGCAGTAATCCTTGCTGCAGCTGTCACAGTGCCAGGAGGCATCAGTACCCGAGTGGTAGTGGCAGGATTCGCCCATGGTGACTTCCTTGTTGTCCCTGTCGTTATATTTTTCCGGGTGAGTATATCGGGTGAGTATATCGGGGGAGTCTATCGGCAGACCGTGAGCCGGCGCAAACGACCACTTGTTCGCTGCTAAACTGACCCAATATCCGTATTCAGACGCGTCGAAGCCGGCGCGCACTCTTATTCCCATAATTCACGATTCAAACAAGGTGTACAGATGACAACAGCGATGCAGGTACGGCTGGAAACCACGGCGGCGGCGGAACACTGGGGCAACAATGCCCTGCTGAGCTTCAATGACAGCGAGGCCCGCATTCATGCCACCGAGGCCACCGGCGGCACCCTGGTCGCGGTACAGCGCGCCGCGCGCCGGCTCGATGGCATGGGGGTGACCGATGTGGCGCTGACCGGCGACAACTGGGATCTGGAGAGTCGCTGGAGTTTCTGGGCCGGTTACTACAACCCTAACCGCAAGAGCACCCTCGACTGGGGCCTGGGTGACGGCGAAGAGCTGAACGAACTGCAGGCGCGCAAGGCTGCGAGCCTGTGGGTGCGGGAAATCACCAATGGCACCCCGGAAAATGTCTCCCCGCGCGCGTTGGCAGAAAGTGCGGCAGATATGCTGCAAAAGCTGGCCCCGGATGCGGTGAGCTACCGCATTGTCTCCGGTGATGCGTTGCTGGATGAAGGCTTCATGGGCATCCACAATGTCGGTCGCGGCAGTGTACGCGGCGGTGCCATGCTGCAGCTGGATTACAACCCCTCTGGCAAAGCGGACGCGCCTGTGGATATCTGCCTGGTAGGCAAGGGTATTACCTTTGACTCCGGCGGTTACAGCATCAAGCCCTCTGCGGGCATGGCCCACATGAAGTCGGATATGGGCGGCGCGGCGATGGTTTCCGGCGGCCTGGCTTTGGCCATTGCACGTGGATTGCAGAAACGCATCAAACTGTACCTGTGCTGTGCGGAAAACCTGATCTCCGGCCACGCGTTCAAGCTCGGCGATATCATCCGCTACAAAAATGGCGTGACCGCGGAAATTCTGAATACCGATGCGGAAGGCCGCCTGGTGCTGGCGGATGGTCTGATTGCCGCCAGCGAGGAAAACCCCCGCTATATCCTCGACGCGGCTACTCTGACGGGCGCGGCCAAAATGGCGGTGGGCCGGGATTACAACTCGGTGATGAGTTTTGAAGATGAGATGGCCGAAAAAGTACTGACGGCAGCCAAGTCAGAAAATGAAAAAGCCTGGCGCTTACCGCTGGAAAAATTCCACCTGGAGCAGATTCCTTCCGGGTTTGCGGAAATTGCCAACGTGGGTATTGATGGCAGCCCCGGTGCATCGACGGCGGCGGCTTTCCTGGCCAAGTTTGTGCGCGATGAAGGCCGCGGCTGGGTACACATGGATCTTTCCGGTTCTTACTTGCCCGGTGCTAATGACCAGTGGGCGCAGGGGGCCAAGGGGCACGGGGTTCGCACCATTGCCCGGTTCCTGTTGGATAACTGAGTTTTTGTGGTAACTATTTAGCGGACTCCGTGGCGGTGGAGCACCGGGTGAGGGTTTTCAGGACCGCTGTGAATACATCCCTGTACGCTGCGTCGGCGACGTCCCTGTCGCCGACGCTCCTGAAAACCCTCACCCGGCACTCCACCTTCGATTCGAATATTTGTGCTTTGCTGGACAGAGAGGAATGGATGTATGGAAGAGTATCAGGTGATGATTCAGTCGCGGGAGTGGCTGGTAGGCTGGGGGACGCTGTCGTTGATCAATGCTGGGTTGGCTCAGGGAAAAAACCGCAGTGGTTTGATCTGGTGGATTTTGAGCCTGATTTTTGGTCCTCTCGCAACGCTTGTGCTTGTTTTACTTAGCAAAGCGCCGGCACGAGTACACGATTGATTGCGATATTAGCGAAGCGCTGAAACTCGATGCAAAGGCAAGGTGCCGGGTAAAGGTTTTCAAAAGCGTCGGCGACAGGGACGTCGCCGACGCAGCGTACAGGGATGTATTCACAGCGGTTTTGAAAACCTTTACCCGGTGCCTTGCCGCCACCGCGCCTGCTTCAACCCGCCACTATGACTAATCCCAAACGCGCATAAAAAAACCGGCTACATGAGCCGGTTTTTTTATATCAGAAGGTGAGATCAGACAACCGCCCCAATATGCCAGGGCGCAAATTCATTATCACCGTAATCGAGTTTCTCACTGGCACTCTGTTCGCCAGAAGCAATTGCCAGAATGTGCTGGAAAATCATCTCACCACATTCGGCAACGGTGTAACGCTTGTCCAGGATACCGCCGCAGTCGATATCCATATCCTCGCGCATACGCTCGAACAGATTGGAGTTACTCGCCAGCTTGATACTCGGTACCGGCTTACCGCCAAAGGCCGAACCGCGACCGGTAGTAAAGCAGACTACATTCGCACCGCTGGCAACCTGGCCGGTAACGGAAACCGGATCGAAGCCCGGGCTGTCCATAAATACCAAGCCTTTCTTGCGCACCTGCTCACCGTAAAGGTAAACATCCTGCAGCGCAGTGGTACCGCCCTTCGCCTGTGCACCGAGCGACTTCTCCGCAATGGTTGTCAGGCCGCCGGCCTTGTTGCCTGGAGAAGGATTGTTGTTCAGTTCGACACCGTTGATCTCGGTGTAGTGCTCCCACCAGTGAATGCGATCCACCAGCTTCTGGGCCACTTCCGGATTCACTGCGCGGCGGGTCAGCAAATGCTCGGCGCCGTAAATTTCCGGGGTTTCTGAATAAATAACCGTGCCACCCTGACGCACCAGGATATCCGCCGCCGCACCCAGGCCCGCGTTGGCGGTAATACCGGAGTAGGCGTCGCTGCCGCCGCACTGCACCGCAAGGGTCAGTTCGGAAGCGGGAATGGGTTCGCGTACGCAGGCGTTGGCTGCCGGCAGCATTCCGGTCAGGCGCTCGATACCGGACTCAATTGCCGCACGGGTGCCGCCCAGTTGCTGAATGGTCATCACCTGGAAACCGTCGCCTTCCTGCAAGCCGGTTTCGCGCATCAGGCTGGTGATCTGCATCGCTTCACAACCGAGGCCGATCAGCAGCACGCCGGCAAAATTCGGGTGTGCGATATAGCCGTGCAGGGTGCGCAACAGTGTCTGGTAGCCTTCACCGGATGTGGACATGCCACAGCCGCTGTCGTGGCCTAGTGCCACTATGCCATCGATATTCGGGAAATCGCGCAGTTTGCCGCTGTCGCGAAAGTGCGAGGCAATGGCGCGGGATACGGTGACGGAACAGTTTACGGTTGAGACAACGGCGAGGTAATTGCGCGTGCCGGATTTACCACTGGCGCGCCGGTAACCCATAAAGGTTGCGCGATCTTCCGGCGCAACCAGTTCGGTGGGAACATAGTCACTGCAGAAGTCGTGCTCTACCTGGTGGTTACCCGCCTCCATGTTGAATTCGTGCACATGGGTGCCGGGAGCAATATCCTCCCGCGCAAAGCCGATGACCTGGCCATACTTGATGACCGCTTCACCGGCAGCAATCGCGCGTACGCAGACTTTGTGCATCGCCGGTACATCGGAAATCAGCGGCAACATGCTGCCTTCCCAGTTCACCAGCGTGCCGGCGGGCAGGGGAGCTTTGCTTACGGCGACGTTATCGTCGGAATGTATATGAATTAGATCCATCTTGTCCTGACTCCGCTTACGGACTTGCGGTCAGTTGTCGTTATGATTGGTTGCAATCTAACACTATATTGGTAAGGCCGCAATCCGAAGGTTAGTACAATTTGGTAAGACTGAGTAGGCAATTCCCGTGTTGTGGTGGCTAAACCCCATCTGCTAAACTGCGGCGAAACATTTCCGCAACTTATATATAAGTACCGATCACCATGGCATTGGTCATGACATTGGTAAGCAATGCGGGAAACCCAGATGGGTCAGGCAGGTTGTGAGGAATTTCCTCTGCTCTGGATTACCATAGGGATATTGCTTAGGCTGCACTCAAACAGTGCATTTCGGGCGCGTTACGCCGCCCGACAAGTACAAGAAAGACAAGACAGATAACAGGTCATACGCAGGAGATTCGGCAGATGCAGGGTGCCAGACTTTACCAACAGGTAGCCGAAAAGCTGGCTGCCGCTATTGCCGCCGGTGACTACCCGGCCGGCACACGCCTGCCTGCGGAGCGCAAACTGGCTGAGCGTTTTGAAGTGAGCCGTCCCACCGTGCGCGAGGCGATCATTGCGCTGGAGCTGGCGGGCTGCGTCGAGGTCAAAGGTGGCTCCGGTGTCTATGTAACAGATACCGAAGCCAGTGCCTTTTCTGCCGGTGAAAGCGATATCGGTGCCTTTGAAATCCTGCAGGCGCGCATGATGTTTGAGGGTGAGGCTGCCGGCCTCGCCGCGCGCGAGATGAGCGATGCAGAAGTCGCGCAACTTGAGGCGATTCTCGAGGAAATGGTTGCGGAAAACGCGGCTGAATCCAGTGCCGAGGTAGCGGACGAGAAGTTCCACCTGCACATTGCCCAGTGCACCCACAACGATGCAGTGGTGTCCGTGTGTGAGCACCTGTGGAAGCTGCGCAACAGTTCCTCGGTATCTGCCCGCATCCTCGAAAAGGTGCGCCAGGCGGGCTCCAAGCCCCGTATTGAAGAGCACCGCCGCATTCTGGAAGCGATCAAGAATCGCGACCCGGACGGCGCCCGCAACGCCATGCGTGACCACTTGCAGCGTGTGGTTCAGCAGCTGCTGGATGCCACCGAAGCCGAAGCCCTGGAGCAGGCCCGTCGCGAGATGAGCGCCGCCCGTCAGCGGTTTGCACTGCCCTGATCGCAGGAACAGTCACCCCGCCATCCTCAGGATGATTGAAAAGCCGGCCCTGGAGCCGGCTTTTTTGTGCCTGTCTATCGTCAAATTTCCTGCGCGTTTAGCTGCTGTCGCCCGGTGAAGGGGTGGGTTTGGCAGCGCGGCGGTGACCGTGTGGTTGTTGCCCTCCCAAAATTGGTATGACAGTATTGCCTCAATTTTGACACTGGTCTTGCCAGATATGCTGGCCTTGCCTGGTGTGGCGATGAATAAATCCAATACTGAAGTCAGTAAAACAATAAGCCCGGGAGGTATTTATGACTGGATTTAACCGGCGAGTATTCTTGCAATCTCTGGTGGCCGCTGCGGCCGTGCCGGCTGTTCCCGGGCTGCTGTCCCAGGCGGTAGCCATGAGCCGCCCGCCGCGGGCGCAATACAATGGTCCCTGGGCACAAGTGCCAAAGATCCTCTCGCAAATCAAACTGCCGTCGATTCCGGCCCGCGACTTTGACCTGAAAGCGCTGGGCGCCAAGGGTGAGGGCGAAGACGCCAGTGCATTCTTTGTCGCCGCGATTGAAGCCAGCCGCAAGGCTGGCGGTGGTCGTATCGTGGTACCCGCAGGCAAATACCGCACCGGCCCCATTCACCTGGTCTCCAATACCGAGCTGCACCTGGCGGAAGGGGCGGAAATTCACTTTATTCCCGAGCCCGAGCGCTACCTGCCGGCGGTGAAGACCCGCTGGGAAGGTATGGAGATGATGGGCTACTCGCCGCTGATCTACGCCCACAAATGTGAAAACGTGGCGCTGACCGGCAAGGGGTTGATTGACGGCGGTGCCGACTGCAACACCTGGTGGCCCTGGAAGGGGGAGAACACCAAGTGCGACAACAGCTCCAACGAGGGCGATACCCAGCACGCGGCGCGCGCGCGCCTGATGGAAGAGATGGAAGCCGGGGTGCCGGTTGCCGACCGCCACTACGCCGAGGGTTCCTTCCTGCGCCCGCCACTGGTGCAGTTCTATGAGTGCAACAATGTGCTGATTGAAGGCGTGACCCTGGAGAATTCTCCGTTCTGGGTTGTTCACCCGGTGCTCTGCGAAAGCCTGACCGTACGTGGCGTGACCACAAGAAGCCACGGTCCCAACTCCGATGGCTGCGATCCCGAGTCCTGTCGCAATGTGCTGATCGAAGACTGTCTGTTCGACAATGGCGATGACTGTATCGCCATCAAATCCGGCCGCAACGCGGATGGTCGTCGCCTCAATGTGCCCACCGAGAATGTCGTGGTGCGGAACTGCCAGATGCGTGATGGTCACGGTGGCCTGGTGCTGGGCAGTGAAATCTCCGGCGGTGTGCGCAATGTATTCCTGGAGGAATGTGTGATGAGCAGTCCTAACCTGGAGCGCGGTCTGCGCATCAAGACCAATGCCATGCGCGGCGGCGAGATCCACGATATCTACGTGCGCAACCTCACCATCGGCCAGGTAAAAGACGTCATCGTGATCAATTTCTTCTATGAAGAGGGGGATAAGGGCGACTTTGATCCCAATGTGTACAACATTCAGGTTGAAAACCTGGTGTGCAAGGAGGCCAACCGCGCTTTCCACGTGCGTGGCTTTGAGCGCGCGCCGATTCGTGGTCTGCAGATCTTCAACAGCCGCATTGACCAGGCGGCGTCCCTCGGTGTGATTGAGGAGGTGACTGGCCTGACCGTGAAAGATGTCACCATCAATGGTCAGGCCTTCAAGCCCAGCTGATCTGCCAAGTTTTTCCCCGCCTCTAAAGGCGACCGGTGCGGCTAAGTCCGCACTGGTTATGGGGGCTTTGGCGCGGTATTCTACAAATTGACGAGAAAAAAGCCGAAATAAGCGGATTAATTGGTCAGCCAAAAGTTGCCAGTTGGTAATCCGTGTGCGAATATCGGCATGCATTGATAATAAGCGGTATAACCAAAAATAGGTTTTACCAAAATAACGACGACAAGCGGAGATGAGAGTCATGAAGACTTTTGAGCTGAAACCACTCACTCTTGCGATGGCCATTGTTGCGGTGCCGGCCTTTGCACAGGAAGCAAATACCACTGGCGATGCCACTCTGGAAGAGATCACAGTAACCGGTAGTTACCGTGCCAGCCTGGCCAAGGCGCTGGACCAGAAGCGCGATGCCGTAGGTAGCAAAGACACCATCCTGGCGGAAGACATTGCAGACTTCCCTGATCTCAACCTGGCAGAATCCCTGCAGCGTATTCCTGGTGTAGCGATCACTCGCGATGCAGGTGAAGGCCGTAACATTGCGGTGCGCGGTCTGGGCTCCCAGTTTACCCGTGTACGTATCAATGGCCTGGAAGCCATCTCCACTACCGGCGGCGCTGACTCCTCCGGCGGTGCCAACCGCGACCGCACCTTTGACTTCAACACCTTTGCCTCTGAGCTTTTCTCCAACCTGACCGTGCACAAAACCATGGCCGCGGATCTGGACGAAGGTTCTCTGGGTGCTACCGTTGACCTGGGCACCGGCCGACCGCTGGACATGGCTGACGATTTCACCTTCGCTGCCAACATGCAGTACGGCTACAACAGCCAGTCCCAGGAAGCGAACCCGCGTACCTCTTTCCTGGTAGGTGGTAAGAACGAAGCCGAAACCTTCGGCTGGATGGCTTCTTACTCCTACTCCGACCGTAATATTCTTGAAGAAGGCTTCTCCACCGTTCGCTGGACCGCCAGTGAAGAGATCGTCAACTGTTCCGCCTGTGCCGACGACAGCGAACTGGCGGCTCTGAACGAAGGCTTCTTCCCGCGTATCCCGCGTTACGGCAAGTTCACCCACGAGCAGGAGCGCCAGGGCTTTACCGGTACCCTGCAGTTCCGCCCGACCGACAGCACCGAAATCCTGGTGGACTACCTGACCTCCCGTTTCGATGCCACTCGTGAAGAAGAGTTTGTTTCCGTCAGCCTGAAAGATGGCGGCAACTACAAAGAATACGATGTAACCGACTACACCATGGACGGCAGTGGCACCATCACCTCCATGACCGTCGAGAACTACGACCTGCGTGTAGAGCATCGTTTCGACGAGCTGGAAACCGCGTTCGACCAGGTTTCTATCCGCGCATCGCACGACTTCACCGATCGCCTGCGTGGTGACGTGCTGTGGGGTACTTCCGAGTCCAACTACAGCAACCCGATGCAGACCACTGCCATCGTTGATGCGATCAACGTGCAGAACAGCTTCACCTACAACGCG
Organism: Microbulbifer sp. ALW1; assembly: GCF_009903625.1. Taxonomy (NCBI): domain Bacteria; kingdom Pseudomonadati; phylum Pseudomonadota; class Gammaproteobacteria; order Cellvibrionales; family Microbulbiferaceae; genus Microbulbifer; species Microbulbifer sp. ALW1. The sequence continues at coordinate 241,072 of NZ_CP047569.1, read as the reverse complement.
ACCACTTCTGGTGGCAGCATCGACTTCGCCGATTTCGATACTGCCAACGCAGCAAACTACGACTTTGTAGAACTGCGTCACCGCCCGAACACCGTTGATAACAGCTTTGATACGGCGGCCTTCAACCTCGAGTTTGACCTGACCGACACCATGAGCCTGAAAGGTGGCCTGTCCCAGAAGAGCTTTGAATTCGACGTTGCCGAAATGCGCGCGGGTCCGAAATTCAGCGGCATCTCCGCGACCGAGCTGCAGGGCAGCGTGACCAGCATGAACGGCATCAGCTGGTTCTCCCCGGATGTGGGTTCCACCCTGGCTACCTATTCTGCGGAAGTGGCAGCGGGCATGGCGCCGCGCGCTCAGGATATCCGTAACGTAAAAGAAGACAGCCTCGGTTACTACGTACAGCTGGACTGGAACACCGAAGTTGCCGGCCTGCCGCTGCGCGGTAACGTTGGCGTGCGCCAGGTAACTACCGAAGTGGAATCCGCAGGTCTGGCCGATATCGGCGGCAACCTGGTAGGTGTAACCGCTGAGAACGAGTACGACGATACCCTGCCGTCTCTGAACCTGGCCCTGGACGTACACGAAGACATGGTTGTGCGCTTCTCTGTGGCCGACGTCATGGCGCGCCCGTCTCTGGGTACCCTGACTCCGGGCGGTAAGATCGACCAGTACAACGGCAGCATCAGCTACGGTAACCCGAAACTGGATCCGTTCCGTGCCCGTGCCTACGACATCTCTTACGAGTGGTACTTCTCTGACGAAGCGGTATTCGCAGCGGCATACTTCTACAAAGATATCGACTCCTTCATTACCCGCCAGACCGATTCCGGCATCACCTGGGCTGAAACCGGCCTGGATGCTTCTGCACTGGCGAACGAAGGTACCTACGATGAAACCAGCATCTGGGACGTTTCGCGTAACGTGAACGGCGAAGGTGGTGAGCTCAGCGGTATCGAGCTGCAGTACCAGCAGATGTTCTTCGACAACTACGGCCTCATCCTGAACTACACCTACGTAGATTCCGAGATGAACTACGGTACCGAAGAAGAGCCGCTGTACGACGTGCTGACCGGTATGTCCAAAAATACCTACAACGCGACCGTTTACTACGAGAACGAAGACTGGAGCGCGCGTGTTTCCTACGCCAAGCGTAGCGATTACCTGACCCAGTCTCCGGCTGCCGTACGTAACGGTAACGACACCGAGTACACCGAAGGTACTGGCAACATCGACTTCGTCGCCAGCTACAACGTGAACGACAACTGGAAGCTGAGCTTCGAAGGCATCAACCTGACCAACGAAGCCAACCGCCAGATGATCGACAGCTCCGGCCGTATCGTGGTTGACCACACTACCGGTCGTCAGTACTACGTCGGTGCTCAGTACAAGTTCTAATCTGACGTAACGATTAAGAGCTGAACACAGCGGCCGGGTGCAGGGATTCTGCCGGTGGAAACACCGGCGCATGGATTCGAAGTCGCACCCGGCCGTTTTTCGATTTACTGGTTATTCAAATTTACTGAATAACAACAAACAGAATAAAACCCGAATTCGTGGAGATGTCTGTGAAACTGTTTGAACCGTCCAACCGAACCCCGAGCCTGAGCGTGCTGGCCTTTGCGCTGACCGCGGCAACGCTGACCGCCTGCGGAGAGAAAGCCGCGGTAGAGTCTGCGCAATCCCCGGAACCGGCTGTACAGGCTGAAAAGCCCGGTGCCATCGCCAGCCTGGAGCTCGCTAACCCCTCGGACTTCCCGCGTCTGGACGAAGCGGTTTACCTCAGCTACTACGAACTCGGATTGAAAGCCGGATTTGCGTCGCCGATTGCGGTGTGGAACCAGGCAGAACAGATTCCGGTACAGGCCATCGACAAAGATGCCGACGGGGAAAAAGACGGCATCCTCTTCACCGTGGATGTGGCTGTCGATGAAACCCTGAAACTGCGCATCGCCAAAGCCGATGCAGAATACGCCCAGCACACCAAACGCACCCAGGCGGAAATTTCCCACAAGGTGGGTGGTGAATGGAAAGAGCGTGAATATCTCGGTGGCAGTTTCCAGAACGTAAGCTCGCTGGAAGTGCCCAAAGAGCACACCGACCACTCCTGGTATATCCGCTACGAGGGCCCGGGTATCGAGTCCGACCTGGTGGGCTATCGCGTATACCTCGACTGGCGCAATGGTTTCGATATTTTCGGCAAGCAGACCCTCGAGCCAGTACTCCAGAACGTGGGCCAGGACGGTTTCGATTCCTACCATGAGTCCGCCGACTGGGGCATGGATATTCTGAAAGTGGGCAGCGCCGTGGGCGTTGGTGGCTACGGCTACTGGGATGGCGAAAAAGTCATTCGCGTAAGCAACGTGCAGGACTGGCAGGCCGATATTACCGAAAACGGTGACCTCTACTCCTCGTTCAAGATCCAGTACAAAGGCTGGAAACCCACCGAAGATTTGCAGACCGACCTGACCGCGGTGCTTTCCATGCACGCCGGCAGCCGTCTGGTGGAAGTGAATGCGAAAACCAGTGAAGAGCTGGATAACCTGATTGCCGGTATCGTCGATCACGAAGGTACCGAGCTGATTGTCGGCGACATGGACATCACCGGTCACGCCTACACCTATATCGGCACCTACGGCGCGCAGAGCCTGGACGGCGCCAACCTGGGTATGGCGGTACTGGCCAAGCGTAAAGCCATCAAGGAAACCACCAAAGACGAGCACAACCAGGTGGCCATCCTGAAACCGGCGGGCAACGAGGTTCAATATTACTTTGTCGCCGCCTGGGCCAATGAAGTGGCCAGCGAACACGGCCCTATTACCAGCAAAGCCCAGTTTGAAACCTACCTGCAGCAGGAAGCCGAAAAGCTGACTATGCCTTTGCGCCAGCGTCTGACTACGGCCGCAAGCGTTGCTGAAACCGAGCAGCCGCTGACTGCCGAAGTCGCCCTCGCGTGGAGCAAGCGCCTGGCGGACTCCGAACTGGAGCGCAAGACACTCGAGTATGCATATGGCGGTTACGACCATATCCGCAAACGTCCGTCTTACTTCGAATACACCACTGGCATGGTGATGCAGGCCTACGACGAACTGAACCAGGTTTCTCCAGACGCCCGCTATGCGGATGCTGTGCAACAAGTCATGGGTTCTTTTGTCGCCGACGATGGCAGCATCAACGGGTATGTACAGGACAAGTACAACATCGACAGCGTTCGCGCCGGCACCATGCTGCTGCGCATGTACGAGCGTAACCACGATGAAAATTACAAGAAAGCCGTAGATCACCTCTACGAGCAGCTGGAACACCACCCGCGTACCGAAGCCGGTGCTTTCTGGCACAAGAAAATCTACCCGCACCAGGTCTGGCTAGACGGCGTCTACATGGGCATTCCGTTCCTTGCCCAGTATGAACAGCTGATGCACGACAAGCCCAACGTGGAAGAAGTGCTGGCTGAATTCAAACTGGTGAATCAGATCCTGAAAGATCCGCAAACCGGTCTCTTCTATCACGCCTGGGATGAGAAGCGTCAACAGGTTTGGGCTGACAAGGAAACCGGCCTCTCCGGTTACCACTGGGCCCGCGGCATGGGTTGGCTGGCGATGGCGCTGGTGGACGTGCTGGACTATATCCCGCGGGAAAATACCGAAGAGCGCCAGTACCTGCTGAACATGATCACGGAGATCGCACCGGTGATCGAAAAGTACCAGGACCCGGCAACCGGTACCTGGTGGCAGATCATCGACAAGCCCGGTGAGCGTGGTAACTATCTGGAGTCCTCTGCCAGCACCATGTTTACCTATTTCTTCGCCAAGGCGTTGAACGAAGGTTATCTGCCCAAGGGCAAATACCTGGGTACCGCGAAAAAAGCCTATAAGGGTCTGCTGGATGAGTTCGTGCAGGTGCATGCCGACGGCACCATCAGCATCACCGACATGTGTCAGGTGGCCGGCCTCGGCTTCGGCCGCGATGGCAGCTACGAGTACTACATGAGCGAGCCGATTTACGACGACGACCCCAAGGGCACCGCGCCGTTTATCACTTCCGGCGTCGAGATGTACAAGCTGCTGAAGTCAGAGTCTTAAGTCTTAAAATTTGTAACCGTTGTTGAAAAGAGTTCCGGGAAAGTTTCATGACCACCGTATTTGAAGAGCGCTACGCCAGTCACCCGAGTGACTATGTGAAGTACGATACCGACCGTCTTCGTAAAGAGTTTCTCGTACCGAAACTCTTCGAAGCGGATACGGTGCGCCTTACCTACACCCATGTAGATCGCATGATCGTTGGCGGCATCATGCCGGTGGAAAAAACCGTACAACTGGAAACCGTCGAGGAACTGCGCTCCGAGTATTTCCTCGAGCGCCGCGAGATCGGATTCATCAATATCGGTGGCGCCGGTACTGTGGAAGTCGATGGCAAGGTGCACGAGATCGGTCACAAGGAAGCACTCTACGTGGGGCGCGGTTCCGTTGAGGTAAAGCTGAATAGTGCGGACAAATCCAATCCGGCCAAGTTCTACCTGAACTCCGCGCCGGCACACCGTGCCTATCCAACAGTAAAAGTAAGCAAAGCCGACGCGAATGTCATGGAGCGGGGCGCCAGTGAAACCTGCAATCAGCGGGTGATCAATCAGCTGCTGGTACACGGTGTCATCGAGACCTGCCAATTGCAGATGGGTATGACCGAGCTGGCGCCGGGCAGTGTCTGGAATACCATGCCGGCCCATACCCACAGCCGCCGCATGGAAGCCTACATGTATTTCAATGTGCCTGAAGATCAAGCGGTATGCCATTTCATGGGCCCGCCCCAGCAGACCCGTACGATCTGGATGCACAACGAGCAAGCGGTGATCTCTCCCACCTGGTCACTGCACTCCGGCGTAGGTACCGCCAATTACACCTTTATCTGGGGTATGGCGGGTGAAAACCTGGATTACGATGATATGGATTTTGTGCAGCCCCACGAGTTGCGTTGATCCTGATCTAAGCCTGAGTAATCGCGAAAAATTTTTGGAGTAAAGAATGTCCAAGTCACTGTTTGACTTAACCGGAAAACTCGCCCTGGTAACCGGCGCTACCCACGGCCTCGGCATGGCGATGGCGGAAGGCCTGGGTAACGCCGGTGCCAAGCTGGTAATTACCGGTCACTCCTCCCAGGAAAAGCTGGATGGCGCCGTCGCCGCGCTGCGCGAAAAGGGCTATGACGCCCACGGTTACCTGTTCAACGTCACCAATGAAGACGAAGTGAACGAGATGGTGCCGGTGATCGAACAGGAGCAGGGCCCCATTGATGTACTGGTGAATAACGCCGGCATTATCCGCCGCGTGCCGCTGCTGGAAATGGAACTGTCCGAGTGGAACAAGGTGCTGGAAACCAACCTGACCGGTGTGATGGTGATGAGCCGTCCGGTGGTGCGCCGTATGATCGAGCGCGGTGCGGGCAAGATCATCAACATCTGTTCCATGATGAGCGAACTGGGTCGCGACAGTGTTTCGGCCTACGCCGCTTCCAAGGGCGGCCTGAAAATGCTGACCCAGAATATGGCCACCGAGTGGGCGCGCCACAATATTCAGGTGAACGGTATTGGCCCCGGCTATTTTGCCACCAGCCAGACGGCGCCGATTCGTGTGGATGGCCACCCGTTCAATGATTTCATCATTGGTCGTACCCCCGCGGGCCGCTGGGGTAACCCGGAAGACCTGCAGGGTGCTGCGGTATTCCTTTCCAGTGACGCGAGCAATTTCGTCAATGGTCAGGTGGTGTATGTGGATGGCGGCATTCTGGCGACCATTGGCAAGCCTTCGAACGAATAATTGATACAAGCCGGCGTCCTGTCGGTAGTGGCACATTCTGTTGCCACGGGATGGGCGGGCCTTGAATAGGCCGGCCCGTCCAGATCCGAAAATAGAAAAAATGCTGTAGTTGCTTCCCTCTCAAATGGTTGAGTGAGAGGGCGGGTGCGCCTTCGGCCGCCCAGAATAAAGTTTAATAACGTCCTTCGGGAGCAACGATGAACGCGATGATGTCTCCTCCCCGTTTTCTGCGGGGGCTATGCCTGTGCGCCTGTATGTTTGGCTCTGTGGCTGCTGCAACTTTGACGTGGGCAAAAGACCCGCAAGCCGATAGCGGCTGGCAGCTGGCCGATGAAATTGTGGCTGCCATTCAGCTGCCCAATATTCCCCAGCGCGAATTCCCAATCTCAAACTTCGGGGCCGAACCCAGTGCCGACGTACGCCCTGCCATTCTGTCAGCGATTGATGCCGCGGTGGCCGCCGGTGGTGGGCGGGTGCTCATCCCCGAGGGCGTCTGGCTGAGTCATGGTCCGGTGGTGTTGCAAAGTCGGATTGAACTGCACCTTGCCGAGGGTGCGGTGCTGCGTTTCTCCCCGGACCCTGCCCACTATCTGCCGGTGGTGAAAACCCGTTGGGAAGGCACCGAGCTCTATTCCTATTCTCCGCTGGTGTACGCCAATAATGTCGAGGATGTGGCGATTACCGGCAAAGGCACTATCGATGGCAATGTCGATAGCGTTTTCAAACAGTGGCACCTGAAGCTGGGGCCGGATATGCAGCGCTTGCGTACCATGGGCGCCAGCGGTGTGCCTGTGGCCGAGCGCGTGTTTGGCGAGGGGACTTATTTGCGCCCGCCACTGATCCAGCTGTTCGGTGCCAAACGGGTTTTGCTGGCGGACTTCACCGCAATCCATTCCCCCTTCTGGGTCAATCACCTGGTGTACACCGACCATGCGACGGTGCGCGGTATCCGCGTCGACAGTCACTTCCCCAACAATGACGGTGTGGATATCGAACCCAGTAGCAATGTATTGCTGGAAAACAGCTGGTTCCGCACCGGCGATGATTCAGTGGTGGTGAAGTCCGGGCGGGATCAGGACGGCCGCGAAATCGGTATTCCCAGCCAGCGGATAGTGGTGCGCAATAACGATATGGGCGGAGAGGATGGTATTGCTCTGGGGAGTGAAATGTCCGGTGGTATTCGCGATGTCTTTTTCACCGACAACGTTCTGCGGAAAGGTATTTCCGCGTTTCGCTTCAAGGCCAACCTGGACCGGGGCGGCCTGGTAGAGAACGTACGCCTGCGCAACCTGACGGTCGAAGCCTTCGACAATCTCTTCTGGTTTCAACTGAATTATCCCGGTGAGCTGGGCGGATTTTTTCCGTCAACCTACCAGGACATTGTGTTTGAAAATATTCAGGCACAGAAGGTGGGCACCTTTCTGGAAATTCACGCACCGGATGCCGCGCCGCTGAAAGATGTGGTTTTCAGGGGGGTCCATGTATCAGAGGTGGAAACACCGATGGTTATTGAAAATGCGGTCAATCTCAGGTTTGAGGCGGTAAAAATTGCGGAACAGCGTATAGATGGCGTCTTGAGCTGGCGAAAATGAATGAAGTGAGAGTGAAGAGCGCAATAGCAGAGTTAAAAAAGAGTTAAACGGCAGAGTTAAACAACAGAGATAAACAATAGTAATAAACAACAGAGAGAAGAGAGTAGCCATGAAAAATTACACAATAAAACCACTGGTACTGGCGATGGCTTTTGCCTCCCCTGCGTTTGCGCAGGAGGCGGCACAAGAAGCCGAGCAGCAGGACAGTCAGGTACTCGAAGAAGTTGCGGTTACCGGTTTCCGGCAGTCCCTGGAAAGGGCGCTGGATACCAAGCGCATGAGCGCCAACAATACCGACAGCATCATTGCCGAAGAAATCGGTAAAATGCCGGACCTCAACCTGGCGGAGTCCCTGCAGCGGGTGCCCGGGGTGGCCATTTCCCGCGAGGGTGGTGAGGGCCGCAATATTACCGTGCGAGGCCTGGGGCCGGGTTTCTCCCGCACCACCTTGAACGGCATGGAAGTACCGGCGAGCACCGGTGGTCTGGACTCTTCCGGTGGCGTAAACCGCGGCCGCGATTTTGACTTCAACGTCTTCGCGTCCGAACTGTTCAACCGCATTACCATTCACAAGTCACCGGTGGCCTCGGTAGAAGAGGGCGGTCTGGCGTCGACGGTTGAACTTTCCACGCCGCACGCGTTTGATAATCCCGGTCAGCAGGTTGCATTCAGCGGTAACCTGGTCGCCGACAGCTTTGCCGGCGAAACCAACCCGCGCCTCACCGGCATGTACAGCAACACCTTTATGGAAGACAAGGTGGGCGTGCTGTTCAGTGCCGCTTACTCAGAACGCTCTGTGCGCCAGGAAGGTTTTGGCTCTGTGCGCTGGACCGGCCCCGCCAGTAACGGTGGCCGCAGCTGGGCGAATACCGATGCCGATACAGTAATCAACGGCACCCCAAACCCGGGCGCCAACTACCCGGGTGAAGCCATCGACCAGAGCCAGCAGCTGGATTACATGTGGACGCCGCGCCTGCCGCGTATGGATTCCTTTAACCGCGAACAGGAGCGCCTGGGCTTGACCGGCTCGGTGCAGTTCCGTCCGACCGACAATATGGAATTTGCACTGGATGTGCTGAGTTCCAACCTCAAGGCCGACGTAACCTCCTACAACTATTTCGCCCAGTTCCGTAACAGCTACGGCAATATTTCTCCCAGCGAAGTTACCCTGGATGACAGCGGCCGCTACATCGTAGCGGGCACTTTCGACAATGTGACACCGCGTTCCGAGAGCCGTGGCCAGTTCAGTGAATCCGATTTCACCCAGACGGTATTGACCGGTAAGTTCGACCTCGCCGACAACATGCAGTTGAACCTGATGTACGGCAATGCAATATCCGAGCATATCGAAGAGCAGTACCGCTACAACATTACCGCTGCAGAGGGACACGAGTTTTCCTACTCCTTCCTGAAGGACAGCGATATTCCCGAAATGTCGTACGGCTTCGATATTCTGGATCCATCCAATTACGTATGGTCGGGTCCGACCCTGCGCCACGAGGAAGTGCGCCGTCAGAATGACACCTTCCGCGCGGACTTCACCATCGAAGACGACAACTCCAACATCAAAACCGGCCTGATCTGGAACAGCCGTGAAGTGGATTCCGAGTTCTGGAACCCCACAGAAGGCAGCATTACCCAGCCGGGATCGGTCACTGCCGCGCTGACAGCCAACCTGGCGGATATTATTGATGGCTACGGCAGTGGTATTGATGCGCCGTCTGACTTCCCGCGCAACTGGCTGGTGGCCGATTTCAATCGCGCCAATGCCGCCTGGGGTGCCGGTCAGTTCACCCTGGATGAAGACAACTCCAACACCTACAACATCATCGAAGAAACCCTGGGCGGTTACGTAGAGACCAACGTGAATACCGAGCTGCTGGGTCGTCCGCTGACATTCAATGCCGGTCTGCGCCTGGTCGACACCACCGTGAACTCCAAAGGGGTTACCAGCGACGGCCAGGGCGGCTTTGTGCCCACGGAACTGGAAGACAGCTACACCGAGTGGTTGCCTTCCACCAACGTACTGTGGGAATTCCAGGATGACCTTTACCTGCGTGTGGGCCTCGCGCGCAACCTGTCGCGCCCGGGTCTGGGCAGTATGGCGGGTACCGTCAGCGTTACCCCGATCAACGGCAATGTATCCGTGGGCAACCCCGGCCTGGAGCCGATTCGCGCAAACTCTGCGGATATCGGCCTGGAGTGGTATTTCGGCGAGGAGTCCCTGCTGGCTTTCACCGTATTCCACAAGCAGATTGAAAGCTTTATTACCGGCACTACTTTGACCGGCCAGGAGCTGCCGTCTGATATCCGCGCCATTGTTGCCGCGCGCCCCGAGTACGATGTGAACAGCCCGCTGTACGACGCGAGCGTGCTGTCGCCGAACTCGGACGACTGGAACATCACCACCAGTGAAAACGGCGAGGGTGCAGACCTGGACGGTTACGAGCTTTCCTACCAGCAGCCGCTGCGCTTCCTGCCAGGCTGGGCGAGTAACTTCGGTGTGCTGGCAAACTTCACCCATGTGAAATCCGAGGCGGAATTCGGCAACGGTATTGTCGGCTCTCTCGAGGGGCTGTCGGAAAACAGCTACAACCTGGGCCTGTATTACGAAACGGACCTGTTCGGTGGTCGCCTGATGGTCAACGGTCGCGACGACTACATCACCGACCAGACCGGTTCCGATGGCAACACCGCCCACGCCACAACCGGGCCAACCCGCCTGGATATGTCGGCGTTTTACAACGTGACCGATTACATGAAAGTCACCCTGGAAGCGATCAACCTCACCAACGAAACCGAGCGGCTGTATACCACCGGGCCTGTGGGAGACCTGGATATGGTGCGGGAATACAACAGCACCGGACGTGAGGTCTTACTGGGCCTGCGGGTGAACTTCTAATCCGCGGAGGTAGGGAAATGGCATAGGTCTGATTAACGGCCACGGTTAGAAGAAGGCCGTGCCATTGAGAAAGCACATCGTGCCTGCAGGCTGGGGATTGCTCCAGTCTGCAGGTAGGTGTATTACATGCGGTTAATTGTAATTCTCATTTCCGTTTTGCTTGCCGGGCTATGCCCGGCTTTTTTATGTCGGATTTTTCCGCCGGTTACTCAACGCGCTTTCCCCTTACTTCCGCTCCCAATACCCACATTTTTTAATTCCCGACTTTGAAAGCCGCGCCGCGTTGATCATTTATCTGCAAATTTACTTGTTGGTTCTAGCCTCCTTTCTAGACTCTATTTATATGTCCAGAAATGGCGTCAGTGAGCACTTGTGCCTTTATTTGTTGTGCAGGCACGCCTTGACGCACGCGAGAGCAGTTAAGTGCATATTAACGCTGGTCGTAATTTCTTTCCGTAATGAACAGGGTGGTGATCTTGGCTGAGCAGAAACCGACATCAGGATCGACGCAGCGAGGTCGTGAAGCGCGCCTGGTACTGTTTATTCTTGTTTTCCTTTTTCCCCTTCTCGCCATCGCCATCGTCGGTGGATACGGATTTATGGTCTGGATACTCCAGATGATCTTTGGCCCGCCTGGGCCACCCGCATGACAGGTCTATCAACGGTGATGGTCACTCCAGTGAAATCGCTACGCCCGTGAAGCGGTATGTTTGGGCTTGGCTGGATCCAAGTAAATGTGATGAGAGCAAACGGAAAATGACGCAGCAAAAGGTGGATCTTGATCCAGTAGCGCAGGCGCAAACGCTACATATTGTCAGCCTGATCGTGCACGTTCGGCCGGAACATAACACCGCGGTGAGTTGCTGGTTCGAGAGTCGCCCCGAGCTGGAAATTCACCTCGGCTGCGAGTCGGGAAAACTGGTGGTAGTGCTGGAAACCCAGGATCACCTGCAGATCAACGGCATGATCGAGACCATCAAGGATCAACCCGGTGTGCTTAACGTGTCCATGGTCTATCACGAAGAACTGGCACTGGCAGATATCAACGACGAGCTGGTGGACAGCGCCTGCGACGACGATCAGGCACAGCCGGTCAAAATCTTGGGAGAACTGTGACATGGCGATTACCCGACGGGAATTTACCAAGGCCAGCGCGGTAGTGGCCGCGGCTGCGGCTGCCGGTCTGGCAGTGCCCGCAAAAACCCAGAACCTGGTGAGCCAGGGGGGCGCCAATGAGCTCAACTGGAACAAGGCGCCCTGTCGTTTCTGTGGCACCGGCTGCAGTGTTATGGTTGCCACCAAAGACAATCGGGTGGTGGCCACGCACGGCGATATCAAGGCGGAAGTGAATCGCGGCCTCAACTGTGTCAAAGGCTACTTCCTGTCGAAAATCATGTACGGCAGTGACCGACTAACCAAACCGTTACTGCGCATGAGTAACGGCAAGTACGATAAAAACGGCGATTTTGTCGAGGTGTCCTGGGACCAGGCCTTTGACGTCATGGAGCAGAAATACAAAGAGGCGATCAAGAACCACGGGCCCGAATCCGTGGGGATGTTCGGCTCCGGGCAGTGGACGGTATGGGAGGGGTACGCCGCCAGCAAATTGATGAAGGCGGGCTTCCGCTCCAACAATATTGACCCCAATGCACGCCATTGTATGGCATCGGCGGTGATGGGTTTCATGCGCACTTTTGGCATCGACGAACCCATGGGTTGCTACGACGATTTTGAAAATGCCGATGCTTTCGTGCTCTGGGGCTCGAACATGGCGGAGATGCACCCGATTCTCTGGTCGCGGGTCACCGATCGCCGGCTCTCGCATCCCGGCTGCAAAGTTGCAGTGCTGTCTACCTACGAACACCGCAGTTTTGAACTGGCCGATATTCCCATTGTATTTTCACCGCACTCCGATCTGCTGATTCTGAACTTTATCGCCAATTACATTATCCAGAACAACAAGGTAAACCAGGAGTTTGTTAAAAAGCACACGAACTTTGTGCGCGGCGAAACCAATATTGGCTACGGCCTGCGGGATGAACATCCCCTGGAACAAGAGGCGAGCGGGCGCGACAAAGCCAATAGCTGGACCGACATGAGCTTTAAGGAGTTTGCCGACTTCCTCAAGCCTTATTCACTGGATAGGGTGTCGAAGGAAACCGGAGTACCGAAAGAGAGCCTGACCGCACTGGCGGAGCTTTACGCCGATCCGAAAACCAAAGTCATGTCCCTCTGGACCATGGGCTTTAACCAGCACACTCGCGGTGTCTGGGCTAACAACATGGTGTACAACCTACACCTGCTTACCGGCAAAATTTCCAGCCCTGGCAACAGTCCATTTTCCCTGACCGGACAACCTTCCGCCTGCGGCACCGCGCGGGAAGTAGGGACCTTTTCCCACCGATTACCCGCCGACCTGCTGGTGGCCAACCCCAAACACCGCGCCACGGCGGAAAAAATCTGGCGTTTACCCGAAGGTACCATTCCACCGAAGCCCGGCTTCCATGCGGTGGCACAGAGCCGCGCACTGAAAGACGGCAAGTTGCGGGTCTACTGGACCCAGGCTTCCAACAACGCTCAGGCCGGCCCCAACCTGATGCAGGAGCTGCTGCCCGGCTGGCGCAATCCGGAGACTTTTGTGGTGGTGTCCGATGTGTATCCCACCACGTCCGCCCAGGCCGCCGACCTGATTTTGCCCACGGCCATGTGGGTGGAAAAAGAGGGCGCCTACGGCAATGCGGAACGGCGCACCCAGTTCTGGCACCAGCAGGTGAAAGCACCGGGGGAAAGTAAATCCGACCTGTGGCAGCTGGTGGAATTTTCCAAACGCTTCAAAACCGATGAAGTCTGGCCGCAGGAATTGCTCGGCAAGGCGCGGGAGTACCGGGGCAAAACCCTGTACGAAGTGCTCTTCGCCAACGGCCATGCCAACCGTTATCCCAACTCGGATAGAGACGGCGCTTACGCCAATGACGAGGCCGATGCGTTTGGTTTCTATATCCAGAAAGGACTGTTTGAAGAATATGCGGAGTTCGGCCGCGGCCACGGTCACGACCTGGCGCCGTTTGATCGTTACCATCAAGAGCGCGGCTTGCGCTGGCCGGTGGTCAACGGCAAGGAAACCCTGTGGCGTTTCCGCGAAGGCTACGATCCCTATGTGCAGACGGGAGCGGGCGTGCAGTTCTACGGCAACAAGGACGGCCGCGCGCGCATTTTTGCGTTGCCTTACGAGCCGCCCGCAGAATCCCCGGACAAGGAATATCCCTTCTGGCTGTGTACTGGTCGCGTGCTGGAACACTGGCACACCGGCTCCATGACTCAGCGGGTACCGGAACTGTTCAGCGCTGTACCTTATGGACTGGTGTATATGCATCCGGACGACGCCCAGGCCCAGGGCTTCCGTCGCGGCAGTGAGATCAAAGTCGTCAGTCGCCGCGGTGAAATGGTTGGGCGGGTGGAAACCCGCGGTCGCGCGCGGCCACCCAAGGGGCTGGTGTATGTGCCTTTCTTCGACGCCCAGCGCCTGATCAACAAAGTCACGCTGGATGCGACCGATCCTATTTCCAAGCAGACCGACTTTAAAAAATGCGCGGTGAAGCTGGAACTGATATCCCTGGCCTGACGGGAGGCGATGATGAACGGAAAACAGGTTTTCTCAATCGTCGGAGCGCTGATCGTTCTGGTGTGTGGCCTGGCGACGGTAGCGGAGCAATTTCCCAATACCCCCGGACCGGATGGTATTCGCAAGGGCGGTACCCTGTTTGAAGAAAAGGATGCACCGCAGCTGGCCGATCCGGTGAATGCGAACGGTAAGCGCGTGCGCGCCTATCCGGAACAGCCGCCGACCATCCCCCATACCATCCGCGATTACCAGATCGACAAGAACAGCAACCGCTGTCTGGAGTGCCACCACCGCATCCAGACCGCCGTCAGCGGTGCGCCGATGATCAGTATTACGCACTTTATGGATCGGGATTTCCAGGTGCTGGCCGATGTGGCGCCGCGACGCTACTTCTGTTTGCAGTGTCATGTCCCGCAGACCACGGCGAAATCCTCGGTGGGCAATACCTTCAAGGATGTGGATATTTTGCTGCGTAACCAGAAGCAAGAGTCTGCCCAGTAAGGTTTGGCGAGTGAAGCAAGCCAATAGATATTTTGCCAACCACTATTCGATCCGGAAGCTGAGCGATGATTGACTGGATTAAAGGTTACTGGCACACCCTGAGCCACCCGGCCACCGCATTCAGCTTGGGCTTTCTGCTGCTGAGTGGGTTTATCGCCGGGATTATTTTCTGGGGCGGTTTCAACACCGCGCTGGAAGCGACCAATACCGAAAAGTTCTGCATCAGCTGTCACGAGATGCGCGACAACGTCTATCAGGAACTGAAAGGTACCATTCACTGGACCAACCGCTCCGGCGTCCGCGCCACCTGCCCGGATTGCCATGTGCCCCACGAGTGGACACACAAAATCGCGCGTAAAATGCAGGCCTCAAAAGAGGTGTGGGGGAAGATTTTCGGGACCATAAGTACGCGGGAAAAATTCCTCGACAAGCGCCTGGAGCTGGCACAACACGAGTGGGCGCGCCTGAAAGCCAACGACTCCCTGGAATGCCGAAACTGCCACGACTTCGAGTACATGGACTTTAGTGTGCAGAGCCTGCGCGCGCGCCAGATGCACTCGACCCAGCTTGCTACCGGCAAGGCGACCTGTATCGACTGCCATCGCGGTATCGCCCACCACCTGCCGAACATGGCCAACGAGGATGCCTGGGGCCCGGACAACCCGGCCCACGACGCCAGTCGGTTTGGCGACGACAACCCGCTGAAAGCGGACGACACCAAGCAAAAGGTCGAAGACAAAGACTAACGTGCGCCCATAAAAAAATCCCGCGGGGTTAGCCGCGGGATTCAAAAGAAAGTTTCCAAGGGAGATTCTCAAAACAGAGCAATGGAAACTAATGGCAAACTACCAAACAAAATACGAGTGCTTTAAAACAAAGCAAAAATAAACAAACAAAAAGACAAACTGTTGATTCCCGAAGGAAAGGCCGGCATTACTGTAGGTAATTGGTTAACAGCCGCCGGCAGATAGATCACAAAAAACTTACAGACTTACTGGCTTAAAAAAATCACAGGCTCGCGAACGCTTCTTCCACACAGGCCAGGGTGCCCTGTGCATCCAGCTTGTTCAGCCAGTTCACCACGGCATCCTGCAGGGGTGCGCTCTGTTTCAGGTCGTCACCGAACACCGGCGTAAACGCGAGGAAGTTCGCGGCCAGTGCTTCGTTTCCTTGCGGCTTGTACTGATCGCAAATCGCTTTCAGGTCTGCCGCCAGCGGATCGGAAACCTCGATGGCATTGCCTTTCTCGTCCACCGCGGATACGTAACGGATCCAGTTGGCCAGGGCAAAGCTCAGCACTTCGATGAGACCGTTATTCGCCAGCTGGTGGCGCAGGGTGCCCAGCCAGCGCTGCGGAATCTTCTGCGAACCGTCCATGGCGATCTGCCAGGTACGGTGGCGCAGGGCGCGGTTCTCGAAGCGCTCGATCAGTTCTGCCTGGTAAGCGGCAATATCAAACTCGGCAGGTACCTCGATAGAGGTAGTAGCCTCGGACTGCATGAAGTGCAGTGCCAGCTTGTTGAATGCCGGTACCGCCATCACGTCTGCAACAGTTTCACAGCCAGCCAGATAGCCGCTGTAAGCCAGCATGGAGTGGCTGCCGTTCAGCAGGCGCAGCTTGATCAGTTCGTAGACTTCCACATCGTCCACAAAGGTCGCGCCGGCCTTGTCCCACTCCGGGCGGCCGCGCAGGAAATTGTCTTCCACAACCCACTGGGCGAAAGGCTCCGCCATTACCGCCGCCTCATCGCGACAGCCGATCAGCGCTTCCAGCTCCTCGCGGTCGGCATCGGTGGTGGCCGGCACAATACGGTCCACCATGGTGGACGGCGTGGTGGTGTTTTCCGCAATCCACGCTGCCAGTTCGCTGTCGACTTTCTCCGCAAACTGCCCCAGCACGTTGCCCAGCAGCTTGCCGTTGGATGGCAGGTTGTCACAGGTCAGTACGGTAAAGCCCGGCAGACCGCGCTCCTTGCGCAGGGCCAGGGCGCCGACGATGTAACCAAGCGCAGACTTGGGAGCTTGCGGATTCGCCAGATCGTGAATCACGTCCGGGTGCTGCGGGTTCAGGTCGCCGCTCGCCGGATCGTGGCAGTAGCCTTTCTCGGTGATGGTCAGGGAAACGATACGCACGCTTTCCTGGGCCAGCAGCTCCAGCAGTTGCTGTGGGCTTTCCGGGCCCACCAGCACATCGCTCACCGCACCGACGATCTGCACCTTGGTGCCCGCATTGGACTTCTCCACCACGGAATAAAGGCCGTTCTGCGGCACTAGCTGATCGCGTACCCCGGCGGAGCGCAGGCTCGCACCCACAATGCCCCAGTCCTTTTCACCGGCGGCAATACGGTTTTCCGTGTACCACGCCTGGTGTGCGCGGTGGAAAGCGCCGATGCCCAGGTGCACGATGCCAGTAGTGACTTCGTTGCGGTCGTAGGCCGGTTTGATCACCTCGGCGGGGAGGCTTTCCAGAAGTTGGTTGTTGAGTCTTTCTTGGCTCATTTCTTTCTACCTATCAAAGCTTGTAGGCTTTTTTCGCCAGGTTGTAGGCAAGGTCCGCGGCCAGTTCGAAGGCTTCGTCTTCCTGCAGGCGGTGGTCGCTGACCAGTTGCGCCAGCCATACACAATCCATACGGCGCGCCACATCGTGGCGGGCGGGGATGGACAGGAACGCGCGGGTGTCATCGTTAAAGCCAACGGTATTGTAGAAACCGGCAGTCTCGGTCACCTGCTCGCGGAAACGACGCATGCCTTCCGGACTATCGTGGAACCACCAGCTCGGGCCCAGCTTCAGTGCCGGGTAGTGACCCGCCAGCGGTGCCAGTTCGCGGCTGTAGCTGGTCTCGTCCAGAGTGAACAGAATAATTGTCAGGTTCGGCTCATTACCTACCGCTTCCAGCAGCGGCTGCAGCGCGTGTACGTAGTCGGTCTGGGAGGGGATATCGCAGCCCTTGTCGCGACCGAAGCGCTCGAACACCACCTTGTTGTGGTTGCGGAAAGAGCCGGGGTGGATCTGCATCACCAGACCATCTTCGATGCTCATGCGCGCCATCTCGGTCAGCATCTGGCCGCGGAACAGCTCCGCATCTGCTGCGCTGCCGTTACCCGCGCTCACCTTCAGGAACAGCGCCTCGGCTTCCGCCGCAGACAGGTTCGCGGTGGTCGCAGTGGGGTGACCGTGGTCGGTGGAGGTAGCGCCCATCTGCTTGAAGAATTCACGACGGTTACGCAGCGCCGCCAGATAACCGGACCAGGTGGAAGTATCTTCACCAGTGATCTCGGCCAGCTGCGCCAGGTTATCGGTAAAGCCCTCGAAGTCCGGGTCCAGTACCGGGTCCGGACGGAATGCGGTAATCACACGGCCCTTCCAGCCGCTGTCCAGAATCTTCTGGTGGTGACGCAGGTCGTCCAGCGGGGATTCGGTGGTGGCAATCACTTCGATATTGAAACGCTCGAACAGCGCGCGCGGCAGGAACTCCGGCTGGCGCAGATAGCTGTCGATACGCTCGTAGTAAAGATCGGCCGTCTCAGTGCTCAGCTGTACATCCAGCTCGAACACATCGTGGAAAACGGTATCCAGCCAGGTGCGCGACGGGGTGCCGCGGAACAGGTGGTAATTGTCCGCGAGCAGTTGCCAGATCTTGCGTGGATCCTGCTCAACCTGGGCGCCGTCCTGAGTGCGGATACCCAGGCTCTCCAGCGGGATACCCTGGGAGTAGAGCATACGGAAGACATAGTGATCCGGGCGAATCAGCAGGTTGGCCGGGTTGCCGAACGGCTGGTTCTCGGCGAACCAGGACGGGTCCGTGTGGCCGTGCGGGCTGATGATCGGCAGGTCTTTCACGCTCTGGTAAAGATTGCGCGCGATATCCCGGCTCACTTTATCGGCCGGAAATAGACGGTCGGGATGCAGAATCAGAGGGCGTGTCATGGGTATGCTTCCAGATTTCGGGTTTGCCATTTGGGATCAGCTGCGCGGGTTGTTGTGTAGCCGGTGCTGGCCCCGTTTATTGTTGTGTGGTTTTCTCAATCTCTCACCTGTAACGCCGTACATCTTCTCTCGCTGTGCGACTACTTTTCTCGCTGTGCGACCACCCGGTGACGTGACTGTCCGGTGAAAAGAGGCGGAACAAGAAAAAGCCCGGCTCTCCGCCCAGAACAACGCTGGGGCGGGAGCGGGCGGTATGCGCTAAACAAAGGCAAAGGGGTCCAAACCAGCCCCCTCGTGCCCGGTGCGCCAGGCGATGGAGAAAACCTCGATGCTCGGTACAGGACTCTGTATCGAGTAGCGATTGCTGCCATACTGCCAAAATTGGCTTTACCAGTCAATCATTCTGGTAAGGCATTTGTTCTGTTTAGGGTTGCCCGCTGCCGGAGTTACCGCTATTGCCGGTCATTTCCGAGTTGTCAGTCGGCAGGGGCTTATTTCACCGGAACCAGACGCGGGTCTGGCGCTTTGGTGGCGGCATTGCCAAGCTTGCTCCAGGCCTCCGTAAACAGCGCATCAGGATAGGCGCGCTGGGCGTGGTAAAGGGTGCTGCGGGCCACTTGCAGGTCCAAGCCGGCCATCTCTTTGTAAGGCCAATTCTCCGGCGACATTACGGTCTCCGCGATCAGTGCATAGCCCTTTTTCAGGGCGTGGCCGTCTACCGAGTAGTTCCAGATATCCACACCCACCTGCTCGCCAAACCGGCCCAGCAGGTTGTACGCCTCCAGATTGAAGTTGGCGTAGTGCCAGGGGCGGGTGCGCTCGAACTCTGCGTGCTGGTTGCCGTGGCGATCAAACTGGGCGCCGATACGCCGCATCTGGGTGATGCGCAGTCGCCGCTTGGCGGTGTCTACATCGCCGGTGAAGAGTGCAAAGGCCACCACCTGGGCATCGAACCAGGTGCCGTGGTTGTTGTGCCAGTTATCCTCTTCAAAGCCGTTGTCACTGGTCAGTAGCCAGTGATTGAACTGCTGAAACCACTGGTGAATATGCTGAGTCTCTTCTGCGCTCAGTTGTGCGCCGAGCAATTCGACCGCATCGATCAGCGGAATAAAAAAGCGCGCTTCGATAATGCCAATACCGCGGCCATCGTTCAGGCCGGGGATTGCCTGCGCGTGCTGAAAATTGGGGTTCATCCGCGTGTCTGGGCGGATAAACCAGTTGTGTAGTTGTGTGCGGGCCTTGTCCGCATAGCGGGTATCGCCGGTGACGCGGTAGGCCAGTGCGAGTGCGGTGACGTCGCGGCTCAGTGCCACTAAACGGCCGTTGTCTCCGGCCAGTTGGTTGATTGCCGGGTTGCGCTTGCCGTCGCGGCGGATATACGGCAGACCGTCTTGCGTATCCGGGTTTGGCCACCAGTAAGGGCCGAGACTGTAGTAGTCGTGCCGGTCGCCACTGGCAGGTGTCGATTCCTTTTCGACGACGGAATAGAGCGGATGAGCCAGTGCCTGCTGTGCTTTTTCCTGAAGCGCGGCAAGTGTTTCCGGATTCCGTTCCAGAGTATCTAACAGCTCTGCGTCGAATAAAAACAAGTGGCGGCCGATAGCGCTATCGGCACCTTTGGCCCAGCTGACTGGTGACAGTACCAGGCTAACGATGACGATAAAGAAGGAAAAAAATCTGCGCATCACTCATCACACCTCTTCGGTTGCAATCCGCCAGGCGGAGTAAAAAGGGACCCGAGAGGGTCCCTTTCTGCTTTGGTCGTTGCAGTACAGGCTTAGAAGAACTTGTACTTCGCCTGCAGTACAAAAGTGCGACCATCGAAGTGGGTGGCGCGAGGCTGGAATTCCGTATCCTGGTATTCCTCGTACAGCGCCTCGGTCAGGTTGTAACCTTTGAAAGACAGGGAGAAATTGTCGGTTACGTTGTAGTAGGCCGACAGATCCACGCGGCCCGCGGCCTTCACGTTTTTATTGCCCTCACCGTTAAAGGTGCCAACACTTTCCAGCTCGTATTCACTGCGGTAGTTGTAGGCCAGGCGGATACCGAAGGGGCCATCTTCCCAGTAGCCGATCACGTTGTAGGTGTCATCGGAAATACCGGGAATGCGCGCTTCCAGCGGGGAATCCTGCGAGGTGCTGGAATAGTTCACGATGCCGCCGAAGCCGCTCCAGGGGTAGGGCAGGAAGCTCAGGTTCTGCTGTACGGAAACTTCGTAGCCGCGCACTTCGATCTGCTCATCCACGTTCTGGATTTTGCTGATGCTGACCTGGTCGCCCGCCATGATGTAGTCCGCATCGATCACATCGTAGGCGTCTACGCCGTTGGTAATGCAGTTATCGCCGTCAACCGACAGGCTTCCCACGTTTACGTTGTACTCAGACAGCAGGCCCGCGTCACAACTGGCCACCGCGGTAAAGAAGTTGTCGATCTGTTTCTGGAAGGCGGCGATGCTAATGGCGCTGCCCTCGCGGTTGTACCACTCCAGGGAGATGTCGTAGGAGCGTGCGGAGAAGGGCTCCACATCGGCACCGGGCAGGTTGATACTGACTTCACCGGGGCGCGAGGAAATGGTGGTGGCCGGTGTGGCCGCGCGCACGTTGGGGCGGGAAATGGACTCGCCGTAGCCGAGGCGCAACATCAGGTCTTCACGCAGGTCCACTGCCAGGTTCACGCTCGGCAGCAGGAAGTCATAGTCGCTATCCACCGCGCGCTGTTCCGGGTTATTGATATCGGTAGCGCCGAAGGCGTAGTAGGGAGAAGACGCGGTCTGCTCGGAGCTGACGTAGCGCACGCCCACGTTACCGGATACCGGCAAGTCTGCGACAGTGAAATCCAGATCGGTCATCAGGTACAGGGCGGAAGTGTCCAGTTCGACATCGTAGATCAGGCCGGCACTCTGCTGGCCGCCGCGGGCGATCAGGCCAGTGGTGGGGACGCGCACCGGAATTTCGCCGGTAACCGGGTCCGGCGCCACATCGCCGATGGAGGCGGCGGCCAGTGCATTAAGCGCGTCCACGTCCAGTGCAAACCAGCCGCCACCGGCGCCGGCAAAGCCCGGAGCATCGCCACCGAAGAAGCTGCCCTGGTCAACATAGGCCGGGTTGCCGATGGCTGCGTTGTTCAGAATACCGTTCAGGTCGATACCGGTTGGCGAGCTGCGCAGGCGGTCGGAGTCCTGGGTCTGGTTGGAGAAGCGGTAGCCGAAGGAAACCGCGGAAACCACCGGCAATTCCAGCGCGCGCTTGGCATTGATCTCGAAGGAGTTGGCTTCTGTTTCCAGGGTTTCGTAGGTGCCGGTAATCAGTGCCTGGATTTTGGGGTTGTCGACCAGAGTAGTGACACCGGAACTGCTCAGGGTGTCTTTTACCAGCCACTCGCCGTCGAGGTTGACGTTCTCCAGCCCGCTGAACTCGGTCACGAAGTTGCCAATATCTCCCTCGCCTGTGTACAGGCGGCCGGAGATGCCGCTGGATCCTGCCTGGAAGATCGGCGTGTAGAAGAGCTCGTTCCAGTTATTTTCAGCGGAAGACAGGGACACCAGTCCGTCGATGGTCCAGTCGTCGTTGGCCCATTCCGCGTCCATCAGCACTGCCTGGGACTGTTCGTAGGTATCCCAGATACGGGAGGTGTTGCGGTAGTCCACTTCCGCAAACGAGATATCGGAAACGGTGTAAATCGGGTTGCCGTTGCTGTCCACGGTACCGGTGTTCCGCGGTGCGCTGTTCGGGGTGATGATGGTGCCGCCGCTGCGGGTGCGCAGATCCAGTTCCTGCTGACCGTTCTCGTTCATATCGCGCTCGGTGTAGAGCACGTTCAGGCCGAGTTTGAGGTTGTCGTTGGCCTGGAATTCGATACCGCCGGAGAAGGAGGTACGGGAACCTTCGTTGAGCTCTGAGCCCTGGCGCAGTTCGCCGGGCATTTTCACTACGGCGTTGTCCGGCAGGTTGTTGTCCGCGGCCCAGGTGGCGAAATCTTCACCGTTGGCGCCGACAAAATTGCCGTTGGTGGGAATATTGTCGTAGCGGTTAATTTTTACTGTGTCGCGGCGGAAGGTCTGCTCGGACGTGGCCAGGGTGGCAGTGACCGCGAGCTTGTCGCTGATCAGGTGCTTGGAGCCGGACAGTACCATTTCGCTGTCCAGTGCGTCCGCCAGCTGCTCACTGCGGCCAGCTACGGACAGGCTCAGCTTGCCATCGCCTTTATCCAGTGCGCGCGGCAGTACCAGATCCACGGTGCCTGCAATACCACCTTCCTGCATGGCTGCGGTCTGGGTCTTGATCACGTTGGTGCCGTTGAATACCGCCGGATCAAAAGCGCCGAAGGGGTTGGGTGCGCCGAACGCCTTGGTGCTGCGCGCCGGGCTGGCAAAGGTCTGGCCGTTGGCGGTGGTCTGTACAAAGCCGGAGGGCATACCGCGCAGATTGATGCTGGACTCGCGGCGCTCGCCTTCACGGTTGAGCTGCACACCGGCGACCGCCTGCAGGGCTTCACCCATATCCAGTGCCGGCAGGGTGCCGATATCGTCCGCGGAGATACCGTCGACAATGGTGGAAGCATTGCGTTTTACGTCGAGCGCGTTATCCAGGTTGCGCTGGAATTGCGCGGTAACCGTAACTTCTTCCAGGGTGTTATTTTCCTGCGCCAGGACCGGTGTTGCGGCCAGGGCAACCACGGTGCTCAACAGGGTTTTGGTAAACGTCGGACGAATTCGATTGCTTGTCATGATCAGGCCCTCAGAGGTCTGTTTGTTATTTTCATCTGTTGTCTGACGGTGCCGCTGTCAGAACCTACCATCGCTAAAACTTGGACAGGTTGGGCAATGGTCAATGAAAAATGACAGATCGTCAAGTGGCCTTACCATCTATCCAGTCGTTAATTGAGGTGTCTGAAGCTTCATTGTGACGGTTTTCGCGCCTCGGTGGCAGTCAATTTGGGTCGATGGGGGATTACAGGCAAGTGTGGAGGGACGCCTCTGTTCGCGCCCTCGCAGATACCCAACACCTTGCACAAGTGTGATTTCGCAAGGTGTTGAGAGGATTGGTGTGAGGTTGGCGGGAGGGAGACTGGTGTGGCAGCTTGGCCTGGTTTAGTGGGCGCGTGCCGCCGGCAGCTCGATATAGGCGCCCTTGATGTTCTGGGTACGAAATTCCACTACCGCCGGTCTATCTCCAGGTTTGAACTGTATGGTGGCAAGGCCATTGGCCATTTCTATGCTGGATGAGCCGCTGTAGGTACCCTGATTCTCCACCAGTTCTCCGCCGCCGTTGAGTACAGAGAAATAGGCGCGCTCACTGAAGTCGATCGCGCGTCTGTCCTGCTTGTCGCGGGCCTCCGCGGTAATCAGGTAATCGCCGCTGGCGGTGCGCGTTGCGCTGAGCACGACTTTCTTCGTCTTGCCGGGCTCTCCCTGGTGGTAGGTAAGAGCGAATTCGTCCTCGGCGACCTTTTTGCCGGTGGTATTTGTACCCACGGCGCGCAGCGCGTTCTCTCCTTCCTTGAAGGGTGTCTGCCATACCAGGCCATGGGCGGGAAACTGCCCCGGCTTGCGCTTTTTCTTACCCAGGCTTTTGCCGTTCAGGAACAGCTCGGCGGAATCGGTATTGCAATACACCTTCACTGGCCGCCCGCTCTCCGGGCCAAAACGCACGCTCCAGGTGTGGGATTCAATCCAGCAAAACGGTGTATCGGCCCAGTAGCTCGCGAAAACGTAGTAGGCATCCTTGGGGTTGCCGGCGCGGTCCACCAGCCCCTTCTGGTTAATGTAGGGCACGGGATTCTCCGGGCGCAGCGGGGTGCCGAAATCCTTGAAAGCCCACTGTGCATTGCCGGCGAAATTTTCGATGCCTTCGCTCACGGACAGGTGCCAGTCGAACAGGTTCACCATGTAGTTTTCGTTCCAGTCGCTGTCCTTGGCCACGCTTTTTACTACCGCCTGATTCATGGCTTCGGTGACGGATACCTGGGCGTCGGGGATACCGTTTTTATCTATGGGCGTTTCTGTATGCCTGCCGCGGTGGCTGGAGCCACCGTATTCCATATGCAAGAAGGCGGGGTATTTACCCATCGCGTCTTCCAGCGCTGCCCCGTACTGACCGTAGGCACCGCCATACCATCCCGCCCAGATGGATGGGGAGAAGGCATCCACCACTTCCGCGCCTGGATAGTACTTGCGGATGGTGGTCATACGTTGCGGATCCAGTTCCTTGGCGACCCTGTTCAAGTGCTTGAGGTAGGGCAGCACCAGCGCATCGTCGCCACCACCGGGGAAGTCCTCTTCCCAGTAAATCTCGTTGCCCAGAGACCAGAAGGCGATACTCGGGTGATTGAAGTTCTGCGCAATCTGCTGCCGCAGCAGTCGTTCGGTATTCTTTTTCCACGCCTCGCCGCCCATACCGCCGCGACACCAGGGCAGTTCATCCCACAGGATCAGCCCGAGCTCGTCTGCGGCGCGGTAGATTTCCGGGTCTTGAGGGTAGTGCGCGAGGCGCACAAAATTGGCCCCCATCCGCTTCATCTGTTGCATGTCTGCGCGGTGCTGTTCATTGCTCATGGCGGCACCGATCCCCGCGTGCTCTTCATGGCGGTGGGTGCCGCGAATCAGCACCCGTTTCCCGTTGACGAAGAAACCCTGGTTGGGACGCATCTCAAACCAGCGGTAGCCGAAACGCTCGCGATGCTGATGCAGGGTTTTACCGTTGGTGTCCTGAAGCTCGGTAACCAGTGTGTAGAGTGCCGGTGAATCCGGGGACCAGAGTTGCGGTTGCTGCAACGGTGGGAGCTCGGTCTCCGCCTGCTCGCCGTCAATCTCGGTTTCGCTGCTGCTTACGGTTATTCCCGCAGGGTCCAGCAGTGTCCACTGCAGGCGCGCTGCCTTGCCGCTGGTGCTGGCTGCGGACGATTTATCCAGAGTGATCTGCACCGTTGTCTGCGCCGATTCATGACTGACATTGGGGGTGGTGATCGTTACAGACTGGATGTGTTCCGCAGGCAGTTGCTGCAGCCACACATCGCGGGTCAGGCCGCCGTGAATAAAAAAGTCGGCCTTTTGTGAAGGCATCAGGTTGCGATCGTATTCATTGGATACGCGCACCTGCACCAGGTTGTCGGCATCGGGCTGCAGGTGTTCGGTAAGCTCGACGGCAAAGCCGAGGTAACCGCCAATATGTTCGCCGATCTCGCGCCCATTCAGGTAAACCTGCGCCTTCTGATTGGCGCCCTCAAAATAGAGCTTGTGGCGAGTGCCGGCGGGCAGATTCTCCGCGATACGAAAACGCTTGCTGTACCAGCCCGCACCGCGCCGGTAACCGGGCTGTGCATCCACGGTATCGGTGGCGTTCCAGGTGTGCGGCAGCGTCACATCTACTGCGCCCGCCGCATCGAGCGGTGGTGGCGATAGCCGTTCGTCCTGCAGGTATTCCCAGTCACTATTGAACAACTGCTGTTCCTGTAGCGCTGAAGCCCAGGCTGTGGAAAACAGCAGGTAAAAAAAAGCACCGCAAAAAAACAGTGCGGTGCCTGAGGGTGAGGATAATTCCTCTGCGCGTTGCATGGTTGGCTCCGTAAATTTTTATCGAAATAGTTTCTCGGATTTGCCTAAATTTTTGACGTTCCTAGCGCGCCATCCAGCCACCGTCTACTAACATCACGTGGCCATTCATGTAATCTGCGGCTGGAGATGCGAGGAACACCGCGGCACCGGCCAGATCTTCCGGATTGCCCCAGCGTCCCGCGGGAATGCGCGCGCTGATCGCCGCATTGCGTTCGGCGTCCGCGCGCAGGTTGGTGGTGTTGTCGGTGGCGAAATAGCCCGGTGCAATGGCATTGACCTGAATATTGTTTGCCGCCCACTCGTTGGCCAGTGCCTTGGTGAGCTGGGATACCGCGCCTTTACTGGCAGCGTAGGCGGGCACGGTAATACCGCCGGAGAAGCTGAGCAGCGAGGCAACATTGATAATCTTGCCGGAACCCTGCTTCAGCATCATCGCGCCGGCGGCGCGGCACATTCTGAATACGCCATTGATATTGGTGTCCATCACCGCGTTCCAGTCGTCATCGGAATAATCCACCGCGGGTGCGCGGCGGATGGTTCCGGCGTTATTGATCAGAACGTCCAGGCGGCCAAAGCGGGATTCCACTTCGCGGAACAGCGCCTCGATTTGTTCCGGCTGAGACTGGTCGCAACCCAGTGCGATGGTGTCGATGCCTTCGGCGCTCAGTTCCTGTTGCGCATTCTCGGCGCTGGCGGGGGTGGAACCCACCACCACCACCCGCGCACCGGCGCGGCCGAGGGCCATGGCCATCGCTTTGCCGAGGCCGCGGCTGGCACCGGTGACCATGGCGACTTTGCCCTCAAGGCCAAACTGCTGCTGCAGATAATCGCTCATTGTGCATCTCCCTTGTGTCCGTCCAGCTGAATCACTTCAGAGGCGGCCAGCAACAACGCGCCGGTGCCGTACAGTTGGGTGTCTTCCGCGGTAGCGGAACCCGGTGCAAAGGCGACCTGTTGAACCCAACCCAGCTTGCCGTTCGGTTGCACGCTGTCTACCAGTGACGCCCAGCCTTTGTGTACCGCGTCCACGTATTTCTCATCTTTCAGCAGGCCACTGTTTACACCCCAGGCCAGCGCGTACACCAGCAGGCTGGTACCGCTGGACTCCGGTGGTGACTGTTCCTCGATCTCCAGCAGTGAAGAGGGCCAGCTGCCGTCCTTTTGTTGCAGGTCGACCAGTCGCGCGCTCATTTCCTGGAACAGGGTTTCATAGCGCTCTTTTTCCGCGAAATGATCCGGCAGTTCTTTCAGTGTGCGTGCGATACCGGCGAGTACCCAGCCGTTGCCGCGGCCCCAGTAAATCAGGCGGCCCTTGCTGTCTTTGCGCTCGAAATAGCGGCTGTCACGCAGGTAAAGCTTTTCGTCGGTGTTGTAGAGATAGTCGGTGGTTACCCAGAACTCTTTGTCCATAAAGTCCAGGTATTTTTGCGAGCCGGTAATGCGAGCCAGCTCCGCCCATACCGGCGGCGCCATAAAAATGGCATCGGCCCAGCACCAGCGAATGGTGCAGGAGGGATCGTCGAAATTGCGGTGGGCAAGGTCCTGGTGGAACTTGTCATCGTCATCAAAATAGAGGCTGGTGTCCGGCTGATCTGCCAGCACCTTGTCGAACTGCTGTTTCAGGTGTGCGATTTTTTCCTCGCCACCCATGCGCTCATACAGATCCAGATACACCGTACCCATCGCATGGTCGTCTGCGTGGTGTACCCGCGGACCCAACAGCCATTGATTGGTGAAAGCGTTGTTGATCACCGCCTGTTCGTAGGGCAGCTGCTTGCTCACTTTGGCCCATTCCAGCAGGCCGATTTGCCAGGTGGCATACATCCAGCCCTGGGGGATGCCACTGGCACGGCCTTCCGCGCGCATCATGTTGCTGCGCAGGTCGTACTGGCTCAGCTGCCAGTCCGCAACGCGGTTAGCGGCGGCGGTGATGTCTGCCTGGGTGAGTGCGGGAGAGAGCTTGTCGGCGTAGGCCGGAATTTCTGCCGCCGGTGCCTGCCAGGCAACTGGCTCTGGCCAGTACTCTGCCTGCGCCGCACCACTGGCGCTGGCGAAGGCATTGGCGGAAGTGTGGATGCTGGTGCAGAGACCGCCGATCAGCAGTCCCAGCCCGAGTTGCAGGCTTCGGTTCAGAGTCATGATGCCACCTTTATTACTGTTATCCGTTTTGCGGGGTGCTCCAGCCATTTGGCACGATCGTATCAGGTGTGTGCAGGGGCCGAGCGCTGATGCGGGTCACTATTCCCGCATTGCCACCGTTTCGATTTGGTCATGTGGTAATACCAGTTGCAGTAGTGTATGTTGGCCTTACCATAAAGTCTAGGTGGGGAAATAATAATGTTGGATTTCACGCATAAGGCGGCCCTTGCGGCGGTCGTCACCCTGGTCTCAATCAGTGGCTGCACAGACAGCAGTAATTCACAGCCGGCGGCGCAGGCAGAGGCTGCCGCACAGAGCGCACCCTCAGCAGCGAAACATGACGATGCTGATATGGGCATCAAGGTAACGGGCGCATACGCGGAGCTGGCGGTGCGTCGCGGCGGTGTACCGGGAGAAGACGGCAAGCTGCAGGGTGGTGAATACGTGCCGGTGGAATTTATGCAGCTGCCGGATGATCACCAGATCGGCAACCGCCTGTTCAAGTACGAAGGCCCGGGCTGGGAGTCGGAGCAGGTGGCTTATCGCCTCTATTTCGATGAGCGTGCGGCGATCGATATTTTCGGCAAAACCAAACCGCAACTGGTACTGCCAGAAGTAGGACAGGACGGAACCGACTATCACGCGCTGTCTGACTGGGGGATGGATGTACTGAAAGTGGGGCCGTCGCTCGGTCTTGGCGGTGTTGGTGTCTGGCACAAGGGGAAGTTGGAAGGGGTGCGGCAGTTCGCCGGTGCCTCGGTAAACGTGTCTAACGAAACCGAAGCCTCTGCTGTGCGCGTGCAATACACCGGTTGGAAATCTGCCGGCGGCGAACGGAATCTCGACATGACCCTGCGTATCAAACCCGGCTCCCGGCTTACTCAGGTTCACACCAAAACGGAAATCCCCGCGGAAAGCTGGGCCACCGGAATCGTGCGTCACGGCCTGGAGCCGCTGGTGTCGATGCCGGCCAACAGCGGTTGGGGCTACCTCGCCACCTGGGGGGTGCAGAGCCTGGCGGATGATAATTTGGGTATGGCGATCTTTTTCCGCAATGCAGATCTGCAACAGATCACCGACGATGAATACAACCATCTGGTGCTGCTGAAGGGTGGCACTGAAGCGCAGTATCAATTTGCTGCGGTATGGCGCGATGAAGACGTTCAGAGCCGGGAACAATTTGTCGCTTATCTGGATGCGACGGCGCAGGCGTTGGCTAGTGCGGACACTGGCCAATAAGGCCGCTGGCTTAGAAAAAATTACTTAATAAATTGGCAAAGCGTTAAGGAGCCAAAATGCAATTTCTTCACAGTGCTGACAGCGTGCGCTATCAGCGAATGACCAATGCGGAATTACGCGAATCGTTTTGTATGGAGTCGCTGTTTGAAAGCGGCATGCTGAATCTGACTTATACCGATGTGGACCGTGCCGTAGTGGGCGCCGCAGTGCCTACCGTGCAGCAGCCACTTTCACTGCCCACTCACAAAGAGCTCGCCAGTGCGTATTTTTGTGAGCGACGCGAGTTGGGTGTAGTGAATATCGGCGGTGCCGGTGTTGTCGTGGTGGACGGCAAAGAATACCCGATGGAAAAATTCGACAGCCTGTATGTGGCGCGAGGAAGCCAAACAGTAACCTTCACCAGCGCAGACGACAGTGCGCCGGCGGAATTCTATCTGGTTAGCTACCCGGCGCACCGCGCAACGGAAACCGTGTATATCCCGCTGGAAAAAGCCAACCGTGTAGAGCTCGGCAGTATCGATGGCAGTAACGAACGGGTGATCTGTCAGTCTATCTGCCCCGGTGTAGTAGACAGCTGTCAGCTGGTGATGGGCATTACCCGCCTTGCCAGTGGCAGTGTGTGGAATACCAAACCTCCCCACACCCACCGTCGTCGCACGGAAGTCTATCTGTATTTTGATTTCCCCCAGGACGAGCGCGTATTCCACTTTATGGGGCAGCCCCACGAAACTCGCTCCCTGCCGCTCGCGCCAAAAACTGCTATCGCTTCACCGCACTGGTCGATTCACAGTGGTGCCGGCAGCTGTAATTACAGTTTTGTGTGGGCGATGGGAGGGGAAAATCAGCAGTTCGACGATATGGATCACCTCAGTCTCGGCGATCTCGGCTAGTTGTAGGCAATATTCTCTCTCCGCCAAAATTGATGCCCCACCACGAGTGGGGCTTTTTTGGCTGACGGAGTGGCGGCACCGTGTGCCGCCGTAAGGGGTCAGTAAGCGCGGGTTTTCACGTAGGCACAGCCGTTATTTGACTGGTACTTGAGGGTTGTTCCACTGAATCCATTGGAAGAAGCGTAGTTGGATGAAACGGTCAGTGACCCACTACCGTCTACAGCGGTAATTGTGCCACGGAAATCGCAACTTGAATTGGCGTCACTGTCCCATACTTGCAGGCTCTCGCCTGAAAGGTCGCGATCGAAGCGCACGCAGCTGCCGCTGCTCAGTGTAATTTCCTGGCGGCTGTCCCATGGCATATCGATATAGCTGCTGCAGCTTCCACTGCCGCCACTGGAGCTACTGGATGACGAGCTGCTGGAACTGCTGCCGCCGCTGGAGCTGCTGGATGAACTACTCGATGAGCTACTGGACGAGCCACCGCTGCTGCCCGTGGTGTAAACCCCGGACAGCGGCATCTGCGCATGCACATCTTCTGCGTAACTCTGATCCCAAGTGCTCACCGGTGTGCCGCTAACGTTCAGGTGTACAAATTCACTACCGTCCCAGGCAAACGCGTAGCTGACTCCAGGTGCATCAAACAAACCCCAGGGCACAATTGACGCACCGGCACTGGTTGCCTTGGACAGGTTGTTGTTGAGAAACACATTGTTCGGGCCCGTGGGGCCGGACCAGTCGCTGGCGTGATCTCCGGAGCCGTACCAGATCGGCTGCCAGGTGCCAGAGTCGGGTGCGCCGTTGGTCCAGTTGCGATGCTCAAAGGGCACTGCCACCGTATTGTTGCGGATCAGGTTATTGCGCTCCCAACCTCCGTGCAGGTTGATATCGCTATCGAGGGTATTGTTCTCGACGATATTGCCGGTGGCGGACCATTGAAGCGTCAGGTGGCGCAGCCGCGACAGGGTGTTGCCCTGGATCAGGCTGTCATAGAGTTTAGAGCCGCGGAAGTAGCCATTGCCGCCGGCGCCCTTGTTCCAGGAGCCGTGGAGATGATTGTCCTTGAACGTCATATGGCGGGCGAACTCGGTCACCATTGGGTGTGAGCCCATCATGTCCATACGCACATTCTCTACCCAGCTGTCGGCGGCCCATTTGAAAATGATACCGTGAATCGCATCCTCCGGACACAGGTTCACGTATTTGTGGCCAACGCCGGCGGGATTGGATGGGGAGTAGTCGTTGCCGTTGTAGCCCGAACAGTTGGTGCTTGCTGTGGACATCTGCAAATAGAAATCGCGAAAGCCCACATCTTTCACTGCGGTGACCGGCATTACCCGGCTTTTGTAACCGCTGTTGTTGTTGATGGGGATATCGAACTCAAGAGGGGCATCGAGGGTAACGGTATCGTTGCTGGTATTGCGAGCCGTCACGGTAAAAATCTGCGTGCGCATATGCCCGGTCTGCAAATGGGATTTTGAGCGCTTGCTGCTGGGCACCTGGCCGAGATCCAGAAAGGCGGTATCCGTTGCGGCGCCCACATAGATCAGGTCACCAACAGAGAATTTATTTGCGCCGTTATTTTCCAGGTGCAAAACCGTATCGCCGAGGGATGCGGTCTGATCAAACTCGATGCTGTGTTTCCAGTGGAAATTGATACTACCTTCGTAGTTCTGCTCACCGGAATGCTTGATGCGGGTCTCCACGCGGAAGGCACCAAAGCCGGGCCAGTACTTTTTGTCGAAGTCTGGCGCACCACTGGAATCTGCTCCGTAAGGCTGCCAGCTGCGTACGGTAATTTTGGTACCACTCGAGGGATTATTGCCCGCGCCGACAATGACCACACCGGAGCGGTCCACATGTACTTCATCGTCCAGGTGAATTTCCCCTGCGGGCAGTTGAATCGCCACGCGATTGGACGGTGAATTCCCCAGCGGAATCATGGTGTCGATGATGTTTTGCAGGGCGGCCGCGTCATCCATGCCATCGTTGGCAATAACGCCGTGGGCGGCGGCATTGATGGTCTGGCTGAAACTGGACGGCAGAGGTTGGCCGCCTTTGTAGCCCGGTGCCGCCAGCAGTGGGCCGCTTAACGAAGCGCACAGTGCGGAGGTTGCTGCCAGCGCGACAGGGAGCCGGGCTTCCGTCCATAGGTCTTTGCCTGTGGCTGTTTTTCTCATTAATCGCTGTTTGGGCGGTTGGTTTTGTTTATTCATTATTATCTCCGGAAAAGATTCCAGGGTTGGGTGTCTGGCACACACTGCCAAGGCGGTGCCAGGGCGTTAGCGGGCCGGCAGTCATACAACCATTACCGCGCTGCCAGCCATTTCCGGTAGCCCAATACCGCAGCTGCCGGATGGGAAAAGGTAGTTGGCTTAATCTGGCCTTACAATCTAGCCACTAGGCTTTTTAATCAAAACGCAATAATTCACTCATTTTTGACGTCAAAGTCCTCGATTCACACCTGATTGCGCGAAAATCAGCCTCTAAGCGCTCTGGATTACACTAAATTAGTGCTTACCCTAGCCCGGGACTTGTCATTTATCGCAAAACTGAGTTTAATTGGTCCGGTGGTCTTACCAGTTATGTGTTTCATAATCGATGCGCAAGTATCCCGCTGGAGCTGATGCTCGCGGATGTAAGACCCGGAAGTGGAAAGAACAGGAATAGTCCGATGCAAGAGACATGGCGCTGGTTTGGACCAGATGACGGAATCACCCTGCGGCACATTGCCCAGGCGGGAGCGACGGGAATCGTGAGCGCACTGCACGATATTCCCGCCGGCGAATTATGGCCGCAAGAGGCGATCCAGCAGCGCAAGGCAATGATTGAGGCCGAGGGGCTCAGCTGGTCCGTTATCGAGAGCATACCGGTACACAACGATATCAAGGCGCGCACCGGTGACTTTGAGCGGATGATCGAGAACTACCGGCAGTCCGTGATCAATGCCGGAAAAGCCGGGGTCACCACCATCTGCTACAACTTTATGCCGGTGGTGGACTGGACCCGCACCAATCTGAATTACACCCTGCCAAATGGCAGCCAGGCCCTGCGATTTGAAATGGCCGATTTTGCGGCCTATGACATTCATGTGCTGAAGCGCCCGGGTGCCGAGGGTGATTACCCTCCGGAAGTGCTGGCAAGGGCGGAAACCTATCTGCAAACGAAAAGCAACGATGAGCTCGCGCAACTGGAGCGCAATATTATTGCCGGTCTCCCGGGCGGTGAAGGATCTCACGACCGCGACGGCATCCGACGCTCTATTGAGCTGTTCAATGCGTTGGGCACCGACCGCTATCGGGAAAACCTGTTCCTGTTTTTGCGGGAAGTCATTCCCGCGGCAGAATCTGTCGGGGTGAAAATGTGTATCCACCCGGATGATCCTCCCTTCTCCCTGTTTGGCCTGCCGCGGGTGGTGTCGACGGCGGATGATGCGCGTGCACTACTGGCTGCCTATCCCAGTCCGTCCAACGGGCTCACCATGTGTGCGGGATCTTATGGCGCGCGCGCAGACAACGACCTGGTGTCGATGACGCGGGAGTTTGCCGAGCGTATTTATTTCGTGCACCTGCGCAATGTCATCCGGGAAGCGGACGGGTCTTTTTACGAGTCCGATCATCTTGCTGGCGACAACGACATGGTCGGGTTGATCCGCGCGTTGCTGGACGAGGAAAAACGCCGTCGCGGTTCTGGAAATTGTTGTGAGATTCCCATGCGCCCGGATCACGGCCATCTGATGGCCGATGAGCTGCAAATAGGTTCGGCAAAGCCCGGATACTCGTACGTGGGGCGTCTCAAGGGATTGGCGGAGTTGCGCGGCGTCATCCACGCACTGAAAACTGTCGGCTAGGGGGAAGGTGTATGCCTGCTTTATCGAAGCAGCCTGCCGCGCAGGCATCACAGCTGTATCTGCAGTTTCTCAAGTCGGTTTCTGAAAAACAGAGCACCCTCGGCAACGGGGTGCTCATGCCCGGCTACAACCCTGCGGAGTCGGGTTGTGGCATTGTGCATATTGGTATCGGCAATTTTCATCGCGCACATCAGGCGGTGTACGTGGATGAGGTATTGCGCAAGTTCGGTGGCAACTGGCGTATCACTGCGGTAAGTCTGCGCAATCCGGATGTACGGGATCGGATGCAGTCGCAGAACTGTCTCTACACCCTGTGCGAGCGCGCATCGGGTACAGAAAATCTGCGTGTGATCGGGTCGGTGGCAAAGGTTCTGGTTGCGCCGGAAAGTCCCGATGCGGTTATTGAGGCGCTGACTTCAGAGTCTACCCATGTGGTGACAGTGACTGTCACCGAGAAAGGATATTGCCTGAAGCCAGGTGGTCGAGCCCTGGATCTGTCCCATCCCGATATTGAGCACGACGTGTTGCACCCGGGAGCGCCAAAAACCCTGGTGGGCTTTTTGCTGGCGGCCTGTCGCCTGCGCCGCGAGCGAGGACTGTCCGGTTTCAATCTTTTGAGCTGCGACAACCTGCCGAACAATGGCGCATTGCTGCGGGATTGCCTGTTGACTGCCGCGCGCCTGCAAGACAGCGGTCTGGCGACCTGGATGCTGCGGGAAATCGGTTTCTGCAGCACCATGGTGGATTGCATGGTGCCCGCTACCAGCGAGCCCATTGCCGAGAGCATCCAGCAGCGTGTGGGCTACCGCGATACCGCCTGTCTTCTGAGTGAAGATTTTCGCCAGTGGGTGATCGAAGGTAACTTTGTTGCGCCCACGCCGGACTGGCGTTCGGTAGGCGTCAGCGTGGTCGCCGATGTCGCGCCCTATGAGCGGATGAAATTACGTCTGCTAAATGGCAGTCACTCGGCGCTGGCGTTTTTGGGTGCGCTAAGTGGCTACACTTGTATTTACGAGGCGGCCACGGATGCGCAAATTAGAGCGTTTGTGATGGCGTTGATGCAGAAAGAGATATTGCCGACGCTCGTAGCGCTGCCGGATATCGACTTCGAGCAATACTGCTCCACCTTGCTTAACCGTTTCTCCAATCCCGCGGTACCTTACACCTGCCAGCAGGTGGCGTCTGACAGCAGCCAGAAATTGCCTCAGCGTATCCTTGAGCCGATGATCGAACGACTTCAGCGCGGCCAACAGAGTCCGTTGTTGACGGGGGTTGTGGCTGCCTGGCTTGCGACAATGTTCCTAGGAACTTTTTCGCAAAAAGGGTTCGAATCGCGGGACCCTGCGGCGCAGCCACTGGTGGCAATGCTCAAACGCCAGAAAGATCAGCAAAGCTTTCCCGCGCAGGACCATGTTGCGGCATTGTTGACCCATTCAGGTATCGTGCCCGGGGCTCTGCTGCAGAGTGAAGACTTTGTAGATGGAGTGCGGGATCAGCTGGCGCTGATGATCGAGGGTGGGGTGAAGTCAGCGCTTGCTGTGCTGCTTGCCAAAACCCGATAGCACACCGCACGGCGGTGCGCGACCGGGTTCTGTGTGTTGCTGAGTTCTGTGTTACCGGGTGCAGCGCGCCAGTTTACACTGGCTCCTGCTCAAAATAGGTTGCCGCTGCCGCAGTGGCATTGTCGATATGGTTGCGCATGGCCGCGCGTGCCTTTTCCGGATTGCGCTGTTCCAGTGCCAGAATAATCTTGCGGTGATCTTCGATTGACGGGTGAACGCCCTCTGCGCGCAGTCGCTCCATAAAGCCGGTACTGAGCTCCGACTGATTGCGTAGTTCCCACAGCCAGTTGACGATACCGATGATCGCAGTGTTCTGGGAAGCCTCGGCAATAATGCTGTGGAATTTCCAGTCGGCCTTTTCTGAAGCGTCCGCACGGGTCTCTTCTTCTTCCATTTCCTTGACTGCCTGCTTCAGCTCACGGATTTGCTCGCTGCTAATGCGGGCCGCCGCCAATGCACAGGCTTCCGACTCAATGATGAAGCGGGTTTCCAGAATCTCGAAGGGGCCAACTCCTTTATCGCCAATTTCTGGTTGCGACTGCTGGTACTGTTTTTGTGTGGCGTAGATACCGGAGCCGGTGCGGATCTCGATAACACCGGAAATCTCCAGGGCAATCATTGCTTCGCGAATGGTGGGGCGGCTGACCCCCAGTTTTTCCGCCAGTACCCGCTCGGAGGGCAGGCGCTCACCGGGTTTGATGGACCCATTGGTGATAAGTCGCGAGAGCTGCTCGGCAACCTTTAAATAGAGTCTTTCGGCTTTTACTGCTTGCAGTTCCACGGGTTCGCGCCCCTGTATATGAATACGGTCTGTGAATAAATCGGGCTGCGACCGGCGCAGCCCCAGGTTGGGGACATTTAACGGCAAATTGCGCTCAATGGTGAGTGCCAGGGCCATCGAGGATGCAACCTGTCTGACCACCAGTCCCAATATCCTGACGATTCTAGCGAATTCCTGCCAGCCATAGAAGTTGTTCGCAGAGTTTGTCCGTTGGCGTGAAGCAATTGCGAGCAATCGAGAGCAATTCAGTTGCAATCCAGTAGAAAACCTGAATAATCTGGTAAGGTGGCATTACCAGTTTGGGTTGGGTGAAATTTGCCCAGTCTTCTATGGGCAGGCGCTACCGCAGTTGCCTTGTGCGGCCAAATTGGTTATACCTGTGCAAAAATTCGGTAAGGCCTTGGTGCATATCTGCTGGGCAGACGACGATAAATACAACGATGTTAGAAACGACAGAGGTGGACGCCGTGAAGCTGGCAGCACTGGGAGAAGTCATGGTGGAACTGGCGCCGCAGGCGTCGGTTCAGGGGCAGGCAGGCAGCGACAAGCCGCTGCTGGCGCAGTCCTACGCCGGGGATACTTACAACACCGCGGTGTATATCGCCCGCGGCGGTGTCAGTGTCAGCTACGTGACCCTGCTGGGGGATGACCCCTACAGTGAGGAAGTGCTCACTCGCCTGGCCGGGGAGGGGATTGATACCAGCGCCATCGCGCGCATGCCGGGCCGCTGCCCGGGCCTGTACATGATTCAGAACACGCCAGACGGCGAGCGCTACTTCACCTACTGGCGCGACCAGGCCCCGGCCCGGGAGCTGTTTGCGGATGCGGACCGCCGCGAGGCGCTGAAGGCCCATTTGCGCGAGATGGACTGCCTCTACCTGTCTGGCATCACCCTTGCCATCATGAGCGCGGATGCCCGCGTCGAACTGCTGGCGTTCCTCAAGGAATACCGTGCCGCTGGCGGCCGTGTGGCCTTCGACAGCAACTATCGCCCGCGCCTGTGGAAGTCTGCCGACGAGGCGCGGGAAGCGGTGGCCGCCTTTATGGCCGTGACCGATATGGCGCTGCTGACCTTTGAGGACGAGCAGGCGCTGTGGGGCGACAAGCGCGCGGGCCAGTGTGTACAGCGCAATTCCAGGGCGGGTGTGGTGGAGTTGGTGATCAAGCGCGGCGCCGAGCCGGTGTTGCTGCAGCTCGACGGCGAACTGACCGCCATCGACGTGCCCCCGGTCAGCCGTGTGGTGGATACCACTGGCGCTGGCGACTCTTTCAATGCCGGTTACCTGGCGGCCCGTTTGCAGGGTGCCAGCCCGCAACAGTCCATCGCTGCGGGCAACCGCTGTGCCGCGCGGGTTATCGGCCACCGCGGCGCCATTATTCCGCGCGCTGAGTATCTGGCTGCTGCTGCAGAGGCGCCGGAAGCCGAGGCCTGCTGAGCAGGCTTGCGGCGGCTGGTCAGGCCCGGTGGTCGAGCCGCTTGTGAATTAACAGGTTAAAAATGCGCCGTTTTGGCGTAATATTCACCGCAAGTTGCGGGTCTACAGCGTTTTTCCTGTCGCCGTCTTGGGGAGGGATGTCCCCGATGCCACTTGCCGGGAGCTCTCGCCAGGCTCCAGCCAGGGTAAATCTGCAAAGACCGTTTGCACCCGCTGACCGGTTGTTGGTAGCATGGTATGACCAATTTGGTCTGCCATGCGTTTGGATGCCCGCTGTATCCCGGGGCCCGGCAGTACCGACACACCTGTACCCGATAAGAAATAAATCGCAGGTCACGATGATGATAACGAGAAGATTCTGGCAGCAGCTGCGCGCTGCGGCGCTGGCAGGCGCCACCATCCTGATGGCCAGCTGCGGCTTTCAGGAAGACCAGGTTGCCCTGAAGCTGGCCCACACCCTGGACCAGCAGCACTCGGTACACCGCGCCATGGTGTTTATGGATGAGCGCCTGCGAGAGTTGTCCGGCGATACCATGCGCATCGACATCTATTCCGGCGGTCAGCTGGGCAGTGAGCGCGAACTGATCGAACTGCTGCAGATTGGCAGCCTGGCCATGACCAAGGTCTCCGCCAGCCCCATGGAGGGCTTTGTGCCGGAGATGAAGGTCTTCAACCTTCCCTACGTTTTTCGCGATTCCGAACATTTCTGGAATGTGCTGCAGAGCCCAATCGGCAAAGACCTGCTGGTGGCCTGTGAGCGTGCGCGCCTGCGCGGCCTGGGTTACCTGGATGCCGGCAGCCGCAGCTTCTACATGAACGATATCGGTGTGCAGTCGCCGGCCGATCTCGCCGGCCAGAAAATCCGTGTCCAGAACAGCCAGACCGCGATCAAGATGGTCAACACCCTGGGCGGCGCCGCCACCCCGGTGAGCTGGGGCGAGCTGTACACTGCGCTGCAGCAGGGCGTGGTCAACGGTGCCGAGAACAACCCACCGAGTTTCTACCTCTCCAAGCACTACGAAGTGTCCAAGTACTACACCCTGGACGAGCACACCTATGTGCCCGACCTGCTGCTGATCAGCACCGAGGTGTGGAACAAACTGGAACCGCAACAACAGCAGTGGCTGGAGCAGGCCGTGGCCGAAGCCGTGACCTACCAGCGCAAGCTGTGGCAGGAATCCACCGAGGAGTCCCTGGCGGCCGTGAAGGCGGCAGGTGTGGAAGTCATCTACCCGGATAAACAGCCCTTTATCGATGCCGTAAAACCGCTGCACGACAGCTACAAGGGCACCGAGGTTGGCGATCTGCTGGACCAGATCAAAGCCATTAATTAATTGTTAAAAAATAAAAGCCCACTAATAACGAACGATTAAAAGTGGAAGGCAAAGATGATGCAGAAAATTGAAAAGGCCCTGGCCTTTGTGCTGGGTACGCTGCTGGCACTGATGGTGCTGGACGTGACCTGGCAGATCCTCACCCGTTTCCTGCCGATGCAGCCGAGCTCCTATACCGAAGAAGTGGCGCGCTACCTGCTGGTGTGGATCGGCCTGCTGGGCGGTGCCTACGCCTACCGCAAACGCTCCCACCTGGGTATCGACCTGTTGAGCAATGCCTTGCACGGTGCCAAGCGCCGCGCGCTGCAGATTTTTGTGGTGCTGGTGTGTTTTGCCTTCGCCGCCCTGGCGATGGTTTACGGCGGTGCCAAGCTGATGCTGCTCACCTTTGAGCTGGAGCAATACTCTGCGGCGCTGAACCTGCCGATGGGTTATGTCTACAGTGTGCTGCCATTGTCCGGCTTGCTGATCTGCCTCTTTTCCATCGATCATCTGGTCGAGCTGATTACGGCGAAAGAAGAGTTGCCGGCGGAATTCGATTCCGGGGTACATCCCTACACCGATGATGACGCTGAAGCATCGGCTTCCGGTCAGCAGAACCAACAAAAACAAAAGCAGCCCGAAGCTGCCGTCGAAGCCTAAGCGAGGAGAGTCATCGTGGAAGTTGCAGTTCTGGTATTGCTGGTCAGTTTTCTGATCCTTCTCGCGCTTAATGTGCCTATTTCCATCAGTATTGGTGCGGCTACCGTGCTCACCATGCTGTGCACCATCGATTTTGACCCGGCCATGATCACCATGGCCCAGCGTATGGCCAGCGGCATCGACAGCTTCGCGCTGCTCGCCATTCCGTTCTTTATTTTTTCCGGCATGTTGATGGGCAGCGGCGGTATCGCCCGGCGCATTATCGACTTCGCCCGCGTGCTGGTGGGCATGTTGCCCGGCGGCCTGGCGTTCGTGAACATTATCAGCTGCACCCTGTTCGGCTCCATTTCCGGTTCTGCAGTTGCGGCCACCTCGGCCATCGGCGGCTTCATGATTCCGTCCATGACCAAAGAGGGTTACGACAAAAACTTCAACACGGCGGTGACCGTGGCTTCTTCCACCACCGGCCTGTTGATCCCGCCGAGCAATATTCTCATCGTCTTCTCGCTGGCCTCCGGTGGTGTGTCCATCGCTGCGCTGTTTATTGCCGGCTACCTGCCAGGCCTGCTGCTGGCGCTGGGTTTGATGATGGTGTGTGGCGTCTGGGCGAAAGCCAAAGGCTACCCGGTCGGTGAAAAGCCCACCCTGAAAGAAGCCGTGCAGAAAACCGTGGACGCGGTGCCCAGCCTGTTCCTGATCTTTATCGTGATCGGCGGCATCATCAGTGGTTTCTTCACCGCTACCGAAGCCAGTGCCATCGCCGTACTTTACTCGCTGCTGCTTTCCTGTGTGGTGTACAAGGAAGTGAAGCTGAATCAGTTGCCGGCGCTGCTGACCAAGTCCGTTGAGACCACCGCGATCGTGATGTTCCTGATCGCCGCTTCCTCGGCCATGTCCTGGATCATGTCCTACCAGAATATTCCGCAGACCATCAGCCAGGCCCTGATCACCCTGAGTGATAACCCGCTGCTGATCCTGCTGACCATCAATCTGATTCTTCTCGCTGTGGGCGCCTTTATGGACATGACCCCGGCGGTACTGATCTTTACCCCCATCTTCCTGCCGGTAGTGACCGAGCTGGGAATGTCACCGCTGCAGTTCGGTATCGTGATGATCCTGAACCTGTGTATCGGCCTGTGTACGCCGCCGGTGGGTAGTGTGCTGTTCGTGGGGGCAAGTATTTCCAAAACATCAATCACAGCGTTGATCCGCCCGCTGATGCCCATGTACCTGATGATGTTCGTGGTACTGGCACTGGTCACCTTGGTGCCGGCCATCAGCGAGTTTCTGCCGCGCGCGCTGGGATTGATCGAGTAACCGCCCCAAAGGTTACTCATCGTTGTACCGGAGGTTGGGCTAGGCCTCCAATGTGGTATCGCCCCGCGTGGCACTTTTCATTGATTTCCTCGCATCATCTCAGGATGGTATTGCCGGGCTGTTTAGCCCGGCTTTTTTTTTGGCCTGTCCAAAGCTATTGTGTCGCGGTGTTCCTTCTCAGCTTGTCCTCGGCCGAAGCGCAGCCACTGAATGCAAAATAGATAGCTAAACTGGTGCAAATGTCGCTTTTTTCATCCATTAAGGCGCGAAAGGCTTCTCATATTGGTCAGCCGGTCGGCTAACAGGCTTTACACTCCCCGGTATTGTGGATAACCTTTCCTTCGATTTGGTATTGCCAATTGGCGTCTTATTACAAGGCCGAAATTAATAATAATGGCAAACCAATATTGCGGGCCGTCTGTCCCTTGAGGCCCATAGCGATGATGATTAGTCCCTAACTAAAGTTGTTCCCGTTATTCCCGCACGCCGTTTGCGTAGCCGGGGTGTGTCTCTCGGGTGTTGTGCCTGTGGCTGGTCGTCAGACTGGACCTGAATGCCTTATTTCAGGTTGAACTTCTAAATAATCATAAGTACGGAAGGTCACATGCAGATCAATTTGAAGAGAGCAGCGATGCTGAGTGCATTGCTGGGCACCTTCGCGGCCGCGGATGTTTCCGCGCAGGCCTCGGGGTTTGCCACACAGAACGGTGGCACCACCGGCGGAGCCGGTGGTGATGTGGTCTATGCCACCACCGGAACCGAAATTCACGCGGCCCTGTGTAACCGGGCATCCAGCGATACCCCCATCATTATTCATGTCGAAGGCACCATCAATCACGGCAATACCAGCAAGGTATCCGGTGACAGCTGCAATACCGCCGATGGCGTGATTGAAATCAAAGAAGTCAGCAACGTGTCCATTATCGGTGTGGGCAACGGGGCCTTGTTTGATGAACTCGGCATTCATTTGCGCAGCGCGTCGAACATCATTCTGCAGAACCTGCACGTGCGGAATGTGAAAAAATCGGGCTCCCCCACATCTAACGGTGGCGATGCCATCGGTATGGAAAGCAACGTGTACAACGTGTGGGCGGACCATTTGACCCTGGAAGCCCAGGGTGGTGAAAGCGACGGTTACGATGCGCTGTTCGATATGAAAGCGGAAACTAAGTACGTCACGCTTTCCTACAGCATTTTGCGCAATTCTGGCCGCGGTGGCCTGGTAGGCTCCAGTGACAGCGACAGCAACAATGGTCCTGTAACTTTCCACCACAACCTGTACGAGAATATCGACTCCCGTACACCTCTGTTGCGACACGCTACCGCACACGCCTACAACAACTACTATCGCCAGTTGAACAAGTCCGGGATGAACCCGCGTATTGGCGGTGTCATGAAAGCTGAGCACAATTACTTCGAAGATTCGAAAGATCCGCTCGGTACTTTTTACACCGACGACATGGGTTACTGGGAGGTAAATGGCAA
Organism: Microbulbifer sp. ALW1; assembly: GCF_009903625.1. Taxonomy (NCBI): domain Bacteria; kingdom Pseudomonadati; phylum Pseudomonadota; class Gammaproteobacteria; order Cellvibrionales; family Microbulbiferaceae; genus Microbulbifer; species Microbulbifer sp. ALW1. Next base: position 198,490 of record NZ_CP047569.1, on the reverse strand, counting down.
TATCTGGTCCAACGTTACCTGGACAGCGGAAGACACTGATAACCATCCTGCGGGCCCGAACCCGGTTTCCACCACTTCCGTCAGCATCCCGTACAGCTACAACCTGGATGACGCGGCCTGTGTTCCGCAGATCGTCCTCGCGGCTGCCGGTGCCAATGCCGGTCTGTTAGTGAGTGACGGTGCCTGTGAGGTCGAAGGCGGTTCCTCCAGTTCCTCCTCTTCCGGTGGCAGCTCCTCTTCAAGCAGCTCTTCGTCCAGCAGTTCTTCATCCAGTAGCTCCGGCGGAACCTCAAGTAGTAGCAGCTCAAGCAGTTCTTCCAGCAGCTCCAGCTCCTCCGGCGGCACCGGTAGCTCCGGTGGCGGTGTGCCCGCGGAACTCGGTTCCAACCTGGCACTTTCCGGCGATGCCGATGGCAGCAGCAAGGGCAGTGGCAGCAGCTACGGTAACGCGATCGATGGTGACTTCGCGAGTTACTGGCAGCCAGGTTCCAGCAGCGGTGAACGCATTTCCGCGAAAAACTTTGGCAGCAGCTTCAATACCGTCATTATTCGCGAAATTGGCGATGTGGTTCAGGCCTGGCGGTTGGTGAATAACGACACCGGTGAAGAACTGGCATCTGGCTCCAGTATTGGCGCCGAGCTCCAGGTTTATCTCGGTGATGTGAGCATGGACAAGATCAATCTGATGATCGACTCCGCTACAAGTGCACCGCAGATTGCCGAGTTTGAAATCTACAACGCCACCGGCGAGGTGAGTTCCTCGTCCTCTTCCGGTGGTTCTTCCAGCAGCTCCTCCAGTTCCGGTGGCAGCAGCTCCGGCGGTAGCGTCGATCTCGCCGTTACCACAACAGGCTCCGATGCCAACCTCAGCTGGAATGTGAGTAATATCGATATCCAGAACCAGGAGGTGTACCGCGATACGGATCCTGATCCGAGCGGCCGCGTGCGTATTGCCACCAGTGTACTGGGCAACAGTTATACCGATGCCAGCCTGGCTGACGGTACCTACTACTACTGGATCAAGGTAACCGACACTACCGGTGTCGTGACCAATTCCAACGGCGATGATGCGGTAATTGCTACTGCGGTCTCCACCCTGCAGTTGCAGGAAGCGGAAGCCGGTTTCTGTGCGGTTGATGGTGCCATCGAAACCGAGCACTCGGGCTTTACCGGTGTCGGCTATGCGAATACTGATAACGACTCGGGCATGGGCGTGGATTGGTCGGTCGTGGTACCTGCTGCGGGTACCTATACCTTGCAATGGCGCTTTGCCAATGGTTCCGGCGACCGTCCGGCGGATGTGCTGGTAAACGGTAGCAGCCAGGGTAGTGTCAGCATGGGTGAAACCGGTGCCTGGGCAAATTATGCCGACAGTGGTTCCGTTACCGTGAATCTCAGTGCGGGCTACAACAGTATCCGCCTGCAAGCGACCGCAAGCAGTGGTCTCGCCAATATCGACAGCCTGTCGGTTACCGGGGTTACACCGGTCGCTGGTGACTGCGCCGGTGGTTCTTCTTCCAGCAGTAGCAGTTCCTCCTCTGGCGGCAGCAGTTCTTCCAGCAGTAGTTCATCTTCTGGTGGCACCAGTTCTTCCAGCAGCTCGTCTTCCGGTGGTACTTCCAGCAGTAGTTCGAGCAGCTCTTCCTCTGGCGGCGGTTCTTCTTCCTCCGGTGGCGCCTTCCCGTCTCCGGAAGTGAGCAATGCCTGCTACATCCTCGCCACGGACCCGAACGTAAACTGGCGCGATTCCGCCGAGCTGGATACCGACCAGGAAATTGTCGAATGTCTGTTCCAGACCCTCGGTCGCGCAGTGGGCTATGGTGAGAATGCCATGGGCGGTTACGACCCCAACGGCAACAGCCAGCTGACCGTGATTACCAAAAACGACGCGCAGGGCCGCTCCGTAGAGCAGCAGATCCTGGATGCGGTCACCGGTGATGACTACAACTGGATCGTTTTCGACAAATTCGAGTTCGCGAACGAAACCGAAGTTTCCATGCACCGCAATCATTGCTCCGATAGCACGGTACAAGCGGCCATTGGTGGCACCGAAGCGCAGTGTAATGACTATCGCCAGTGGTGCTCGGATAACGGTATCGGTGACGAAGCATCCTGTATGGCGGAGTTCTTCAATAACCGCCTGAATGACGGTGATCTACCGATTCGCAATACCAAGATCGGTTCCCACAAAACCCTCGACGGTCGCCAGGCCAACGCTTACTTCCGCTTCAATGGCTTTGCCATCGGTGCAGATAGCAGCGGCGCGCCGACGCAAACTGCAGAACATGTGATCCTGACCAACCTCGACTTCCGTGGTGCCGGCCACACCGAAGACCACGGGCTGGATCCGGACATGATCCGCAATACCGGTGCATCCCACGAAATCTGGATTCACAAAAACACCTTCGACACCACCGGTGACTCGGCGTTTGATGTGAAAGTGGGTGCTTACAACATCACCATGAGCTTCAACAAGCTGGTGAATGTGAAGCGTGCCGCGTTGCATGGTTCCAGCGACAGCAGGACCATCAATGAGCAGATCCGCACCACCATGCACCACAACGCGTTCATTACCACCGACGATCACTACGATGCGCTGGGCAATACTCTGCGTCGTGTTCCGCTGATCCGTCGCGGTACCACGCACATGTTCAACAACTTCTTTATGAACTATCGCAAGGACATTCTCAGCGTGCGTGTTGGTGCGAGCGTGTTGTGGGAAGACAACATGTTCCTGATGAACCGCGACTTCCAGGAAAAAGACGATGTTGTCCAGGCGCTGAACGAGCGCGGTGCAGAACTCGCCCGTGACGTTGACGGCGGGAACTTCCGCACCGACGGCTCTCTGGTCTGGTTCTCTGATGCAGCCTGTAACCTGGATCCGTCACTGGTATATGAGATTACCAATGCATCTGGTTCGGTCAGTGATCTGTCACAGGATTACACTGCGTATTCCCGTGATGTTATGGCCGCTCAGAACCTGCCGGCCGGCCAGGCGATGGCGGATTACATCATTGCCACTGCGGGAGTCGACGGCGAGATACCGTTCAACTCCCCACTGGGTTACGACCAGAGCTATGTTGTTGGGCTCGGTGAGGTTGCCTGTCAGTAAGCGAGTGGACACTTTCGAAATGTCGCTCTAAGTGGCTCTAAATAGAAAAGCCCATTTGCCTTCAGGCAAATGGGCTTTTTTTACGAATGCCGCTTGTCCGGCTCAAGGGTTGAGTGGCGTACCCGGGGGCAGTATAAGATTGACGTCATTGGGTTTGATCAAGTCGAAGAGCCCCAGGAATTTACTGGCAGTCGACCTGTCGCCCGATACCTGAACGCCATCCGCCAGCTTGCCCGTGGCAATGGTTTGCAGGATTGCCGCCTTGGGGCCGCGAATGGTCACGTCCGGGGATTCCAGCTTGTCCTCGGTATAGGCCGCAATTTTGTTGCGCACCTCGAATCCGCCCTGTTCATTGGTATCGGATACGATGAACTGCACCTTCATCGCGGCGTCGCCGGCGCGTTCCGCGTTCAGGCGCACACTCATGGTTTTCATCAGGGATTTGGTGGGTAACACTTTAACGATTGCCGGATCTGCAAAGTTCCACGGCTGCGAACGGTCAATGGTTCCATCAAGTTCGCGGGCGCCGGAGATTCCATACATACGCCAGTAAATGTTGGTCTGCAGGTAACCCCAGTTTCGCAGTGCCTCCGCTTTCAATTTCCGCGCTTCCATGTCGGATGGGTCTGCATTGACGAGATGTGTCAGCAATTCTGCGGCCCAGCCGTAATTCTTTTTATCGATTGCGTCGCGCCCTTCTTTTAGCACCGCGTCTCTTCCACCCATTACGCGAACATACTGCTCGGACCGGGCTTTTGGCGCCGGGCGTGCCAATTGGGTGGGATCGCCTTCCCACCAGCCGATATAACCACCGTAAATATTGCGTACTGAGTGGGCGACAGTACCGTAGTACTCCTGTAGCCAGGGGTCACTGGCATAAGGCTCGGGAAGAACCACTTTCTCCGCCAGTTCATCGCGGGTATATCCCAGGTTGGTCCAGTAAATGGCCTGGTCGTGGACATACTGAATCGCATCGCGGTAGTTGCGGATCCTTTCCACGATAAAGTCATTTCCTTTCCAGGCTCGCATATGTGAGCCTGAATAGGTGTCGGAGTTTTTCGCGTAAGCCAGCAAAATTTCGACACCTTCCAGCCACGCTGCAACATCGCGGTATGAGGTGCCGCGCAATGTATACAGGTTAGGGAAGGTTTCCCCCTGAATGGTTTCCGATCCGTGCACGTGGCGATAGTCCGGGAAATAAACGTCAATCTCATCGGTGTCTGCGTCGCCATAGGCGTGGAACACTTCGAGGTTAACGCCCGAGATATTGAGCTTCAGCGGCTTTTCTTCGGACACGGTGTCCGTTGGCATGAAGAAAGAAAGGGGGCCGGCAGAAAATGTCGGGCCAATGGCTGCGTGAACCAGTCCATCCGCGCCTTGTTTGGGGTATCCACCTGCGTAAGCGGTGCGCTGGGTAAGAATGTTCCCCACCACGCCTACGTCGTTCACGAGATTATCGATAAAGTTTTCCGAAGCAATAATCTTGACCTTGCCCGCGTCAATATCCTGCTGTGTGACACCCCATCCAGCGGAGCCAAACGCATGATCCGGGTGGCGGTGTGTATAGATAATTGCCGTCACCGGAAGGTTTGATGCCGCGGGTACCGCCTTGATAAACGCCTCCCGGGTTGCTTTCGCACTATCATCGTCGGAACCCGGGTCGATAACGATCAGGCCGTCATCGCCGATCACTATCAGGGTGGAGGCCACCTGGAAGCCGTAGGCGTGGTAGATCTTGTCTTTCACTACCTCCTGAATCGACTCGGGCATCATCTTCGCGTATTCGGTCTGGGCTTTGGCAACGGTTGGCGCAGCGTCGGTAAATGCCAGATTTTTACCTTGCCAGATATGAGGGAGCAGATGATCGAGCACCGCTGCGTTTTTGAAGGTCGCAGGGTCTTGGCTTCGAACGGGGCTATTCAGTGGCCCGATATCTTGTGCGGTTGCAATCGCAGCCCAGGAAAAAATAACCGCGCCGCAAAGTGTTGATGCTATTTGCGTCGCAACCGTCCGTTTCGTCGACACCATTTCGATACGTCCTTTCCGTTTGATGAGGCCCGCCAGCATTTTCCCCTGAGGACTCACGCCGCAGTGATTTACGGTGCGATGTTCTCGCCGCGTTGGATCGAGTGGTAATGAAATTTCAATACAGGGGGTTGGGCTGGAAAACCTGCCCGGTGGCATGAAGGCATCAGTATAGAAGTTGATGCGCTAAGTACCGGGGAAGGCGCTTATTTATGCGTGTAAATGTGCGGAGCCATCCAAAAAAAATGCGATTGCGTGGTGGTGTGGATTGGGCCGATCCAGGTGGATGGCCGAAACCGGCCTAAAAGAAGCGGCGTAAAAACCAGCTGTCATAAATGACATACCGTTATTTGTGTTTTAGGTGCCGGTTTAGGAGCAAGGAGCCGGTGGTTGCTGAGGAATTGCCGTTACTTGCTGGCATTTTTTCCTGCGTTAGACCAAAGGGTGTAATTTTTCACGCCAATTGAATGAGTGCAAATACCGGCAGGCTTTACACATCCCATATTGTGGACTAACCTCATCGACTCTTTTGGTATTACCAACTTTTAGATTTTGGTGTCACTTAATGTAGTAATGACAAACCAATATCGGTGCCACCTGTCATTCCAGGTGAGCGCACTTCTGACTCACCATAAAACAACCGGGTCAGAGAGAAATAATAAAAATTTAAAAATGATAACAAGATGAACGTGATGAGCATTTCAGCAGCTAACCCATTTATATCCCTGGCAGGTTGACTCCTGCGTACTTCATTTTTGTCGACAGCTGATCGCTGAACAGCTGGTAAAGCGTTCGCAGCGTCTCGCGCGTTTGCCGATACCCAGAACAACAGCACAGTTGAAAAGAAACGGGCCGAGTGCCCGGATTTTTTGCACCAGTTTCATTTGTCATACCGTAGATCAAAAGGGGGCGGTAGGGCAGTGAAGGAGGGCCGGCGGCTGCACAGCCGTTGGCTAACAACAATAAAACAGAAAACCAGGAGTATTCGATGAGAGTCCCAAGCACACTGATGGCCACCTCCATGGCCGCGTTGCTGGGCAGTCTGATGACTGGCTGCAGTGACGAAGGCAGTAAAAAAGAGCTGGTGGAATTGAGCCCTATCGTGGCGGAAGATCCCGATCCGATCATTCCATCGCCGGATCCGCAACCAGAACCTGAGCCAGAACCCGAGCCAGAACCCGAGCCGGAACCCGAGCCGGAACCCGAGCCGGAACCCGAACCGGAGCCCGAACCAGAACCTGAGCCCAGCGCCTTCACCTGCCCGGAAACCGGCCTGTATTTCTGTGACGATTTCGAAGACGGTGAATTCGCCAGCAGCTGGGATGCGGTAATCGACGGTTATGGCCTCGCCGATCCCGGTGTCTTCGATATTCTCGACGAGGGCGAAAAAGGAAAGTCCCTGCGTTTTACCGCCGGTACCCGCGGTGAAAACCTGAGCGATGGCGAACTGATCCTGGTCAAGGAAGGCGCCTTCGGCAGTGTGCCTGCGGACTATTTTGTCGAGTACCGTATTCGTCCCCGCGCCAACGGCAACACCGGCAACAAATACCTGTACAGCATCGGCCGCTACCAGGGACCACTGCAGTGGTATTTCGGCGGCCTGAATATGCAGAATAGCAGCGAGTCCACCCAGGTGGAGGCGGGCTATGCCAACGGCAGTTCCGTCAGCCGCGAAGTGCAGGCGAAAAAACCGCTGTTGCTGGGTGAACAGGATGCTACCGATGGCAGCTGGTACACCGTGCGCTATGACATGGTCGGCAGTAATGTCACCGTATATCTCGACGGCGAAGAGCTGGGTACCTATTCCGACGCGGACAACCAGTACAGCACCGCTGGTCGTATCGGCTTCTTTACCTACAACCGCTCCTTTGAAGTGGACTACGTAAAAGTCGGCGATCCCGCAGTGAAGCCGGTACAGCTGACCATCGACTATACGGAACCTACCTGGGCCGCCACCGCCGGTGATCCCGCGTTGGAAATCAATGTCGTCGCGATGCAGAGCGACGGTGTCACTGCCGATTCGTTTAATGTCGTTTCCAGTGATAGCAGTGTGGCCGCGGTGGAAGTCACCGATAACCTGGTGAAAGTGATCCCGCTGGCGGAAGGCACCGCGGAAATTACCTTTATCAGCGGCTCTGACAGTAGCCTGCAGCGTAGCATCAGCGTGGAACTGGCCAAGGCTTTTGCCATGCCGACTGCGACCTACGGTGACATTGGTGCGCTGGTGACCCCGCTGCCCGGTGCCACCGGAGAGTATGAAGATACCCGCCTGAGTATCACCTTCGACAATGCGCCCACCCTGAACGAAGCCGTTGGCTCGGTGCGTATTTTCCGTGCTGATGACAACACCGAAGTGGACGCCATTCGTGCGGGCGGTGAAACCGATACCCTCGGTTACAACGGCCAGGCGCAAACCCGCGTTCTGAACGCCACGCCTTTCTATATCGATGGCAATACTCTGACCATCGCGCCGCACACCGATGTGCTGGAAGCCGGAGTGGAATACTTCGTGGCCATCAGCTCCGACCTGGTGCAGGGCGCAAAGCTGAACGGCAGCGACTTTGTCGGACTCGGTAAAGACGCCGGCTGGACTTTCACCACCCGCGCGGTACTGCCCATGGGGGCCGATGTGACCGTGGATGACGACGGTGCTGCGGACTTCCGCACGGTGCAGGGCGCGCTCAACCATGTGATGGAAAATGTCGGCGCAGACGATGCCGCCAGCATTTCCATTGCCGCTGGTGATTACCGCGAACTGCTGTTCCTGTCCGGTAAAAACAACCTCACCATCAAGGGTGCCGGTGCCGATCAGACCCGTATTCACTACGCCAACTACGAGGCGCTGAACGGTGGCTCCGAAGGCCGCGGTCTGTTCCTGGTGAAGGGTGGTGACATGCTCACCCTCGAAGACCTCACCATCGAAAATACCCACCGCCGCACCGGTGGTGGCGACCAGGCGGAAACGATTTACTTCAACAGTGAAGGTCGCCTGATCGCGCGTAACGCCGCGTTTATTTCCGAGCAGGACACCCTGTTGCTGAAGGGCTACAACTGGTTCCACAACTCGCTGGTTGCGGGCAACGTGGACTTTATCTGGGGTTACAGCACCGCCACCGTGTTTGAAGACACCGAGATTCGTTCTCTGGGGGATTCCAAAAGCACCGAGGCCACCAGCTCCGGCGGCTACCTGCTGCAGGCGCGCACCCCGGATCCCGCCGCCCCCGGTTTTGTATTCCTGAATGCAAAACTGACCCAGGGCGCGGGTCCCACCGGTGTCACCATCGAGCAGGGCACCACCCACCTGGCGCGCAGTGGTGGTAGCAGTAGCTATTACGACAACGTCACCTTCATCAACACCGCCATGGACACCCACGTTGCCGACATTGGCTGGGCTTACGAAGGTATCAACGGCCAGCCTGCACCCAACCCGGTTACTGCTTCGGCAACCGGCGGTTGGCGTGAATACGGCAGCACCGACCTGGCCGGCAGCCCCCTGGACCTGTCCAAGCGTTGCGACGGCAATGGCAGCTGTTACGAGCTGAGTGCGGAAGAAGTGGCGGCGAGCTTCTGCTCCCGCGCGCAGATTTTTGCCAGCTGGAACAGTGGCGAAGGTTGGGACCCCTATCCGGAAGACACCAGCGACGATTACTGTGTGACGGGCTCGGGTGCTCCTGAGGGAATCTGGCGCGCAACCGATGTGAAACTCGGCGGTACCACCACCGGTATTTCCGGCAGCATCGACGCGGAGACCGAAGACAGCGTCACCTTCACCGTCGAAGGCGGCAAATTTGAAACCCGCAAGTTTGCTTTCTTTATGGCCTCAAAAGAGGTCACCGGTGATTTCGTCCTTACTGCAAAGGTGAAATCTGTTGGCTCACTGCGGGAGAGTTCCTCCTACCAGTTCCAGGCGGGCCTGATGCTGTGTGAGTGCGACGCTACCAGTGCCACCAGCAGTCCGCTGGCGCATATCGGTATCAACGATATCACCGCGGATGAGGCGGTTGATCTGGTGGCCAGCTACGGCCACGTCACTGCGGATGATGCAGGTTGGGGCAAAACCGGTGATACGCCGGTCACGCCCGGCGATTCGCTCTACTACAAGTTGGAGCGTTCCGGTCAGTCCTACTCCGTTTCCTATTCCGCGGACGGCGGCGTTACCTACACCGGCATTGGCGGTAGCGGTTTTACCGACCTGGCGGACACCGTAAACGTCGGTATGTACGCGGCGCCCAACGGCAGCGGTGCACAGACTTTTGTGTTTGAAGATATCCAGCTGGTTCAGTAATCAACTGGAAAAATAAACCGTAAACAACCGTAAATAAAAGGCCCCGCGTACTGCGCGGGGCTGATTTTTCAGGATGTACACTATGCAACAGTCCTTGCGTTCACTACTGGCCCTGGCACTCTGCGCCAGCCTTACCGCCTGTGGGGGTGGCAGCGACGGTGGTAATGCCTCCGGCAGTTCGTCGAGCAGTTCCAGCAGTTCTTCATCGAGCTCCTCCAGTTCTTCATCCAGTTCCTCAAGCTCCTCCAGTAGCTCGTCTTCCAGTTCGTCGAGCAGTGGCTCGTCCAGTAGTTCTGGTTCCAGTAGCTCGGGGTCCAGCAGCTCAAGTTCCGGGTCGTCTGGCGGCAGCGCCGATGGCGGTTTTGCCGGTTACCAGTACAGCCTCACCGGCGGTGCTGGCGGTCTGGTGTACACCGTCAACAACGGTGCCGACCTACAGGACAAGCTGGATGCAGCCAAAGATGCGAGCCAGCCGGTGACCATCTACATCGATGGCACCATTACCGATTTCAACACCGGTACCGGCGCCAGTATCCAGATCAAGGATATGGATAACGTGTCGCTGATTGGTGTCGGCGAAAACGGCGAGTTTGACGGTATCGGCCTGTCCATCCGTCGCGCCAACAACATCATCGTGCAGAACCTGCTGTTCCATGAAGCCTGGCCCGGCCAGGAAAAAGATGCGATCAGTATCGAGGGCGATGACGACGGCTCTACCACCGGCCATATCTGGATCGACCACTGCGAACTTTACAGCTCGTTGACTGTGGACAAGGACTACTACGATGGCCTGATCGATTCCAAAAGCGGTGCGCGCTACATCACCCTGTCGTACAACTATCTGCACGACTCCTGGAAAACCTCACTGCATGGCCACACTGAAAATGACACCAATCCGGATACCGATCGCCTGGTGACCTTCCACCACAACCGCTTCGAAGATCTGGAATCCCGCGTGCCCTTGTACCGTCACGGCAAGGGCCACGTGTACAACAACTACTACAACAATATCCACTCCACTGCGATCAACAGCCGCGCCGGTGCAGAAATGCTGATCGAACACAATGTGTTTGAAAACACCCAGAACCCGGTGGTGTCTTTCTATTCCGATGTGGTGGGTTACTGGAATCTGAACGGCAATGTGTTTGGCAGCGGCGTCACCTGGACCAGCGGCGGCGGCACCGACATCACCGCACAAAATGGTGAGTCTACCTCCGACTACACCGTGCCCTACGAGTACACCCTGGATTCCACCGACGGCCTGAAGGAATACATCATCGCCAACGCCGGTCGCGGCAAGCTGGATCAGTCCGATCTGGAAATTCCCGACCCGGTGACTCCGGTAGATGAAGTGCCGGTGGAAGAAGAACCCACTATTGAAGATGTGGCGCTGCCCTACAGCGAAAACTTTGCGACTGATACCGCAACCTTCTTCACTAACAGCTATCGCGACCTGACCGGTGCACCCGGCAGCGGCACACCCATGTACCACAAGGTCACCGGTACCGCAGAAATCCAGAGCGGCGCTCTCAGCCTGACCGGTAGCCGCGTATCCATTGGCAACAGCACGCCGGACGTCAGCACCTCCAGTGGCGATGGCAACACCGGCGTGTTCGACCTGAGTGTGCCCTGGCAGATTACCTTTACCGTGGTCAGCGTGGGCGGCGATACCAGTCGCAACTTCCAGCTCTATGTGGATAACAACACACCATCCAGCGGTAACTCCATCTGGGGCAGCGCTTCCAAGTTCCATCAGGTGCTGCTGACCGATCTGGTGGCGGGCGAGACTTATACGGTCACAGGCCTGACCGCCAGTGCCAATTCGTTCGTGACCCTGAGAACCGAAAGTGGTGCCACGGTGGTGGTCGATGACATCTCCATTGAGGCGGCGCCCTGAAATAGCGCCCTCGGTCAGCCAGGTCAAATAGTGGTCTGGCCGATTTTGATCAGAAAAGCACCGCTTTAGGCGGTGCTTTTCTACATGTAATTACGGTTTTTTTGTAGTTTAACTACATGAATAGTGCTTTTTGCCCACAATTTGTGCGGCAAAGAGTGAAATCCCGCCTGCCTGACACAAGTCACAAATAACTTCATTACCAATTGGTACAAACGGTTGTATATGCCTAACCAATCTGGTTAGATTGCCAAACCAATAAGTATTAAAGCTGGGCCTGGATGGTTACCGAGCACGCAAAGTGCAGCATCCAGGAGACGTATCCAGGCTCATAAAAATAATGACTAACAATGAGAGAGAAGGGGTGAGCATGAAACCTTTACCTTGGGCAAAGTCCGCACTCGCGCTGTGCATTATGGGGACGCTGACCGCCTGTGGCGGCGGTGGCACTGATGAGAACAACCAGGGAGATGTGGTTACTACACCGCCTCCGGTTTCCAGCAGTTCCTCCGGCGGTAGCTCTTCCAGTGGTGGTTCATCCGGCGGCGGCGCCGAGGGTCCCATCCTTTCCGAAAACTTCGGTGACGACCTGTTCGTCAACTTCGACGAAGCCGATACCCAGTTTTTCTTCAGCCAGGAATACAAAGCCCTGGCCACCAACAATGCCGAAGATGCCTGGCCGTCTTTCTTCTATCCCACCTGCTGTTTCTTCCTGAATGACAATCCCGCAGACGGCGTAGAAGTTTCACTGGACCAAATGGGCATTGTCAGCGACGCGGGCAACCCGGCCATGCTGCTGAACACCGGCCGTTTCAGTGCCGGCCAGACCCGCCTCAGCATCGACGACTCCGATCCGAAAAAAGACACCACCACCTCTGACGATGTAACCACCTGGGGTGAACTGGATCTGAGCAGTCCTTACCGTATTTCGTTCTGTGTGAAAGATGCTTCCGGTACCCGCAACATGCAGGTGTATGTGGATAACAACACCTCCGGTGAAGCCAACTCCGTATGGGGCGGCGGCGGTTCCGGTTCGCGTATCTTCAACGTGCCGGCAGCAGACCTGATCCCGGGCAAGCGTGTACAGATCAATGTACCCGGCGATATCGCCTACGAGCAGGGCGGCGAAGTAAAAGACGTGCGCCCGGCGCAAGTGGGCAGCGCGACTTCTTTCCTGCAGTTCCGCGTGGAAGGCGGCAGCTCGATTATTTTCGATGACCTGCTGGTAGAGCGTCAGGAAGACGACGGCCAGGCAGACCTGCCGGCCTGTACCGTATTCCAGCCGGCCACCGCGCCGGAAGCACCGGAGGCCCCGAGCCTGTTTGCCACCGACGCACAGATGTCCGTTAGCTGGGCTTCTGCGATAGGCGCGACTTCTTATGACGTGGCCTATAACACCAGCGACGATGTAAATACCGCAATGCTGGTTGAAGGCCTCACCGAAACCACCACCACCCTGACCGAGCTGACCAACGGCAGCACATACTCTGTATGGGTGCGCGCAGTGAACAACGTCGGCGCCGGCGACTGGAGTGAAGCGACCACCGCAACACCGGAAGCACCGGTGGGCGACAGCTGTACGCCGACCACTTCCGTGGATCCGTCTGCAACCAACAGCATTATGTGGAATGTCTACGACGGCTGTGGCCATCCGGGTGAGCTGGGCTCCGTGGTAATCAACGGCAGTGAAGCGACCAACTTCAGCTTCAGCGATGAAGAGTTGCCCTGGTTCGAAGTGAGCGACCTGGGTGTAATGACCATGGATACCCGGGAAGGTGATGACAATACCAAACCGGTTGGTGACCTGGACGGCGTGATTGCCGGCGATGCCACCATCTATCCAAAGCACTTCACCTTTATCGCCCGTATCGACACTTCGCTCGCGACCACGCTCGACAGTGTGCGCGGTTTCGAGATCGAAACCCACCTGGGTGATGGCGGCGTTGCCGATCGCGGTCCCGCTCGCATCAAAACCATCCTGCGTCCAGACGGCAACAAGATCCAGTTGGACAAGTTCCTGTCTGACGATTCCACTGCGGAAGTGGACATGGATATGACCGATGGCTATCACATTTACCAGATCAGCTTTGTGGTGAATGATCCTGCGACGGCCGGTGACGAATACATCACCTCTAAGGTTTACCGCGATGGTGTCGAAGTCGGCAGCTTTACCGGTAACGGCCGTGATGGCGGTAACAGCGGCAGCCGACTGCGCATCGGTGAAGGTTCTGGTAGCCCGTTCTATGCCGACGTCGACTGGCTGGTATGGACCGACAGCGCCGCAGCCGCAAGCCTGACCCCGGCTGAGCTGGTGGGTGAGCTGCCGGCGGGTATCGGTGAGTTGGATGTTTACGCCGGTACAGATGCAAGTGCCGCGTTTGAAGAAAGCTTCAACGGTGTCGGCCTGGTGGAAGATTCCGAAACCGAAGATACCAACTTCTTCAGCGCCGATTACCGCGGTCTGTCTTCGGATGCCAGCAAGCCGATGTTCAACGTCACCAGCGGTAGCTCACGCATTGCCGTGGCCGACGGCGCCCTGGCTATCCACAACGCGCGCTTCTCCATTGGTGATGCGACTCCGGATGTGGACACCGCGGATACCGATACCAGCGGCCGCGGCGACCTCGACCTGAGCAAGCCGTACATCATCACCTTCGATGTGCTGGAAAACCCCAACACCTCTGTAGAGACCGGCAAGTGCCAGGTGTATATCGACAACAACACCTCCAGCTCCAGCAAGTCCATGCACGGTGGGGATTCCAAACTGGTTGAGAAGTTTGCGGCCCAGCTGGCGGATGGCGATCAGCCCACCGGCACCGTGACCATCACCAGCGACCCGGAAGATCACGTGGGTACTGCCAACTCCTTCCTGCAGGTGCGCTGTGACAGCGGCACGGAAGACAAGGCAGTCGTGATCGATAACTTCAAGGTCAGCTACCAGTAATCAGCGTCACTCACAGGATGCATTGGTAAGGTGCGCCGCCGGCAAGCGAGCAGTCTGTCGGCGGCCAGAATAAAACATCGCAACGGCCACAACGGAAACGGGGCCGGAATAAAAACGATGGGAGAGTCAAAAATGGCTTATAAAAAACAGATTCTCGCCGTGGCCATCGCCATGGCTGCTTCCTCAAGTCTTGTGGCACAGGAAGCGGAAAAAGAGCAGCAGGAAGATTCCAGCTTTGCGGTTGAAGAAGTCTACGTAGAAGGTGTGCGCAGTGCAGACCTGAACGCCCGCGCCGCTGAGCGCGACAAAGACAACTTCAGCTCCGTGGTAACCCAGGACGACGCCGGTAACTTCTCCGACCAGAACGTGGCCGAGCTGCTGCAGCGCATGCCCGGTATCACCCTGCAGAAAAGTGAAGGTGAAGGTAAGTTCGTCAACCTGCGCGGTCTCGGCGCCGGCATGGTGAGCGTGCGTATGGATGGCGGCGCCATGGCGAACGCCGGCGGCGGTACCAACGAAACCCTGGAAGACCGTGCCTTTTCTCTCGACAGCCTGCCGTCCGACGTACTGCAGTCCATCGAGGTTAACAAATCCTTGACCCCGGACATGGAGCTGGATGCCATTGGTGGCTCCATCAACGTGAGAACCCTGTCGGCACTGGACCGCGGCAAAAGCAGCCTGAAATTCCGTGCACAGAACTATTACCAGGACCAGGTAGAAGCGGATTCTCCCAAGGTGACCTTGCAGGGCACCAACCTATTCCTGAACGACACCATTGGTGTGGCCTACACCGGCTCCTGGGAAAAGCGTAAAACTCGCGGCTTCCAGACCAAGCATCACTCCGACACCCTGCCACAATACGTGGATATGGGCAGCGACCAGATGCTGATCCCGTGGGAATTCACCAACTACGAAGAAAACGCCGAGCGCGAGCGTATCGCGGGCTTGTTGAACCTGGAATACGCGCCCAACGACAACAGCCGTTATCACCTGAAGCTGAACCACACCAGCTACTCCGATAACGACATCGCCATGCGCGAGTACTACCGCTTCAACTGGGCCAACGGCGACGAAGACCTGGCATTTATCGATAAAGAAAATCAGGTATTTGGCGGCAGCAGTGTCGACCTGCAGCAGCAGTTCTTCATCCAGGAATCCGAAGTCACCACCGATACCGTCTCCCTGGGTGGTGAAAACCGCTTCGGCGACGGCTGGGAAGTGGACTACGAAGTGGTTGCCTCCCGCAGTGAAAACGCCAAGCCCGACGGCCGCCGCGTACAGTTCCGCCTGCGTGAACTGAATGCCATCGGCAGCTACGGCGACGACTTCCTGAACGGCCAGCTGATCTCCGGCCCGCAGCTCGACGAGCTGGCGGAAACCGGCAGCATCACCACCGGTGCGGTATCCGGCCCCAACGGCTACCAGTACGGCAAGGTCAAGCAGCCGAACCTGAACTACGACAACCTGTTCCTGGAAGATGCCCTGCGCACCGACGAGGTAAACCAGTTCTCTTTCAACCTGCGTCACGACTGGGATGCAGGCATGGTCAACTATGTGAAGACCGGTGTGAAAGTGAACCAGCGCAGCCGCACCAACGACAAGAACCGTGCGAGCATCGTACCGTTTGACCGCGCCGTAGCCGGTTGTGCGGGCGACCTGGAGTGTGTGTCCCTGGCCGGTGCCCGTCTCGGTGACTTCACCACTTACGTACCGCTCAACGGCAGCTTCGACCACGCGATGATTACCCGCGAGGACGCCGAGCGCCTGATCAACGGTACCCGCGCCATCGGTGACAACTACGACCCGGAACAGCAGGAACTGGATTCCACCAAGCTCGACTATGAGCTGAGCGAAGATACCGCTGCGGCCTACCTGATGGCCGAAGTGCAGGTACTGCCGCAAGCCACCCTGATTGCCGGTGCGCGTTACGCCTACACCGACTTCAAATCTACCGGCTACATGGCGCTGCGCAACGACCGCAACGAAGATACCCAGGGCCTGGAGTCTCTGGATATCGCGCTGCCGCTGGAAGAAACCGGCAATGACTATGGCCTGTTCCTCCCTGCGCTGCACTACCGTCACGAGCTGAGCGACAACCTGCTGGGCCGCGCGTCCATCTGGACCAGCTTCTCCCGCCCGGATTTCGGTAAGAGCCGCGCCTTCTTCGAAGTGACCGACCGCGTTGTCTTCTGTAACACCGATCCGGATTACACCGGTGAAGAAGTCTGCTCCGACGACCCGAATGCCATCGGTGCCTCTCGCGGCGGCGACCTGGCATACCAGGCCGAGTTCTTCGAAATGTCGGCGGACAACACCGTGCGTATCGGTAACCCGGGCCTGGATCCCATGCGCGCAACCAACCTGGACCTGTCTCTGAGCTACTACGGCGAGAGCACCTTCCTGGAAGGCGCACTCTTCTATAAAGACATCCAGGACTTCATCGTCGACGCCAATGGCGTGAAGTTGAATATCGGAAGCGACCTGTCCTTCGTACTGCCGACAGACCAGGTCACCATGTTCAATATCCCCGGTGACACCACCCTGACCAACGTCAACACCTACCTGAACGGTGAATCCGCTAAGGTATACGGTCTTGAGTTGAGCGCCAGCCACTACTTTGATGGCCGGTGGGAAAATCACGACATCGGTCGCTACCTGGACAACATCTTCATCCAGTCCAACCTGACCCTGCAGACCAGTGACGGTAACGTGGGCGACTCCGTACGCGTTGGCTCCATCCAATTGCCGGAAACTGCCGATACCGCCGCCAACCTGACCCTGGGTTGGGAGAACGACGACTTCTCCGTGCGCTTCATCGCCAACTACACCAGTGAAATCCTGAAGCGTATCGGCGGTTGTACCGCGGATGATATCGCTGCAGACAACGAGCTGGGCTACGCCGCCAACTGTCGCGCCTGGGCGGATATGTACCAGGACGAGTCCCTGACCTTTGATGTGAAGGCGACTTACCGTATTGCCGATGGCATCCGCGCTTACTTCGATGCCGTGAACCTGTCCGACAACGTCGACCAGCAGTTCTTCTCCGGCAACGCGGATTCCGGTGGTCACATCCTCTACAACGTGGAAGCTTACGGTCCCTCCTACCAGTTGGGCCTGACCGTCGACTTCTAAGGTTGTATTCAAGTTTTGCCATTGTTGCCCCGCTCTGCGGGGCTTTTTTCGCTTTGGGGTACCGGAAATAGCCGGGCACCAGTTCCATAAAACCCGGTTCCCGATTCATCGGCGGGACGTGATGTGTTTTTGTAGTGGAGGTTTTTATGCTCAGTAAACAATTATTGCCACTGGTGGCTGTTGCGCTTTCAACAGTGCTGACGGCCTGTGGTGGTGGCTCCGGTGGTTCCAGTGGTGGAGGTTCCTCAAGCTCCTCTTCCAGTTCTTCCTCCAGCTCCTCGTCCAGTAGTTCAAGCTCGTCCAGCAGTTCCTCGAGCAGCTCTTCCTCCGGTGCTGGTAGTTCAAGTTCCTCCAGCAGCTCATCCGGTGGCAGTTCCAGCTCCTCCTCCAGTGGCGGAAGTGCGGGCGTCTCCGCCGCCTGTGAACAACTGGCGAGCGATCCCGCAGTTAACTGGCGCGACTCTGCCGAACTGGATAGCGACCAGAAAATTGTCGAGTGCCTCGCCAAAACCCTCGGCACCGCCGTGGGCTACGGCGAAAATGCCACCGGCGGTTACGATCCCGCCGGTAACAGCCAGCTGGTGGTTATCCAGAAAAACCAATCCAAATCCGTCGAGCAGCAGATTTACGATGCCGTGAGCAGCGATGCCTACAACTGGATCGTATTCGACAAACTGGACTTTACCGAAGAAACGGAAGTGTCCTTCCATCGCCTCTACTGCAACCGCGACACGGTGCAAACCGCAATAGAAGGCACGGAGGCCCAGTGCCTGAACTACACCCAGTGGTGTGCCGACAAAGGCATTGATGGCGAGCAGGCCTGCCTGACCGAATTTTTCAATGTGGCGCTGAACAAAAGTCTTCCGATCGGAAACGCCAGTGTGGGCTCCAACACCACCCTGGACGGCCGCCAGGCCAAGGCCTACTTCCGCTTCAATGGTTTTGAAATCAAGGGTGAGGAAAATGTGATCCTCACCAATATCGACTTCCGCGGCGCCGGCCACACCGAAGACCACGAGGCGGACCCGGATATGATCCGTAGCGACGCCTCCCACGATATCTGGATTCACAAAAACAGCTTCAATTACACGGGCGATTCCGCGTTTGATGTGAAGCAGGGTGCCTCCGGTATCACCATGTCATTCAATCGCCTGGTCGACGTGAAGCGCGCGAGCCTGCACGGCTCCAGCGACGACCGCACCGTGAACGAAAACATCACCACCACCATGCACCACAATGCGTTTATCACCACGGACGCCAACTACAGCGCCTTCAGCGGCACCGCTCGCCGCGTACCGCTGATCCGCCGCGGCAAAACCCATATGTTCAACAACGTCTTCATGAATTACCGCAAAGACGTATTCAGCGCGCGCGTCGGCGCCCAGGTACTCTGGGACAGCAACGCCCTGTTGATGAACAGCAGCCACGGCGTATCCGTAACCACCCTCGCCAACGAACTGGCCCGCGACAACTATAGCAGCGACAACACCAGCAACCAGAGCAACTTCCGCTCCGAAGACTCTCACGTCTGGCTGGCCGATGCCGCCTGTACCCTGAACGAATCGTCCACCGCAGAAATCAGCAACAGCTGGGGCACCGTGGAAGACCTGAGTGCAGGCTACTCCGCCGACTCACAGGCAGCCATCAGCGCGCAGAAAGCCAATGCTGGCCAGCAACTGGTCGACTACGTACTCTCCACGGCGGGTGTTGACGGCGAACGGCCATTCAACTCACCCCTGGGGATGGCGCAGTCTTACGTGCTGGACCTGAACAAGGCGGTCTGCCAATAGCAGATTGCTGGTTTGAAAAGATGAAAATAGCGCCGGGCCAGTCCCGGCGTTTTTATGTCTAGATATGGATATATTGCCTGGAGCCCAGCCCTTCCAGATCTGGACATAATGCCCAGATATACACATATTCTTCCAGATATGGGCATAATGCCTAGATCTGGAGCTATTGAATAAACTGTTAACACTCTATGAACATCACAGATCTCGAGCAGAGAATAAGAGATTTTATAAATAGTGCCAGACGCCAGTCAGCACTATCAGAGAATTCTGCAGATTGGAATAGGCTGTGTAGCTCCTTGGATCTCATCGGTGACACTCAGCTGGCAATCCAATCGTATCCCACCTTGTGCAAAAGTGAGGGTGATGGAGCAAGCTACTTAATCGTATATGGGATTCTTCAAACACTCTTGTTGCAGCAGGATGCCGCAAAACATATAGCGGCTTCGCTTAAAATAAAAATTAAATTACCTAAAGAGCTAGAAAATATTCGAATTGTTCGAAATAGTGCTGCTGGCCATCCTGGATTTCAAAAGGAAAATGGCCAATCAAAATCTTGTTTTATATCAAGGATGTCATTGAGTCCTTTAGGATTTGATTTAATGACAACATACTCGGAAGGTGGCGATTACAAAATCGAGTATGTAAATATTCCAAAACTGTTAAAAACACAAGATTCCTATCTCGAAAAAGTTCTAGCGGGAGTTGTCAAAGAACTGGAAACACAAGAAGTGGAGCATAGAAAAATGCATAAAGAGGTTAAGCTGGTTGACTGCTTCCCACAAACAATTCGCTACTTTTTGGGAAAGTTGTTTGAGGCAACTTCAGGGGAAGATAAATATTCTCTTGGCGCAATGCATTTAGATCTTATTCAAAATTGCTTGGATGATTTTCGAAGTAAACTTGAAGCTCGAAGCGAGTGGGATGTTTACGAATCTATCAACTATCACTATGAACAGCTGTCATACCCGATGGCAGAACTTAAAATGTATTTTGATTCTAAAAGTGATTCAAAACTGAATGATAAAGATGCATATATTTTTGTTTCATTTTTAGTAGAACATATAGATACGCTGAAGCAGATTGCGGCGGAAATAGATGAGGAGTACGCGGAGGCTCCGTAGTGTTAACAAAGCAATGCAGCCGACGCCTTACTTTGTGCACTTTTTGCACGGTCGCTGCGCTCCCATTTTCGTGCAAAAAGCACACAAATTAAGCCGCGGCTGATTGCGGCGTTATATGTAAATGAAAACTGACGAGCTAATCATTTGGATCCTTCTGGTCATCGTTGTCGTGATGACCCAATATGTCGCATGGAAGAGACTCATATGTGGTTGTTTAGTTGTAAAGGCCTATAAAAACTATCAAGGCAAATACTGTTCGCATAGAAGATCACCATTGATGGTGATACTCAAAAATAATTCCTTTAGAGAACAGATCGTAGAAAAAATCGATCTCCTTGACCATATGAGAAACCATTTGTATTCCATGGACATGAAAGACACCAGTATCAAGTCTGGTAGCAGCTCAGGCATAGATATTGGAGGATTGGAGTTGCAGTTTGGAAACACGTCAAATCCAGCCTGTTTTGTTAGAGTATTGGTGCGGAGCGGTAAGGAATATCACGGAAAAATTAGTGAAAAACGGTGGTATCACATATAACAATCGCAGGCGGGATGCTCCGGCCCTTCGGGCCTCCGCGGGACGCCCAACGCAATGCACATTTTGTGCGGGTCGCTGCGCTCCCAGTTTCGCACAAAATGTGCAAAGCATTGGTCGCCCCTGCTGCGGGCGTTCTGGCTGTAGAAAAACTCTTAAAACATAGCTGTTTTTTGATAAAATATGAGGGTCAGAACTGAGAAACCCTCCATGCCAAACTTCAAGCCATATGATTACAATCAGGACGCGATGGTTGTAATCAACTTCGAAGAGCAGCTACAGCCAAATACCTTCGAATATACCCTTCATCAGTTAATTGATAACCATATCAATCTTTCAGCGTTTTACGACAAGTACAAGAACGATGCTGGTGGGCGCTCGGCATACGATCCAGCCATACTCTTGAAGGTCGTTCTGTTTGCCTATTCCAAAGGCATCACGTCCAGCCGAGAAATCCAGTGGCAGTGTGAGCACAATATTATTTTCAAGGCACTCTCCTGTGACAGCGTTCCACACTTTACCAGTATCGCCAGCTTCGTCAGCAGCTATCCAGATGCTATTGAGTCAGTCTTTGAACAGGTCTTGATGGTTTGCGACCAGGAAGGACTTCTCGGGAATGAGCTGCTTGCGATCGATGGCTGCAAGATGTCATCCAATGCAAGTAAAGCGCATTCCGGTACCTTTAAGGAGCTGGAACAGAAGCGGACGAAGATTCGCAAAAAGATTCAGCACTGTTTGAAGGAACACAAGAAGTTGGATGGCCGCAAGCCTGTGGAGCGGGAACGAAAACAGCGTTTAAAGCAGGCAAGTGCAACCCTGAAAAAACACTTTGAAAAGATCGATAAATTCCTAAAGACGCAAGCCCCAAGGATGGGGCAAGGCAAACAACCGAAAGAAGTAAAAAGTAATCTTACCGACAACGAGTCGGCCAAGATGACCACAAGCAAGGGAACTATCCAGGGCTATAACGGTGTTGCCGCCGTGGACAAAAAGCATCAAATTATTGTCGAAGCCTTGGCCTTTGGCGAAGGTGCCGAGCACCATACTTTAAAACCTGTTCTCAATGGTGTGACTTCCCGTTATCGGAATGCGGGCATTCACCAAGATATCCTTGGGGAACAGGTCATCGTTACTGCGGATACCGGTTTCTCCAATGAGAGTAATTATGCGTACCTGAGAGAAGAAGGTATCAACGCTTATATCCCGGATAACCAGTTCCGCTCACGGGATAAAGCCTTCGCTCGACAAAAGGAAAAGCACGGTAAGCGTCACCGGGAAATGCTGGTCGGAGTAAAGGCGGTGATTCCGGCGAGTGAATTTCAGTTCGACAAACGGCGCAAGCGCTGTATCTGCCCGGCAGGTAAAGAGCTTCTTCTATATAGAGAAGAGCAGGTCAGCGAAGGTAAGCGCAAGCTGTTCTTTGAGGGGCGCCTGACCGACTGTCGACATTGTCACTTGAAACACCAGTGCATGCGTAATCCCAGCTCGGCCGATACGCGAGAGGGGCATGGTCGACAAGTATCCACCACCTGGACCAATGGCCGTACTGCAACAGACTGGATGAAGAATCGCGTTGATAGTATCGAAGGTAAAACGATTTACAGTCACCGAATGTCGGTAGTGGAGCCGGTCTTTGGCAATATCGGCACGAATAAGCGGCTTAGTCGCTTTTCTTTGCGTGGAAAAAATAAGGTTCAAGGTCAGTGGCGAATGTTTTGCTTGGTGCATAACATCGAGAAATTGATGCGATATAGTGCTCTCCATTAATGCACAGAGATATCCACATTCGGTTGCGTGAAAATCACCGTGAGTACACGGAAGCGTGATTATGTTAAAGGTTTGTGGTTAAATCTTGGCCAGGTAATGGTCAATTGAAAAGAGCTGGACGAGAGTAGTGATGAATATCGTTTTTCTACAGGCTCGTTAGGGCACCATGAAGAAATTTATCCTCATCTCAATATTTTTATTCCCAGCGTCCTCATCCGCCTGGGAGTGCCCGCATTATTTTGAAGAGCATGGTGAAGAGGATTCTCTAGAGCACCTTTGGGAAAATAAGAAAAATGTATTTATTGGTAGTTTGGAGAAAGGCGAGGTTAAAAATAGCAGAAACGAGTTTCTGTACGTGATAGACGTTGAGGATGTTCTCAAAGGCGACACAGGTAAAAAAATCAGTCTTGAGGCTGACTGGATGTCACCGCTAACTTTTGGGGAAACTTATATCTTCTTTATAGATGATGATCAAAAGCTCGATTTCTGTGACTTTTCAAGAAGCTTCTCTCTTGAGTGGCTTCATCAGGAAGATATTCCATCTCACCGTGAGTTTGTAGAGAGGATCGTTGAGATCACCGGATACGGTGGTTCGCCCTAACAATTTGCTGCAGCTGACGTCTTACTTTATGCACATTTTGTGCGGTCGCTGCGCTCCCAATTTCGCACAAAACGTGCATAAAATAAGCCGCCGCTGAGCAAAGCGTTAGGCATTCGCAAAATATCATGCAAAATTCGGTTTCATTATCGCAGTACGTTAAGAAGCGAAACGGTGTTGCGCTGGGTGCAAACCGTTCCATGAGAAATATGCTATCTCGCTCTTTAGGTGCCGGTTCATTCCCGATCTTTTGGCATTATTGGAACCCAATATGGGGCTACTATTTGTCTCGCAACATGATGAAACCGCTCGGTTTATTCCTGCCGAGCTGGTTAGCAGTCATTTTTACGTTTCTTGTTAGTGGTGCGCTTCATGATTTAGCGGTATCGCTCGTTAAATGGAAAGTAATTACATTTTTCACGCCATGGTTTGCCTTTATGGGTATTGCAGTTGTTCTTTCCAAGTATTTATCTATTTCTTATCGCCCATATCCATGGTTTGTTCGCGCATCAATAAATGTGCTTTTTATCGGTAGTACGCTGCTGGTAACATATTTCGTAGAGGGTAAGTATGCCTAGCAAGGCACTGCAGGCCGACGGCCAACTTTGTGCACTTTATGCGCGGTCGATTCGCTCCCATTGTCGCGCATAAAGCGCCAAAAATTGTCCGCCGCTGAGCGCGGCGTTATGCACTAATCGAGTTCATTCCAACGAAGCAGCGATTGAACGTAAGGTAAGGACATAGATATGAACACTCATTCAGAGGTGATTGAGCTTCATCGAAATGCTTGGAGTGATTACAGTAAATATACGGAATATTTGGAGAAAGCTATATCCTTATGCGAAGTGGAGTACGAAGCTGGCGAAAGGTCGTTACTTTTCATAAACAATTATGCAGCTTTGCTTCTTGATCTCCATCGGGATGCAGAGGCTTTGCGGCTTCTAAAAGACCAAACTCCAGAATTTTCTGAGTATTGTTCAAACTATGCAATCGCAATTGCAAAGTCAGGGTATGACATTGAAGCAATCCGAAAATGGAATAGGGCGGCCTCGAATTATCCAAAACGAGAGAATGCAATAGTGGCTTATATGGACTGGCAGGCGCTGTAAAGGTTGAAGTTGCTATATGGGCGAAGCAATTGCATAACAACAAATTGGTGCAGTGGAGCCGGTTACGTTACGTAAATTTTATGGTATCGCTCCGCTCTTTTTACCGTAAAATTCACTCCGCTACACTGGTCCACTGACCAAGGTGTCATCCAACATCAAGGAAAATATGAAGTACGAAGTCGATTGGAAAAAACTTTGGAGCTCGCTCACAAAGTATATGTCTCTAACCATCATTTTTTCAGTGACTGCAATAGTGTTGGTTCGCTACGTGTCTTCTGGGTTTAATTTTGGAGAAACCTTTAAGCATTTAACCCCACTCGGCACGGTTGGCCTGATCGCTGGTTGCTGGCTATTCTCAGCTTTTTTTGCCCTTATAATTTCTGTCTGGTTTAAATTGGCATATGTGACTATTAAAGACGGAGTGATCGCAGGGCGTAACTACTGGGGTAGGAAGAAGTCATTCCCTCTAAGTCAGCTAAAATCGATAGATAGTTTCAGTGACAATGGTATTAATGCTGTGGTAGCAAATGGCGGTAAATGCGGAAAGGTTTTTGTTTACTATCAAACTGAAAAAATCGAGGAGATAGTCAAGATTTTAGAGGCGCACCTTCCTGAGAAAATGGAGGCGTAATGCATACAATGCGCTGCAGGCCGACGGCTAACGTTGTGCACTTTATGCGCGGTCGCTCTGTTCCCATTTTCGCGCATCAAGCGCCCAAATTTGTCCGCGGCTGAGCGCGGCGTATGGATCTTTAGCATGAAGTCAACCCTTCTAGCTTTTTCACTGTTCTTTTCCATCAGCTCCCAGGCTTCATGCGTGGTACTTTTGCATGGCCTCGCTAGGTCACCTAGTTCGATGGAAAAATTGGAAGAATCCCTTTCAAAAGAAGGCTTCATCCCAATAAACCGAGGTTACTCTTCACGAGAATATCCAATAGAGCAGCTGGCTGATTTGGCAATCACTCCTGCTATCGAAAAATGCCCAGAAGGCACGACAGTAAACTTTGTGACCCATTCACTCGGCGGGATTCTCGTGCGGCAATACCTCAGCAACCACACGATCCAAAATTTGGGTAGAGTGGTTATGCTTGGCCCACCTAATAAAGGTAGCGAGGTTGTCGATAAGCTTAGGGATGTTCCTGGCTTTCACTTTATAAATGGCGATGCAGGCATGCAGCTTGGCACTGGAGAGCTAAGCATTCCAAACACACTAGGCAAAGCCAATTTTGATGTCGGCATCGTTGCCGGAACACGCAGTATCAACTTGATATTATCGGCTCTTATACCAAGCACGGATGATGGAAAGGTTTCTATCGAAAGTACGAAGCTAGAAGGGATGAAAGACCATATTACAATGCCAGTCACACACCCATTTATGATGAAGAACGATAGAGTCATAGATCAGGTAGTTAACTATTTAAAAAATGGTCGTTTCGAGCATGACAGTAATCCATAGCAAATTGCTCAACTCACCTCCGGCCGTAAACGGCCTACGCGGGACAAACTGCTGCGCAGTTTGCCCCTTAGCAAGGTGTTGTGCACTTTAGCTGCGTTCTGTGAATTTAAAAATAATCGCTATTTACACATGCTTTTCGATCGTGCTAGGGATTATTGCTGGTATTCCTTTCGGTTTCTGGATGGCGCATGACGAGGAGATTATTGATTCTCCCATCTACTATTCCTTAAATTATATGACTGGATTTATGGTAAGTTTTTTCGTTTACTATTTTCTATTCAAAGTAAGAATGGAGAGGCCGATTCTGCATACTGTGATCGTCGGAGTTTTGAGCTACGTATTAGCAGCCTTGGCTCTCTATGTAGTGGCGGGCGTGTTTTCTCCAGATCTATTTTTGTTTGTAGACTCATTGCTGATGGTTTTCACCATAGGTCTAGCGCGCCATACTTGTGAAGCGAGGGGAGAGTTCGGCGTTCGCATATAAAAAGGCCGGGCAATTTTCTCCGGGCCTGCGCCCTTCCGCGGGGCAGCTTACCTTTTGAACATTTTGTGCAGGTCGCTCCGCTCCCGTTTTTACGCAAAACGTGCAAAAAATAAGCTGACCCTGAGCGCGGCGTTACGTGTCCAAGTTACGGAGAATCGAGCATGGAAGTAAGAATAGTTTCCGTAGGTGATGCGGCTCAGCTTTCAAGATTCTACAAGGAAAATGAAGAGCATTTGCGTGCTTGGGAGCCTCGCAGAGATAGCGGGTATCATTCTGTAGAGGCTTGGAAGCATCGATTAAAACAGTGTAGCTCTACTAAACACGACAGTAGCTCGGTACATTTCGTTTTAACCGAATCAGATTGCGATAACATTATGGGCATTTGTTTTCTCACAAATATTGTGAAAGGTCCATTTATGGCATGCAATATGGGTTATGCGGTAGCGTGTAAATATGAAGGCAAAGGCTTCATGAAAATCCTCTGCCAAAAAGCTTTAGATTATGCGTTTAAAGAGCTAACCCTAAATCGGGTTATGGCAAACTACATGCCGAGCAATCACAGGTCGGCTAAGTTACTCAAGAGCCTCGGTTTCACTAAAGAGGGTGAGGCCAAGCGGTATCTTAAAATAAATGGTTCCTGGGAGGATCATGTTCTTACATCGCTCCTCAACCCCGGCAACACGTAACAAGGCCTGGCAGTTTGCTACGGGCCTTCGGCCCTCCGCGGGACAGCTTAGTTTGTACACATTTTGCGCGGGTTGCTACGCTCCCATTTTCGCGCAAAACGCGCACAAGGTAAGCTGCCCATGCTGGCGGCGTTATGGAAAATATGAAAATACTAATCGAGCCTGTTAGCTGGTTTAACGTCTCCCTATTCGTATTGATATTCGCTCTCGAATGGTGGGATGGCGGCTTTTCCTCCGCGACTTGGATGGCTTCGTTTGTGCTGTATCTAGTTGCGGGGTTTAGAACGGCCGCATCCTTATCGCTTCAAGCTGTCAATCGCCCATTCCGGCCCAGTTTTTGGGATACAGTCTGTTTGGCTTACATCGTTTTTTTTATTCCTGTTGGAATCTTCGAATTAGGATGGGGGAGACCGAGTATATTATTGCTTACGCCTTTAATTTGCTGCTTCTTATTTTCGCTGATAGTACTTGTTGCAAGACGGATTCAGCAGAGGTAAAGCCACAACAATGCCAACCAGCGGACCTCCGTTCCCAGGTATTTTGAGCCTCCGCTACGGCCGCTGTTGGCGACGTTATACGAGTACATTAATCGAGATTCGGCATGGAAGATTGAATTATGCTTAAGAAATCTATAGAAAAATACTTGGAAGTACTCAAGCAATCTGGTTCTTCTGCAGCAGATACCTTAGATCAAGTTGACCCAAACTCAATACGAGAGGGGGTTCTATTTGACGAGGTTGATCTCACTGATGAACTTGTAAACTATTTTTCTATGGTCAATGGATATGACTACAAAAAATGTGATGATCTAGGAGTTGATAATCCTGATTTCGCATGGGGAATGTATGCTCTGTCTTGGAATCAGGCTCGGGATCAATATAGTGAGCTTTCTGGGATAGGTGGAGATGAAAATCCAGATTATTGGCCTAAAGGGTTTTTTCCTATTTTGTATGATGGCTCTGGCGACTTTGTTTTAGTTAATTGTATATCTAGTTCTATTACTTATGGCTCGCTATATGATTTAAGTGAAGGTGTTGGATGTAATCGTATTTCTGATTCAATATCTGAATTTCTCGATGCTTCAAGTGTTGAATTGGAAGAGAAGTTTCGAATATTTGAAAATGAAGAAATCTCACTTATTCCTGATGTAAGAGCACAGCTAGAGAAAGGAAGAAAGATCTTCGGAGAAACACCATACTTTTCGCGTATGGGTAAAATGGACACGCAGATCATAGATTGGAAATGAGAGAGCTGTATATCAAAGCGCTGCAACCGACCTCCGGCAACTCTTACTTTTTTTGCGGAGCAAAAAAGTGCCAGTTACCTACAGCGGCCGAGCGCGGCGTTAGAGCCACACCACAATGAAGAGCCTGCTGATATTAATACTATGCCTAGAAAGTTTTCCGGTGCTAGCAATAAACTTGGATCTTGATTATCAAGAGCCAGATGAAGCAATTATGCACTACATTGGCGGCCTTCGGTCTGGCGATTTACCGACCATTAAAGAGGTCTTGTTGCCACTCCCAGGAAAAGAGTTTCAATTTCATCTGCCTGGGCCAATATCAATTCATCATGTAGAGAAAACTGGCAAACGAGTATATACAGCAGAAATGGTTAAGGCTTGCAAAGCCACGCCAAAGCCCGAAGAGGGAGATGTAGAACTTGAGGTTAAGCAATACATGGGGCCACGTAATGACGCTTTTATGTATACCTACATACTGCGAAAAATAGAAAACAGCTGGTATATTTTGTCGGCTACGTCATGGGATCAACCTTGAAAGTTCTAACAAGTCAATCAGCTTCGCGCTTTCGCCCCCGGGCAGCTAAAAGCGTGGCTCCGTCACAACGCTGCCGGCTATTGAAGCATTATGGCATATGAGGTGGCATGATCTTTTTCGCTTGCTGGTCATTTGGATTATTATTAATTGCTTTCTGGTTTTACTGCCATGGGAAATTTTTAGGCCGCCTCAAGAGTGCTTACCCTCAGATTTATAGTGAGCTCGGTGAGCCACGAACGTTTACAAAATATCCTATATCTACGAGCTTTATCGTAAATGATTCGAGTCCAAATAAAGCTCTCACGAAGTACGCGGAGTTCATGTCGGGCAAGAAATGGAAGGAACTGCGTGATAGTGAGCTTGATTGGTGTGTTCGCTATAGGCGGTTCACACAGTGTGTCCTGGTGGCAGTATTTGTCGTGGCGTTCATGAGTGTTGAGCCTAGGTCATAACAATGTCGAGGACAATAATCCAGGCCTTCGTCCGTCCATGAGGCGGCTTGCCTCATGTGGTGGGTGATATGACTTCAAGAAGAGTAACCAATGAATCTTAGATATTTGATCGCTTTATTAGCAGTTACAGTTTTAGTGTCGGGTTGTAGTTCAAGCGAAGATGACTCCAGTGCTGAATTTTCCGATATTAGAATGGGAGAACAGCAGAAAGAGAAAAATAAATATCTAGCTTATACACATAGAATTTCAATTGATTTACCTGTCAATAAGGTGAAGGATCGATACGACGAGCTAGTTGAATGGTGTGTAGATGATAGAGAATTTAAATGCATGCTGTTAGATAGCAGTTTGTCTACGAGTAATTTTGTGCATGCAAAGATTCGTGTGAGGATTGTTCCTGAGGGCGTTGTCCCTTACCTCACAAAAGCATCTGATCAGGGATCTACTACGGAAAAATCAACTGAAGTTGAAGATCTGGCCGAATCGATTGTTGATAATCAAAAGCGATTAGAAATGCTAAGTGATTATCGGGATAAGCTGGAGGCGCTAAGTGAGCGATCCGATGGAGATGTTGAAGCGCTAGTAAAAATTGCATCTGAGCTGGCCAAGGTGCAGTCCGATCTTGAATATTCATTGGGGAAGAAAGCGCATTTGATGCAACGGGTTGAAATGGATGTCGTAAATTTAAACCTGTTTTCCAGGTCTCAAAAATCATTTTGGCGCCCAATTGGGGAGTCTATCTCTGAATTTGGAAGTAATCTTTCAGAGGGGATCTCTTCCGTAATAACTATTATCGCGTACCTTATCCCTTGGACAATTTTGCTAAGCATTATTGTGTTTGTAGCAAGAAAATTATGGGTTCGGCGTAAGAGGCTATAGAAGTAGCTACGGTTGATCTGGGCCTTTGGCCCTGCGCAGGGCACGCAAAGCGTTGTTTCGCCATGGATTTATTGCTGAAGGAGTCTTTGTTGGGAATCTTGTTAGTTCGACGAACGGGAGCGTTTAAATTACTGTCTGTGATGTTTTTTCTTTGCTTTGGAGTTCCAGCAATTCTTAAGGCAAATGAGATCAATGCATATCTATGTGTGTTCACGGTCATAGTGTTTTTTACGATTTTATTTCATTTTTCCTTTAATCATAAAGTTTTGGTGAAAGACCTTAGGGGTGATATTTTTATTTCCTTTAGTCCATTTCCTTTGTTAAAAACGAAAGTTGGAAATGTGAGGAATGCGCTCTTTATTGGTGTTCAAGAAGGAGGCTACTCGAGACTCTCTTCAATTAATGAGTATGGTGGTCGCGCAGCGTCAGGAGAAATGCGGTGGGTATATGTTGCATTTCGTGGGAATGTTAAGAAATACTTGGTTGGTTACTTCGATAGTGCATCGCGTCAAATGGCCAGTAGCACAGCAAAGGCATTAAGTGACTTCCTGAATATAAAGTATATAAAAGGCACTGAAGTCCGAAGGTCATAACGGGTTCAAGGAGTTTGCTGCGGTCCTTCGGGCCTCCGCCGGGGGTTCGGCGCCATACAAATTTTATGCAGACGCTACGCATCCAGTTTTACAAAAATGTGCATAGTAGTGGTCGCCCTTTTTATGAGTGTTATGTTTAAAACGAAAATATGAAATTTATTACCTGGCAGTTCAAATTTTTTGTATGTTGGTTTGGTATATTTTTTTCATGCACAGTGGTTGCAATGGCAACAGCGCATGAAGCTGCTATCGATGCGGTTCTGCTGTTACTGATCGTTTTGGGTCTTGTCATGTTGGCTACGACTGGAAGGGATGCTTTTCTTTCTGTGGCAAGTAAAGATTGGCCGAGGACTGAGTTCTCTGTATTGGATTCAGGAATCCAAATTCAATCCTCGACTGAAGGGGCAAGAGTCTTTTATAAGGCTTATTTCGAACTTGGATATAATGTAATTGGTCGTGAGTATCGCTTGTTGCATCATCATTTCAATGTCCCGAATCACGATAGTAGATCGGACGCAAATGCATATATAGAGGAAGTATATAATGGGAAGCACGGGAAACATGTCTACTATATGCCTGGTTCTCCTGAAAAAGCTTATGTGAGTCCCGGGTTGAAAATTAATCACATCCTGGCCATTTTTTTGGTTTAGGATTTGTGGTTATACCAATGGCAATCATGCTTGGATATGTATCAGCATAAAAGGTTTTTTTATTCTCCCATTAGAGTTTTGAGTGTTAATAATGAAAAAAATAGTAATTTTCGGCCTGCTGGCCTTCGCTGGCTGGAAGCTGTACCAAGATAAATTCGCTGGTCATGGCGTTCGCTGGGGAGACTACGAGGTAGAAAGTGTTGGTCATTCTGTTGATGGCATGGAAACTATCAAACTTTCTCCATCCAAAGAGCCAGTGAAATCTAGCCAGGCTTCATATCAAAGGTTTAAATGTGATGGCCGGCAGCATTGTAGCCAAATGACGTCCAGAGAAGAGGCGGTTTTCTTTATAAGAAACTGCCCCGATACAAAAATGGATGGAGACAATGATGGAATTCCCTGTGAGAACGACTCCAGGTTCTGAGTCCGCCAGCTCTAATAGTCATAGGTAGCGTACCGACACAGAAAGAATGTCTCATCAAGTGACAAAGTGCTTCGAGGCATGATCTGACAGTGAAGGGTTTAACATCGTCACCTGCGATGTTCTCGCTTGATTAGTAGCCGTAGGAAATGAATCTGGGATTATTTACCAATTTGTGGCGGTGAATGGGTAGGTGTAAATTGAATTTCTCAAGGAATGATAGTGATTGAACAAGTATCAGAAGAGAATCTGAAAGAGGTTTTGCCTCTGATTCGAGCCTATCAGGAGTTCTACGAGGTATCGGATATCTGCGATGAGAAGAATTTTGAATTCTTCTTGCAGTTCTGTAGAAACCCCTCGACAGGAAGCCAGTTCGTGTGCTGGAAGGATGGGCGGGTAGTTGGATTTGCCACCGTGTATTTTACCTTCGCTTCTTCAATCATCTCGAAAGTTGCAATATTGAATGACCTCTACACGGTGCCGGAGAGCCGCGGTAACGGTGTAGGGCGGAAGTTGATCGAGCATTGCCGGGGCTTCGCAGAAAAGCATGGCGCGGTAAGGCTGCAGTGGGTTACTGCACCAGAAAACGAGGCCGCACAGAAGCTCTATGATTCCATGAATACCAGCAAGAGTTCCTGGTATTTCTATACCTATCGCAGTTAACCCGGCAATTGCCCTATTGGGGCTATCGAATAAGTGTGACACCAACATGGATGACCAAAAATCTGACGCGCGCAAAAGGGCTGACGAAATAAAGCCCTATCGCTGTAAGAACCTGATTGCCATTCTCGAATGCCCGATGGATGTCAAGAATATTGGCACCGTCATTCGTAACGTCAACGCGTTGGGTGTGGAAAAGACCTATATCGTAGACCCGAGAAATGCACTGCCGGACGACTGGGAGGAGATGCGAGAGCGGAAGTCCCTGACCAAGACTTCGGTTTCCGCGATCAAGTGGAGCTTCGTCAAAAGGTTCGACAGTACCGAGCACTGTCTGGAGCATCTGGCCAAAAACAGGTTCACGTCCATTGTGACCTCGCCACACGTCAAGGGAAAACAGAACTTCATCTTGCACGAGGCGGATTACACCCATCCGAAACTGGCGGTGTGGTTTGGCAATGAATCCCGTGGTATCAGTGACCTGGCGGTGGAGAACAGTGCGTTCTGTGTGTCTATTCCCATGTTCGGGATGATAGAGAGCCTGAACCTTGGCACTACCACGGGTATCGTGCTTTACGAAATTACCAAACAGCGGCGTGAGTATCAGGAAAGATACAAGCGAGCCAACCGCGGACCAAATAATCGCGACTCTTAGCCCTGGAGCTGCCTTTGCATGGTTCAATTCTGTTTCACTTCTGGAGTAATACAGTGAAAATCATCAATCTACGTTTTCTTTTCTTGTTGTCACTGCTGGCGGCTTCTCCGCTGCAGGCAAAAACCTATCAGGTGTATTTTCTCGGTGGCCAGTCCAACATGGTGGGCTTCGGATTTAACCGGGATTTACCGGAAGTACTGCAAAGCCCCATTTCCAAGGTCCGTATTTTCAATGGTGCGCCGCGGATGGACGAGGCAACAGATGGTGGCAATGGCCACTGGACAGCGCTACAGCCGGGTTTTGGTCTGAATTCTGACTACCAGAGTGGCAAGTACGTTTTTTCTGACAGATTTGGCCCTGAAGTGAGCTTCGGTCACACAATCCAGCAACTCGCGCCCGACGAGAATGTCGCCCTCATCAAGTATGCCTGGGGTGGCAGTGCATTGGTCGATGGGGCCTCCGGCTTTGGCTCCTGGGACCCGAATGTTTCCAAGGTGAACCAGTACGATTACTTTCTGAATGCGGTTAGCCAGGCACTTGGCACTGCGGATATTGATGGGGACGGGGAGGAAGATACGCTTGTCCCCGCGGGTATCCTGTGGATGCAGGGGGAGGCGGATGCCTTCGACAATGAACGAGCGGCAGTACAGTATCTGGATAACCTCAATTTGCAGGTAAAGCTGATGCGCGCTGCGCTGCACAACAATGCGCTGCCGGTTGTGATCGGCCGGATTACCGATTCGAAACGTGGCCAGGCGCAGACGGTGATGCAGTTTTCCGAGTCGGTGCGCAACGCCCAGAAGGCATTTACCGAGATCGACAGGTGTGCCGCGCTCTCAACGGCGACCGAAGATTTTGCGTACGCCGATGGGGATGACTGGCACTACCGCTCTGAGGGCTATATCGCACTGGGCCGTGACTTTGCGCAGAAGCTGCACGCTCTTAAAACCCAGTGCGCCAGAGGTTGATACCAATGCGTTTTTAATAGCGCTTTTACAGGTGATCCATGACCGACAATTATTTCTCCATTGTAAACGGCGCCGGGCTTTTTCTTGCGGCTGCAGCGTTCATCTACTTCGGTTTGGTGTTCCGAAGGAACAATTGGTCTGCGGCTAAGGCAAAAGTCGAACGCAGTGGGGTAGACCGGGAGGTGGACACGGGCTTTGTCTTGACCGGAAGCGACTATGCCCCGGTCAAGAAAATTACTTCGGTTAGCTACACCCCGCAGTTGCGTTATCGCTACAGCGTTGCGGGGCGTGAGTATGTGGGGGCGAAGTTATTCTCGGTCAATCTGCTCCCGATTTCGACATCTGACCTGCTACCCATTATCGATGGATCAACGGTGCCGGTTTTCTACGACCCAAATAAGCCTGAGCGGTCATATCTGGTGGCAGCGTCATACCGTTGGCCTGTTGGGGCCTTGGTGGCAGGGGTTTTGCTGGCGCAATTCAATGAGAGTCAGTACTCACAGCTGCTGGCGGCTCTCGGTAGCCTGCTAGCGGCAATCTAGGCGGTGGAACTGCCGCGTTATCTACACGGCTTTTGAAGTGGGCCTGACTGCCCGGGGGTGCTTCACGCTGGTCAATTGGTCATTTCTATCAGGGCGAGAAGCATAAGTAATTTTTGCAAATAATAATCGTTCTCAATAATGCACATGGTGTTCTGATGGTTTTTGAGCAGCTGTGCGGTTGTCGGGCAGTGCTCAGTGCAAGAGGGTGATTCCATGAAACAGCAAACCATGACCAAAACCTGTAGCTTCGCCGCTATACATATGGCCGTCGCCTTTACGGTGGGCTATGTGATGACCGGTGACATCTGGGTTGGAAGTGCACTGGCGCTGGTGGAACCTGCCTGTAATACCGTGGCGTTTTACTTCCATGAGAAGTGGTGGAACCGGAGCAAATCCGAGTCAACGGTTACTGCGGGAATGCATGCCGCCGCTGCGTGACCTGTGGCTGTCTCACAAGTCATATCCTTGATTTCGCCGGCTAGCTGCACATCGGCGTACGGTGGGCGGCTAGTGGCCAACAGGCATATACAATCGCCACTTTCGTGGCACCTCCTCAAAAATCGTCGGGTGCCAGTCGGCGGGTCCATTTCGCCAGGGCCTCCACCAGATCTCCGATAAACTTCCGCGTATCCTCATCGGTCAACTGGCCGCTCTCATCAAATTTCTTGTGCGCAAAGCTGATCATCACTTCCGGTTTATTCACGAAGTGGGCGTTCAGGTAGATCAAAATCCGGCGCAGGTCGTACTGGGCGCGGGCACCGCCGAAGGCGCTCATGCTGGCGCTCATCACTGCGACCGGCTTGTCCGCAAACGGCTGCGGGTCCACGCGGGAGAGCCAGTCGATGGTGTTCTTGAGTACCCCGGAAACCGAGTAGTTGTACTCAGGGGTGGAAAACAGAATGGCGTCCGCTTCCAGTATCTGCTGCTGCAGGGTTTCCACCGCTTCCGGCACGCCCATATCCCGCAGGTCCTGGTCGTACAGGGGAATGCCGGACAGCTTGGCGAAAGTGAACTCCGCAGTGCCACCGGCAATGTCGGCGGCGACCTGCAGGGCGGCGCTGTTAAAGGAGCTTTTGCGCAGGCTGCCGGAGATGGCGAGAACTTTGAAGGGCGCTGATGTCACGGCTGTTTTCCTCGTGGCTTACTGGTGAACCAAGTGAACCTCAAAGATAGCAGCCGGACACGTCTGTCATGGTTTGATTGTATTAATGCGAGTGGCGCCCGACCGGGTGCGCATCGAGAATCCGCACAAACTGTTCGTCGGTCTCCATTACCGCCCCGGTATCCAGCTGGCTCACGGTTTTGCGATAGATTTCCTGCCAGGGCGTCTGGTTGGCCAAGGCGGGCGCCTTTCGTTGCTGTTGCCGCTCTGCCAGGGCTTCGTCGGACAGCAACACATCGACCCGGTGATTACCGAGGTCTACGCGAATCCGGTCACCGGTCTCCAACAGGGCAATACCGCCACCGGTGGCCGCCTCGGGGGAGATATGCAGGATCGAGGGACTGCCCGAGGTACCGCTCTGGCGACCATCACCCAAGGTGGGGAGGCAATTGATGCCCTGTTTGACCAGCCGCTTGGGCGGCAGCATGTTGACCACTTCCGCAGAACCGGGGTAACCCACCGGGCCTACATTGCGGATCACCAGCATACAGTGCTCGTCGATATCCAGGGCTGGGTCGTCAATGCGCGCGCGGTAGTCCTCGGGGCCTTCGAAGACGATGGCGCGGGCGGTAAAGCAGTTCGGGTGCTCGGAGTCCTGCAGGTATTTTTGGCGGAATGCCGGATTGATGACGGACTTCTTCATCAGCGCCGAGTCGAAGAAGTTGCCGCGCATGATGGCGAAGCCGGCTTTTTCCATTAACGGTTTGTCCGTCGGGAAAATCACGTCGCGATTGCGCACGCGGAAGCTGCGGCAGTTATGGGCCAGGCTTTGGCCGGTGACGGTGTTCTGCTCGCCGTCGATGAGGCCGTCGGCGATCAGCTGATTCAACAGGGCGGGGACGCCACCTGCACGGTAGAACTCTTCCCCCAGGTATTTCCCCGCGGGCATACAGTTGACCAGCAGGGGAATATTCTCGCCGTAGTCTTGCCAGTCATCCATGCTCAGTTCCACGTTTTTCAGCCCTCGGGCCAGCGCCAGCAGGTGTACCACCGCATTGGTGGAGCCGCCCAGTGCGCTGCAGGCGACCACCGCATTGAGGAAGGACTGCCGGGTGAGAATGTCCGACGGTTTCAGGTCTGCAAAAGCCATTTCCACGATGCGCCGCCCGGTGTGGTAACCCATTTGCGCGCGCTCTTTGTAGGGGGCCGGAATCGCGGCGCAGCCGGGCAGGGACATGCCGAGTACTTCCGCCAGTGCGTTCATGGAAAGCGCCGTGCCCATGGTGTTGCAATGGCCGACACTGGGCACGGATTCTGCCGAGGCATCCATAAAGCCGGCGTAGTCCAACTCACCCTTTGCGAGCCGTTCGCGGTTTTGCCAGATAGCGGTGCCGGAGCCGACACGCTCTTCGTGTGCCTGCGGTTCGGGTTTGTCGCTATCTCCTTCGCAACTGATGGGCCGCCAGCCATTTAGCATGGGGCCGCCGGAATAGACGATGGCGGGGATATCCAGCTGCAAGGCGGCCATCAGGGTGGCCGGCGTGGTTTTGTCGCAACCGGTGGTAAGCACCACGGCGTCCACCGGGTAGCCGTGCAGGATTTCGATCAGCCCCAGGGTGGCGAGATTGCGATCCAGCGCGGCGGTGGGGCGGCGCCCCTGTTCGAAGATCGGGTGCACCGGAAATTCCATGGGGATGCCACCGGCATCCCGGATGCCGTCTTTTACCCGCTGCGCCAGCTCCTTGTGGTGGCGATTGCAGGGGGTCAGGTCGCTGCCGGTTTGGGCAATACCGATAATCGGCTTGCCGGACTGCAGTTCTTCCCGGGTGAGGCCGAAGTTGAAGTAACGCTCCAGATAGAGGGCAGTGTGATCCGCATGGGCCTTGTCGTCGAACCAGCGCGCGCTGCGGAAGATACGGGATGATTTGGGAGTTGTATTGCTCATGGGGGTATGGGGCGCTACTCGCGGTTGTTTTTGTTATTCGTTGCTAATGCTATTACTGCTGCGCTTTGCCGGTATCGGCCGAGCGCGGTTTTTAATATTCAGGCAGGTTATCAAGCGACTGTTCTTATACTGAAACAGTTTAAAGCGACCGACTGCTCTTATGGGCGTTCTTTTAACTGTGACGGATCACGCCTGGAAAAAATCCCCGCCGGAGCGGGGGAAAGTCCAACTAAAAAGCTCACTAAAAGAGTCCAACGAAAACCGGTCATGGATGACCGCCACAAGACCTATGAATATCTGTGGCGGTATCTGTATCAGTGATCAGTTATTTCCGAGCACAAAACAGCGTTCCAGTTCTTTTGGATAACGCAGCTCCAGATTTCCGCGACTTCGACCGGTCTTGGCATCCGGGTTCTGCGTCTGCTGGTCGGTCTTTTCCTGTGCCGCCAGCATCGCTGGCTTGGCGGATCTCTGGGGGTTGACTGGTAGCTGCGTATTCATGGTGTTGACCTCGACTGCGTTATACGCGCGAATCCCTCGCGGCCTGAGGAATTCAGGCCAATGTGTATGCTGTTTTAACTGTAGTGTAAAACTCGCGGGCATAGCTCCCCTGTTCCCGCGCGCCGTAGCTGGATCCCTTGCGACCGCCAAAAGGAACGTGATAGTCCACGCCGGCGGTGGGCACATTCACCATGACCATGCCGGCCTGCGCATGCCGCTTGAAGTGGGTGGCGTATTTCAGCGACTGGGTAACGATGCCCGCAGAAAGGCCGAACTCGGTGTCGTTGGCCAGTTCCAGGGCGTGGGCGTAGTCGCGCGCCCGGATCACGCTGGCTACCGGCCCGAAGACTTCCTCACGGTTAATTCGCATTTCGGGGGTGGTGTTGATAAACAGCGCCGGCTGCTGGAAAAAGCCATCGGTTTCCAGCTGCAGCCGGCCGCCGCCGAATACCAGGTTGCCGCCTTCCGTCTTCGCGATCTCGACATACTCCAGGTTCTGTCGCAGTTGCCGCTCGTCCACCACCGGGCCGATATGGGTGCCGGCATCGAGCGGGTTGCCTACCTTGAGGGTCTTCAGTCGATCGATCATCGCCTCTATAAAGCGGTCGTGAATACCTTCGGTGACGATCAGCCGGCTGGAGGCGGTGCAGCGTTGCCCGGTAGAGAAGAAGGCGCCGTTGATGGCGCATTCCACGGCGGTATCGAGATCGGCGTCGTCGAGGACTACCAATGGGTTTTTCCCGCCCATTTCCAGCTGCACTTTGGCCATGCGCCCGACCGCGGCGGCGGCAATATTGCGCCCGGTGTTGACCGAGCCGGTAAAGCTGATGCCATCGACCCGCGCATCATTGACCAGGGTGTCACCAACTACGCGGCCGGGTCCCATGATCAGGTTGAAGACGCCGGCGGGAACGCCGGCCTCGGCGATGATCTCTGCCAGTGCGTGGGCGCTGCCGGGCACCAGTTCGGCGGGTTTGAATACCACACAGTTGCCGTAGGCAAGGGCCGGGGCAATCTTCCAGGCGGGAATGGCGATCGGGAAATTCCACGGCGTGATCAGGCCGATGACGCCGAGCGCTTCGCGGGTGACGCTCGCTTCCAGGCCGGGGCGCACCGAGGGCTGGATTTCGCCGCGCAGCTGCAAAACCTCCCCGGAAAAGTATTTGAAAATTTGCCCGGCACGGCCCACTTCGCCGATGGCCTCGGGTAGTGATTTGCCTTCTTCGCGGGCCAGCAGTTCACCGAGCGCCTGTTTGCGCTCGAGGATGAGCTGCCCGATACGGTCGAGCAATTCACTGCGCAGCTGAATGCCAGAGAGCGACCAGCTTGGGAAGGCGCCGCGGGCAGCCGCGATGGCGGCCTTGGTCTGCTCAGCGTCGGCGGTTGCGTATTCGGCGATGACGTCGCTGGTATCTGCCGGGTTGATATTGTGGCTTGTGCCGCAGCCCTCCACCCATTCGCCGGCAATGTAATTTTTTTTGATGGTCATGGTGATGTCCTGTAAACAATCCCTGGATCGAGACAAGGTACGGTCAAGCCATCGCGTCTCGGCGAGGCTGGTTGCACCCTTGCGATGAATGATTAAAGCAGCCCGCGCTGGCTGAGATTTTTCATCAGCGCGGAAATGCCAAACTCCCATTGGGGGGCTTTGTTGGTATGGGTCACTGTGTTGACCAGTGCTCCCAGTTTGGGGGTGGCAATGGTGACGGTGTCGCCGAGCTTGTGGGTGAATCCCTGCCCTAGGTGATCGCGGTCCTGGGTCGGTGCAAACAGGGTGCCGGTGAACAGGGCGATGCCGTCGGGATACTGGTGGTTTTCGTTAAAGGTCTGGCCCACCAGGTCGAGTATGTCGCGACTGATGGCGGTCATTGGGCTGACCTCGTTCAGCG
Source organism: Microbulbifer sp. ALW1 (assembly GCF_009903625.1). NCBI lineage: Bacteria > Pseudomonadati > Pseudomonadota > Gammaproteobacteria > Cellvibrionales > Microbulbiferaceae > Microbulbifer > Microbulbifer sp. ALW1. The sequence goes on along the minus strand of NZ_CP047569.1, from coordinate 158,517 downwards.
CAAAACCATCGTCGCCGCGGATATTCAGGGTGACTTCGGCAGTGCGTACATCGTCCAGGGTGAAAGTCTGGTCGAATAGGCGCACCAGGGGGCCAATTGCGCAGGAGGCGTTGTTGTCCTTGGCCTTGCCCAGCAGCAGTGCGCTGCGGCCTTCGATATCCCGCAGGTTTACATCGTTGCCCAGGGTAGCGCCAATCACCGTGCCACGATTATTGACCAGCAACACGATTTCCGGCTCGGGGTTGTTCCATTCGGAGAAAGGCAATACGCCCACTTGGTGACCGCTGCCGACGGCGGAAAGAACCTGGGACTTGGTGAAGACTTCCGCGTAGGGGCCGATGCCGACTTCCAGGTACTGCGACCACAGGCCTTCCTGTTGCAATACAGTTTTCAGCGCATCCGCTTCCTTTGAACCCGGTTTGATATCGGAAAGGTCGCGCTGTTCGCCACCGATCATTGACGAAATCTGCGCGCGAATGCCGGCGGCGCGGGCGCTGTCGCCCCCCGCGCGCTCTTCGATAATGCGCTCGAGCATGCTGCACATAAACGTAACCCCGCAGGCTTTTATTGCCTGTAGATCAACGGGGGCCAGCAGGTGGGGCAGCTCGCTGTCCGGCGCATCGCTGTGACTGTTGTGAAACAGGTCTTCGGTCTGGCACAGGTAGCGCAGCTTGCTGGGGTCCAGCTGAGTGCGGTCAAAACCGCTGTTGACCAGTTCGGCAAAGGTTGGAGCAATGGCGCTGAGGTCAAAGACGCCGTCTTCTGCCACCAGAATAGGGCTCGGCCCCGCCACTTTATTCTGGCTGCGAGCGGCCGGGATCCAGGCCCGCCCGACCAGGGTGCCGCGGGTACCGTCTGCCGGTAAAAGATCGTCAATGGAAAGTGATTTATTCATGATTCTGGTCACTAGCAATGATTGGTTTTCAACGAGTTTTTTCAACCGGAAAAAATTCCGGGCGCGATTCCCCGAACACCCGGTTCGACCCGGAATAGCCCGCCCGCTAGCGGTTGTTGTGCGAGTTGTTCGTGGTTGAGCCCTTTGCGCGCCGTGGTGATATACAGGGTGTCCAGTTTGTCGCCGGCAAATGTGCAACTGGTGACGTTGGCCACCGGTAATTCGATACGACCGACGATATTTCCTCTGGGGGAAATGCGGGTAATCCCCCAGCCGGCAAAATGACACACCCACAGGCAGCCTTCTTCGTCCACCGTCATGCCATCGGGAAAGCCGCTGCTGCCGTCAAAGCGGAAAAATTCCCGCTTGTTTCCGATGCGTCCGTCTGCCGTCAGGTCAAACGCGTAGATGACTTTCCCCAGGGTATCGGTGTGATACAGGGTGTGTCCGTCGGGACTGAAGGCTGGTCCATTGGTGATGATGTAATGGTCATCCATCTTCAACCAACGGCAATCACTGTCGAGCCGGTAGAGTGCACCGGTGGGATTCAATTCCGAGTCGTCCATACTGCCCGCCCAGAAACGTCCTTTGCTGTCTGCCTTGCCGTCGTTAAAGCGATTACCGGCGAGGTCTTTTTCCGGCCCGCCGAGTTTTTTGATATGAACCCTGTCGCCCAGCTGTGGAATTTCCAGCAAGGCAAAACCATCGCGCAGGGTGGCAATAAAGCCGCCGTTTCTGCGTGGTGCCAGTGCCGTGATTTGATCGGCAATATGCCAGCTGCGGCGCTGGTCGGTGACAGTGCACAGGCGGTGCAATTGAAACTGATTGATATCAACCCAGTAAATCGCCTGTTCACGCGCGACCCAGCAGGGGCCTTCACCCAGGGTGGCGCCGGCATCCCATACGCAGTGCACTCGGTCTTGCGCAATGTTTTTTACACTGTTGCTGGCGGTTGTTATTTTTTTGCTGCTGTCCATTACTGGCGTGCCTGTGCTCTGGCGGACTGAATTAATCGAATAAACTCAGCCTAATGTAAACGTTTACATTTTGCAACGATGTTTGGTGGAGGAAGTTTTACAGAGGCTGTGTTGTGGAAGCGGCGTTGTGGATGGGACGTTGTGGAAGCGACGTGGAGGAAACAGGCGCGTCGCTTGGAATTGTGGCGCCGGCTGCCGGCAAATGTGAGGACAAGTAAGGAAAAGTAGCGGTGCTGGTTATCCAGCACCGCCAGAGGGAAGCTAGCGCGGCGCGTTCGCGGTGGACTTACGCACGATTAATTTATGCGGAACAATTTCCGCTTCATTGTCGGCATCGCTACCTTCAATGGCCTGACACAGGCGGCGCATGGTGCGCTCGCCAATTTCTTCCGCGGGCTGCGCGATGGTGGTGAGCGGCGGATCCATAATCTCGGCATAGCGGATATCGTCAAACCCGATTACGGAAATATCTTCCGGCACTTTCAAACAGGCAGATTTGATTTCGTGCATTGCACCCAGTGCCATTTCATCGTTTGCGCAGAAAATTGCGGTGGGGCGTTCCTTGTGGGACAGCAGGCGGCGGGTGGCGCGGCGGGCACCATCGAGCGTCTGTTCCCCTTCAACAACCCAGCCGTTGGCCACCGGCAGCTTGGCCTTGCGCATGGCCTTGCGGTAGCCCTTTTCGCGGTCGTGGGTCAGCAGTGAATTGCGTTTGCCCGCAATAAAGCCAATGCGCTGGTGCCCCAGTTGTATCAGGTAGTGGGTGCCGTCGGCGGCGGCGGCAACATTATCCACACGCACGCTGGGAAACTGGTTCAACTCGGAGGTCACACTTTCCAGACCGAGCACGATGGGCGGGTGAGCCTTGTTGCTGGCCTTGGGTTTACCGGTGGGCTCATCAAACGGAGAAATACTCGCAAGCAGCAGAATCCCATCGGCCTGCTTGGAAAACACCATATCCGAATATTCATCGAACCCGTGGGAATTGGACTGGGTGTCCCGGATCAGGATGCTGTAGCCCTGTTCGTCGGCCACCTGCCAGATACCCCGCATCACATTCTCCAGGAACGGGTCACCCACCGTCGGCAGCACGACAACGATCAGGCTGGTGCGGCCGCGGCGAAAGTTGCGCGCGAGGGTGTTGGGGGCGTAGCCGGTCTCGTCGATGGCCGACTGTACCTTGAGGCGCGTGCGCTCTTTTACCTGCTCGGGATTGTTGAGGTAACGGGAAACTGTGGCGGTAGACACGCCGGCGAGCTTCGCAACTTTTTTGATGGACACCGGAATACCTGTTGTTGGTTTTGTCTGGCGCTTTGCTGCTCTGGCCTTGGGTTAACGCGGTGTAGACGAGCGTTTGCGGGGTTGTCGTGCAGCGTGCAAAGGCAGAATGGTAACGTTTGCACGGTGAAATTGGTATCTGTTGTGCTTTCACAGAACGAAAATGCCGAGGCACTCTGCCGATGCATGATTTTTCGAGGTTCCGGTTGCAAGCCAAAATGTAAACGTTTACATTTTGCTTCGATAGGGTTCCACGGCGTTGGTGCCCCGAGAGGCCAGGCGATCTCACATTGCGGTTCGCCTCGCGTGTCGCGCTTTGGGCGCGATCTTCCTGGTGATTGTGGAAATGGATCAATGAATAGTGACAAGAAGCTCGCGGTGGTCACCGGGGGATCTGCCGGAATAGGCCGTGAAATAGCACTGCAGCTGGCCGCCGAAGGCTGGGATATTGCGGTGAATAATCTGCGCGACGACGCGCAGGCGCAGTCACTGATATGGGAGTGTGCGCAGCTGGGTAAGCAGTGCTTCTTCTCCCCCTGTGATGTGGGTGACAAGGCACAAGTACAGGGGTTTTATATTCGCGTACGCGAGCATTTTGGTTGTGCGCCAAACCTCATCGTGAATAACGCCGGGGTCCAGACCTGGGCGCCGCTACTGGAATTGCAGGAAGAGGATTGGGACCGGGTAATCCGCACAAACCTGAAGGGTGCTTTTCTTAATCTCCAGCTAGGTGCGCGCATGATGGTGGAAAACGCGGTAAACGGCAGCATTGTGAATATCGGCAGTGGCTGCAACAAGCTGGCCTTCCCCAATCTGGTGGATTACGCCGCATCCAAGGGCGGTATAGAGATGCTGACCAAGTCTGCAGCAGTAGAGCTTGGTCCACATGGCATCCGCGTAAACTGCGTAGCTCCCGGTGGCATTTTGATTGATCGGACCCGAGAGGAAGCCCCGGACTATGAAAAAGTCTGGGGTGATATTGCTCCTCTCGGCAGGGTAGGGGTGCCCGCGGATATTGCCAACGCCGTGATTTACCTGGCAGACCCGCGCGCGTCCTTTGTTACCGGGCAAACGCTGTGGGTGGATGGTGGCGTTTTTTCAAAAGCAAATTGGCCCTACTGAAGCGGGAGAAATCTCGGATGCTGCTTATTTTTTAGAGTTTCTGAAAAATGGGCACCGCAAAAAAATTATGGAAAAGTGGTGAATTCGCCGGGAGGCGAGAAAAAATTTTATGGACCTTGTTGTCATCCTGTGCAAAACAAGGTTTTATCTGCCACAGTGTTGTAAACGATTACATTTGAGCGTAGCGTCAATAGTCCGGTAACCCGCGAACACGCTGCGCCAGCTGACCGAAACTTCTGGTGAACACTGGAAGCGCGGAATTCAGAATTTTTCACAGGATGGTGTTTCGTCGATTGCGGTACCCGGGCTGGCCCGGGTGCCGTTTTTTTTGCGCTTACCGGCCAGTAATTAATACAAGCAGTAAAAAAATAATAGTAACGGCAGGTGAGAGATAGATGAAAAAGATCCTTGCCCGGGCTCGCGGCCCGGCGGCACGCGTATCGGCGTGTGCAAAAAAAATCCCATTTACTCGTGAAATTAAAGCGAGCGTTGCAGTAGCAGCACTGCTGTGTGGTGCGCCACTAACGTCATACGCCGCTTCGGGTATTCAGGCAACCAGCAGTAGCGATGGTGTCATTTACTTTGACGACCAGGGTTGGTCCGGCAGCTGGAACTATGTCTGCCTTGGGAGCAATTGCGTTGCCGGCAGTCTCCAGAATGGCCAGTGGCAGCGACCGGTCAGCGGACTGGTTGACGGCAATCAATACCAGATTCAGTTGAAAGTACAGGACAACGCGACCGGGCAGTATATCTCCCCGATGGAAACGGTGGTTTTCTCGTTCGCTTCCTCTGGTTCCTCGAGTTCTTCCAGCTCGTCGAGTTCCTCCAGTTCTTCGTCGAGCTCCTCCTCGAGTTCGGGAGGTTCTTCCGGAAGCAGCTCCAGTTCGAGCGGCTCGAGTTCCGGTTCCGGCTCTAGCTCCGGGGCAGGCGGCAATCTGCCTCCGAATGTCTCCCTCAACGACCCGCAAGGTGAGCTTGTCGCCGGTGGCAGTATGAGTGTTGCGGCCGTGGCCAGCGACAGCGACGGCAATGTCAGCTTTCTGGAGTTGTTTTACTCCGCACCGGGTACTGGCAGTGAAGTGTCGGCCGGTATCGTGAGTAATACCCCCTACAGCTGGACCTTGAATGACCTGGAGGCGGGCAGTTACGGTTTGCGCGTGGTTGCCACCGACAACGACAACGACAGTGCGCAGGCCAGTCGCTTTGTGGAGGTCGCCTCCGCACCGGAGAACCCCGCGGGCGATGACTTTGCCGTGGTTGCCAGTGGCAGCAACGCCGCCGTTTATTCGTTCAAGGCGCAGCCCGGTTGGCCTACGAGCGGTACCTTCTACAACTGTAAGGACCTGGAGGCCGAGTGTTACACCGCGGAGCTGGTCGACGGTCGCTGGGAGCGGCTGCATAACAATCTTGTTGCCGGCCAGACTTACACCGCCCAGCTGAAAGTGCCGGGGATGTCTGCCAGTGATTTTCCCAAGTACACGTTTACCTGGGATGGCTCCGGCACTGGTAATCCCGACGAGCCTGAAAATCCGGGCGATCCGGATTTTGCGCACCTGGACTGGACCAGTAATTCCCTGACCAATCATCAGGTCGGTCCGCCGCCGCGCGCTAACGCACCTGCCGCTCTGCGCACGCCGATCAATGGCGCGGCACCCACCTCCCACGGTTTTGCCTTTGATATCCAAAACGGCCAGCTGAGTTGGCGTTGGGGGCCGCAAATCGTCAAAGGCAATGGCGATTCCGGCCTGGAGATGCACTGCTCCGAGGACGATAACGCGACCTTCAAGAAAGTCGCCGTCAGCGGGGGTAGTGCCGCTATTCCCTGTAGTGGTAATTACAATTACTTTTTCCGTTACCTGCACCCGAGCCACTCGCTGAATAATAACCCGGCGCACCAGTGGATCTGGACTGGATTCTTTACCACTGAAGGCAGTCGCGTTGATCCGCACAATTACCCGGCGTTTACCGATGGCTCTGCCAACTGGATGCGTTTCCGGCATCCGGTTTCCCACGACGGAACCACCGCGGCAATTCTGGACGCCCAGCACAATAATGACCTGCTGCGTAACCTGGATCGCTACAACATCTGGATCGACGACACGCCGGGCAATGTGCAGGTGGGCTTTGATGTGGATGGCAACGTTATTCGCAATGAATCCATGCGCAATACCGCCGGCGGCCCCAATGGCCAGCAGTTTTTTGCGCTGACCCAGAACCCCGGTTTCGGCGGCGTATATTCCTATGGCCAGGTAATCCAGTTTGAAATTTCTGCAGTGGCGGGCAATACCGGTGCCCAGACCTACAACGATTTTTCTTACTACACCGTAGGCCTGGGTTGGGGAAACTATGGTGACCCTCGATTGAATCCCGCCGGTAAAGCCACAACCAGCATGATTCTGTCGGACAATGGAACCTACTCGCACCTGGAGTACAACGCGATCTTTACCCAGCCGGTCACTACTCTGCACTCCGAGGATATGGTGGATGACTTCTTGCTGGGGCACCATCTGTTCCACGGCATTGATCCCAACAAGCAGGGCTCGACCGATTTTGATGAAGTGAAAATAGGTAGCCGCAGCTGCGGTGACTGCCACTTCCGGGACGGCCGCGGCTCTGAAATCATCCAGACCGCAAAAGGGCCGCGCCTGCCGCCACCCACCTATGGTGTGAAACTACTGGAAATGATTGAGGGGCGTGAAGCGGGATTCAGCTGGGATGGCTCCGCAAACACCGTTGCCGATCAGGTGCGGAATGCGCTGGTGGCAGACCACGGTGTCGATCCGGACGCGCTTCCCGGGCGCGTGCTCGAGTTGCTGACCACCTACACCGAGGTGCTGACGGTGCCGGCGCGAAACCCCGGCAGCTACGACTTGCCCGGTGTGGCGCAGGGCGATGTGCTGTTCAATCAGGTTGGCTGCGCAGGTTGCCATACGCCGGTGCAGAAGACCCGCAGTGATGCACCTACGCACCTGCGCAACCTGACCCTGCGGCCCTACACCGACATGAAAGTCTGGGATCTGGGTGATGGCGATTTCCGCACGCCACCACTCTGGGGGCTGGGGCACAACATCCGCATGCTGGAGAAAAATGGTCGCGCCCTCCTGTTCATGCACGATGGGGCATCGACCAGCCTGGAAAATGCGATCCAGCGACACGGCGGTGATGCAGCCAGTGCGCGGGGAGCCTACAACAACCTGAGTAGCGCCCAGCGCTCTGCGGTGAAGGCCTTTATCGAGACACTGTAAACCCGCGTCGGGTACCGGCTATGTCGGCCCCCACTGATGGTTGATTACATTCAGCGCCCCGGAGTACTGCTCCGGGGCGCTTTTTATTTAAAGGCTTGTTTGGAGGGCTGTGTAACGAGCTGTACGGCGGCGCTGCACGCTCCGGGTCACTTCGGATTTGAGCTGTAAATCACAATATGTGCTCTGATAAAAAAATATTTCCGGTTTTTTTTACACGGTGCAAACGGCGGTAAATCGTCGTACGAATGACAACAAAATTATGCTACCTGTGGCAAATCCGGGAGTCCGAGCAACAAATTACTATTGGCGAGAGGGGGGAGGAAGCCGGCGTGAAACCGGGGCCGAAAAGACCGTTGTAAACGTTTACATTGTTGGTTAGTCTGATTCTGACGCTCGAAAACGGGCGCGAAAAAAAACAATAAAGCGATGGCGAACAGCCAGGCGGGAGAAGACTATGCATCACATCACTCTGCAGTTCTTGCAAATAGATTCTTTCACCGAGTTTGGTTCCTGACCGAGCGACCTCTACCCGATGAGCGGGCATCCTTCCACGTAACGCCAGCTTCCGGGTAAATGCAGCTCAGTAAATGTAAACGTTTTCATTTTGGCGCAAATTACGCCCTTGTTAAAGGGTGGTACTCTTAAACAATAAAGCCTATTCGGGAGGCATAATAATGATGAGAAAGACTACTTTGGGCCTGAAGCCCCTGGTGATCTCAATTGCGATGGTGAACTCCGGTGCCGTACTGGCGCAGGACGGTGTCGAGGCGATGGAAGAGATTGTGGTAACCGGTATCCGCGGTTCACTGCAAAAAGCCGCCGACATCAAGCGCGATGCCAACGGTGTTGTGGATGCCATTTCCGCAGAAGACATCGGTAAGTTCCCTGATACCAACCTGGCGGAATCCCTGCAGCGTATCAGTGGTGTGTCCATTGACCGTAAAAATGGCGAAGGTAACCAGATAACCGTGCGCGGTTTTGGTCCCAACTTTAACCTTGTAACCCTGAATGGCCGCAATATGCCGTTTGCGGACTCCCCCAAGCAGGAAGGTGCTGGCGGCACCCAGAACCGCAGCTTCAACTTTGAGCAGATTGCCCCGGAATCTGTGGTGGGTGTTGATGTTTACAAAACCGCGCGTGCCGAGCAGGCATCCGGCGGTATCGGCGCGACCGTGAATGTGCGCACCGCCAAGCCATTTGATTACGATGGCTTTAAATCTGCATTCAGCGTAAAGACCAATAGCGACACCACCAACGTACAGGGTGACGACTTTACGCCGGAAGTTTCCGGTATGTTCTCCACTCAGCTGTTCGACGGCAAACTGGGTGTGCTTGCGGCACTGTCCCACTCCCAGCGTGACAGCTCGCAGGAAATTATCGCGACCGATGGCTGGCTGCGCCAGACTGCAGGCAACTGTGAACTTGGATTCAGCACCTCCACCGACGCCTGTGGCGGCGGAGCGATTGACGATTCCGCGATCAACCGCAGCAATAACCCCGGTGGCACCATCTGGATGCCGCAGAACTACAACATGGACCAGAGCCACCACGAGCGCGCGCGTGATAACGCCCAGGTAGTGGTTCAGTACGCGATCAGCGATGCAGCGGTTGCCAGTCTGGATTACTTCTATTCGAGCTATCAGGACGATATCGAGCGCTACCAGACCGCACACTGGTTTGGTAACTGGGTAAGTGGTTCCACCGATGAAAATGGTTCCATCGCACAGATCGTCAATGGTGCCGGCGGTACCGACTACATCGGCTACATCGATGAACTGGAAACCGAAAATGAATCCATCGGTTTCAACCTGGAGTGGGACCTGAGCGAAAATCTCAGCGCCAAATTTGATATTCATCACTCCACCTCCCACGCGCAGCCCGACGGCAACCTGTCGGAAAAGTCCATTCTGCTGAGTAACGCGGATTTTTACTGCGCGACCTATGAGCAGTGTTATGCGGGCCAGTTCACCATCGACTACGGGCAGGGTACCCAGCTGCCGATCCTGAACGACCCGGCATCCATGAATGCGTTCGGGTTCGATGGCAACGTGCACTACCTCTATGACGGTGCTACCAAAGGGGAGCAGTACGACCTTGCCAGTGTTGGTGGCAACCTGGTGATCGGCCGCGGCAATGAAGTGTTGAATACCATCGACCAGGCCAAACTCGATTTCAACTGGGTGAACAGCAACGACAGCATGCTGAAGTCTGCCCAGTTTGGTATCGGCTATGTCGATTTCGAATTCGATACGACCTGGCGCATGAACATGACCACCCTCGGTCGCGCCTGGAACCCATCTGTCGATCAGCTGTCGCTGATCAGTAGCGCCGGTACCGGCAGTGCCTTTAGTGGCAATGAAGCGCTCTTCCCGTACTTCCTCAAGTTCGACGTGAAATCCATGTACGACCAGATCGGCGATGAGTTTGGTTTTACCTTCAACCCGGAGGTGTACAACACCGTCACCGAACAGAGCACTTCTGCTTATTCGCAGTTTAATTTTGAAACTGAAATTGCGCAGATGCCACTGACCATGGTTGCCGGCTTACGCTACGAGGCGACCGATGTGACCGGTGAAACCCGCCAGGTGACGCCTTACGCGCTGCGTTATGAAAGCCTGACCGAACTGCGTCCGCAGTTCAGTGAGGATCTGGTTTACGGTGTAACCGAGCTGGATGGCGACTACGCCTATTTCCTGCCAAGCCTGGATGTTCGCCTGGATATTACCGAAGAGGTGGTCGCACGCGCCTCCATCGGTCGCACCATGACGCGTACCGACCTGACCGCACTGCGCCCGGCAGTAAGCATCGCCAACAGTCGTCCCAGTGGCCCCTATCTCGCCTATCAGGGTAATGCAGACCTGAAACCCTATCTGGCGGATAACCTGGACCTGGCGCTGGAGTGGTACTACGCAGACGGCAGCTACGTTTCTGTCAACCACTTCCAGAAGTTTGTGGATAACTATGTGTCTGCAGATACCACGTCCGGACTGCTGTACAACGCCGATGGCGTAGCCTATACCGACCCGAGCCGCGGTGATGTGGGCATCAACGGCAATACCTGCGGCCTCAATGGTGAAGATGTACCCGCCTGTGATGGCACGGTGATTGCCAACTCTCCGGAAATCAACTGGCTGATCACCACACCGGTAAACAAGGGCGACTCCCACGTTCAGGGATTCGAGCTTGCGGTACAGCACATGCTGGGTGACAGCGGGTTCGGTCTTCAGGCGAACGCTACCCTGGTCGACGGCGACCTGGAATACGACGTATTTGAAACCGCAGAACAGCTGGCACTGAACGGTCTGAGCGATTCCTACAACCTGGTGGGCTTCTATGACAAGAATGGCTTCCAGGCGCGACTCGCTTACAACTGGCGTGATGACTTCCTCGCATCTACCGATCAGTTGCGCGCTCCGGATGAGCCGGTGTTCACCGAAGCCTATGGCCAGTGGGACCTGAGCGCCAGCTACGAGATCTCCGACAATATGACCGTATTCCTCGAAGGCTTGAACCTGACAGGTGAAGACTTCCGTCAACATGGTCGCTTCAGCAATCAGCTGATCAGTGCTCAGGAGTTCGGTGCCCGCTACGCACTGGGGCTGCGCGCTAACTTCTGATCCAGGTGTGCACGGGTACCTGCGCCTTTTGGCGCGGGTACCCGGCTAACGTCGAACGTCAGTGTTTAATTGTTACTCTCTTCTTCGACTTTTGCGGCAACCTGGATTCAGGTTGCCGCTTTTTTTTAAATCAATAAAAACAATAGCGGAACCGTTATGTCACATGCGCTACGTTACGCTCTCATTGTCTCGCTGGGTGGATTTGTTTTTGGCTTCGATGCCTCCGTCATCTCCGGTGTTGTCGGCTTCACCGCTATTGAGTTCGGCCTGAATGAATTTCAGCAGGGCATGGTGGTCAGTGCGCCAACACTCGGGGCGATCATCGCCTCATTTCTCGCCGGGTCTTTGGCCGACCGCTTTGGCCGGCGCACGGTGTTGAAGCTGATCGCGGCACTGTATGTGGTTTCAGCCATTTGTTCCGCTTTTGCAACAACCTATTTTCTTCTGGTGCTTGCGCGCTTTATTGGCGGTCTGGCCTTTGCGTCCCTGCATATCGCACCCATGTACATTGCCGAAGTCGCGTCTGCGCGGTCTCGGGGGCGGATGGTGTCCATAAACCAGCTCAATATCATGCTGGGCTTTTCTGCCGCCTATTTCGCCAACTACCTGATTCTGCAATTGAGTGCCGGTGATCTTCCCTGGGTTGTGGCGCTCGGTATTGACGTACACACCTGGCGGTGGATGCTGGGGATCGAAATAGTGCCTGCACTGATGTATCTGGCATTGCTGTACACCATTCCGGAAAGCCCGCGCTGGTTGTTGTTGAATGACCGCGAGCAGGAGGCGCGTGGAATTTTTTCCCGTTTGATGAGCCGGAATGAAGTGGAGGTGCAAATTGCCTGTATCCGCGAGTCGGTATCGGAAGGGCGCCAGGCGGTTCTCGATGCCGTGCGCAGGTTGTTCGGTCGCCCCATGCGGTTGGTGTTGGTGCTCGGTCTCATTGTCGGGGTGTCCCAGCAGATTACCGGTATCAATGCGGTTTACTTCTATGCACCGACAATATTCGAACAGAGCGGCGTTGGTACCGATGCAGCCTTTGTTCAGGCAGTGTGGGTAGGCATTATCAATATTGTTTTCACCCTGTTGGCGATGGCACTGATTGATCGTCTGGGTCGAAAACCGTTGATGCTAATCGGGCTGGCAGGGGTGGTTGTGAGCATGGCCATTTGCGCTGGCAGCTTCAGTCGCGCCAGTTACGAACTCCCGGAGAACCGTGCCGGTGAAGTTTTTGCATTGACCGAATCGGAAGTGCTGAAGCCACTGGTCGGCGTACGATTTGAAAATGATGTGGCGTTCAAAAATGCACTTAAACAACGTTTGACCCAGGAGGAATACCTCAGTCACCAGAGCGCTCTGATGCAGCTGGCGATTGATGTGAATGCGAAGCTGGTTCTGATTGGAATCCTTGGTTTTGTTGCCTCTTTTGCCTTTTCTCTGGGGCCCGTCATGTGGGTGCTGCTGTCGGAAATTTTCCCGAACACCATTCGTGGTGTTGCCATCTCTTGCATTGGAGTGGCGAACAGCGCGGTGAGTTACGTTGTGCAACTTGCCTTTCCCTGGGAGCTCGCGCATCTTGGGATTGTTGGCACCTTTTCAATTTATGGTGGTTTCGCGCTTTTGGGGTTTGTCCTCGTCGCCTGGCTGCTGCCGGAAACCCGTGGCAAAACGCTGGAGCAGTTGGAAAAGGCCCTGGGTGTAAAGTCGGCATCAAACGTCGTTGCACATGATCCACAAAAAAATGCTTGCGCGGTGTAAACAATGAACGAAAAGGAACGGGTAATGAACAAGGTGCGCTGGGGAATTATTGGGGCGGGGCGCATAGCCCATTCGTTTGCAGGCGACATTCAGCATGTGGATAACGCCGAGCTGGTTGCGGTTGGTGCGCGCAGTGCAAGAAACGCCGAACTCTTTGCCGCCAAATACGACATTGGGATGGCTTGCGAGGGGTACCAAGGTCTCTTCGATTCCGACGAGGTGGACGCAGTCTATATTGCAACCCCCCACAACCTGCATTTCTCCCAGGCCGTGGCTGCCCTGACCTCTGGTAAGGCAGTGCTGTGCGAGAAACCTCTGGTGGTTAATCCGGATGAGTGTCGTGAGCTGACAAAATTCGCCACGGATCAGAATTGCTATCTGATGGAGGGGATGTGGACCTGGTTTCTACCGGCGCTGCGCAAGGCAAAACAATGGGTAGACCAAGGCCGCATCGGCAAGATTCGCCACATTAAAGCGGATTTTGGGTATCCGATCCCCTTTTCCAATGATCGTCGTGAATACGACAACCGACTCGCCGGAGGTTGCCTGTTGGAGATGGGTATCTACCCGGTTGCGATTGCCCAGTACTTCCTGGAACAGGAACCTGAGGATATTTCGGTGCGGACACATCTTGCGCCGAACGGCGTGGAAGATGATGTGGTCATTCTGGCGGAGTACCAACAGGGAGCGGTGGCCACCCTGGCTACTTCTTTCCGCTGCAAATTGCAGAACTGGGCGTACATCATCGGTGAAGAGGGCTATATCGCGATTCCGGATTTCTGGCGTGCGGACCGCTGTAGCCTGTTCCAGCTGGACGAGCAGATTGATCAATTTATTGATTACCGCAAGGGGCTCGGGTTCGAGTTTGAAATTGCAGCAGCCAGTGCCGATATCCAGTCTGGCCGCCTGCAGTCAGAACAGATGCCTCATGAGATGTCCATCGCATTTCAGCAGGTGATGGCGAGGGTGCGCAGCCAATTTGGCAGTTAGTCATTTATAGTGGCCAGTAGAAAAATAATGAAACACAGGTCCTTATCCGATGAGAGGCTTCTATGAAGCGCTAAGCAAACCGGTATTCAATGGCTACGATATCCTGATCTGGATACTGTTTATCGAGTCTGCACTGTTTGCCATATTCTACCTGCTACACAGCCGGGCGTTGATTCGTCTGTATGCCGAAGTGCGGGGCGATTCACCGGTGCAGATTCGATCGCGCCGCCACAGTGCGAACATCCTGGCCGGCTTTGTTTTTCTGGTGGGTTTGACGGAACTGGTGTTTTTGCTCACCTACAATCCGATCATCTCTGGCTGGTTTGGGCACAATGTCGGGGGCTGGTTTTTCAGTGCCCTGGCGCTGGTTTTTTACTTTCCCGGTGCGTTTCTCTTTCACTATGTCAATTCCCTGATTTATCCAGGTTCTGTCAGGGGCAGCTTCTTGCTCGTCCCGCTGGTCGCCTTTTCACTTGCCGCGGTGGTTTCACCACTGGGCTTGTTTGGTGAGGGAATGGTGGACATTTTCTGGCGACCCCACATTTTTATTGCAACCGTGTCCTTTGGGATGAATACCCTGTACGCGTTGCTCACTCTTTGGCACTTGCGCCGCTACAAGCAACAGATTCAACATTACTACGGAAATCTGGATGCGGTGGATCCACTGTGGCTGATGGTAATGACCAGTGGTTTTGCGCTGATCTGGGCAATGGCGCTGGTGCCGCCGTTTATGCCGGTCACTGGCTGGCCGGTGCTGCGGCATACGGTCATTCACCTTCCCAGTCTGCTTGAGATTTTCCTGCTGACCGGCGCCGTCCTTTTTGGGCTTACCCAGGGCATGCGGATCGTCGGTATTGCCCTGAAACTGCCGGCAGCCGATGTTCCTGAAGCCGAGAAAGAAGTGCCGTTTAGTGATGCGCTACTCGCAAAACTGCGTGAATTAATGGAAGTGGAACACTGGTACCGACGTCCGGATCTGACGGTCGAACAGTTTGCGGAAGCTGCAGATCAGCCCTTGCGTGTGGTGTCGCAGGCCATCAATCGGCATTTTGAGAAAAACTTTTATGAGTTTGTAAATCATTACCGGATTGAAGAGATCAAGCAGCGGTTGCGCAGTGAAGACCCGGCTTGCGTCTCGATCCAGAAGATTTATGAAGACGCGGGATTCCGCAGCAAATCTTCCTTCAATACGCTGTTTAGAAAGCGTATGGGGATGACCCCTTCGCAATACCGGGGACAGTACGGCCCCAAAACGGGGCGGAAGCCGGCAACCCAGGAGTGAATCTCGGATAGCGCCGATTTTCGAGGGTAATTCTGGTTCGAATCTTAAAATTCACTAAAAAAAAGAATTCGAACCCGAAGCGGTTGGTTACTCGAACCCGCTTGAAGCGCAACGGGTTTATTGACGGAAGCCCCCGGCGCTACTGGAGTTTAGGGTTCGGGTTCTGGTGCCGCGTGAGTTCGAACGCGCGCTGAACGCTCTGCCTGAGCATGGGGATTCGAACACCGTATTTCTGGCGTGGATTGCTATTGAAGCTGCTGATCAGTGTGCTTTTCTATGCACTGGATCTGTGCGATTCCAGTGCTCAATGACCCACGTTAAAACATACCTGTGATTGTTTTATGACGATCGGTTTTTAGTGGAGTACCTGTATGGGTGCGAGATTGCGTCGCACCTGTTGTCGCCCAGATTCGCTGATGAGAAAAGATGCACCCAGTGCATACCCGAAACTAATAGCGATAAATTCAGGGTGGCGAATGAACAGTCCCATGAACAGAAATATGTTACGCAGTAGCGGCAGCGACACCTGCGTAGCCTCTCCAGCTGTAGCTGCAAATGAACGGCGCAGCGCAACCCCGCTGAAGTTGGCGATTGCCGTTGCCGGCATTGCGTCGATGAGTGCGCTGCCGGCCATTGCCGCGTCGGTATGTACCGAAGATGGCAATCTGGTTTTCAAGGATGATGCTATTACCGCAAATGGCAGTGTCTGGGTTGGTGGATATAACAACGGCAGCTGGATGTGGACATCCGAGCTGAGCTGCACGAGCGGCCAGTGCGCAAGTAATATCGCCTATAGCGGCGGTGAAGTGGAATTTCGCCTCGAGGGTCCGGGTGTTGATGGCTATTACTCGCCATATCCCCAGAGCAGTATGCACCCGTCGGTAATGCCGTCTGCCTGTGATGGCTCATCTGCGCCTAGCCCGACACCCACTCCGACACCTACTCCGACACCCACACCTACGCCGACACCTACCCCGACGCCTACCCCGACGCCTACCCCGACGCCGACTGGAACCCATGTGGAAGCGGAGGCCGCGACACTGATGGGCGATGCGGAAGTCTACAGTGACGGCGCCGCTTCCGGCGGCCAGGGCGTGGCCTATATCTATACCGATGGTTCCGGTTTCCGTATCGACAATGTGCCGGCGGCCAATGGCATCCGGGTGCATTATGCTTCAGAAAATTCCGGCAAGCTCAGTGTGCGCGTCAACGGCAGCGATGCCGGAGACCTGCAGTTCAGTGCCACCGGTGCCTGGGGTGGCAGCTATGCGATTGCCAGCCTGAACATTGCACTTGCTGCTGGTGATAGCATTGAGATTCTTTTCGAGAATGGCGATGCGGCAATGAACGTGGACTTCGTGGAGTTCACCGAAGACACTGCTCCGACTCCGACTCCGACTCCGACTCCGACTCCGACTCCGACTCCGACTCCGACTCCGACTCCGACTCCGACTCCGACTCCGACTCCGACTCCGACTCCGACTCCGAGCTGCGAGGCTCCCGAAGGGGATCCGGCTGCGGACTTTGGCGATGGCTTTGAAGCGGGGCTTACCAGCAGCGGTATTGCCTACCATTCCGAGCAGGCGGGCGCGAGTCGCGGCTTTGCGATCTGGGGCCTGCAGGGCAGCGCGCCCAATCAGGCCGGCAACCAGGTGCTGCACACCACTGCGGCCGGCGACAGCTATTACCGCTATGAGACCGATCTCGGTGCCATAGACCCGGAGACCACCTACACGCTGGAAATGCGTTTACAGGGTGATGAATTCGGTGGTGGCCAGTGCATTTCCCAGATCACGGTCAAACCCGGTGAAGGGATTACCGATGCCGTCTGCTATACCGCGGGCAGCGGCGGCGACCCGGTAGCACCGCCTGCGCCCAAGCCTACCGTGGGAATGGTGGTCACCAATGGTGAAGCCGGCCTCGCGCGCCTGATCGGCGGTGAGGCTACCGGACGCGAAGGTTATGCGCTCTACACTTTCCTGAACGACAGCGACAACGTCAGTAATTGTGTTGGCGACTGTGAAACCAACTGGCCGAAAGTCATCGTTGCCGATCCGATGGATCTCGTGGGGGCCGGTGGTGTGACCGGTAGCTTCGGCACCATCGAGCGCGCTTACACTACCGAAGACGATTGCGGTAACACGGTAGAAGTGACCGATTACCATGTCACCTACAACAGCCAGCCACTGTACTTCTACGCCGGTGACCACAGCCCGGCGGATACCAAAGGTACCCAATTCAGTACCTGGGAACTGGCGGATGCGCAATTGATTCCCCAGTTGCCTCTGGTGGATCACCCGGCGCCGGCCCTCAAGACGCCGATCAATGGACTCACTCCACGGGTGATGGGCATGGCGATTGATATCGAAGGCCGCACCTTAACCTGGCGTCCCGGGCATACGCCGGACCTGAGTGGTGGTTTGATCGCCCAGTTCTCGCCCTGGGGCGGTGACGGTTACCCGCGCTCTGCCAAGGATCCGAATCTAGAGTTGTGGTGTTCCAACAACCAGATCCAGTTCCACAAGGCTGACATGCCCGGCACTTTGGCGGGGCCCTACAACGCGGAAATCCCCGGGGCCTGTTACGGCAAGTTCTATTACTTCCTGCGCTACCGTATTTACGGCACGGTAAACGCTGAGCCGGAAGATAACTGGGTTTACACCGCGCTGTTCGAATACGACGAAAGTAATCCGAGCGATCGCATCGATCCGCGCAACCGTGCAACCAAGACCTATACCAGCGCTAACTGGCAGCGCCACGGTCACCCGCACTCCCGAGATCGTCCGGAAGAATTTGTTTCGTTCGACGCGACGCCCTACAACAATTCGCTGACTTCCGGTCTCGAGCGTTACACCACGACGTTTGTCGATGGGGAAGGGGAGTTTGCCATTCAGCCCAATGCCAGCACCGGTCCATTGCGGATCGAGGCATTTGAATGGGGAGCCGGTAACTGTCAGGGCCCGCAGTACATCGTCAACAGTTACCCGCTGCCGGCGAACAGTTTCGACTACGGCCAGATCATCAGCTGGGAGGCGACCTTTCCCACCGCCCAGAACAATTTCCCGGGCGGAACCTCGATCAGTTCCCAGGTGTACAACACCATGCAGAACACCACCCTGGGGCAGGGCTTTACGACTGCCACCGGTGACCCGCGCCTGAACCTGGCCGGGCCCGCCGGCGTGCGTATGGTGCACTCCAATGGCTGTAACCCGGTGGAAGACGAAGAGCGCAACGCGCGCTTCACCCAGCAGTTGACCACGGTGCAGAGCGCCGAGGATGTGGACGACTTTATCTGGGGTCACCACGCCTTCCATGGCCTGTCGCAGGTCCCGGGCGGTCGTCCCAATCAGGATGGGTTTGATGGTGGTGTGGCGATCACCGATGTGAACGGCACCGTGATCAAGGACGCCGGCGAAGGCTCCTGTGGTGACTGTCACTTCCGTGATGGGCGCTCCGACTTTGTGGTGCAGACCGCGAAAGGCCCGTTGGTAGCGCCGGCTACCTTCGGCGTTGGTCTTCTGCAGTGGATTGCCGGTGCGGAAGTGGCGCTTACCTGGGATGGCTCTGTGGCAAGCGTGCGTGAGCAGTCGGAAAACGCGCTGCTGGCAGACCTGGGATTGACCCCGGCAGATATCGGTGAAAACACCTTCGATCAGATCGTGAAGTACACCGAAACCCTGCACGTGCCGGTGCGTGATTACGACACCTATGTGGACCCGCAAGTGGCGGAAGGTGAAGTGGCTTTCCATGAGGCCGGTTGCGCCGGCTGCCACCAGCCGACCCAGAAAACCCGCAGCGATGCACCGGCGTGGGCGCGGGATCTGAGCATCCGCCCCTACACGGATATGAAACTGTGGGATGTCGGTACCGGCGGAGACTTCCGTACCCCGGCGCTCTGGGCCATCGGCCAGAACGTGGAGCTGTTGGAACGCAATGGCAAAGCCACCCTGTTTATGCACGACGGTCGCGCGACCTCGCTGGAAGCTGCCATCGATGCCCATGGTAACGGCAGTGTTCCGGCACTCAGTGCGGGTGAAAAAGCGGATATAGCGCGTTTCTTGCGCTCGCTTTAAACCTGTCCCTGTCTCTCAAAAAGACGACCCCGATTGCGCGCAAAAGACACCAACGGCGCAATGGGGGTCGCGCCTTTGAAAACTTCTCATCGAAAAACAACTGAAAATAAGGATTAGCGATGATACAAAATAATAATCAACCGAAACTGTTAGCGACGGCGATCGCCTGTGCACTGGTCGGCTGTGGATCCGGCCTCGCGTCCGAGCGCGCCCAGGCGGCATCCGTGTGTACCGACAATGGCAATCTGGTATTCAACGATGCCACTATCACCGCCAGTGGCAACGTGTGGGTGGCCGGTTACAACAACGGCCAGTGGATGTGGAACTCCGACAGCAGCTGCGCCCCCGGCCAGTGTGTGAGCAATATCGCTTACGCAGGTGGTGAGGTGGAGTTCCGCCTGGAAGGACCGGGTGTGGACGGCTATTACTCGCCGGCGCAGTACGGCGAAATGCACCCGCCGATGACTCCGGATTCCTGCTCGGCTGCGCCCAGCCCAACACCGACTCCAACTCCAACACCCACACCCACACCTTCACCTAGCCCTACGCCAACGCCAAGCCCGACGCCCACACCCGCGACCACCAAACTGGAAGCGGAGAGCGGTAGCCTGTCCGGCGTTGCAGAAATCTATAACGACGGTGCTGCTTCCGGTGGTGCCGGTGTGGCCTACATCTACCAGAATGGCGCCGGCTTCAGTTTCAGCAATGTACCGGCTTCCGAGTCTCTGACCATTTACTTCGCCTCTCAGAACAGTGGCAAACTGTCCCTGAAAATCAACGGCAGTGACGCCGGGGATATTCCGTTCAGTGGCAATGGCAGCTGGACGGGTAACTACACCTCCGCAACCCACTCGGTGGCGATCCCGGAAGGGGCGACCGTCGCACTGGTCTTCGAATCCGGCGATGCAGCGATGAATGTGGATTATGTCGAGTTTCATGGCAGCAGCGGTTCTACACCGACTCCTACTCCTACTCCTACTCCAACGCCGACACCGTCCCCCAGTGCCGGCAAACCGGTTATTCCCGCCGATGGCCAGCGCTACTTTATCGTCGGCCAGGACAAGGCTTCCATTCAAGGGTATATGGCGCAGTCAGACCTGCCGCGCCCCAGTGGATTCACCATGTACACCACCCTGTCTCGCGGCGAGTCCAATTACGACGGCAGCTACTGCTTCAAAGGCCTCGACGGACTGAAGAGCGTCGGTGATTACAGCTCCAACTCCGCCAGCGGTTGTTTCGACAATGGCTACCGCCAGAATCACTGGGGTTCCGGAGAAATGAACATCGACTGGCTGATTGATACCTACAGCCCGGCAGTGGTTTCCATCGGTTTGTGGTGCCCGAGTAATGACCGGATGCCGTCGCTGTATAACGGTGGTGCCTACGACGATTTGCTGACAGAGCTCGCGGACTTTTTCAACGAGCACGGGAACACCCGCTTCTTCCTGCGCACCTGCTACGAGTTCAATGGCGATGCGGGTGGCTGGTCCGATGTAAACTTCCGTGAAACATTTAAATATATCCGCACGTTTATGGATGGTCGCGGAGTCAACAACGTGGCCCACGTGTGGCAGTCGGACTCTTTCCACGGCACCGGACGCACCACCTCGACCCTGGGCAATACCGAGCAGGGTTACTGGCCCGGAAAACAGTATGTAGACTGGGTGGGCTCGTCGCAGTTTGACTCCGACGTGGGAGAAGAGGCCGCTATTGCCGAGGCCGAAGGCCTGCCGCACTTCATTGCCGAGGCCACGCCGCACGGCGCCCTGTTCCATCAGTATGATTTCAAGCTACCGTTCAACAGCACCGGTCAGAGCCCCGATGGCAGTGTGACATTGCACAATGACCTTCAGTGGTTCAATAACAAAAATGGAGAGATCAATCGCACCTCCACCAAAGCCTGGCATTACATCAATGCCGACTGGAGCAACCAGCCCCAGTGGGCCAATGCGCAGGACCAGGCCGGGCAGAACTACTTCAAGTACTCGGATACCCGGGTGCAGATGGACTCGACGGTAAAAGCGCACTTCAAGTCACTGATTACAGAGGGGAATGGGTTTATTCTGTCGGAATAAAGTAGCTGCCCGGTTCCGTTGGCGTCGCCAACGGGGCCGGGCGCTCATTTAAAAATAATAAAGAGACAGGCGAAGAGCGATGGCGATCACCCAATTTGATGTCAGCTGGCGCGACTGGATCCAGACCAATATCAACCGTGGCTGTGAAACGGCTGAGCTCTACCGGATATTGATTGGCCACGATTTCTGTCCCGACCTGGTGGCGCGCACACTGAATTACTGGCCGGTAAATCCCCGGCTTGCTTCCGCTAATGCAGCGCAACGGGCCGATAGAAGTTACACCTCCACGGCCACCGAAATCGAAGCTTCCGGCGCGCAACCACTGGGCGCGTTACCGATTAATACAGGCGGTCGCCTGCAACTTTTCCTGTGGGAAAATTTTCTCACTGCCGATGAATGTCGGCAGATCATTGATCTGGTCAGGCCCCACCTGCGACCGTCCACGACCACCAATGCCATGGACCAGTACCGTGACTTTCGAACCAGTTGCACCTGTGACCTCGGACTGATGGAGAGCCCCCTGGCGCAGGAGCTCGATCGGCGCATCTGTCATTCCCTCGGTATCAACCCTGCGTATTCGGAATCCATTCAGGCACAGTGGTATCGGCAGGGGCAGCAATTCAAGCCGCATACAGATTATTTCGAGCCGGGCAGCGAGGAATATCAGCGGTTCGCCAGTGAGCGCGGCCAGCGCACCTGGACATTTATGATCTATCTGAACGACGACTGCGATGGCGGGGAAACCCGGTTTACCCGGTTGCAGAAAAGTTTTGTCCCGCAAGCCGGCTGTGCCTTGATCTGGAATAGCCTGAACACGGATGGATCGCCAAACCCGGACAGTATCCACTGGGGCATGCCGGTTGTGCGCGGGGAAAAGGTGATCATCACCAAATGGTTCCGTGCGCGAGGGCAGGGAGCCCAGCTTATCCGTAGATAACGGGGTATAAGCCGGGTAAATCAAAAGCGAGAAAATGAGAGGTGAATTCAAGCCGTGCAGCCTGCACATGTACCTGAATATCACCTCATATCACTTTATATGGCCAGCAAGCGGTCCTCGATCACTTCGCTGGTAGAGAATTGGTAGCGCATATTTCGATATACACAAATATCGGTAATGTCTTCCGGGGTGCCCAGGGAGGCGCAGCGGTAATTGGTGGAAACCCGGTATTTTCCCGAAACCGGCAACACCCGGTGCCAGGTATGGCCGTGCAGTAATACCAGGGTGCCTTTCTTCGGTTTCAGAACCACCTGATCGGAAAAATCCTCATCCACCGGGCCGGTAGAAATGGTGCCGCGTTTGTGCGAGCCGGGTACTACCAGCGTCTGGCCGCCGATTTCATCGGTGATATCAGCGGTATAGATCAGCCGGTTCACATTAAACAGGTTCGGGTCATCGGTGCGGCAGTCCTGATGCCAGGCCTGTCCCTTGGTGCCCTGACGGGAGAACATCACCATGCTGTACTGGGAGTACCAGCCAGCACCAAGAATTTCCTCGGTCAGTACTTTCAGTCGATGGTCCTGTTCTGCAATGTCGAAAGCATCACAGCCTTCCCGTTGCGGAAACCAGGGAATCACCTGGGTGGCTGACTTTTCCAGGAACTCATCGTTGTGCACAAATTCCGGGTTCTCGCCGAAATGGTCCAGAATCAGCTGCTGATAGTTATCCATTAACGCCGAAGGGAAAAAATCCTCGAGAACCAGATAGCCCTGATCCCAAAACTGGGCAGCCAGTGCCTTGATATCCATAATTGCTAACCTCGATTAATACTGTTGCACGCGTGATGTCATCGCGCCGCTTGTTGATCCGGTGAGTGCGCCAGGCTTTGCTTGTGTGCGTGCACCCAGTGTGGTTTTTGAATTTCCTGTAACCAGTAATCGCGGATGATCGGGTTGGTTTCGACCCGGGTGTCGCCCCAGAAGCCGTTGTCGTATGGGTGGCCCCACATGGGTTGCTCATCCCAGTTGCAATTGATGTAGGCGACGGCGCGGATAATGTCCCGGTTTTCGTGCATGTAATCAAAGTAGGGCGCAAACCACTGCTGCCATATCTGTTCACCAGAGGCGGCTACCTTGTTCTCGGCGGCTGGGCCATCGATCATTACATTGATATTGGCATTGAACTGTTGCTTCAGGTCGTAACCCTGTGGCGCCGACTCGGCAACAAACACCGGTTTGCTGTGGGCGCGGGCAAAATTGAGAATCTGATCCGCCAGCTGGCGCTGGGTGGCCATCTGCTGCCTGGGAATTTTCGGGTGTATGCCGGATTCATCGATTAACAGGAACCAGGACAGGCCTATCCAGTCCACATAGCTGTCGCCCGGATACCAGATGCCGATATCGCCCTCGAACTTACCTTCGATGGCGTCATCCGCAGGAGAAGCGGAACCCTGCCAGACAAAAACGACATTGTCGGGCCCCAGCTGGTCGCCACCGGGGTGACGGATTCGATCTACGATGTGCCGCCAGGCCGCCACATACTCGCTGGCTTTCTCGTACCCCTGATTCCAGACACCGTCGAACTCGTAGCCGATGCGCAGAAAAACCGGGGATTCTGCCAGCCGGATAAAAGCGGCCAGCTTGTCGATCTCTGCATCGAACTTCCCATCGGCAATTTCCGACAATCCGTTTGCGCGGAAGGATTCATTGATATCGAGACCGATGGCCAGTGCGGAATCCGGAAAATCTTTCGCCAGCTTCCAGGCATTGGCGGGACCGCCGCCCCAATCCGCAGCGCGCTCTGTGGGTTGCAGGTTATTATCGAGGCCCATTCCACCGAAATACTTGTCAGGGTTGCGCAGCTCATAAATCGGGACGATATAAGCCGTGACGCCTCCCGGCGCCGGGAAATGCCCGCTATTGACGTAACCGTCGATGGACTTGCGATCCTGGCCGATAAACAACAATTGCCGCTGTTCCTCGGGAACAAACATTGCGGAGAAGCGGTGACCGTTTTTGGCCGCAGCTTCGTCGGCCGATGACATCTTTGTGCTCGGGGATTGAGGCTGAGACGTACTTTCCCCGCGGTCGCAGCCAACAACAAGAAGTAGGGTTGCCGCTATCAGGGGGAAAATACGGATACGATTTCTGAGGTGATCTCTGAGGTGATGAGTGAGCACGGATTTCATGATACGACTTCCAGCGCAACGGATTC
Organism: Microbulbifer sp. ALW1; assembly: GCF_009903625.1. NCBI lineage: Bacteria > Pseudomonadati > Pseudomonadota > Gammaproteobacteria > Cellvibrionales > Microbulbiferaceae > Microbulbifer > Microbulbifer sp. ALW1. The sequence goes on along the minus strand of NZ_CP047569.1, from coordinate 134,057 downwards.
CTGTACAGTGTCAGGTTCGCCAACCGTGCTTTCTTCTGCGAGCTGTTGATAAGAGAAATGGCTGAAGTCTGCGTATCTGCCCTGCTCATTTACATCGCAGGCGAAGATTCCCACCATGCTGCCGGTAAACTTGAAAATCAGGTTCCCGTACTCGTCGGATAGTGGTGTGCTGTTCAGGCGCGGGCCAATATTTGCCCAGTGGCGCCCGTCGGTGGAATAGCTGAACTGGTACCACTGGGTATCCAGGGTTACCCGTAGATACAGCGGGTCACTGTTTTCAATGATCGCCTTTTCCCCTTTCTGTCCCGCCCCGCCGGGCTCGCTGTATGCGCCGGCGATGGATGCGCAAACCTGCACAATTTTTTTGCCGTTGTCTTCGCTTGTGATCTTGAGGAAGTAGTAGTTGGTATTGTCGTAGTAGACCACCAGCCCCGCCATTTCCATCGGCGATTCCGGGTGAAAGTCCACGCGGGTTTCCGCGCGCATCCGGTGGTGTTCAATTCGTCGCGCCAGCAGGCTCTGATCAAATCTGGACGCCAGGTAATGGCGACCGGTCAGGCGAAGGTGACCCGCTCTTTGGGAGAGTGAACACCAGGACGCTTCCGCGGGCTCGCGCAGTGTCTGCCACTGCGGGGAAAGGGTCGGTTCGTCAAAATGATCGATGTATTGGGATGATTGTGGCCAGGGGTGCTGCTGGAGGTCGGGAGCGGCAACCTGTAATTGCGGTGCATTGCCACCGCAGGCGAGCCATGGCCAGCCGTCGCGCCACTCCACTTTCTGGATACCGGTCTCGCGACCGAGAATGGAAAAGCCGGTGCCGTATTTTGGCCCAAAACCGTAGGCCTCAGGATCGTATACCGGGCGGCCGCACAGATGCGTGAGGTACCACTCTCCCTTGGGGGTATCCACCAAAAATCCGTGGCCGGCTCTTTGCAGTGGATTGTCTTCCTGAAAGCGCGAGGTGAGCACGTGTTTTTGCGGGTGCAGTTCGTAGGGACCGAACAGGTTTTTAGCGCGGCAAACGGTGACCGCGTGATTCCATTCGGTGCCGCCCTCGGCCGTGATCAGGTAATAGTAGCCATCCTTCTTGAGAATCTGGGGACCCTCGGTGCAACCCAGCTCGGTGCCGGAGAAAACCGGAATGCGCGGGCCCTTGAGCTTGCGGTGTTCCGCATCAAATTCCTGAAGGGTGATATCACCGAACTTATTGTGACCCGCTCTGCCGTCCCAGGTCATGTTGACTACCCATTTGCGGCCGTCGTCATCGTGAAACAGGGAGGGGTCAAAACCGCCACCACCAATCGCAATCGGGTCACTCCATGGGCCTTCAATCTTATCTGCAGTAACCACAAAACAGGGCGTGCTCATCCAGGCGCCGCCGCGACTGTTGTGGGTGCAGGAAAAGGTCAGCCAGAATTTTCCATCCGCATGACTGAGTGCGGGAGCATAGACACCGTCGGAATTATTGAAACCGCGCATGTCGATCTGGTCGCGCCGTGTGAGCGCGTGTCCCACAAGCCGCCAGTGCACCAGATCTTTTGAGTGGTGGAGCCGAATACCCGGGAACCATTCGAAGGTAGAGGTGGCGATATAGAAATCCTCTCCCACCCGGATCACGCTCGGGTCCGGGTTGAACCCGGGAAGTATGGGGTTCTGAATGAAATGCTGCACCGCTATCTCCGTAGACTTTATCGTTGTTTGCAGTATGATATTGATATGAATTGCAGATATATGTAATCGAATTACCAATAAATATAAAAATGTTGCTCTTTGGCGGTTTGCCGGCGCAAGAGCATTGATGACAAGCGATGGAGAGCGAGGAAGCCTGCGATGAACAGCGCCCTCTTGTACGAAAATATCGAGCTGCCCCAGGGGCAGACGGTAAAGTCTGCTTACTATCAGTTTTCGCCCGAAGACCGGTGCGATATCGCCCCGCATTTCCATATGATGTTCGAGGTGATGTTGTTCGTGAAGGGCGCCGGAAAAATATTTCTGGACGGTACTGAATTTCCCATTCAGGACGGAACCCTGCTCTACCTTCCCTCACTTTCTGTGCATGAAATGGTGATGGAATACGGCGAACAGGAATTTTTTCTGCTGCAGTTTGAGCCGCAGGTTATGGATGAATTGTCTCTGGGCTATACCGCACAGGATATGCCCAGTGCTGTCTGCCGTTTGCAAGACAAAATGTTGCAGCGGCTGACCATGATGCTGCACTGGTGCTGTGAAGTGAACGTCAGCTCCGAACAGTTGTTACTGCGCAATCGGGTGTTGCAGCTGTTGTTGATCCAGATTGAAAAAGTAGTGATCCAGGAAGATGCGGCGGATGTGTCCCGCTCTACCGGCCTCGGGCGCCTGGAGCCAGTGCTGAAATATTTTCAGGACAGCAGCAAGCTCTCGCTCACCCTGGATCAGGCCGCAGATCTGTGCGGCATTTCCCGCAGCCATTTTTCCCGCCTGTTTCACGCAACCCTGAACCTGCGTTATCAGGACTTTCTGTTGAAGAGGAAGTTGCAGCACGCGGTGCAGTTGCTTTCGACCTCCAATCTCCGTATTGCGGATATCGCCTTCCAGTGCGAGTTTAGTGACAGCGCGCATTTCTGCAGCAAGTTCAAACGCGTTTTTGGTGTTACACCTCAGGCCTTTCGTAAAACGACGGTGGAAAGCTTGTGAGTATGACGAGAGAAAATGCGTCGGGGAACACCGACGATTACTGCAATATCCTAGGCCTGGAAGAAGACTCTCCGCTGTTGCGGGAGGACTTTATTTTTGGCGTGGCCACCGCTGCATTTCAGATTGAAGGCGCGTCGGATGTGGACGGTCGGGTTCCGTGTATCTGGGATACCTTCTGTGCAGAACCGGGCCGGGTAGCCAACGGTGACGACGGTAGTCGCGCCTGCGAAAGTTACCGGCGTTGGGAGCAAGACCTGGGCCTGGTGCAGGATCTGGGTGTAGACGCCTACCGCTTCTCCATCGCCTGGCCGCGGGTGATTACTGATCTTCATGGAACCGTCAACCAACTGGCGATGGACCACTATCGTCGCCAGCTCGATTTTCTGAACGAGCGCGGTATCAAACCGTTCGTGACCCTGTACCACTGGGATCTCCCACAGTATTTGCAGGAGCGGGGCGGCTGGCTGAATCGGGATACTGCTTACGCGTTTGCGCACTACGCCGATGTGGTCAGCCAGGCGTTTGGCGACCGGGTATTTTCTTACGGCACCTTGAACGAGCCCTGGTGCAGTGCATTTCTCGGATACCTGTACGGTATCCATGCGCCCGGTATCCGGGATCGAAAGCAGGCCTATCAGGCGGCACATCACCTGCTGCTGGCCCACGGCCTCGCGGTGCCGAAGATTCGTGTAAATGCGCCAGCCGCGGACGTGGGCATAGTGCTGAATATCTCCCCCAGCGACCCGCTGGAAAACAGCCTGGCAGATCGCAATGCCTGCCTGCTTGCCGATATGGAAAACCGCGACCTGTTTTTGCAGCCACTGCTTGAAGGCTGTTATCCGGAACCGGTGCTCAACCGACATCCGGAATCCGCACCGTTAGTGTTGCCCGGTGATATGGCGCTGATCAGTGCAGAGCTCGATTTTCTCGGCCTCAATTACTACACACGCAATCGTGTCGGTGCCGCTGATAATGATGCGGGCTATGTGACCCCGCCCTACGACGGTGCCGATGCAACGGATATGGGGTGGGAAATTTTTCCCCAGGGCTTGACCCGCACATTGCGGCATCTGGCCAGGCATCCGCGCACCCCCGCGCTCTATGTGACCGAAAATGGAATGGCATCGGCAGACAGGCTTGAGGTCGATGATCAGGGCAAAGGCGTTGTGAACGACAACGCGCGGGTTCGCTACCTGCAGCGCCACCTGCAGGCCGCGGAAGTGGCTCTCGCGAGTGGTGTAAAGCTGCGCGGATACTTTGCCTGGAGCCTGCTGGATAACTTCGAATGGGCCGAAGGCTACAACAAGCGCTTTGGGCTCTACTATGTCGATTATGCAACCCAGCAACGTACACCCAAGGCAAGCGCCCTGGCATTAAAGGCGCTCATGCAGCTGCGTCGAAAATCACTGACCAAACAATAAAAATTTACAGGTGAGCTAGCGAGATGACCGATAACGGAAAAGTGTCCAAAGGCGAGGGTATGGGCAATGACACGCAAGCCCTGACGCTAAAAGAGAAACTGGGTTACGGGTTGGGAGATACCGCCAGTAATATCGTCTTCCAGGTGATTGTCAATTTCATGATGATCTTCTACACCGATGTGTTCGGAATTTCTGCCGCCGCCGTCGGTACCCTGATGCTTGCGGTTCGCCTGTTCGATGCCGTGACCGATCCGGTGATGGGTGGGCTTGCCGACCGCACCCGCAGTCGCTGGGGGCGCTATCGCCCATGGTTACTTTTTGCCGCCGTACCTTATGGTGTACTGGCGGTACTCGCTTTCACTACACCAGATCTTTCTGCGAACGGTAAGCTGGTGTATGCCTATGTGACCTATGCGGCGCTGATGACGGTGTACACCATTATCAATATTCCCTATTCGGCACTGGGCGGCGTGCTCACCAGCGACCCTCGCGAGCGGGCCTCGGTACAATCCTACCGCTTTGCCATGGCCATGGTTGGCGGCGCGATTGTGACTGCCTTGACCATGCCACTGGTGCACTATTTTGCTGGCGGACTCGACGGCGATCTCGCTTTTGGTTATCAGATGACACTGGGGGTACTGTCGGCCGTAGCGGTAGTGTGCTTTATGGTGTGCTTCTGGACCACCCGTGAGCGCCTTGTCGAGGCCCCCGCGCCGGCTAAGAAATCCATCTTCGCCGACCTTGTGGAGTTATTGGGTAACCGCCAGTGGCTATTGATTGCGGGTGTGGCGTTTTTCCTGCTGGTGTTGGTGGCGGTACGCAGTGCTGTTACCCCTTATTACGTCAAATATTTTCTCGGTCGCGAAGACCTGGTGAGCCCGTTTATTACCGCGGGTATGCTGGCAGCGGTTGCCGGTGCCCTGCTTACCAATCTGCTCACCCGCTACCTGTGCAAGGTGCGACTGTTTCAGCTGGCGAATATCGGTGTGATCGTATTTCACCTGGTGCTTTACCTGGTTCCTGGCGAACAGCTGGTGCTGGCATTTACGGCCTTTATGCTGGCGAATTTTTTCCAGATGATTGTGGTACCACTGATGTTTTCCATGGTGCCGGATACGGTGGATTACGGTGCGCAGCAATCGGGCAATAAAAATATGGCCATGGCCTTTTCTGCCCACCTGTTGGTGATCAAACTCGGACTCGCCGTGGGTGGTGCATTGACCGGCTGGCTGCTGGCGTTTTATGGCTACGAAGCGAATCAAAGTCAGAGCGCGCGCGCCATGGGCGGCATTGTGGTTCTGGTCGCGTTGATGCCCGCAGTCTGCGCCCTTGCCAACGGCATCATCATGAAATTCTACCGCCTTACCAGCGCTGAAATGCGTGCGATTCATGCCCGTTCTGTCGAAGCGCCGGCTGGCGTGCTGTGTGAAGCCGATCAGCAGCAGGCGCAGAATCGGAAGCCTCCGCATACGGATTCCGCAAACGCGTTGTAATCACCACAAGGAGCAGGCAGTGACCGAGCATCGCAAAGAAATGTCGAGAAAAGTGGGCACGGCGGCACTCGCCAGTGCAGTCGCGATGGCGGTGGGCATCGGTACCAGTATGGCAATCAGTTCGGGGGGCTGGGGATGGCTGGATAAAGCAGCCAATACCGACGGCGGTTCCGCGAACGCTACCCATACCCGCTATGAACCCAGGGATGGTCGGATTCTGGTTGTTGCCGGCCAGAACCTGGCGGCAACGCGCGCTTACTACCAGCTGGCGGATCAGAATATCCTGCCCCGCCCGGCCGGATTTACCGATTACATCTCTTACCAGGTCGGCAACCAGTACCCGGATTTTGCGCCCGACTATCCGCAGAACTATCTCGGCAATGACGGGCTGTTAAAAGCCACTAACTGGGGCGGCGGTGAGCAGTGCACCGACTGCCTGCTACAGGAACCGGGATTTGATGAGGCGGTTGTGGCCATCGGCATGTATATCGCCGGTCCGTTGGGGAAAAATGGTGAGGTGTGCAGCGGCAAGGAACACTGCAATACTGCCCGTATTGCCCGGGGGGAATTCGATCACCTGTTGCTGAATTTCGCCAACTGGGCCAAGGCCCAGGGGGAACGTCCGCTGTTACTGCGTATTGGTTATGAGTTCGATGGCTCCTGGAACGGCTATGATCCAGAGCAGTACCAGGCCGCGTTCAAGCATATCCGGCGCTTTCTGGAGCAGCAGGCTGTGAAAAATGTGGCCTATGTCATGCAGTCATTTGGCTACGCCAGCTACGAGACCATGCAAAAGTTCTACCCCGAGGCGGATACCGATGGGGCTTATGTCGACTGGATAGGCTATTCGTATTTCACCAGTAGCAATGAGGAAGTAGGGCAACAAGAGCTTCGGTTTGCGCGCGATCATGGCCACAAGGTATTTATCGCCGAGGTCACGCCGCATACCGGTGATTGTGCTGCGCAAATTGATGTAACCCGCTCCCCGGAGTTGGCGAAAGCGTGGATCGAAAAATTCGACCGGCATGTGCGGGATAACTCTGATGTAGTCCGTGCGATTTCCTACATCAATGCCCGCTGGAATGATCGCGAGTATTCGCCCATGTGGAGCCAGCAGCTGGATCACAATTGCCCGGGTTATTTTGCCGAGTCCAATGCGCGGCTGAATGACAATCTGGATGTGGCAAAGTTCTGGGGTGAGAAAATTTCAGCCCCTATATACCTGAATGGCGAACCGGATCTATATCAGAAGCTCCATCGCTGACCCTCATCGCGGTCGGCTCCTTTCAAAAGTGCAAACCATTCAAAAGCTCAAACCATTCAAAAGTTCAAACGATTTTCCATTCTGACAACAAAAAAGGGCCCGCAATAGCGGGCCCAAATGAGAGTCATCTGACGTTGAGGTGACATCAATCAGAGCATACAGATTAAATGTACTGATTGATCACGTTCTCATACAGTTCCTGCTTGCCGCTGGTCGGGCGTGGTTCGCCGTTTTCAACGGCCAGGTTGCGCAGGTCTGCCAGGTTCAGTTTACCTTCGGTAAACGCCTTGCCGTTGCCCTCATTGAAGCTGGCGTAACGCTGTTGCTTCCAGCTCTTGTACGGGGACTCGGTGAGAATTCGGTTGGCGATTTCCAGGCCACGGGCGAAGGTGTCCATGCCGCCGATATGGCCGAGGAAAATATCTTCCATATCGATCGATTCACGGCGCACCTTGGCATCGAAGTTGAGACCGCCGGTTTTGAAACCGCCGTTTTCCAGCACCACCATCATGCCGTGTACCGCATCGTATATATCGGTGGGGAACTGATCTGTGTCCCAGCCGTTCTGGTAATCGCCGCGGTTGGCGTCGATGGAGCCGAGCATGTCGGCATCCGCACACATCTGCAGTTCATGGGCGAAGGTGTGGCCGGCGAGGGTGGCGTGGTTGGCTTCGATATTGAGTTTGAAGTCCTTGTCCAGGCCGAAGTGGCGCAGGAAACCGATCACGGTCTGGGCATCAAAGTCGTACTGGTGTTTGGTGGGCTCCATGGGCTTGGGCTCGATCAGGAAAGTGCCTTTAAAGCCGATGGAGCGACCGTAGTCACGCGCCATGGTGAGGAAGCGGGCGAGGTTTTCCTGTTCGAGTTTGGTATTGGCATTCTGCAGGCAGATATAGCCTTCGCGACCGCCCCAGAATACGTAGTTCTCTCCACCCAGTGCCACGGTGGCATCCAGTGCGGCTTTTACCTGGCTCGCCGCATAGGCGACCACATTGAAGTCCGGGTTGGTTGCAGCGCCGTTCATATAGCGCGGATTGCTGAACATATTCGCCGTGCCCCACAGCAGCTTCATGCCGGAAGCTTTCTGGCGTTCTGCCGCCAGCTCAACCAGTTTTGACAGGTTGCTCTCGGTTTCAGCGATGGTGCTGCCTTCCGGCGACATGTCAATATCGTGGAAGCAGTAGTAGGGCACACCCAGTTTGGTGGCAAACTCGAATACCGCATCCATACGCTGCTGCGCAGCGGTCATCGGGTTGGGCGCGTCGTCCCAAGCAAACGTCTGGGTATCGCGGCCGAAGGGATCTGCACCCTTGCTGCAGAAGGTGTGCCAGTAGCACACCGCATAGCGCAGGTGCTCTTCCATGGTCTTGCCGCCGATGACCTTGTTGGCGTCGTAGAATTTGAAGGCCAGCGGGTTGTCGGACTCGCGCCCCTCGAACTGGATCTGACCGATTTCGGGGAAGTATTCTTTGTCGCCGATAAATAGATTTCTGCTCATTGTTTGTCTCCAGTTTGATCCTGAATTTTTATGAAATATTGGGATACTGCTGGCGGAGCAGATCCAGGAAATGTTCGTAGTGGGTTTGATAGGCTGCAGCGGTCGCGCTATCGGGATTGCAGCCCAGGGATTCATTCATCGTCAGGTGTTCCGCAACGAGTGACGGCAAGTGTTTATGGTCACTGGTTGCCCACAGCGCCTGCAGTGCTGCGCCAAAGGCGGCACCTTCCTGTTGTGCAGGTACTTCCACCGGCAAGTTAAATACGTCTGCCACCATCTGCCGCCAGTGCGGGCTTTTAGCGCCGCCACCGGTCAGCCGAATGGATGTGAATGTTTGTCCCGCTCGGGCAAAGGCATCGAGACCGCGACGCAGGGTAAACGTGGCTCCCTCCATTGCGGCGCGGTAGAGATTGGCCGGGGTGTAATTGCTGTCGGTCATACCGTGCAGACTGGCGCGGGCGTGGGGTAGGTTTGGAGTGCGCTCGCCGTTGTAAAACGGCAGGCTGATCAGGCCGCTGGCACCGGGGGTGGATTCTTCCAGCAGTTGCTCGCATTCGGCGATGGATTTTCCCACTGCCTTGCGCGTGAGTTCGGTCGCGACGGTGCAGTTCATGGTGCACTGCAGCGGCAGCCAGCCACCACTCGATGAGCAGAAGGCCGCCAGCTCGCCATTGGGATCGATTGCGGGTTTGTCGCTGTAGGCAAACAGGGTGCCGGAGGTGCCCAGGCTCATGCTGAGGACTCCGGGTGTAATGGCGCCGGTCCCGAATGCGGCCATCATGTTGTCGCCACCACCGCTGGAAATGGTGACCTCTGCGGGCAGGCCAAACTCCCGGGCTTTTTCTGCAGATATTGCGACGGTGCAATCGGCTTCTAGTAGTGGCGGTAACAGGGGCAGCAGATCGCGCTCCGGGTCTATGGCGGCCAGCATTAAACGATCGTATTCGCGGCGCAGGACATTCAGATAGCCGGTGCCGGAGGCATCGCCGTACTCGGTGTAAATCCTTCCTGTGAGAAAGAAATTCAGGTAGTCGTGGGGCAGTAGTATGTGTGCAACTTCTGCGTAGACTTCTGGCTTGTTTTTCTTCAGCCATAGAACTTTGGATGCTGTGTAGCCGGGCAGAATAGGGTTGCCCACGGCATCGGCACAGCGATCAGCGCCGCCGAATCGCGCGGTTATTTCCTCGCATTCGGCAATGGTGCTGGTGTCGCACCAGAGTTTGACCGGGGCAATGACCTCGCCGGCCTTGTTCAGTGGCACAAAACCGTGTTGTTGTCCGGAGATGCCAATGCTGCGTACCCGGGATTTTATTTCGGCGGGTAACTGCTGCATGCAGTGGCGCAGTGCGTCCAGCCACCACTCGGCTATTTGCTCGCGGCTGCCGTCGTCGCGGCTGATCAGCTCTAGCGGCGCGGTGCTGACGTGCATGATTTGTTTGTGAGCTGCGTCATAAGCCAGCAGTTTCAGACTCTGGGTGCCCGCATCAATCCCCAGGTAGACGTTCTGATCGCCGCGCATTACGCCGGAACTCCCTGTTGGGCACGCGCCTTGATCTGGTCTTCCAGTGCGATCTGGTCCAGCACAAATTTGCGAATGCCCTCGCCGAGTTTTTCGTGGGCCATAGCGTCGTCATTGTGCTGAAAGCGGAAGTCGGATTCGCCAAGAGCGCGGACACTGTTTCCGCTTGCAGATTGCGGCGTGAGCGCGCGTGTTAGTTCGCCTCGATCCTCCGCGAGTTGCGCCAGCAGGTCCGGGCTGATGGTCAGGCTGTCGCAGCCAGCCAGGGCCTCAATCTGCCCGGTATTGCGAAAACTGGCACCCATGACCGTGGTGTCGAAGCCGTGTTCTTTGTAGAAGTGGTAAATGCGGCGCACGGACTGCACGCCGGGGTCCTCGTCCGGTGCAAAGCTGGTCGCGGAAGTGTTCTGCAGGTGCCAGTCGAGAATACGGCCCACAAATGGGGATATCAGCGTGACGCCCGCATCGGCACAGGCGCGGGCCTGGGCAAAGCTGAATAGCAGGGTCAGGTTGCAGTGCACTCCCTCGCGTTCCAGTATTTCTGCGGCCTTGATGCCTTCCCAGGTAGAGGCAACCTTGATTAGTACCCGCTCGGGCGCCACGCCCATCTGCGTGTAGAGATCCATGATGCGGCGTGCGCGTGTGAGGGTGGCTTGCGTATCAAACGATAGGCGTGCATCCACTTCGGTGGAGATGCGCCCGGGGACTATCTGCAGGATTTCATAACCAATCTTTACCGCCAGGCGATCACAGCAGAGTGCGGTTTGTTCCTCATTGCTGCCGCTCTGTGCCGCGGCCCAGGCGATGGCCTCTTCGATCAGCGGCTGGTATTCCGCCTGTTGTGCGGCTTTCAATAGCAGGGAGGGGTTGGTGGTGGCATCCAGCGGGGTGAATTGGCGGATGGCATTGATATCGCCAGTATCCGCCACCACGGCTGTCATCGCCCGCAGCTGACTGAGTTTGTCCATGATCTTATTCTTTCTCTCTGTCGCGTCTTCCGGCTTACTTCTACAAGTCGGAATGTAAACGTTTTCATTTTTTTATAGTTTGCCCCACGAAAGTTTCAATTGCCAGCCTTTCAATACATAGAAGATAAAAAATGAATACGATTACATCTATTGGGAGGGGTTAGCTGATAGCTCTTGCTTATAGGTATTTTTGATCAGGGTGAGAGTTTTATTTGATTTCTTCTATCGCGGGCATGTCGATATCCTGCAGCTGTTCTCAATAAACAGTCAGGGAGAGGAACCATGCAAGTATTCACGCTCTTCTCGGTTGCCGAAACCGAGTGCAACTACAGCGATAACTATTACGGTGACCAGGTATGTGTGCTGAAAAAGTCGTGACCGAACTGGTGACGAGAGTGGTTTTGAGTGCGCTGCAGTCACGCTACTGCGAGCGTAATCGTGCGGAACACTGCGACCTGTAACCGATTGATAGCCGTATTAGCTTGAGTGGTCGCACACAACCTTGTCGTCCCGGTCGATTTCTGGGGTTGCTAGCAATAGCCGGCAGCGTTAGATTCCCGGGCTGTAAAGGTTGCCGGTGCAGCCAGTAAGACCGGGTATCCAGATATGAAATTCCGCAAGCTCCATTTACCCATTCTCGCGGCGATAAGCGTGTTTGTGGCCGCCTGCTCCAGCCCCGAATCACCACAGGATGTGACCAAAGCATTCTGGCAGGCCGCCGTTCAGGGGGATGCCGCTGATGTTGCCGAGTATTCGACTCTCCAGGGGCCCGAGCGTTTCGATGACGATTTTGCGCGCTGGGCCGAGTACCAGCCTTCCTGGGGGCGGGTGATCATCGATAGCGATGAGGCCAGTGTGGTTTCCCGTTTCTCCAGTAAAGAGTACCCGCAATACAAGGCGCGCTCCTTTACTACCTACCTGGTTCGGCGGGATGGCGAGTGGCTGGTGGATTACGAGCGTACTCTCAGCAGCGCCCGTGGCGACGCCTTCGGTGACCTGCTGCGCCAGTTTGACCAGCTGGGTAAAAGCCTGTCGGAACAGTTTGATCGCTCCGCAGAGCAGGCCGGGGATCAGGTGGACCTGATGCTTGAGCAGCTTGGGCAGGAAATGGAGAAAGCCCAGGACCAGATGAGCGAGCAGGCAACAGAGGCGGTGGAAAACTTTTCCGAGGAGTTGCGCAAGGCGCTGGAGGAAATGGATAAGTCCCTGCAACGCGCGCTGGAAGAGGAGCAGGAAGCACCAGCAGACACCAAGCAATTCCACTCCGCCGCGCTGAGAAATCCTCTGTATGCCGGGTGACCCTCCCTCTTTAATAGGTAGTTATTCCGAAAGACTACGTCTCCCAGCGGGCTCGGGCGGCCCGCTGGCATTGCTGCTGCTCTGTAGCTCGCTGCAGTTTTTACAAGCCTCTTTTCCCGATGCGTTTTTATATGAGCGCACCGCTATCTCAAGTGGGCAATGGTGGCGCCTGCTGAGCGGACACCTTGTGCACACGAATATGGCGCACTTGCTGTTGAATATGGCCGGGGTATTTGCGCTCTGGCTGCTATTCGGTCGCAGTGCATTGCTCGGTAGCGGCCATTCGGTTTTGAAGTATCTCGGACTGGTTGCTCTGCTGGCGCTGCTGATTAGTGGCGGGCTCTGGCTCTGGTTTCCCGATGTCGATAACTACTACGGTATTTCCGGGGTACTGCACGGACTTTTCTGTTTCGGCGCCATCAGTGAACTTTCCCAGCGTCGCTGGTCTGGGGCGCTACTGCTGGCGGGATGTGTTGGCAAGGTCGCCTGGGAGTGGATCGCCGGGCCGAGCGCGTCGACGGGTGCGTTAATCCAGGCAGAAGTCGCAGTATCCAGTCATCTTCTGGGCGCTATTTGGGGCTCTGTGATTGCCGCGCTACTGTGGGGTATTTCAATTTTGAAGTAGCGCCAGCAAATCCTCTTTACTGGCCGGAAGCTCCCCGGTACTTGTCGCATCAAACAGCGCGTCTGCAAGCGCCTGCTTCTGTTTCTGCATTTGCTGGATGCGCTCTTCCACGGTATCTGCCGCTACCAGTTTGTAGACGAATACCGGTTTGTCCTGGCCAATGCGATAGGCTCGATCGGTGGCCTGGTTTTCTACCGCCGGATTCCACCAGGGATCCATATGGATCACGACATCGGCAGCGGTCAGGTTAAGACCGGCACCGCCGGCCTTCAGGCTGATCAGGAAAATGCGCACTTCTCCGGCTTGAAAGCGATCGATAGCCTGCTGGCGTTTTCGAGTCTGCCCGGTAAGCTTTGTGTAGTCGACTTTCTTGGCGCCCAGCAGTTCCTCGATCAGCTGCAATACCTGAGTGAACTGGGAAAAAATCAGGATACTGCGCCCTTCCTCCAACAGCTGAGGCAGGTTTTCCTCGAGCCAACTGAGCTTGGCACTCTCGTTGACACCGGCTGCCTTGTCCAGCTTCACCAGGCGCGGGTCGATACAGGTCTGGCGCAATTTCAGCAGCGCGTCGAGAAATTCGATATGGCTTTTGCCCATGCCCTGGCGCTCAACCAGGTCGCGGATGCGTTTTTCCATACTGATACGCACACTCTCATAGAGCGCACGTTGTTTGCTGCCCAACTCCACGTATTGGATGGATTCGGTTTTCGGCGGCAGCTCGGAGACTACTTCGGATTTTGTGCGCCGCAGCATAAACGGGCGCACTTTGTTGGCGAGTTCCCGCTGCCGATCCTGATTGCCGTGATTTTCTATCGGGTTTCGGTAGGCCTGCTGGAATGTCTTGCGGGCGCCAAGAAGCCCGGGCAGGGCAAAGTCCATCAGTGACCAGAGTTCGCCTAGGTGGTTTTCCAGTGGGGTTCCGGAAAGGCACAGGCGGGTTTGGCTATGGATACCGCGCACGCACTCGGCAATTTTGGTGTCTGGGTTTTTGATCGCCTGGGCTTCGTCCAGCACCAGCACACTGAAGTGACGATCTTTATACTGGGCTTCATCCCGCACCAGTAGCGGGTAAGTGGTAATGACCAGGTCACTGCCGTCAATCTGCGCGAGGGACGCGCCCCTTTCCGGTCCGTGAATCAGGGTGACTTTCAGTTCGGGGGTAAATTGCGCAGCCTCGTGCAGCCAGTTCCCGGTCAGGCTGGTCGGGGCAATCACCAGCGCCGGGTCATTCAGTCGACCGGCTTCTTTCATGTGCTGGAGCAGGGCCAGGGTCTGCAGTGTTTTACCCAGTCCCATATCGTCCGCGAGAATGCCGCCAAAACCGTAACGCTGCAAAAACACCAGCCAGTTCAGCCCTTCCTGCTGGTAGGGGCGCAGGGTTGCCTTAAGGTGTGTTGGGACGGGTACCGCCTCCAGCCCGGAATAGCTCTGTAATCTATCGATCAGCTTGCGGGTGTTGGGTGCGCGGTGTTCGTCCGCTGTACCCGTGCCGGTAAATTGCGCGGCCTGGAAGGCGGGCAGGCGCACCGGTCCGTCGAGTCTTTTTTCTTTCAGCAGGTCCAGCAGCAGGCCGCGGATACTCTGGAGGGGTCTGGTATCCACGCTGATCCAGTTGCCGTCGACAACGATGCTCAGTTCATCCGGGGCATCCTGGGCCAACCAGTTTTCCACCAGATCCACAATGGGGTAGGGCCGTCCGTTGGGCAGGGTCAGTTCCAGGCCAACTTCGAACCAGTGGTTGTCGCTGTCGGTCAGCTCTATGGCCATATCCGCCTGCGTAACATCAAACCGGTAGCTGGGGTGGGTGTCGATGATCCAGCCCCGTTTTTTCCATTCCGGCAACTGCTCATTCAGCAGCGTGCGCCAGTGGTCGAATATCTTTTCAGGTGTGGTGACGTCCAGTACCCAGACATCTTCCTGTCCGCCGAGGTTCTCGGAGATCAGGTAAAGGCCCCGATCGTGAATCTGATCCGAGCAGCGTTGTTCTGCCGCTATGTCGCGCACGATTTGGAAGTAGCTTCCGTCCTGCTCCCGGGTGACCTCGGGGCCTTCAAAGTACCGGCTGTAGGATGGGGACAGCGCAAAGTCGCCGTAATTGAAGTGCAACTTCAGCGCCGGCAATTTGTAGTGCTCGAAGTCGCAGCCCACCAGGGTGATGTGTGGGGTAAATTCGGTAATGCGAATTAACCTGGGTTCAACCGGCAGTGGCAGTTGTGTCGCTGGTATTTGCTGACGCAGCCGCATCGACATCAGCCCGAAATCCTCATCGGTTACCGCGGGCATTTCCAGCAGGTGTGCCAGTTGCGCTGCGGGTAACGGGGTAGAGATATCCCCGATGGTGGGATTTTCAGTATCCAGATAGCAGGGTGGGCTGACGGGAATCAGTTGCCAGTGGATGGGGGCATCCTCACCACCTGAGTCGGTTACCAGCTCAGCGACCAGTTGGTGGTTACCGTTTTCTTCCTTTCGCCAATGCCATAGCAGGGAGCGGGAAGGGCCGCGTTGGATGCGCTGGTCGTCAAAATAGAAGCGGTTGCTGTCCAGCAGGTGGCTCAGGGCGCGACGCCCCTGCTCGCCGACAAGCCCCAATCGCCCGCTGGCGTTGATACGTGGCAGCAGCTGCAGAATGGTGACGTCTTCATCCAGCAGGTGACCGGGCCGGTTCCAGCCCAGCCGGGTTGTGTCCTGGGCGAAGTAGCGCAGCTGACTCCAGTCGCCGTCTTTCTTCAGATAGCCCTTTTTGGTGGAAAGCTGCAGGCGCCCCTGGGTATTTTCCTCCAGCACGTACAACAGGTAGTGCTGGCCGTGCTCCAGTGAGGCTGCTTCGGTGCGCGGAGCCGGGGGGAGGTCTTCGAGCCAGCGCTGCCATTCCGGTGTAGCGGCTTGTGTCGCCTGCACGGTAGATGTATCTGGTTTCGACGCATCCTGCTCTGATTCCAGTTCTGATTGCTGCTCCCGATGCAGTAGCGCCAGCGCGGTGGCTACCGCGTGTTTGCAATTGAGTGATACCGGGCAGGAGCAAAGTCCTACCAGACGCCCCCGCTCCACATCCAGCTCTACCCGGTATACCAGGCGCGCCGAACCCTTCACGCGACCGCGGTAAACCTGTACCTCTTCATCCCAGAAGGCCTCCTGCACCCGTCCGCGCCGGAAATAGTCCTCCCCGCGCTCGAAAGTACTTTCGTTCGCCATATTGAGGACACTGTTGCGGGTGAAATTGATCAAGGAGAGCTCCCGGCCTCGCGAATTCCATTTTTTCGGCAGTTCGAAAGGCCGAAACCTGCCACTTTAGCACGAGTTGATGCAGGGGTTAGCCGGAGCAGGCGGTAGCCGTTATGCTGCATCCTGTCGCCAGCCTGGAGAAGAGGATTTATATGTCGAACTCGACTACCGCCAAGTACGTGTACCGGTTATTGGGCATTACTGTGGTGCTCTGTTTAGTAGCCTGCGATAACCAGCAGTCCGTGGAAGCCGGGCCTCTGAAGTCCGAAATTGTGACCCTGGAAGAGCGTGCGCCGGATTGCACCCAGCCGGAAGAGTGCGCATCAGTGAGCATTACCCGTGAGGTTTTCGTCCAGCGCTCCGAACTCAATGACGCCGCCCGCAAACAGCTGCTCACTCAGTTGCAGGGATTTGGCGAGGCCGGAAAAGAAAATACCAGCGCCAGTCTGGAGCAAGTGGCCGAGGACTTTCTCGCGGAGGCTGCGCAAGTGGCCGATATATCCAGTGCGCACTGGCAGCTCAGTGGCGCGGTCAAATCTCTCGCTCGCCGCGGCGATCTGCTGACGCTGGAAATCAGCAGCTACCTCTTTACCGGCGGCGCTCATGGCATGCCGGCCACCCAATGGATGAACTGGGATCTGGCGCAGAATGCCCCGGTCACACTTGCCGATGTGATTAAACCCGGAAAAGAGGGGGATTTCTGGAAGCAGGCGGAGGCCGCGCATCAGCAGTGGCAGGATGAGCAGAGTGTGGATGAGGAATTTCGGGAGAACTGGCCTTTTGCTCGCACCGATGACTTCCGAATGACCGATAATGGCCTCCATTTGCTGTATGGCGTCTACACTCTCGGCCCCTATTCCATGGGCCAGGTGGAACTGACTTTGCCGCAGGAAAAGCTGACGGAGATACTGCGAGAGCCCTATCAGTAAACCGCCGATGTACTTTTCACCCCAGCTGGTTACCCCGGCTGGCGGAACCGCTGACTGACTCACCGAGAAAACAGGCATGGAATCAGATAACGCCCTGGCGACGGAAACTGCTGCAGCAATGCGTGTGCGCACGCAGCGCGCGAATATCTGGCGGCTTGCGATTGCCCAGGCACTGGCCGGTGCAAACTCCGTGGTGGTCTATGCGACCGGCGCGATTGTTGGCAACACCCTGGCGCCGACACCGCTGCTGGCGACTTTGCCGCTGTCGATCTTTGTTGTGGGTATGGCGCTCTGCATCCTGCCAGTGGGGGTGATTGCCGGCCGCTACGGTCGCCGCGCGGCATTTTTGGCGGGGGCGGGTGCCGGTGTGCTCGCGGGCCTGCTGGCCATGTACGCGACCTTTATGGGCGGTGTCAGTGGTTTCTGGCTTTTCTGTGTGTCGACGTTTTTTGGCGGTGCCTATGCCGCAGTGGTTTTAACCTTCCGCTTTGCTGCCGCCGATGCCGCGGCACCGGAGCGCAAGGCGCAGGCGCTGTCCATGGTAATGGCCGGCGGTGTTGCGGCTGGTGTGGTGGGGCCACAGCTGGTGACCTGGACCATGGATCTTTGGCCGCAGTATCTGTTTGCTGTCACTTTTCTGGCTCAGGCCACCGTCGCGGCGTTATCCGCGCTGATTCTTGTCGGTGTGCGTTTGCCAAAGCCTACGGTCGAGCAGGCGCACGGCGGTCGGCCACTGGCAACCATCGTGCGACAACCGCGTTTTATTGCCGCGGCAACCTGCGGAGCCATTTCCTACACGCTAATGAACTTTCTGATGACGGCGGCTCCATTGGCGATGCATATGCACGGGCACTCCACCGAGTCATCCAACCTCGGTTTGCAGTGGCATGTTATTGCCATGTTCGGCCCCAGTTTCTTTACCGGAAAGCTGATCGCCCGTTTCGGGGCCGAGCGGGTGATGATGGTGGGTTTGTTGCTGATCGGTATTTCCGCGGCCGTCGGATTGATGGGGGTCCAGGTCATGCATTTCTGGTGGACGCTGATTCTACTGGGGTTGGGGTGGAACTTCGGTTTCCTCGGCGCATCGGCGCTGGTGCTGGAGTGTCATACCGATACCGAGAAAACCCGGGTGCAATCCCTCAACGACTTTATCGTTTTCGGCCTGATGGCCTTGGGCTCGTTTTTCTCCGGTGGCATTCTGAGTGCCTATGGATGGAACAGTGTGCTGTGGGTTTCGTTTGCACCGCTGGCAATTACTGTGATTGCACTGGCTGTATTGATAGTGCGGAAACACTCGGCATCGGTACCGGTAGTTTAGCTGCGCACTCAGGTGCGCAGTATCTTTTCCATTGCTTTGCCCTTGGCCAGTTCGTCAATCAGCTTGTCGAGGTAGCGGATTTTTTGCATCAGCGGATCCTCGACTTCTTCCACCCGAACACCGCAGACCACGCCCGTGATCAGTGCGGTGTTCGGGTTCATCGCCGGTGCCTCGGCAAAAAAAGTTTCAAAATCGTTTTCCCGCTCTAGTTGACATAGCAGTCCGGCCTGATCGTAACCGGTGAGCCAGCAGATGATCTGATCGACTTCCGCTTGGGTGCGATTTTTCCGCTCCGCTTTTTTTACGTACATCGGATAGACCTTGGCGAAGGGCATTGAAAAGATCTTATGCTGAGTCACGCGTATTTCCAGTGAGGTTGGCTGGGGGAACTCGAGAGAAAGTCGGCCGAAAGTATACACCTGCCGCCTGCAGTTACTTGTCAGGAGCGCTGGTAGTCGGACTGGTTGGGCAGGGGGAGAAAATGGTGGGCCTTCCGGGACTTGAGCCCAGGACCTGCCCGGTTTTCGGGTAGAGAGGTGAGTTGGCATCCGACGGGCTCGGAGGGAAAAGCTTTGGGATAGAGATGGTGGCCTTCCGTCATTTGAACTCTGGTCTCAACTATTTGAAATGTATATGGATTTTTTATTCAAGGAAGGGTATGTGCCCCCAGATGTACCCCCATCTAGGCTTCAGTAGGTATCTGGGTGACGAATAAACCGGTTTGAATATTCGGCTTATGGTGATTCGGTAGTTATTAGTTTGGATCGAGGAAGGAGCCTAAAGTCCGCTTCAGCGGACTTTAGGTGGATGGGCGCAGCGTCATTTAAGCAATATCACGCCACCAGTTCTCCGTGGCGTCGGATACCTCGGAAATGGATGTCCCTTGCAAAACCTCTATGTTCAGTGCACGAGCGCGCTCGACTTGCTGTTCCACAATTTCAGTGATGTTTCTAATCTCACCTCTTGATAGATTCGAGTCATTACCTGGGATTAATAGAGACAAAGAGGCCTGTCGGCGGTCGCTGAATCTCTGAACGAGTGATATGTCACTGACCGCCCGCATTATATTGTTAGAGGCTACCATGGGACTTTTGAAGTAAGCGGAAGTTATTGCGCCGATTGTTCGGAGGCCTACCAGTGGTAGTTCAATGGTAAAGTTTCGCTCGTTATTTACTCTTACTTCGATAGGCTGGGAGCGAATAATACTCTCGGCTCTCGTAGGTATTTTTTCCCTTAAGTTATCTAAAATTCCCCGTTGGAGCCTGCTTACCGTTATATGCCGAAAAGTCCTTTCCCGACGCTTTGGTCTACCTAGGGTTACCGTATTTTCGTAAAACGTATCGATTATTTCATCGACACTACTTCCGGCAGCGTAAAGAGGGTTGCCTAGCGATATATGTGGTTTTAATTGATTTGCTGACCCAGCGCCATCTGCAAGTAAAATACTTTCAGTTTCACTCATTAGTGTCAGTAAATCCTGCTCAACTACGTTCTTATCGTACAGACACTGTAACCGCTCAAAGTGGTCAAGCATCTTAACGTAGCGATTCCCATCTATAGTTTGAATGTAAACGCCGATATTCAGTCGCTCATCCGCTGCCAAATCAGGGCAGAATCGAATGGATTGCCACTGACCGTTTACCGCGGGAACTTCCGAGATGGAAAGTTTTTGTCTGAGAGAGTCATGTATGCTCATGCTACTAGACCTACCTTTTCAGGTGTGTTTGCCGATCTAATGCGATGCTCTATGAAATTAATTACCGCTTCGGCAGTTTCTGGCTGGGACTCATATAAGGTCTCCCTTAATAAGCTGTGCACAGCGTCACGATTGCTGGAGTAGCTTGCGGCTTGGCTTTGGGCCGCATGTACCCTCTCTTGTTTGAATGGTAACTCAGCAGCATGTTCCTGCAGAAATATTAATATCTTGTTCATGGAGTTTGATTGATCCGCGACGGCATTTAGCTGGTCCGGGCTCCATGTTTCACTGCAAAGAATGCTACCGTGGTCGATCAGCGTATCATTCGTCAGAACATTTCCTGGGTTTCGGTCGACATTGAACACTGATTCGTCAAATGTCGCCCATGCCGCGGCCTTTTTGGGGCTTCTATTTAACTTTGCCTTCAACTTGGCAACAGCTCTTTCGCCTTCCAGTTCAGATAATTTTAGGAAGTTGGCGAGTGACGGGTGTTTTGCGTCCTCGCTAAACCAAGCCGGCACAGCCTCATTGGGCTGTAACCATTGAGGAGGTTGATTGATCTGGTCATAAGTTAAAAGGATCAATCCCGCCCGAGGGGCTACAGTTAAGCCCTTGGCTTCCGCTAAAGAATATCCAATAACTTCGTTCTCCAAGGACCGATTTACAAGTGAAGTACCTGTACCTTGGGGGCATTGGAAGTGGCTTGGGTAAATCTTGATGTGGGCCCTAATCGTTTCCCCGTTTCCAAGCTTTATATAGCCAAAAAAAGAGTGGGCCATTTGCCCCTCATTGGTCTGGCCCGCAGGGCCGATGTATGCGCCACTCCCCAACAGCAATATTGGCATAGCAACTCCATTTGAACTTATTGTTATCGATATGGCGCGCATCTTTCAAAACTGTGCGCGCCAAAAGGATAGATACTAACAAATACCCTTGGGGTAAAGCACGGTTCTTTCTTGGTAGTGTGATTTTTGATCAGCCAAGCTGAATTGTTAAGCTGTGCTGGATCTTTCAGCTGACTAGCGACTAAGCGCATTCTTGCTAAAAGCCATGGTTGGCTGCTGCCGAGCAGCAATTAGCAGCACGGCCGCAGTTTTTCGATCTTCTCATAGGTCCGGCTTTAGCATGCGAGTGTGCATGGTAGATATCTAAGAAGGGACCACTCTCAGCACCCATGAATAAGGGCTAGCCCAGTAGTTAAGGGCATTGAGAACCCCTTTAGTTGATTATTTAAGGGGCATTATGGGTACTGAAAGTGCCTTTAAGTGTCAGTTTTGGGCCTTTTGAATGGCCAAAAAAATCGAATCACCGAGGGATTCTTAGCGGACGACGAGGTTGTTTATATGCTTCAGGGTCAAGTTCTGGTTTACCAATCCACTTGTTGAGATCAAGCCAAGTAAGACGGTAAAGAACAGGCTCTCTCTTGGCCCTTGGCAGTCGCGTAATGGCTATCCAACCCCGTTCGATTAACTCGCGACGAGCTCGGAGCGTCGTATTTTTATCCCAACCCCTCGGCCCCATAATCGCGGGAGCTGCACTTAGATTCCCATTGTTATGACCGTTATACTGGCGACACAGATCCCATAGAAAGGCCCTGGCAGTCTTACTCAAGGCCAGGTAATCGGGATGATCGAAGATAGCATGCAAAGCTCGGAAGAATGACTCCTTGCCATGTCCGCGCCCATTCGGAAGCATCCCCTTACTGTTCGCTTTGGCCATTATTCCCCCATTTCCCGAAGCTGTTTAATCTTGGGCGGTTGCGGTTGCGGTTGCGGTTGCGGTTGCGGTTGCGGTTGCGGTTGCGGTTCCGGGTGGCCGATATAGCCTTGGTCGGGTATTTCTGTGCCTTCTATCAGTTCTTCAGCAATCCTTTGCGCCTGTTGGTGGCTCTCTGCGTAAATGACAGTGGCGGTAATTAGAGACTGCTCGATTTCAAGAAGGTACCTCATCGTGTGCCACCAATTTGCTGTAGGTCATCTTCAGAAAGACTGTATACGCCGTGCCGCCCACTGCACCCATCCCGGTCAATGTGAGCACGCCAGGCTAGTGGGATCACAAATCCACGCCGCCTTAGCTGGAAGATGGTATTTGGACTGTTGCTGGTGCCAATAATCTTGTCTAGCTCCTCCCGGCTGTGTGGGCGTTTTAAAAGCGCCTCTAACGCTCTTGCTTGACGGGGGCGGAACTGCTTGGTCCAGTTGTCCATCTCTGAGCGACGGAAAGGTGTGAGCTTTGTGCAGGTGTTTCTGATTCTAGAAATGAGATTTTTCATTTCTGGTCTCCCTGGCTTCCCGCCTCATCAATGAGCTGCTGTTTTAATTCCAGCAACTTGGAACCCTCCCAAACAGTTACCTTGGGGCTTAACTTTATGCCTTTCGGTGCTTTGCCTGATTTGGCCCAATGCCACCAAGTTGATAGACCAATTGAATAGAATCGAGCGCACTCTGATGCGCGATATAAGGCTTCAGGCTCGATTGAACGGGATGGGTTTGTATCTGTGTGCATGTATCAGCTCTCCTATAAATTTGTTGAGGCTGATACCTATTGTCTACATCAAATGGGCGAAAAATAGCCGGAAAATATTGGTTAGATTCTTGACGGAGTTTTACCCGGAAAACTTTGCCAGTCTTTAAGTCGGAATTTTCCGCCCTCCGGTGTCAGGTCCAGGTTCTTCCGTAAATAATCTACTCCCACTGATTTATCGAATATGGACGAAATCATGAGCGAGATGTTTTCTGGCAGGCGGTCGCCATAGCTCTTCTCGAAATAGATGGCCATATGGCGAGCAAATCGTGTTATTTCGTTGTCTTTGGTCTTTGCATGGATAAGTGAATGAGCACCGACAGGTGATTGGTTTAGGCTTTCACTGAGCCTTTGCAGTAGCTCGCTAATGCTGGGAGAGCACATTTGGCGCATAAAGCGATCAAGGGCCTTCCCTCTTCCCAGAATGTTATCCAGCTCAAAATCTGTCCACAGTCGGAGGCTAGGCTGATTAAGTTGAAAGGATTGAAGGAGATCCGTAAGGGTGGCTATTTGTGCC
The DNA here is from genome assembly GCF_009903625.1 of Microbulbifer sp. ALW1. Classification (NCBI taxonomy): domain Bacteria; kingdom Pseudomonadati; phylum Pseudomonadota; class Gammaproteobacteria; order Cellvibrionales; family Microbulbiferaceae; genus Microbulbifer; species Microbulbifer sp. ALW1. Next base: position 111,092 of record NZ_CP047569.1, on the reverse strand, counting down.
TGAATTTGCTCCGTTTTCTTTTGTCTCTGACTCGGGGTAAGGCCATCTGCTGCTGCGCAGTAACCATATAAGCCCAAGTACACCTCTTGAGGGAGTCTGGCGGAGTAGTCCTTCCCTGCCTTAAGGTCATGCTTGCGAAGGCGGCGCCAAACTCGCTCCATTTCGGGTTTAGTGCACAGCGTTTTCAATATTGCAACTTCCTCCTCCATGCTTGCGGAGCCAGTGTCTTTGACTAGCTGCAGAACGCAATATGTAGGTGCCCACTCGGGGTAAGGGAGCGCGGCCTCCAGTTCCGGGGGAGTTAAAACTGTTTCTCTTACTTCCTTGGTAAAGAACCAGTCGCGCTCCCGATCTAGATTTCTTGTAGTAGCTTCTCTCTCTGTCATCACTATCCCTTTTTGATGTTAGCCTCGCAGGCAGCGCTATCCTAAAGCTCAGGTTTTCTCAGGCTGCGGTTGTCGGAAGGAGCCCATGATTACATTGGAGGCACTGGCCTGGGCCCTTAGATCGTCAAGGTAATTTGCCCAGCGCTGCATCATGTCTTTACGTTGTGGGAGATGTTTGGTGCGGTTGTAGGCGGTTCCATTGGCGTCCTTAACTGAGTGGGCGAGCTGATGTTCAATCCACTCGACACGCTGATTAAGTACCTCATCCAATAGCGTACGCGCCATAGCTCGAAATCCGTGGGGAGTAATCTGCTCATTGGTGTAGCCGAGGTTGCGCAGGGCCGTTCGTACGGCGTTTTCCGACATCCACCTACTCGCTCCTTTTGGAGACGGGAAAACGTAACGGAAGCGGCCTGTGAGGGGCTTCAGTTCGCGTAGAACCGCCAAGGACTGGTTCGCTAGGGGGATTATGTGAGGATGGCGCATCTTCATCTTTGCCGCGGGTATTTCGATGCGCCGGTCTTCCCAATTGATCTCGCCCCATTCAAGCGCGCGTAACTCGCCGGGCCGGCAAAAGAGCAAAGGGGAAAGTTTCAACGCGGCGCGTACTGTGGGGGTGCCTTGGTAGCCGTCGATAGCGACCAGCAGTCTGCCCACGTCTGCGGGGTTCGTGATGGTCGGGAAGTGTCGGGTCTGGGTCGGCTGAAGCTGAGCGCCAATTAAGGCGCTTGGGTCATTAGTGGCTCGACCGCCCGCAATGGCGAAACGGAATACCATGCTCGCAATTTGTTTCGCCCGTTTGGCAGTCTCAATCGCACCGCGATCCTCGATCCTTTTGAGGATGATCAAAAGTTCCGGAGGGGAGATTTCTGCAATGGGGCGATTCCCCAAGTAGGGGAACAGGTCGCGCTCTAACAAGCGGAGAGTCCGTTTGCGATGACTTTCCGATTTGTCCCCCATCCTTGTCGTAAACCAGTCGCGGGCTAGAGTTTCGAAAGTATTGGTGGCAGCAGTCTGGCTTTCAGCCTGGCGGGCTTTACGGTTGTCGGAGGGATCTATGCCTTCTAGTAAAAGCTGGCGTGCTTCGTCTCGCATTTTGCGGGCGCGTTTAAGGCTTGTTTCGGGGTATACCCCTAGAGCTAACTGGCGCTCTTTCTTGGTGTGGGGGTGGCGATACTTCAGGCGCCAGTACTTTGCGCCAGTCTTCTTCACAAGAAGATGCATCCCCCGCTCGTCGGATAGCTTGTAATCCCGATCTTTTGGTTTGGCCTGTTTAACCTGAAGTTCCGTCAACGGCATGGCTCTATCCCTTAAGCGGCGGGGGCTCCAGCCGATTCTGGGGGCATCACTTGGCGTGATTTACCCAGATGCCCCCAAATGTACCCCCAGATGCCCCCAGTTTTGGTGGCATCAAATAGACTTGCTGAGACTAAGGGTAACTTGGAAAGCTAAGCCTGTCGCGGGGTAGCGAAAAGGCTGAGAATTACTGAGGTTGTAAGTTGGTGGGCCTTCCGGGACTTGAACCCAGGACCTGCCGATTATGAGTCGGATGCTCTAACCAACTGAGCTAAAGGCCCCCACAGAAAGGTGCTTGCGGCAGTGCGCGAGCGGGTTGGCAAAGTACTCGATTTTTCCCGCTAAATCAACGCTTTGAGGTACGGGGCTGCGGGGTTTACCAGGCCCAGTTGAATCCCAGACTGGCGCTGCCACCGGACCAGTTGAGGTCATCCAGGGAGCGCTGGTAGCCCAAGTTGAAAAAAGCGCTGCCGTATTGGCTCTGTAGCAGGACGGCACCGCCGCCGAATTCTCCCCAGGTGGCCTGGCGCTCAAGATCGGTCTGCAGGTTGCCGTCGAAGAGTAACTGGTCGTTGCCGCCGAGGGTGTGCCAGACATTCCCAAACAGATAGACGCGAAGGTTGCCGTCAAACCAGGCGGTGTCGGTGTTGTAGCCTCTGAGCCCCGCGCGAAAGTTGGCTTCCGGAGTCATGTCGGGCTCTACCCAGGAGATGCCGTCGTTAAACGCACTGAGGTTGCTGTAGTTGGCGATGACCTGCAGTTGTGGTTCCAGGTTGAAGTGTTCCGCGGCCTGCCAGGTGAAGCCCTTTTCCACAGACAGGGTCAGCTGCGGGCCGCTGATGGTGTCACCGATTCCCCGGGACGAGCGGCTTTCCAGTGTGAGGTGGGCGACTTTGGCGGTGAAGTCGAAATAGCCCATGTCCGGGCGGTAGTCGTTGAAGTAGAAGCCGATGTGGTGACTGGTGAGCTGATTCTGGCCCGAGCTGTAGTCGCTATAGCCGCGGGCGAAACCACTGACATCACCGCTGGCGCGGGTACTGCCGACGAACAGCCCGGTTTCGCGAGCGCCGCCCGTGCAGGTGGGGCCGGACCAGAGGTTGGTGCCGAGCTGAATACCGGTGATGCTGCCATCGAAGCGGTTGTCGATGTCGCCGCTCCAGTTGTAGTCGGCGCTCATATGGTGGACCCGCAGCCAGTCGTCATTGATGCCGTCAAACCAGCTGCGCTGCTCACCCCGGCGTTTGTGGTAACTGCCGATCTCTTGTAACGAGCTGAGGCGGGCGAGGGATTTGGCCTGGGCGTAGAGCGGGATTTCGGGGCGGTAGATGGGTATGGGGGCTGCCCCTGATTCCGGCGCGGCCGCAATAATCCCTTCAGAGGGAGCGAGAGATACCTGGGCGTCTGACGCTACTGAAGCATCATCAGCCACGCTACTGAAGCGGATACCGGACTGGGCGTCAGCTGGCTGTGTAACCGGAGTACTACTGGGTTGGAGGTTGGATCGCAGGTACCAATTGTTGGCGTCTTCGGGATCCTGGCTGCCACGGAACAGGAAGTATTCATAGGGGCCGGCGGACACTGAGCCGTCCATAAAAAAAGCGCTGTTTGTGGTGCTGCCGCCGTCGCGGGCTTCCACTACTAGGATGCCGTTATCGGTATCGGCTCCGTTGCCCGTGAGGCGGTTGAATAGCAGTTGTGTGCTGCCGCTGGCGCGCCCGCCGCTGATGATCAGGCGGTCGGCGAGACTGTCGTCACCACCGGCCACCATGTCCATGAGAATACTGCCGCTGCCGGTGTAGTCGCCCCGGATCAGCAGGCTGTTGGCGGTGTTGTTGCCACTCATGTTGATCACACCGTGATTGATCACGGAGAGAGGCTGGCCATTACCGGGCACTATGCCGGCGCTGAAGTAGGGCAGCAGCAGCCGGCTGCTGGAATCGATTTCCAGGAGTCCCGGCAGGGCATCGCTGCCGCCAAGTACCAGGCTGGAATCCAGTGTGAGGTCGGCGGAGTGTTCGAGCGAGATGGTCTCCCACTGCTGTAGTCTCGATGGGTTACTCAGCGAGACTCCCTGGATGCTCAGGCGGTCATTGCCCGCGCCACCGTCGATCCGTTGACCGCTGTCGATATTGGCGCGGTTGTCGCTGTTCAGGGTGTAGTGGTTGTCTTCACTGCCAAACAGTATCTGCCCATAGCCGGTGGTTGGGGCCAGACAAACTGGCAGGGCGACGATGAGAGCTGGAAGTGTGGGGCCAAATGCGGTGATACGCAGAGCGGGGGCGCCGGCGTTAAACGCACTAGCCGCGCGGGGGTACGACATAGTTCCGTCCCTGAGTCTTATTCGTCAGGCGCACATCCATTGTGGGCCCAATTGGTACGTCAGTACCGGAAGTCTAGGTCGAGAGTCTGGGGGTTGCCGGGCCTGGTGCCCGGCGGTCACAAATTTTGTCGGGCTATGCCGCGCTGTAGTGAGAGGGTAATAAAGCGGGGCTCTTGTCTGTCAATCCATTGCCAGCCAATCAAGGTCAGCCAATCCGGTGTCAGCCAATCCAGCGCGGCAGCAGGATGCAGCCCCAGGTAGTGAGCCACATCAGTAGGGAAATGGACACGGCGGCGGAGCCGGTGTCTTTGGCGATTTTGGACAGCGGGTGCTTCTCTGGCCCAACGCGATCCACCACGGCCTCTACGGCGCTGTTGAGTAGCTCGACGATCATCACCAGTAGGGTCACGCCGATCAGCAGCGCGCGCTCCACGCCGGTTTCGCCCAGCCACAGGGCGGCGGGAATCAGGAAAATGGCGAGGGATACTTCCTGGCGGAAAGCCGCTTCATTGCGCCAGGTGGCGATCAGACCCTGGCGAGAATATTCGCTGGCATCGATCAGTCGGGAGATGCCGGTTTTACCAGGTTTGTTGACGAATTCGTCTTGCATGGCTGGTTTCTTGCGCCCCATTGTTTAGGTTTGGTCGTTCAGCTTGGATGGTTCAGTTTGAGCGCTTTCGCGCGTGTATCGCACCGGGTTCGAACGGTGCTGTAGCGGATCTTAGCTTGTGAAGTGTCAATAAAATGTCATAAAAAAAGCCCGGCGTTGCCGGGCTTTTCAGGTTACTCGTCCAGGAAGCTGCGTAGGTGCTCGGAGCGCGAGGGGTGGCGCAGTTTGCGCAACGCCTTGGCTTCGATCTGACGGATACGCTCACGGGTAACGTCGAACTGCTTGCCCACTTCCTCAAGGGTGTGGTCAGTGTTCATGTCGATACCGAAGCGCATGCGCAGTACCTTGGCTTCCCGTGCCGTCAGGCCGGCGAGCACGGAGCGGGTGGCGTCGTGCAGGCCAGTGGCGGTAGCGGTGTCCACCGGGGAAGACTGGTTCTGGTCTTCGATGAAGTCGCCCAGATGGGAGTCTTCGTCGTCGCCGATGGGCGTCTCCATGGAGATCGGCTCTTTGGCGATTTTCAGTACCTTGCGGACCTTGTCTTCCGGCATCTCCATGCGCTCACCCAGCTCTTCCGGGGTGGGTTCACGGCCCATCTCCTGCAGCATCTGGCGGCTGATGCGATTGAGCTTGTTGATGGTCTCAATCATATGCACCGGAATCCGGATGGTGCGCGCCTGGTCGGCAATGGAGCGGGTGATGGCCTGGCGAATCCACCAGGTAGCGTAGGTGGAGAACTTGTAGCCGCGACGGTATTCGAACTTGTCCACGGCCTTCATCAGGCCGATGTTGCCTTCCTGGATCAGGTCCAGGAACTGCAGGCCGCGGTTGGTGTATTTCTTGGCGATAGAAATAACCAGACGCAGGTTGGCCTCGACCATTTCTTTCTTGGCGCGACGGGAACGGGCCTCACCGATGGACATGCGGCGGTTGATCTCTTTGATCTGGCCGATGTCCAGCTGGGCTTTGTCCTGGGCCTGCTGCAGTTTGCGCTGGGCGCGCTGGATCTCTTCCGCTACCTGGCGCAGGGCGTCGGAGTAGTCGCGCTTTTTCTTGATGATGGACGGGATCCAGTCATCGTTGGTCTCGTTGCCGGGGAATTCCTTGATAAAGGTTTTGCGCGGCATGCGGGCGCGTTTGATACACAGATTCATGACGGTGCGCTCTTGCTCGCGCACGTTGTCCAGAATGCTGCGCACCGCGTTGTACAACGGGTCGAATTGGCGCGGGGCCAGCTTGAAGAAGCGGAACACTTCGCCCACGGCTTCCATGGCCTCACCGGCCTCTTTGGAGTCGCGGCCGTACTTCTGGATCGCGGCATCGGCATTCTTCTGCGCGGCGATCAGGTTGTTCATGCGCTCGGCGAGCTCTTCCGGGTCGATGCCGCCGACGTTTTCTTCTTCCTCCTCGGAGGAGTCGTCATCGCTGTCATCGTCACCGTCGGACTCTGAATCATCGTCGCTATCGTCGCTTTTCGACTCCTGCGCAGCCTGGCCGGCCTGGGCGCCCGGGGGCACTTCGTCGGCGGGGTCGAGCCAGCCGGCGATCACGTCGGGGATGCGGCGCTCTTCTTTTTCGATCAGCGCGTATTCATCGATGATCTGCTGTACCGCACCCGGCCAGTAGGCAAGGGCAGCCATCAGTTCACGCAGGCCTTCTTCGATGCGCTTGGCGATGGCGATCTCGCCCTCGCGGGTCAGCAGTTCCACGGTACCCATTTCGCGCATGTACATGCGCACCGGGTCGGTGGTACGGCCAACGTCGGACTCAACCGCGGCGAGGGCGGCGGCGGCTTCGGCGGCGGCGATTTCATCGGCGGAGCTGTCGCCTTCGGCCATCAACAACTCTTCGGCATCCGGTGCTTGTTCAAACACCTTGATGCCCATGTCGTTGATCATGCCGATGATGTCTTCGACCTGATCGGGATCGGAGATGTCTTCGGGCAGGTGGTCATTTACTTCCGCATAGGTGAGATAGCCCTGCTCTTTACCGCGGGCGATCAGCTCCTTGATACGGGAAGTAGTCTGCTGCTGCTGGGTTTTGTCGGTCATGCACAACCCTGAATTCTGGGAATTGAAAGTCTGGACTTTTGTCTGGACAAAGACGCGGGATTATAACGTATCTGCGATAGCAATAACCACAGTGACTGTCAAGGCAGGCTGGTGGTTCAGGGTGTCCGGGCGCGCTTGTCTTAGGCATTCCCGCCGACTTTGGTCGGCGGGTCAGTGTATATGGAGATGTTAGTGGGGAATTCAAGGGGTTGTGTGAAAAAGCTTGGCTGACGCTAAAGATCGCCCGTTGCCTCGATTTCAGCCGAACGCTATTTGCGGCGAAATTGTGCCAGCAACGCCAGCTGTTCCGCACTGAGCTGATTGCCGTTGCTCTTCAGCTGATCCACCAGTCCCCGTTTGCGCTGTCTTTCCGCCGCCAGCTCCAGGTTGCGCAGGCAGTCGCTGAATTCGGTCTGGGGGTCGTATTCCATCCCCTGACCCTGCCCGCCCACGATGGGGTGGCTCATGGCCAGGCGCGGCAGCAGCTCGCGGGCATCTTTGCTTTCCAGGTTCATCAGGCGGCCGAACAGCTGGTTGCTGTTAAGGGCCGGGTTTTTATGCAGAACCTGAAGAATTTCGCCGAACAGCTGTAAATCGGCGTCGTTACTGTTGCGATATTGCGCGTTGTCGTCGATCAGCGTTGCCAGCTGAGGGTGGTGCAGCAGCAGCGCGATCAGCATGCGCTCGGCGGGCAGGCGGTACTGGCCGCTGCGCCGGCGCGGTGCTTCGTGGGGCTGCCCGCTGTCTTCGTGGTATTCCGGTGGCTCGTGGCCGTAGTCTTGTTCACCGTATTCAAAACCTGGCGGTGGGCCATCGTAGGCTTCTGGGGGCGGTGTTTCCTCGCCATAGCTGGGGGCCTGGAATTCTCCCGCGCTGCTTGGCGCCCCAGTGGGTTTTGTCACAGGTTTCGGCGCGGGTGCTGGGGCCGGCTGGGCCTGGCGGTTGAGTTCTGCGGCGCGGGCTTTTTCCGCGGCGATGATCTCTTCCAGCATGTCCTGTTCGAGGCCGGTACGTCGTGCCAGTTGCTGGAACATCAGCTGGCGGTAGACGCCGGCCGGCAACATGTCGAGCAGTGGAGCGGCGGCCTTGGACAGGCGCGCGCGGCCGTCCATGGTCTGGATGTTGATGCCTTCGCCTACCAGATCGAACAGGAAATCTTCCAGTGGGCGGCCCTGCTCGTCGATCAGTTGGTCGAAGCGCTCGCCGCCGATCTGGCGCACCAGGGTATCGGGGTCTTCCCCTTCCGGCAGCAACAGGAAGCGCAGGCTGCGGCCATCCTGCATGTGCGGCAGGGCCGACTCCAGAGCGCGGCGGGCGGCGGTGCGGCCGGCCTTGTCGCCATCGAAACAGAATACGATTTCCCCGGTGTGGCGGAAGGCCAGCTGTATGTGGTCCTCACCGCAGGCGGTGCCGAGGGTGGCGACGGCGCAGCGGATGCCGAACTGGGCCAGGGCCACGACGTCCATATAACCCTCGACCACGATCAGCCGCTTGAGCTCGCGGTTGGCCTGGCGGGCTTCCCACAGGCCGTAGAGTTCGCGGCCCTTGTGGAAGATGGGGGTTTCCGGGGAGTTAAGGTATTTGGGTTTGTCGTCTCCCAGTACCCTTCCGCCGAAGGCAATGGTGCGGCCGCGCTGATCGCGGATGGGGAACATGATGCGGTTGCGGAAGCGGTCGTAGTGATGGCGCTTGCCCGGTTCGTTCTTTCCCGGATTGCCGTCACTGTCGGTGCGGCGGATCGCGAGGCCCGCCAGTTCCAGCTGTTCCGCTTTCTCGGAACTGGTGCCGAGATGGTTGAGCAGATTGTCCCACCCGGGCGGCGCCAGGCCGATGCCGAACTCCTTGGCCACGGCGCCGGAAAGGCCACGGTTTTTCAGGTAGGTGATGGCGGGGGTAGAGACCTTGTGGTCCTTCAGTTTTTCCCGGTAGTAGTCGGCGGCTTTTTCCGTCAGCTGGTAAAGCGACTGGCTTTCCTGCTGGCGTTTGAGCTGCCCTGGCGCCAGCTGTTCGCGGGGGACTTCAAGCCCGAGACTGGCGGCCAGTTTTTCCACCGCTTCCGGAAACGGCAGGCGGTCGTATTCCATCAGGAAGCCAACGGCATTGCCGCTGGCACCGCAGCCGAAGCAGTAGTAGAACTGTTTGTCGGGACTTACGCTGAAGGATGGCGTTTTTTCATCGTGAAATGGACAGCAGGCGGAATAGTTTTTCCCGGTTTTGCGCAGTTTTACCCGGCTATCGACGACCGGAACTATGTCGGCACGGGCCAACAGGTCGTCGATAAAGTACTGGGGAATCTTTCCTGCCATAGGGGGCTCTTAACACGCAGCCTTTAGAAGGCCGCTTTGACCAGCTTGCTGACGGCGCCCATATCGGCGCGGCCCTGCACCTGGGGTTTTACCAGTGCCATCACCTTGCCCATGTCCGCCATGCTCACCGCGCCGGTCTCCTTCACCGCCGCGGTGACGATCTCCTGGATCTCCGCTTCGCTCAATTGCTCCGGCAGGTATTCCTGGATGACGTCAATTTCCTGCTGTTCCACTGCGGCCAGCTCCGGGCGACCGGCTTTTTCGTACTGGGCGATGGAGTCGCGGCGCTGCTTGGTCATCTTGTCCAGCAGGGCCAGGATGCGGGCATCATCCAGTTCGATGCGTTCGTCGACTTCCACGCGCTTGATCTCGGCATTGATCAGCCGCAGGGTGGCCAGGCGCCCTTTGTCACGGGCCTTCATGGCATCTTTGGTGGCGGTAGTCAGGGTTTCCTTGAGGGTGCTCATGGGTTCGTCCGGTGGTCGATTACTGTGGTTGGGTAAACAGAGGCCAATAATGGGGGATCGGGGAGAATTGGCAAGGCCCGGTTGCTCGGATCCGGGCAATAAAAAAACGGCGCGCGAGAAACCTCGGGCGCCGTCTTGTTGCGAACCGCGTTCGCATCAGCGTGCTGTGAGCGAGAGAGAGGGCTCGGTTAGAGCCTCGAACTCAGTAGAGACGCTGGAACTTGCGGTTTTCGCGCTGCATTTTCTTGGCGTGACGCTTAACAGCAGCGGCAGCCTTGCGCTTGCGTACGGAAGTGGGCTTCTCGTAGAACTCGCGACGACGTACTTCGGAAAGTACACCGGCTTTCTCGCAGGAGCGCTTGAAACGGCGCAGGGCGATGTCAAATGGTTCGTTGTCTTTGATGCGTACTGAGGGCATTAGATTACCTGTAAAATTTGTTTCTCTCTGCCAGTGCCCAAATACAGGGGTTTCTGGCGGTGGCCTTCCGGCAAATTGCTCATCTCGCGGAGTGCAATCCGGAGGCCGGTTCACAGCGAGGGCGCAAATTCTATACAGATGATCAGGCCTTCGCAAGCCTTGCCGGTGCAATCCGCGGATGCCTCTAGGGCCTCGTGGGGCTACAGAGTATGATAGCGCCCCTGCAAGTCCATCAGCAGCGGTCAAATGACCGGTTTTCTGCTCTTTGGGGCGCAATGGGCACTGAAAGACGAGCCAATACATCTTAGATTGAGGGTTTAACGAGCGCCGTGCGAGTACTCGGAATAGAAACATCTTGCGACGAAACCGGCGTCGCCCTGTACGACAGTGAGCAGGGGCTGCTGGGTCACACACTTTACAGCCAGGTGAAGCTGCACGCGGATTACGGCGGAGTGGTGCCGGAACTGGCCAGTCGCGATCACGTGCGCAAATTGCTGCCGCTGATCCGTGAAGTGATGGCGCAGAGCAACACCGAAGCCGCAGATATCGACGGCGTCGCCTATACCGCCGGCCCCGGTCTGATCGGCGCGCTAATGGTGGGCGCCTGTGCCGGTCGCGCCATTGCCTACGGCTGGGGAGTGCCCGCCATCGGTGTGCACCATATGGAGGGGCATTTACTGGCCCCGATGCTGGAAGAGCAGCCACCAGAGTTTCCCTTTGTGGCGCTACTGGTATCCGGTGGTCATACCCAGTTGGTGGATGTGCAGGGGCTCGGCCAGTACGAGTTGCTCGGTGAGTCTCTCGACGACGCCGCCGGTGAGGCCTTCGACAAAGCCGCCAAGATGCTCGATCTCGACTACCCCGGTGGCCCGCGCCTGGCGGCTCTGGCGGAGCAGGGCGATCCGCTGCGTTTTACCTTCCCGCGGCCGATGACCGACAGGCCCGGACTGGATTTCAGTTTCTCCGGCCTGAAGACCTTTACCCTGACTACAGTGCAGAAGCACGCTCTGGAAGACGGCCTGCCGGACGATCAGACCTGTGCCGATATTGCCGCGGCCTTTCAGGAGGCGGTGGTGGACACTCTGGTGATCAAATGCCGCCGGGCACTCAAGCAGGCCAAGCGCAAAACCCTGGTAATAGCCGGTGGTGTTTCCGCCAACAAATTGCTGCGCCAGCGCCTGGAAGCGCGATTGGCAGAGGACGGTTGCAGTGTGTTTTATCCGCGCCACGAATTCTGCACTGACAACGGCGCCATGATTGCCTATGCCGGCTGCCTGCGCCTGCAGGCAGGGCAGCGAGCTGACCTGGATATCGAGGTGCGCCCCCGCTGGCCCCTCACCGAATTGACCGGCGCCCTCGGCGCGGATACTACGTCGAACAAATAAGAGCGGAATAAAAGGAGATTAGTTTTGGACATCGTTTATATCCGCGATCTCAAGGTCGACACCATTATCGGGATCTACGACTGGGAGCGGGAAGTAAAGCAAACGGTCAGCCTCGATCTTGAGATGGCATTTGATATCCGTGAGGCCGCACGCACCGACAATATCGAGCACACCCTCAACTACAAGGCGGTGGCCAAGCGTCTGATCGCGTTTATCGAAGGCAGTGAATTTCTGCTGGTGGAAACCATGGCCGAGCAGGCCGCGGAAATCGTGCGCAAGGAATTCAATGTGAGCTGGCTGCGCCTGCGCCTGTCCAAACCCGGCGCCGTACGCGGTGCCCGTGACGTGGGCGTGATCATTGAGCGTGGACAAAAGCAGACCTCGGAGGCCTGAGATGGCGACCGTTTACCTGAGCCTGGGCAGCAATATTGATCGCGAAAAAAATCTGAGCGCGGGGTTGGACGCATTGGTAGAAGCGTTCGGCGATCTGCGTATGTCACAGGTGTATGAAAGCGAAGCGGTGGGCTTCGATGGCGATAACTTCTATAACCTGGTCGCCGCCATCGATACCGAATTATCGGTTGGTGAGCTGGCATTGCGCCTGCGCCATATCGAAGACGATAACGGCCGCCTGCGCAGCGGCCCCAAGTTCAGCGCCCGCACCCTGGATATCGATATCCTGACCTACGACGAGCTCACCGGTGAAGTGGACGGGGTAAAACTGCCCCGTGGTGAGATCCTCAAGAATGCCTTTGTGCTGTTACCGATATCGGAACTGGCGCCGGATATCCTGCATCCCGTTGCAGATAAAACGTACCTGCAACTGTGGGATGAATACGATCAGGATTCGCAGAAGCTGTGGCCGGTGGCGTTTGATTGGCCCGCTGCCTGAGTTCATCTGCGCGCGCCTACAGTCGACTAACCAGTGCGTCGATGTAATTGCCGGGAAGAATATGGTTGCCTTTAAAAGTGAGGTGTTCCTTCTTACTGCTTGCAATCGCGGTGTAGAGGTGCTGATTCTCTTTGTGTGATGCGAATTCATCATCACTTGCTGTGATCAGAAGCACCTCGGGGTTCACGATCCGTGAGGCGAGATTTTTTGGTGCCACGGCTGCCGTCTTGTCATCCAGGTAGGGTGGCGCCACCGCGATAACCCGGTTTATCTCCGCATCTAGCCCGCCGATCAGCAGGGCGATCTGGGCGCCCATACTGTATCCCACTAGATTCAGGTTACTGCTATCCAGCTTTTTCTGCGTGCGAATCCAGTCGATCAGAACTCGGTAGTCCTGGACGGTATTCCGGACCATTTCTTCATAGTCGGTTTTGTCTCCGAAAAAATGCAGGTTGTTCATTATCGAGCGCAGTGTCTTTTTCGGGTCCTTTCTCATGCCGTGGTACCGTGCGTCGATGGCCACTACCACATAACCTTTCTCGGTGGCACTGCGCCCGATCTCGTTGACCCGGGTTACTGTCGGGCGTCCCTTGTATGAGCCCGTCCACCAGCGTTGGTGGCTCCGCCCCATTGCGGAGATGCCGATCACTACGGGGTAGCTTTCCTGTTCTATCGATGGGTAGCTGATTTGCCCGTTAACTACTGCGCCGTCAAAACTCCTGTAGGAAAAAGAATAATTCCTATCGCCGATGTCCTTTAACGTCATTTTGATATCTTCCGGCGCCTGGTAAGTGTAGGAGTCCAAAATTTCATCCTGTGGTATCGGTTGCTGTTTTATCGCGAAAAAGGTGTACCAGAGCAGAGCGAGGAAACAGATTGCCAGGCAGGCAATAGCAGATGCTTTGACTAATTTGGATGGTGTATGGTTCATGATGAATGCCTCCTGATTGATGAAGGCACTCTACAAAGTCGTTGGTGAAACCCGGGTGAAATTTCGGGGATAGCAGGGCGATACGTACCGGGCTTATTGTGTCTTGTCAGAAAAAACGGATATGGAAATAGAAAAAGTGCCATTATGGCATTCAGCCGCGTAATGCCACTGTTGTGCGGTGAGGATCCGGTTTGCCAGGTAAAGCCCCTGCCCAATCCCTTCGCTGTTCTCTCTACTGCTCTCTCCGCGAACGCCAGCGTTAAACAAGGTCGCGGTTTCAAACGTAGTGCGAACCGGATTTTCAAAAACGATGGCATCGCCGCTGTAAAAGATGGTGAGCTTGGGCTGCAACGCGTAGCGAATGGCATTATCCAGCAGGATATCCAGAAGCAGCTCCGTGAGATGCGGGTTGCCTGTGACAGGAAGTGTGGCGGGTAGGGTAAGGTCTACCTCGAAACTGTCTTCGAGGGATATTTCCGGACGTGCCAGTAAGCGGCTCTCCAGCAGTGGGCGAAGGTCAAATGTCTTGCGCGCGAACGACTCCGATCTCGCGAGTGCCAACAGTGTGGTTACCGTCCGATTCATGTTTGCCAGTATTGCACCCAGTTCCTGGGTCTCGGAGACATTCAGGCCCTTGTTCCCGCAGAGGGTAATCGTATTGGATGCTACCGCAAGGTTGGTGCGGAACTCGTGGCTGACATCGCGCGTAAATTCCGCTTCTCTTTGTCTCGCCTGCTGAAGTTCGCGCAGATTCCGCTCCAGAGTGCGTGCGAGAAAACCGATTTCATCATTGCGGTTGCTGGTCGTTAGCGCCAGAGAGGGGGTGTTGACCGCCTGTGATTCCAACTCTCGCGCGAGAGAGAGAATCGGTCGGACGGTACTGGTAATCAGTTGATGGGCAAGCCAAAGTGCCAGCGCGGTTGTGCAAAGAAAGGTAGCGATCAGTGTCCAGACCAGTCGGCCCGACTGACTGGATACCGTGAGAAGATTACCCACTTCTGAAGCAAGGATCGCGCCTGTCTCTGGTGTCAGCTCTCGCAGGTGGTAATGCTCCTGACCGGTAACAAATAGCTCGGCTCTACGCCGTTCACCACCCAGTGCGGCTACAAACTCCGGCGGCGTTTCGGCGGGCGAGGTGTAGAGGGTGAACTGCGGTAGTCTGGGTGAAGGCAGTTCACCGTGCTCGCGAAAATGCTGCTCGATATAGTCGATCTCGCTTTTGATCAGGTTGTCGATCAACTGATCTTCAATCACATAGGCAGCGATTACGCCAATACTTGAATAGATCAGGCACAGCAGCAGGGTGAATCCCCCGAAGAGCGTGAGAACCTTGCGTTTCAGCCTCCCCTTTGGAATTTCAGTTTGCACCCGGTTGCTCCAACCGGAAACCGATACTGCTGATGGTTTTCAGCATGGGGTCGGGAAAGGGGCGGTCGAGCTGACCACGAAGACTGTAGATGTGGGATTTTAATGCATCGCTGTCCGGTGGGTTGTCCCCCCAAATGCGGTGGCTGATTTCACTGCGACTGAGTGGCTCGGGGTAGGCCCGGGCCAGTTCCCACAGAATATTAAACGTGATGGTGGTGAGCCTTAGTGGCTGCCCGTTTCTTGTCGCTTCGCGGCGGCGCGCGGAAATCCGCAAGTTACCGATATTGATTTCATCGCTGCGATGTAGCTCCCGGCGCCGTGCAAGCGCCTCGCAGCGCAGCGCCAGCTCGCGTGGATCGAAGGGTTTACAAAGGTAATCGTCTGCGCCGGAGTGAAAGCCCTGCGCTTTATCGGCAAAGGCATCGCGGGCGGTGAGCATCAGAATCGGTGTGGCAACGGGAGCCTGCTGGCGTAGCTGGCGGCAAACTTCGATGCCGTCCATGTCCGGCAGGTTCAGGTCCAGCAGAATCAGGTCGTAGATTTCGGTAAGGGCGAGTTGCAGGCCGCGTTGCCCGCCGTTGGCGAAATCCACCTGCCAGCCGTGGCCCTCCAGGAATTCACCGGTCTGACGCGCGAGGGTCGGATTGTCTTCAATCAGAAGAATTTTGAGTTGCTTCACCGGCAGCTGCCTGTCCTCTTATCCACATAATTGGACATTGTGACAAGCTACCGGTGAAATTGAAGTGAAATATGGCCGGGGTTTATGATCGGCCTGGTGTCCGATCAGCTCAGGTTTGCCAAAGCTTCCTTGGTGAATGGCACTATCTCTTCCTCGCGGCCTTGCTTCACTTTCTGCAGCCAGTTCGGATCCTGCAGTAAGGCGCGGCCCACGGCGATCATGTCGAATTCGCCGTTGTCCATGCGGCGGGTAAGCTCTTCCACGCCGGTGGGGTTGGCTGTGCCACCCATGCCCTGGTTGTTGCCGCCAATAAAGTCATCGTCCAGGCCGACGCTGCCCACGGAAATAACCGGCTTGCCGGTAAGTTCCTTGGTCCAGCCCGCCAGGTTCATGTCGGAACCTTCAAACTCCGGTACCCAGAAACGTCTAGTAGAAGCGTGGAAGATATCCACACCGGCTTCGACCAGCGGTGTCAGGAAGCGCTTCAGCTCTTCCGGGGTGTGTGCCAGACGCGCGTCGTAATCCTGCTGCTTCCACTGGGAATAGCGCAGCACGATGGCGAAGTCTTCGCCCACGGCTTCGCGCACAGCTTTCACGATCTCCACCGCGAAACGGGTGCGGTTTTCGATGGAGCCGCCGTATTCGTCGTCACGCACGTTAGTGCCTTCCCAGAAGAACTGGTCGATGAGGTAGCCGTGGGCGCCGTGGATTTCCACTCCGTCAAAGCCGACTTCCTTGGCCGCCTTGGCGGCATCCGCGAATGCGCGCACCACATCTTGAATGTCTTCTTTGGTCATGGCGTGGCCGTTGGCTTTACCAGGCTTGAACAGGCCGGAGGGGGAGTAGCCGGGCACGGATTTGTCTGGTCCGGTTCCCTCTTTGCGCACGGAGCCCACATGCCAAAGCTGCGGAATGATCTGGCCGCCGGCCGCGTGAACCTCGTCGACCACCTTCTTCCAGCCGGCCAGCGCTTCGTCACCGTAGATGGCCGGCACATTCTCGTAGCCATTGGCGGCCTTGCCGTCCACGAAGGTGCCCTCGGTAATGATCAGGCCCACTTCGCCCTCGGCGCGGCGGCGGTAGTAGCCGGCCACCTGGTCGTTGGCGACGTAACCGGGGGAGGCGGTACGGGTCATGGGGGCCATGGCCACGCGGTTGCGCAGCTTCAGGGATTTGTGCTCGAAAGGACGCAACAGGCTGTCCAGGTTACCGCTCATATCACTCTCCGAAATCTCGTTTACAGACGCTTCAGTTATCCACAGGTGGGTCCCGATGTGGGGGTAGCCACCAATAAGGTTGCGTTATGAAACTTTATTTGGTTTTTTAATGCAACCCTTTTCGCTTATACTGATTTGCATGACACGTAAACGATTTGACGATATGGGCTGCTCCATCGCCTGTGCCTTGAACGAGGTGGGAGACTGGTGGTCCCTGCTGGTGATCAAGCAGGCGATGCTGGGTACGCGGCGCTACGGTGATTTCCAGAAGAGCCTGGGAATTGCCAAGAACATTCTCTGTGACCGTCTGTCCCGCCTGGTGGAAAACGGGGTGATGACGCGGGTGGATGTGGGGGAAC
This sequence comes from Microbulbifer sp. ALW1, assembly GCF_009903625.1. Classification (NCBI taxonomy): domain Bacteria; kingdom Pseudomonadati; phylum Pseudomonadota; class Gammaproteobacteria; order Cellvibrionales; family Microbulbiferaceae; genus Microbulbifer; species Microbulbifer sp. ALW1. The sequence goes on along the minus strand of NZ_CP047569.1, from coordinate 94,407 downwards.
ACGGCACCCGTTACGAGTATCGCCTGACGGAAAAGGGACGCGACCTGTTTGCGGTGGTGGTTGCCCTGCGCCAGTGGAGTGAGCGCTGGAATGGCAACAAGGATTCCATGCAGCTGGTCGCACGCACTAGTGGTGAAGCGATTGCGCAGGTGGCGGTGCAGGATCGCGACGGCGAGGTGCTCACGGTGCGCGATGTGCTGTTTGTGGATAACGAGGGGCAGCCAATAGAGCAGGCTGGCTGAGCCTGTTGTTCGCGGGTGCGAGGACGGGCGGCTGACAGCGGCCGCCCGTTTTCCCCTCTGTATTTCGCTGCCGGTTATCGGCTTATTTCTCGCCGTTCATTACCTTTCTTAGTAGCGCCTGGTGCCGGCGCAATTCCGGTTTATTCTCCAGAATTTCCTCTTCAGACAGCCCCTTCAATTCGTGGGGAACACCAGCCATTCGTCGGTTTTGTGCAGGTAGTAATCCGGCTCCTGATCGGTGCGATTGCGTGTGGGCTTGAAGTAGGGGCAGGCAATGCGGATTTCCGGGGTATTCTTTTTGCACGCCTTGCGCAGGTCGGTAATCGCCTGCTGAATGCTGAGTCCGGTGTCGTAGACATCGTCGACGATCAACAGCTTCTGGTGAGACTCCACCCGTTTGATCAGATAGGTGAGCCCGTGCACGATCACTTCCTTGCTGCGCTGGTCGACGCCGCTATAGGACGAGGTGCGGATGGCGATGTGGTCGGCGTGGAAGCCGAGAAAATCGAACATCTCCTGCACTGCGATGCCAATGGGCGCACCGCCGCGCCAGACGCCGACGATATAGTCCGGGTGGAAGCCGCTCTCGACGACTTTCAGGGCCAAGGTGAAGGAGTCCTCCAGCAGTGACTGGGCGGAAATAAACTGTTTGTCGCTCACAAGGTACCTCGAGCTTTTAAATGTTGAGGCTGCGGCCGCCGTCTACGGCGATGACCTGGCCGGTGATATAGGGAGCGTCAGCGGCGAGAAAGCGCACGGTACGCGCAATGTCTGACGGGTCACCGCTTCGCTGCATGGGGATTCGCGCCAGAATCTGCTCCTTGTTATAGCCTTCACTCTCCTGTTCTGGCCACAGAATCGCACCGGGGGCTACGGCGTTGACCCGTATCCGCGGCGCCAGCTCCCGTGCCAGGCTCTTGGTCATCATCACCAGCCCGGCTTTGGCGGCGCTGTAAATGGTATGGCCGGGCATGGGCTTTTCGGCGTGGATGTCTGCTAGATTGACGATGCAGCCACCGGCATCCGCCAGGGCGGGCGCCAGTGCCTGGCTGAGAAAGAAGGGCGCCTTCAGGTTGCTGCCCATCAGTTCGTCCCACTGCTGCTCGTCGGCGTCGCCGATGGGGGTCGGGTAGAAAGCGGAGGCGTTATTTACCAGCAGGGAAATTTCGCCAAAGCAGATGATGGCGGCGGTGGCCAGCTGCTGGCAGTCCGCCGCACTACCCAGTTCGCTGTGTATGGCTACGGCAGAGTTGGCGCGGCGGTGATTCAGTATTTCCGCCAGTGACTGCGCCGCCTGAGAGGAGTGCCGGTAGTGGATCACTATCTGGTGGTCCCGATGTAACTCCTCAGCGATGGCGCGTCCAAGTCGGGCGGCGGCACCGGTGATCAGGGCTGTGGCCATGGTGGTATTCCGTGTGCAGAAATGATCGGCGGCAGGCCGGGTTTTACCCGGGGGTGCCGTAGGTATTTTTCAGGTTGGTCAGCGCTTGCAGTCGCGCCCGATCCAGGGCTTTACCCAGTTCGGCACCTTGGAAGCCCTCGGCAATCAGGACCTGGGGATCGACATTGGCGGCCGCATCCCGGGCCGCGCGCAAATAGTCGACCTGTGGGTACTCCCTGTCCTCCAGGCCAAGGCGGCCGCGGGCATCGGCCTCACAGCTTTCCAGAAACTGTTCGAATCGTTCCGGCCGCCGCAGGGCGTCCAGCGCACGCAACATTTTCAGAATGGTTTGCGGGCGCAGTTCAAACGCTTTGTGGCAGTGCAGATGGTATTCACATACGCCGAGGGAGAGCGCGGTAATCGGGTTGGGAACACGCAGGCGCTGGCAGACCTCTTTTACCAGTGGCAGTCCCGCGGCCTCGTGTCCGCGGTGGCTGGGAAGTACATGCTCCGGCGTTATGCCCTTGCCCAGGTCGTGCACCAGTACCGCAAAGCGTACCGGCAGGTCCGCTGGCGCCTGGCGCAGGGCCCGCAGTATATGGTCGCCAGTGTCCACTTCCGGGTGGTGCAGCGGCGGCTGGGGTACACCGAACAGGCAGTCCACTTCCGGCAGCAGTACCTTCAGGGCGCCGCAGTCGCGCAGCACCTGGATGAATATGTCTGGCCTGGGTTCGGTGAGGGCGCGGCTTATTTCCTTCCATACCCGCTCGGGTACCAGATGTTCCACTTCCCCTGCATCCACCATGCCCCGCATCAGCGTCATAGTTTCCGGGGCGACAGAAAATCCCAGCGGCGCGTAGCGGGCGGCAAAGCGTGCGACCCGCAGAATACGCAGCGGATCCTCGCTAAAGGCGGGTGATACGTGGCGCAGCAGGCGGGCGTCGAGGTCGGCGCGGCCCTGGTAGGGGTCGATAACCTCGCCATCTTCGGTTTCCGCCATGGCGTTGACCGTGAGATCCCGGCGCTCCAGATCCTGCTCGAGGGTGACATCGGGACTGGCGTAGACGGTAAAGCCGCCGTAACCGTGGCCGCTTTTGCGCTCGGTGCGGGCGAGGGCGTATTCCTCGCCAGTTTGGGGGTGGAGAAATACCGGGAAGTCTTTACCTACGGGACGAAAGCCCTGGGCCAGCATCTCGGCCTCGGTGGCGCCGACGACGACCCAGTCGCGCTCGTGCACCGGGCGATGGAGGAGTCTGTCGCGAACCGCGCCGCCAACCAGGTAGGTTTTCACGATCCGCCCCCTGACTGAGGGTTGCTTCCAGAGTCACGGAATCTGTTGGTCAAAAGGGGGGCGGAAGATGCCATATAAGCCGCTGAACCTGACAAAACGTCGGAAAAACCCGCGGGTATCAGGTAAATACTAGGGAATTGAAGGTCGGGGAAGATAAAAAAAAGGCCCCAAAATTACAAGGGGGCCCAGGGTCTTAGGGTATTCGTGAAGAGAGAATCCCAACAAGCTCGTGTGCGCCAGGTTTCCCGAAGATGTCTGTATTTTTCTGTAAATAGTTACAAAAGGCTACAGAATCGGGGTAGATAGCGCATGTTGCTGGCGGTTAAATGACCTCATGCAACATGCTGTCCATTCTATTTAACCTGTCTTAACTGTCAACCGTAGCAATCAAACTTTTATTGAGGGATGTGCCAGTTGGTTCGTTAAACATATATAGGCATAGAATTAACGCCTGTTTATTTGGTTTAATTCAGCATAATTAATAACTAAATGCGCGATTCGTGGGGGATAGTAATAAGATGAGCGAAGTGCATGTTCTTACCACCGGGGAAGCGGCTCGCTACTGCGGAGTGAATTTCCGTACCGTCATTCGCTGGATTGAGCGTGGCCAGCTGAAGGCGTACAAGCTGCCGGGCCGCGGAGATCACCGTATTTGTGTGGAAGATTTCGTCGGCTTCCTGCGGGACAACGCTATGCCGGTGCCTGCCGAGCTGGGAAGCGCCAGCCGCAAGGTACTGCTGGTGGCGAATTCACCGGAACTGATTGCCGGCCGCCAGCTGCTGCAGCAGGCCGGGTTCGAGGTGGATATTGCCGGGGACAGTTTCAGTGCCGGCGCGCTGATGGTAACGGCAAAGCCCGTATTACTGGTGCTGGACACCAACCTGGACGGCGTTAACGGCTTTCAGGTCCTGGATATGATCCGCTCGAAAGGCGAGTTCACCTCCCTGAGCGTACTGGTGATTGCCCCTGAGGGTGACCCGAGCCAGCAGCGTTGGCTGGACGCCGGTGCCGATGCGGTGGTTGCGGCGTCTTGTGACCGCAATGAGCTGGTCGGACGCATCAACCTGTTGATGGATGTCTGATGATCGGCGCAGTTGGAGTCAGCCGCTGAGTTTCGACTCATAGGCTGGACTTCAGGCGTGCTGACCCCGGGCCGATTTTCACATCGGCTTGGGCACCAACATGGATTCTTCTTCCTCCGATCTGTCTCTGCCCATTTCCGGGCAGTGGAAGCTCGCGGTAATGTCATCACCGTTGAGGCTGTGCAGGTGCACGTCAAATCCCCACAGGCGGTGCAGGTGACGCAGAACCTCGCTGGTATCCCGGCCCAGTGGTCTCCGCTGGTGCTGGGTGTGATGCAGCGTCATTGAGCGGTCGCCGCGGGTGTCCACCGAATAAACCTGAATGTTCGGTTCGCGATTACCCAGGTTGTACTGCCCCGCTAGCTTGGCCCTCAACTCCCGATAACCATCCTCGTTGTGGATGGCATTCACCACAATTTCCTTCTCGCGATCGTCGTCGGAAATGCAGAAAAGTTTCATGTCCCGCATTACCTTCGGGGACAGGAACTGCAGAATAAAACTCTCGTCCTTGAAATCGCGCATGGCGAACTGCAGGGTTTCCTTCCAGTTACTGCCGGCGATATCCGGGAACCACTCTCTGTCTTCATCCGTGGGGTTTTCACAGATGCGACGCAGGTCGGTAAAAATGCTGAACCCGAGTGCGTAGGGATTGATACCGTTGTAATAGGGGCTGTCGTAGGGCGGCTGATAGATGACACTGGTGTGGCTCTGCAGAAACTCCATCATAAAGCCGTCGGTCACCTTGCCTCGGGCATAGAGTTCGTTCAGCAGGGTGTAGTGCCAGAAGGTCGCCCAGCCCTCGTTCATCACCTGGGTCTGGCGCTGCGGGTAAAAATACTGGGCCAGCTTGCGCACGATGCGCACCAGCTCACGCTGCCAATTCTCCAGTAATGGCGCATTCTTTTCGATGAAGTACAGGATATTTTCCTGTGGCTCTTCGGGAAAGCGCCGCGTGTAAACCTGTTCTTCCGCACCGCCCATTTTGGGGATGGTGCGCCACAGGTCATTCAGTTGCCGCTGCCGGTATTCCTCGCGCTCCTTCTGGCGGCGCTCTTCTTCGTGGGCGGAAATGGGGTAAGGGCGTTTGTAGCGGTCCACCCCGAAATTCATCAGCGCGTGGCAGCTGTCAAGCAGCGCCTCCACTTCGTCTACACCATGGCGCTCTTCACAGCGGGCAATATAATTTTTCGCGAACAGCAAGTAGTCGATAATGCTGCTGGCATCGGTCCAGGTACGGAACAGGTAATTGCCCTTGAAGAAAGAGTTGTGCCCGTAACTGGCGTGGGCAATGACCAGCGCCTGCATGGTCATGGTGTTCTCTTCCATCAGGTAGGCAATGCAGGGGTTGGAGTTGATCACAATCTCGTAAGCCAGCCCCATGCGCCCGCGCTGGTAATTGTTCTCCACACTGATGAACTGTTTGCCGAAGGACCAGTGGTTGTAACCCACCGGCATGCCCACGGAAGAATAGGCATCCATCATCTGCTCGGAGCTAATGATTTCTATCTGGTTGGGATAGGTTTCCAGGCCAAATTCCTTGGCCAGCAGCGCAATTTCCCGGTCGTACTCCTGAACGAGTTCGAAAGTCCACTCGGAAGTGGTGGAGATGGGCTGCTTGTTGGTGATCGCTGTATCTAGCATCAGGCGGCAACCTTCTGTGAAAAGAGTTGGCGGAATACCGGGTAGATATCCTGCACATCGATAATCTGCTCCATCGCAAAGTGCTCCGGGAAGGCCCGCTCAACACTCTGGTATTCATCCCACAACGCCTGGTGATCCCGCGGGGTAATTTCTACATAGGAGTAGTACTGCACGTGGGGCATGATGTCGTCGATCAGGATTTTGTGGCAGGTACTGGAGTCGTCATTCCAGTTGTCGCCGTCGGACGCCTGGGCACCATAAATATTCCATTCGCTGGCGGGATAGCGATCACGCATGATGTCGCGCATCATTTTCAGTGCGCTGGAAACAATGGTGCCGCCGGTTTCACGGGAGTAGAAAAACTCCTGTTCATCCACTTCCTTGGCGCTGGTGTGATGGCGAATGAACACCACCTCGGTGTATTCGTAACTGCGCTGCAAGAACAGGTACAGCAGTAGGAAGAACCGCTTGGCCATATCTTTGGTGGCTTGGTTCATCGAGCCGGACACATCCATCAGGCAGAACATGACGGCTTTGGAGCGGGGGCGCGGCTGGCGTACCAGCAGGTTGTATTTCAGGTCGAAGTCGTCGAGAAAGGGAATGCGATTGACGCGGCTTCTCAGGTCCTCGATCTTAAGGCGCAATTCATCCACCTTGCGCTGGTCGCGCAACGCGGGATCTTTTGCTTCTTCAATCTCCAGTTCCTGCTCAAACAGTTTCAGGTTGCGACGCTTGCCGCCACTGAGGGCAATACGGCGGGCATTGGCGGAGCGCATGGAGCGGACCACGTTTAACCGGCCGGGGGTGCCTTCATTACAAATACCGGCGCGCACGACCTGGAAGGATTCGTTACCTGCCAGTTTGCGTTTGACCATGTTCGGCAATTCCAGGCCTTCGAACATGAAGTCGAGGAATTCTTCCTGGGAAATCTGGAAGGCAAATTCATCCATGCCTTCGCCGCTGTCGCTGGCACCGCTGCCGCCACTGCCTTGCCCCTGTCCCTGGCCTGGGCGGGGGATACGGTCGCCGGTAATGAATTCTTTGTTGCCAGGAAGTACTTGTTCCATATGGCCGCCGCGGCCATTGGAGAAAATGGGTTCGTTGAGGTCGCGGGTGGGAATGCTGATCTTTTCGCCTTTGTCCATGTCGGTAATGGACCGGCTGTTCATGGCTTCGCCGACGGCTTTTTTGATGTGGGATTTATAGCGCCGCAAGAAACGCTGACGGTTGACGGTGCTCTTCTTCTTGCCGTTCAGGCGACGGTCGATGATGTAGCTCATTGTAATACTGCCTTATGTTGCGGTGTCCGCTCCTGCCGCAGTGCGCGAGTCGTCGCGCGCTGTGGCAGGGCAATCACCGTAAGACTTCGAGACGCTAAACCGCTCTGAACTTACTGCGATTTACGCACTCGCAGGTACCACTCGGAAAGCAGGCGAACCTGTTTCTCGGTATAGCCGCGCTCTACCATGCGGTCGACGAAGTCTGCATGTTTTTTCTGATCGTCCGCCGATGCCTTGGTGTTGAACGAGATTACTGGCAGCAAGTCCTCGGTGTTGGAGAACATTTTCTTCTCGATGACAGCGCGCAGTTTTTCGTAGGAGCGCCAGTCCGGATTCTTGCCCTGGTTGCCGGCGCGGGCGCGCAGGACAAAGTTGACGATCTCGTTGCGGAAGTCTTTCGGGTTGGAAATGCCTGCCGGTTTTTCGGTTTTCTCCAGCTCCTCGTTCAGGGCGGCACGATCGAGGATTTCGCCCGTTTCCGGATCGCGGTATTCCTGATCCTGAATCCAGAAGTCCGCATAAGTCACGTAGCGGTCGAAAAGGTTCTGACCGTACTCGGCATAGGATTCCAGATAAGCGGTTTGGATTTCCTTACCGATAAATTCCACATAGCGCGGTGCCAGGTACTCCTTGATAAAGCCCAGGTAGTTTTCCTGCACTTCCGGCGGGAACTGTTCCTGTTCAATCTGCTGTTCCAGTACATACAGCAGGTGCACCGGGTTGGCGGCTACCTCGGTGGCATCGAAGTTGAATACCTTGGACAGTATCTTGAAGGCGAAGCGGGTGGACAGGCCGTTCATACCTTCATCCACACCGGCATTATCGCGGTATTCCTGAATGGTTTTGGCTTTGGGGTCTGTGTCCTTCAGGTTCTCACCGTCGTAGACCCGCATTTTGGAAAAGACACTGGAGTTGTCCGGATTTTTGACCCGGGACAGCACCGAGAACTGGGCCAGCATGCGCAGTGTATCGGGTGCGCAGGGAGCCTTAGAGAGCGAGCTGTGTTCCAGCAGTTTGTCGTAAATTTTGATCTCTTCTTTCACCCGCAGGCAGTAGGGGACCTTGACGATATAAATACGGTCGAGGAAAGCTTCATTGTTGCGGTTGTTGCGGAAGGACTGCCATTCGGACTCGTTGGAGTGGGCCAGGATTACCCCGTTGAAGGGGATGGCGCCGAGGCCTTCGGTACTGTTGTAGTTGCCTTCCTGGGTGGCGGTCAGCAGTGGATGCAGCACTTTGATCGGTGCCTTGAACATCTCCACAAATTCCATCATGCCCTGGTTGGAGCGGCACAGGCTGCCGGAGAAACTGTAGGCATCCGGGTCGTTCTGCGGGAAATCTTCCAGCTTGCGGATATCGACCTTGCCCACCAGTGCGGAAATGTCCTGGTTGTTCTCGTCGCCCGGTTCGGTTTTGGCAATGCTGATCTGGTCGAGAATCGAGGGGCGAATTTTCACGACCTTGAATTTGCTGATATCGCCCTTGTACTCGTGCAGTCGTTTAACCGCCCAGGGGGACATGATGGTGTTCACGTAGCGGCGTGGAATACCGTAATCCTCTTCAAGGATCTGGCCATCCTCGGTGGGCGAGAAAAGAGCCAGTGGCGATTCGAATACTGGTGAGCCCTTGATGGCATAAATCGGGATCTGTTCCATCAGCGCCTTGAGGCGCTCGGCGAGAGAAGATTTACCGCCGCCGACCGGGCCGAGCAGGTACAGGATCTGTTTCTTCTCCTCCAGCCCCTGGGCCGCGTGACGGAAGAAGGAGACGATCTGTTCGATGGCCTCTTCCATTCCATAAAATTCATTGAACGCTTTGTAGCGCTTGATCACTTTGTTGGAAAAGATGCGCGACAGTCGCGGATCACGGGAGGTGTCCACCAGCTCGGCTTCGCCAATCGCCATCAGCATGCGCTCTGCGGGAGAGGCATAGGCACTGCGGTCGTTTTTGCACAGCTCCAGGTACTCCTGGATGGTGAGTTCTTCCTCCTGAATCGACTCGTAGCGTTCCAGGTAGTGATTGAATATCGACATGGTGTACGACTCCCTGTAGCGTACCGCGTCAGTAACCGGCCTCCTGCCGTGGAGTGCCTACCGCGCTGCAGCGTAGTGATGACCGCGAATACTTCTCGCAACGAATGCTGAAGAGCGCTGACGCGCGAGAACGCTATCTTTATTACCTATTGATTGCGCGACGGTGCTGCTGTCGCAACAGGGGGACTGCTATCAGTTCCCGCACTTTCAGGATAGCCACCGCTGTAGCTTTCAATGGGGGAAGGGCTCAAGATGGGTAGATTCTGGCGTCAGTTTTGCGAAAGCCGTTTACGGCGTAAAATGCCTCATTCGCTTTTAACGCCCTCTGGGTAGCCAGCTGGCCCCGTTGAAAGCAGTGAATATCGCGACAAGAATACGACCATAAAAGGAAGATCATGAAAGTTCTGGTAACCGGTGGCGCCGGCTATATTGGCAGTCACACCTGTGTGGAGCTTCTCGAGGCGGGGTTTGAGCCGGTTGTGGTGGACAACCTTTGCAACAGCAGCGAAGAGGCTCTGCGGCGGGTTGAGGCCATCACCGGCAAAACGGTACCTTTCCACAAGGTGGATATCGCCGACGCCGAGGGATTGCGGGAAATATTTCGCCAGTATTCCGTCAGTGCCGTTATCCACTTTGCGGGGCTCAAGGCCGTGGGGGAATCCGTTTCCCAGCCGCTGCGCTATTACCAGAACAATGTTGCGGGCACGCTCACGCTGTGCGAAGTGATGGAAGAGTTTGGCGTGCACCAGTTGATCTTCAGCTCTTCGGCCACCGTCTACGGCGACCCCGCCACTGTGCCCATTCGCGAAGACTTCCCCACCGGTGCGACCAACCCCTATGGCGCCAGTAAACTGATGGTGGAAGATATGCTGCAGGACCTGTGCAAGGCACCCGGCAGCCAGTGGAAAGTCAGTTTGCTGCGCTATTTCAATCCCATCGGTGCCCACGAGAGTGGCACCATCGGCGAAGACCCCGCCGGCATTCCCAATAACCTGCTGCCCTACGTGGCCCAGGTGGCGGTGGGGCGCCTGCCGCAACTGCAGGTCTTCGGTGACGATTACCCGACCCCGGATGGCACCGGTGTGCGCGATTATATCCACGTGGTCGACCTGGCCCGTGGCCATCTGGCGGCGCTCAGTAAGCTGCAGAAAGCGGAGACCGAGGCCGGCTGTTACACCTATAACCTCGGCACCGGTCGCGGCAGCTCGGTGCTGGAAATTGTGCGCGCTTTTGCCGAGTCCTCGGGCAAAGAGATTCCCTTCAATATTGTTCCGCGCCGTCCTGGCGATATTGCGGAATGTTACGCGGATCCCGCGTACGCGGAGATTGAGCTGGGCTGGAAAGCGGAGTTCGATCTCAAGCGCATGGTGGTCGATACCTGGCGTTGGCAGTCGCAAAATCCCAACGGTTACGCGGAGTAAATCGGTTGCGGATACGCGGGCACTACACTACGGAATAAACGGGCCTTCGAGCCCGTTTTTTATGTGTGTCACCGTTGGGTATACCCTTGGGGATAGGTCAGGAATTGACAGGCCTTTCCGGGATCGCGGTGTAATAGCCTGTAATGTCGGACTCTTGATTTGGAAGGCGATTCGCATAACTATTTCGTACAACTAGTTCGTATATCTATGCGCCAGTATCTTTGCCGGCTTGGGTAATCGGTCCGCAGCAAGCGAATAGATAGCGAATTCATAGATAGAATCGCAAATCGACATGGAAAGGAAGCCTTATGGAACCCACTGCTGTACCGCCCGCTGCCGGGCTACTGGACGAAACCCCGTCATCGCCTGAGCCCGTGGCCGGACCAAACCCCTGGCGAGCGGCCGGCTGGTTGCTGGTTTTTGTGCTGCTGAATCTGGTATCTGTGTTTCTGTATGTTGGTGGCTACGGCGGATACCTTGGTGCGCAGCTGGGGGCTCAGGGCGAGGTGGTTGACCCGGTGGCGATACAGGCTCAGGTGATGGAGCATATGGGCACGCCGTCGGGTATGGCGGGCATGTATCTGGCCCAGATTGCGCTGATTTTGCCGGTATTGTTGCTGGTCGCTCGCTTCAAAACCCAGACCGCGGGACAGACGCTGGGGATTCGCTCATTTCCGCAAAAACTGGCGTTGCCCTGGGTGGGCCTGCTGGTGGTATTTCTTGCGGTGCAGGCGGTCGTGGTTCAGGTGTTCGATGTCGAGCAGGGCGAGTTCATGCATATGCTCGCGGGCAGCAAGCATCTGTTGCTGGCACTGGTGCTGGTGTTTGCAGCACCGCTGCTGGAGGAGCTGGTGTTCCGCGGATATCTGTTTCGTGCCTGGAGAAATACCCGCCTCGGGTTCAGCGGCACCCTGCTGCTGACCTCGACGCTGTTTACCCTGTTGCACTGGGGGCAGTACAACGTGATTCAGTTGAGTTTCATCTTCGCCCTGGCACTGCTTCTAGGCATCGCCCGCGAGAAAAGCGGCTCGGTGTTGCTGCCGATGTTACTGCACCTGTGCAATAACCTGGTGGCGGCGGTGGTGGTCGTCTATCTCGGTATTTTGTGATTTTGCTGATACCGAGATAAGTGTCGCGCGGGGTTAAAAAGTGCAGTCCGCACAGAAGAATGCCTCGTCTTCCAGTCGTAGGGCGGTGAGATAGCCGCCCCACACGCAGCCGGTATCCAGGGCATACACATTTTTGGTGTGTGCCTCCCCCTCCAGGGCCGCCCAGTGCCCAAAGATTACCCGGTCGTTTTTGGTTTTGCGGTTTGCATAGCTGAACCAGGGCTTGTAGTCGTGGTGCGCCGCCAGTGGCCCCTGCTTGGTGATCAGGTCCAGGGTGCCGTCCGCTTTGCAGAAGCGCATGCGGGTAAAGTAATTGGTGATGGAGCGCAGCCGTTCGACACCGATCAGGTGATCGTTCCACAGGTGTGGTTCGTTGCCGTACATGCCAAAGAAAAAGGCCTCCGCCATGGCGGGATCCTGCAGTGCCTGATGCACCTCCCCCGCCAATTCCAGTGCCTTGCTCATGCTCCACATTGGGGGAATGCCTGCGTGCACCATGGAGAAGTACTTGTCGTTGACTTTCTTGTGCACCATCAGCGGCTGCTTTTGCAGCCAGCTCAGCAGTTTGTCTGCATCCTTGGCTCGCAGGACTTCAGCGAGGTCGTGTTCTTTATCCGTCAGCCGTTTGGCGCCGTGGGCAATGGCCAGCAGGTGCAGGTCGTGATTGCCGAGTACCGCGGTAATCTGCTTGCGGTGTTCGTACAGGAAACGCAGGGTGCCGAGGCTGTCCGGCCCCCGGTGCACCATATCGCCGGCGAGCCACAGTTTGTCCTTGTCCGGGTTGAAGTGGACCTTTTTCAGCAGTTGCTGTAATGGCTCGAGGCAGCCCTGGATATCGCCGATTGCGTAAGTTGCCAATGCTCTGCCCCGTTACTGCTCTGGCTTCTGGGTCGTATTCAGGTTGCTGCAAAAATCTGCCAGCTCTACATACTCCTTCACACTCAGCGTTTCCGGGCGACGGCTGGTATCCACCGGCAGCTGGTCCGGATCCAGGTCCGGGAACAGTGGTTTGAGTGCGTTGCGCAGGGTCTTGCGGCGCTGCTGGAAGGCGACGCTGACGATGCGCTCCAGCAGCTGTTCATCCTTCGCCGGGTACGGCAGCGCCTGGTGCGGCACCAGGCGCACGATGGCGGAGTCCACCTTTGGGGCCGGCCGGAAAGACTGCGGTGGTACCGGAAAGAGCCCCTGCACCCGGCAGTAGTACTGGGTCATGACGCTGAGGCGCCCGTAGGACTTCACGCCCGGTACTGCGCTGAGGCGATCCACCACCTCTTTTTGCAGCATAAAGTGCATGTCCTGCACCTTGCCGCGGAAGCTCAGCAGGTGGAACAGCAGCGGGGTGGAGATGTTGTAGGGCAGGTTGCCGACGATCCGCAGCTGCTCTCCTTCGCCGGAGGCCAGGCTGCCAAAATCAAACTTCAGGGCATCTTTTTCGATGATGGTGAAGTCCGGGTAATCGCGGAATTTGAATTCCAGCATCGGGATCAGGTCGCGATCCAGCTCCACCGCCGTCAGCGACGGGCAGCGGGCCAGCAGCAGCGCGGTGATGGCGCCCTGGCCTGGGCCAATCTCGACCAGCTTGTCGGTCTCTTTGGGGCCTATGGCGCGCACTATGCGCTCGATGATGTTCTCGTCTACAAGAAAGTTCTGGCCGAAGCGCTTGCGGGCTTTGTGCTGGAAAAAATTGTCCATGAATTCGTGTTCGATTGTTTGGGTAAGTCGGGTGATAGTGCGCCTGAACGTTTAAATGTGGCGCAGCTTCACCAGCTCGATGGCCTGGCTCAGGGCGGCAATAAGGCTGCCGCTGTCGGCAATGCCTGTGCCTGCAATATTGAGTGCGGTGCCGTGATCCACGGAGGTGCGGATAAAAGGCAGTCCCAGGGTGATATTGATCGCGCGGCCAAATCCCTTGAATTTTAACACCGGCAGGCCCTGATCGTGGTACATGGCCAATACGGCGTCACAGCGCGCCAGTTGCGGCGGCGTGAACAGGGTGTCGGCGGGCAGCGGGCCGATCAGGTTGACGCCGAGCGCGCGCAGGGTGTTCAGGGCGGGCTCGATCACGTCGATCTCTTCCCGGCCCAGATGTCCGCCTTCGCCGGCGTGGGGATTGAGCCCGCAAACACCGATACGTGGCTGCTCGATGCGGAACTGCTGTTGCAGGCTGCGGTGCAGGATGGTCAGGACCTGTTGCAGGGATTCCCCCTGGATCGCATCGCTGACATCCTTTAGCGGCAAATGGGTAGTGGCCAGTGCTACCCGCAGGTCGTCGGCGGCGAGCATCATTACCACCTTGTCTACCCCGGCCTGCTCCGCAAAAAACTCGGTGTGACCGCTGAAGGGCACGCCGGCATCGTTGATCACACCCTTGTGTACCGGGCCTGTGACAATGGCATCGAAGGTGCGGTTTATACAGCCATCCGCGGCGCGGCGCAGGGTTTCCAGCACATAGGGCCCGTTGGCCGCATTGAGTTGCCCGGGTGCGGCGGTTTCCGCCAGAGATACCGGAAGAAGGTGCAGGCTGTCGGCCGGGGTGGCTTCTGCCGCGAGGTCAGGCTGGAAGGGCAGCAGTTGCAGAGTCTTGCCCTGGCGGGCGGCTTCCTGCTGCAGTAGATCCGGGTCAGCAATGGCGACAAGTTGCGCAGCGGCAATGTCGGGGGTGCGCGCGGAGCAGGCCAGTTTGACCGCCAGCTCCGGGCCTATCCCGGCGGGTTCGCCGGGGGTGAAGGCAATGCGAGGAATCATTGACCGTTACTGTTCTTCGGTTTTTTCAGCACTGTCGGCCGCGGCGGGGTCTTTTAGCTCCGGCAGTTTGATTTCCACAAAAGCCTGGTCGCGGATTTCCTGGCGCCAGTTCTGCAACTCTTCCTCATAGCGGCGGTTGCGCAGCAGGTTGGCGGCCTGGTTGCGGATGTACTGGTCGGTCATATCCTGCTGACGGCGGCCTTCTACCTGCAGCAGGTGCCAGCCGAACTGGCTGCGGAAGGGCATGCTCATTTCACCGGCGGGGGTGTTGTTCATCGCCTGGGTGAATTCGGGCACAAACTGGCCGGGGTTGGACCAGCCCAGATCACCGCCCTGCAGCATGGTGCCGATGTCTTCGGAGTTGTCTCTGGCGGCATCTTCAAACTTGAGGTCGCCGGCTTCGATTTTGCCACGCAGGTCCATCAGCAGTTTGTAGGCGGCATCGTCGTCGCGGATGGCGGAGGTTTTCACCAGGATGTGGCGTACCTTGGTCTGCTCTACCACCTGCTCGGTAGCTCCGCGCTGCTCGTGGATCTTGAGCAAGTGGAAACCGGCGTCGCTGCGGAAGGGCTTGGTGGTGTCGCCTACCTTGAGGCCCTCGAGCGCATCGGCGAACAGGGTGGGCAGTTCCACGGTCTTGCGCCAGCCCAGGTCACCGCCCTGCAGGGCGTTCTGGCCGGAGGAATTGGAGATGGCCAGGGCGCGGAAGTCTTCGCCACCGTTGGACTTTTCATAAATGGATTCCGCCTTGGTGCGGGCTGCGGCCACTTCTTCCGCCGGCGCACTGGAGCCCACCGCGATCAGGATATGCCCAAGCTGGTACTGGGGCGACTTCCAGAACTCCCCCTCTTTGGAGCGCAGGAAATTGTTGATGTCCTGGTCGGTGATCTGGATCCGGCGGCTGACGCTGCCCTGTTCCACCCGGCGGATGATCAGCTCCTGACGAATCTGCTGGCGGAAGGCATTGTTGGAGATGCCGTCGGCCTCCAGCTTGCGCTGAAACTGCTCCGGACTGGCCCCCATGTTTTGCTGTACCCGGGCAATGGCCTGATCCAGTTCTTCGTCGGAAATGGTGACACCGGCGCGGGCGCCCATCTGCAGTTGCAGGCGCTCGACGATCAACTGCTCCAGGACCTGGCGGCGCAGGATGTCGATCGGTGGCGCCTGTACATTCTGCGCGGCGATCTGCGCGGTGATGGTGTTCATGCGCTGCTGCAGCTCGCTGGCCATGACCACGTCGTCGTCGACCACCGCGACAACGCGGTCGAGCTTCTGTACCTGGGCCAGGGCGGGCATGGCCAGGGCGCAACAGGCAAGGGCAGCCAGGGCCAGCAGGCCGCGGCGGGGGGCGTTGAACATTTGCATTATTGTCATCACTGTTTCAGTACTTCTCTCTGTTCAAAGTTGGCAATGCCCTGGCTGAGCATACGGGTGACGGAACCGCCGAGGCCGGCCAGGCCTTTCAACTGCAGTTCAATATAGATGCCTTCGTCAAATTCCAGCTCTTCGGGAGGAACGACATCGGCCAGGTCATTGTCCAGTTCGCGGCGCCACAGCACCCGGGTGCGGTAGCAGCATGTGTCGTATTCGAGTCCTGCGAGGTACTCCAGTTCCCGATCAAAGGTGAAATCGTAGTTGGCCCGGGCCAGAAGGGAAAGGCGCGCATTGATCGGCCAGGCGGCGGAAATGTCGCCCTGTTTCACCGGCCCGCGGATCAGGAAGCTGTTGGTTTCGTCAAATACTTCCTCATTGCGCAGGTAGCGATAGCTGACGTTAAACAGACGAAAATCTTCATCCAGGTAGCGCAGGGTGACGCTGCCGCGGTCGACCACGTGGTCGGAGTCGTCGTAAATAACCTCGCTGCTGATGCGCAGGTCATTGGTGGGGCGGCTTTCCAGGCGCGCGGCGAGCTCGGAGCGAGGCGCGTCTTCGATAAAATCCCGCAGTTCAACGCGGTCGCTTTCCGAATAAAACACCTGGCCCGCGCTGGCGGTGAACAGATCCCGGCCACTGGCGGGGTCCACAAAGCGGGTGGTCAGGCCGAAGGCGGCGCGGTCGGCGTCGTCGATACGGTCGTTGCCATTGAAGCGGCTGCTGCGGAACAGCTGGTCGTAGCTGAAGGTAAACAGCGAGGTATCGAACAGCAGGTTATCGCTCTTGGCGTCAGTTCCGCGCACGTCGCTGACGTTGAGAAACTGCTCCTGGTCGGCATCGCTGCTGGCCAGCAGGAACAGGTGCGGCTCCAGGGTCTGCACATAGTCGAAGCCAAACAGCTGGCTGTCGCGCTCGAAGAACAGGCCGGTGTCTAACGAAACCTGGCCGGCAGAGGTCTCGGGCGTGTTCTGGGTGGGATCCGTCAGAAAGGTCTTGTCGAGATCGTAGCCCAGGTAAATACCGGTGACCCGAGGGGTGAAAAAGCCCCACAGCCACTGCTTGTCCCAGCCGAAGCTGTATTCCATATGCGCGCGGCGCGCATTGATGAAATTGGCCGTTCTGGTGCGGACGCTGGTGGGATCATCAACGTCGGCAATGAATTCGATGGTCTGGGTTTCCGCGTGGTCGAAGCTGGTGACCTCGTTCTGCATCAGCAGTTGCCAGTCGCCCCATTTGTAGTTGCCGTCCACATTCAGGCGAGGCAGCTGGCTGAAGGTGTCAAAGCGGTCCTTCACCAGCTGCTGGTACTCCTGGGCCCGCAGGCTGGCGCTCCAGTGCTCGGTGTTCAGGCGTGCTTCGGCCTTCTGGCTGAGCGCGGTCTCTGCAGAAGCGCGCACATTGTCCCGCACCTTGATATTGGCGGTGTCCAGGTCGCGGAAATAGTCGGCGTCGCTGACCTTGGTGTAGTCGATATTGGTTCGCCAGATACCGCCATTGCCGCCCTGCTGTTCCAGGTTGACCAGCCAGCGGTCCTCGCCCTTGGCGGGCAGTACCAGGTCTTCCGGAAAGCCGTCATTGATCAGCTTCTTGGCCTCATCGTCATTGCCGCCCTTGTCGTCAGGCAGGCCGGCGAGGCGTATTTCGGTATTGAACCAGGAGCTCAGGTGGCGGGTTTCCAGCTCCAGACCAGTGCCGCGATACTGGATATAGCGCGGGGTGATGGTGGCATCCATCTGCGGCGCAATGTTCCAGTAGTAGGGCACGGCGATATCCCAGCCGTTGTCTTCGTCGTTGCTGATACTGGGGAAGAGGAAGCCCGACATGCGATCGGTACCCACCGGAAAACGCAGGTAGGGGAAGTAAAAAACCGGCACGTCGGCAATTTCCAGGCGCACATTGCGCGCGGTGCCCTGGCGCTCCACATTGTCGATGGTGATCTCGCCGCCGGTCATTCGCCAGAAAACGTTGTCCGGTTCACAGCGGGTGTAGTTGCCTTCCGTCAGAATCAGCTCCCCGCTGGCCTCGCGGGATGCGTGGCGGGCAGAGCCGTGGACAAATTCGTCGTGGACTACATAGGTGGCGTCTTCGATAGAGGCCGCTTTACTGTCGGTGTGTATCTCTGCCGCCTTGCCGCGCACCAGCAGGCTGGGCTCGCGCATTTCGATGGCGCCGCTCAGATAGGCCGTACTTTCTTCGCGGTTGACATCCACCTGATCCGCGAAGAGCTGGCGGTTACCCTGGGTAATGTGGACCTTGCCGCGCAACTGGGCGGTGCCGTCTTCCAGCCAGTCGGAGCTGTCGGCGGTGGCGCGCAGTGGCGCTTCTTCCGGCAGCATGTCGGCATTGGGGTAGTTGCGTGTCGGCTCGATAAACATGCCGCCGCAAACCGGCCCCAGTTGCTCGCGTGTCAGTGGATCCAGCTGGCTCTTGGGGAACCAGTCGAGATACAGGTAGGGATTGTCTTCCGGTTGCGGCACAGTATCTTCGGCTTCCGCCGCAGTGGTTGCCTGAGCCCACAGGGGCTGGGCGGCGAGCAGGCCGAAAGCGAGAGTGCGCGGGCGTGATAATTGTCCAATGGCCAGCGCGAGACGGCGCCAGCGGGAAGCTTCCAGCATCGAGTGATTTGTTCCGGCTATCTTTAGAGTCTGTTCCGTTGGCGAGATTGCGCGATCCATATCGCGATTGCGCAGCCTGAACGCCCGGGTATCCAGTTCATGTGACAACGTTTATGCAACGTTTGTGGCATTGATTGTGCCATCAATTGTGACAATGACTGGAATTTCAGGCAGCGCCGGCAGGGCTGATGCGCAAAAATCAGCGGTCGATTCTACTTGAATGGCCGTGACCATGGAAACAATAGCGGGTGAACCGCGCCGCCAGCGCAGTTACAATGCGCAGTTTTTAGGCGGTCAGCGAGCAACCGCGCCGGAAAGTTGTCGTAAGTTATCGAAAGTTGTCGAAAAAAGTTGTCGAGTGAAAGCAGGTAACGGATGAATGAATGTGTAAACCCGGTTCCCGATGAGCGCCGCGAGCAGCTGCGCCAGTGGGCCGCCCGTGCCCTGCAGTCTGGCCACGAAGGCCTGCAAGTCGCGCCGCTTGAGAGCACCCTCGGGCTGAAGCCGCTGTCCGGAGATGCCGGCTTCCGCCGTTACTTCCGCACCGATACCAGCCCCTCGCTGATCGCGGTGGATTCGCCGCCGAGTAAAACCAACGTCAACCGCTTCGTAGCGCTTGCCGACTACCTGCGCCGCAATGGCATTCATACGCCACTGGTCATCGCCGCGGATATCGAACACGGCTATATGCTGCTCGAAGATCTGGGGGATACCCAGCTGCTGCGGGAGCTGAACCCCGACAGCGTCTCCGGCCTCTACGCCGAAGTCATGAATGAATTGCTGTGCCTGCAGCAGATCCAGCGCGCCGAGGGCATGTTCCCTCCATACAACCGCGAATTGCTGCACATGGAAATGCGCCTGCTGCCGGAGTGGCTGATCGGCAAACTGCTGGGGCGTGAACTGAGCGAGCAGGAAAACCATTTACTGGAGCGTACCTTTGCGCACCTGCTGGACAGCGCCTGCGCCCAGCCTCAGGTACTGGTGCACCGCGACTACCACAGTCGCAATCTGATGATTCGCGACGGCGAACGCCCCGGTGTGGTGGACTTCCAGGACGCTGTCTGGGGGCCTGTCACCTACGACCTCGCATCCCTCCTGAAAGACTGCTACATCCGCTGGCCCCGCGAACAGGTAGAAAACTGGACCCTGGCCTACGCCTCCAGCGCCATGGACGCCGGCGTCATCCCCGAAGTTGCCCCGGCGACCTTTCTGCGCTGGTTCGACTGGATCGGCCTGCAGCGCCACTTCAAAGTGCTCGGCCTCTTCCCACGCCTCTACCTGCGCGACGGCAAACACGGTTACCTGCCGGACCTGCCACTGGTGATCCGCTATACCCTGGAAGTGTGTGATCGATATGACGAAATGCAGCCCTTCGGCCAGTGGTTCCGCGCTGAAATCCTGCCGCTGATCGAGCAACAGGACTGGTATCGCGACTACCGCACCGCCGGCGAGCGGAGCGCTGTCGAAACGGAACTGCCTCAGTGATTGCACAATGACTAGCAACCAACAGCCGCCCGTCGCCATGCTCCTCGCCGCCGGATTCGGCAAGCGCATGCGCCCGCTCACCGACTACACACCCAAACCGCTGATTCCGGTACTGGGCAAGCCGTTGATCGAATACGCCATCGAGCGTCTCGCCGGCGCCGGTGTGAAAAAAGTGGTCATCAACCTCGCCCATCTCGGCAGCCAGATTCGCGACCACCTGGGTAGTGGCGAGGATTGGGGTGTGGAAATCCAGTACTCGGAAGAGCACGATCCCCTGGAAACCGCTGGTGGTATCACCAAAGCCCTTCCTTTACTTGGTAGCGAGCCATTTCTGGTGGTCAACGGCGATGTCTGGTGCGACTTTGACTTCTCCGGTTGGATCGCCAATCCACTCCCTGCGAACGTCCCCGGACGCCTGCTGATGGTGCCCAACCCGCCCCACAACCCGGAGGGGGATTTCGGAATCGAAAACGGCCTGCTTTCCGGCACCACCAAGCCCAGATTCACTTTCGCCGGAATCAGCTACCTGCGCCCCGAGATTCTCACCGGCTACCCCAATGCCCGCGAACGCTACGGCCTGGGCGAAGTATTCGCCCACAACGAAGACAAAATGCAGGCGGAAGTCTATGAAGGCGACTGGTGCGATGTGGGCACCCCGGAAAGATTGAACAACCTGGAAGAACGATTGCGAGCTGAATAATGGCTAAGCCTGAAGAAATGTATGGGCTTACTAAGTACGAAAACCAGAATTGAAGGCCGGGTGCCGGGAGGAGCTTTTCGGGATCGTCGCAAACAGGATGTTTGCGCCGAAGCGCCCAGGGATGGGTTCACAGCGGTCCCGAAAAGCTCCTCCCGGCGCCCGGCCGCCACCGAGCTGAAACAAAGCTCCGGGGCGAAACCTCCAAGCATCGAGACGAGAAAATGCCAGACTACAAAATTGCACCCTCCATCCTCTCCGCCAACTTCGCCCGCTTGGGTGAAGAAGTCGATAACGTCCTCGCCGCCGGCGCCGACTGGGTGCACTTCGACGTAATGGACAACCACTATGTCCCCAACCTCACCATCGGCCCCATGGTCTGCAAGGCGCTCCGCAACCACGGTGTAACTGCCCCCATCGACGTCCACCTAATGGTCGAACCCGTCGACGACATGATCCGCATGTTCGCGGACGCCGGGGCCACCTATATCACCTTCCACCCGGAAGCCAGCAAGCATGTCGACCGCTCCCTGCAACTGATCCAGTCCCTCGGCTGTAAATCAGGCTTGGTGTTCAACCCCGCCTCCAGCCTCGACGCCGCCAAATATGTCATGGACAAGCTCGACATGATCCTGCTCATGTCCGTAAACCCCGGCTTCGGTGGCCAGAAGTTCATCCCCGCCACCCTCGATAAGCTGAAGGAAGCACGCAAACTGATCGACGATTCCGGCCTCGACATCCGCCTCGAGATCGACGGCGGCGTAACCAAAGACAACATCCGCGAAATCGCCCAGGCCGGTGCCGACAGCTTCGTCGCAGGCTCCGCCATCTTCAATGCGGATGACTATGCGGAAGTGATCAAGGTGATGCGTTCGGAGTTGGCTCAGGCTTGAGCTTCGTAGCCTTGGAGGCTTCGTAGTGGGCTCCGTAGCGGCTGGGCACCGGGTGCTGCCTTTCGAAACCGCTGTGAATACATCCCTGTACGCTGCGTGAGCGACGTCCCTGTCGCTCACGCTTTCGAAAGGCAGCCCCCGGCACCCAGCCTTCGCATCTGAGTTCAGAGCTTCATTAGTCCGAATTGAAGCCGGAGTACCGGGTAAAGGTTTTTGAAAGCGTCGCAAACAGGATGTTTGCGCCGCAGCGCCCAGGGATGGGTTCACCGCGTTTTCAAAAACCTTTACCCGGTGCCTCGGCGCCTCCGCGACTGAAAAGAACCACCAAGGACCACAAATGGTCTAAAACGGCCAATTTCAAGTCACGAAATCCCAAGCTTGCCGCCTTTACCAGAGATTTGTACACTTGCTCGCCGGAATACAGGGAAGCAACTCGACGCTGCGACGTCAACGCTGTGAGAAAGCGAACATTGAACTGCACTGCCCCCCACATCAACAGCTGGCGATGGCGCCACTGATCCGCTGAAGCCTGAAGACCAGAACTGGTCCGACGGGCGCCTTTCTCGCGGGTAGGATTCCACCAAAGATGCGCAATCCAGGCCCGAATACAAAATACGAAGCATTGCACAGACCGGAGTCGCCATGACCCCCAGCGAATACGCCCAACTTGCGTCTGCAGGATACAACCGCATACCTCTTGTCCGCCGCGTACTGGCCGACATAGAAACCCCGCTGACGACTTATATGAAGCTCGCCGCCCGCGATGGCGGCCGCTACAGCTACCTGTTTGAGTCCGTACAGGGCGGGGAAAAGTGGGGGCGTTACTCCATTATCGGCCTGCCCGCGCGCACCGTACTGAGAGTGGCCGGTCACGATGTGGTAGTCGAGCGCGATGGCAAAATCGTCGAGCAGAAAACCGTTGCAGACCCGCTGGCCTTCGTCGAGGAGTTCCGCGGTCGTTACAAGGTGCCGGAAATCGAGGGCCTGCCGCGCTTCAACGGCGGCCTTGTGGGCTATTTCGGCTATGACGTGGTGCGCTATATCGAGCCCAAACTCGCCGACAGCTGCCCGCCCGACACCCTGGGTAATCCGGATATCCTGCTGATGGTCAGCGACGAGCTGGTGGTGTTCGACAATTTGGCCGGCGCGGTGCTGTTTATCGTGCACGCGGACCCGCAACAGGAAGACGCCTTCGAGTCCGCCCAGCGTCGCCTGGACCAGCTGGTGGGCCAGCTGTCGCAGCCGCTGGCCAGCGTCGAGCCATTGGGCATCGACGGCGAACACACCGCGGAAGACATTTTTACTTCCCATTTCGGCGAAGAAGCCTTCAAGCAGGGCGTGCACAAGGTCAAAGAGTACATCCTGGCCGGCGATGTCATGCAGGTAGTTCCGTCTCAGCGCCTGTCGGCACCGTTTACGGTTCCGCCGCTGAACTTGTATCGCGCCTTGCGCAGCCTCAATCCGTCTCCATATATGTACTTCCTCGACCTGGGGGATCATCAGGTAGTGGGTTCGAGCCCTGAGATCCTGGTGCACCTGGAAGATGGTGATATGACCGTGCGCCCGATCGCCGGCACCCGCCGCCGCGGCGCCACCGAGGAGCAGGATCTGGCGCTGGAAAAAGACCTGCTGGCGGACCCGAAAGAGATTGCCGAGCACCTGATGCTGATCGACCTGGGTCGCAACGACGTGGGTCGGGTTGCGCAAACTGGCACAGTGCAGGTGACCGAAAAGATGGTGGTGGAGCGTTACTCCCACGTAATGCACATCGTCTCCAACGTGACCGGCAAGATCAAACCGGAGCTGCACGCCATCGACGCCCTGCGTGCGGCCCACCCGGCAGGAACCCTGTCCGGCGCGCCCAAGATTCGCGCGATGGAAATTATCGACGAGCTGGAGCCGGAAAAGCGCGGTATCTACGGCGGTGCCGTGGGTTATCTGGCGTGGAATGGCAATATGGATACCGCCATCGCGATTCGCACCGCGGTGATCAAGGACGAAAAAGTGTACGTGCAGGCCGGTGCCGGCCTGGTCGCGGATTCCGATCCGCAATCCGAGTGGGATGAAACCATGAACAAGGCGCGGGCACTGTTTCGCGCTGTGGCCATCGCTACCGGGCAATAACCTTATTTTCTTGATCCATTGGAAGCTGTAGAACCGATGAGTAGTGAAGTATCAGTAGGGCAGAACAGCAGTTTTGCTGAACAGTGCCGCCGCTGGGTCGACGCACCGATTTTCAATCAGGTGATTATCGCCCTGATCTCGGTGAATGCCGTGGTGGTGGGACTGGAAACCTCCACCTGGGTGCTTGAGCGATTCAGCAGCACCCTGCACGGTATCAACCAGCTGATCCTGCTGGCGTTTATGGTGGAGGCCGCGATCAAAATAGCCGCGCACGGCAACCGCCCCTGGCGCTACTTCGCTAACGGCTGGAACTGTTTTGATTTCAGTATCATCGTGCTGAGTCTGATTCCGGCCGCGGGCCCCATGGCCACACTGGCGCGGCTGGTGCGCGTACTACGGGTTTTACGACTGGTATCGGCGTTTCCGGAACTGCGACTGCTGGTGGATACGCTGCTGCGCAGTCTGCCGAGCATGTTCCATATCAGCTTGCTGATGGGGATCATTTTTTACATTTACGGGGTGGCCGGTTATTTCCTGTTTCACGAAATCGACCCCACCCACTGGCGTACCCTGCCGATTGCTTTGTTGAGTCTGTTCCGTATCGTCACCTTTGAGGACTGGACGGACATCATGTACACCGCGATGGAGGCCATGCCCTATGCGTGGATTTACTTCATCAGCTTTGTGGTGATGGGCGCGTTTGTGATGATCAACCTGTTTATCGGGGTGGTTCTGAACAACCTGGAAGAGGCCAAGTTGCGCCGCCTGGACGAGCTGGCGATGCCGCCGAGTCAAACCGAAATTCTGCGCGAGCTCCGCGCAACCCAGGAATCCCTCGCCCGCTTGCAGAAGCGCTTGGGAGACATGGGAGATGAGAAAGGAAGCGAATCATGATCCTGATGATCGACAACTACGACTCCTTCACCTTCAACATCGTGCAGTATCTGGCGGAGTTGGGGGCTGACGTCGTAGTGAAACGCAACGACGAAATTACCGTTGCGGATATCGAGAAACTGAACCCGGAGAAAATCGTGATATCCCCGGGCCCCTGCACGCCGAACGAAGCGGGTATCTCCATGGAGACCATTCGCGCTTATGCGGGCAAATTGCCGATTCTCGGTATCTGCCTCGGTCACCAGAGTATCGGCCAGGTGTTTGGCGGTCGCGTGGTGCGCGCCGGAGAGGTGATGCACGGCAAGACCTCGCCGATCATTCACAACAACCTCGGCGTGTTTCACGGCCTGTCCAATCCGTTTGAGGCGACCCGCTACCATTCGCTGGTGGTGGAGAAGGGCAGTCTGCCGGATTGTCTGGAAGTTACCGCTTGGACCGAGACCGCAGACGGCGAGATCGATGAGATTATGGGAATTCGCCATCGCGAGTTGCCGATCGAAGGGGTGCAGTTCCATCCAGAGTCGATCCTGACTCAGCACGGTCACGATATGCTTCGGAATTTTTTGGAGTCTTGAGGTATTTGGTTCGGTGCTTCGCAAATGGTCTGGTGGCGGCGCTGCTACCGGTATCCGTTTGCGAGACACGCCGTGAACCCATCCCTGGGGGCTTTTCTAAAACATCCCTGTTTTAGAAGGTCTCGCAAACGGATCCCGGTATCAGCACCTTAGCTTTGGATGCCGGAGACATAGCGAACCCCCGGGAAACGAAAATCTTAGGGAAGGGGAAGAATGATGAATATCCAACAGGCCATCGGAAAACTGGTCGAGGGTGAGCATCTCACCCGCGGAGAAATGCGCGAGGCCATGGGCCAGATTATGCGTGGGGAAGCGGAAGACGCGCAGATTGGTGCGTTTCTTGTGGCGTTGCGTATGGCCGGTGAATCCGTGGAGGAAATCACCGGTGCGGTAGAAGTGATGCGCGAGTTGTGCACCAAGGTCGAGATCGATCAGACCAACGCGGTGGATATCGTTGGTACCGGCGGTGATGGTGCCAACCTGTTTAACGTCTCCAGTGCTTCCAGTTTTGTCGCCGCCGCAGCCGGTGCGCGGGTGGCCAAGCATGGTAATCGTTCCGTTTCCTCTTCTTCCGGTGCAGCAGACCTGCTGGAAAAAGCGGGTATCTATCTACCTTTGACTCCCGAACAGGTTGCCCGCTGCATCGACGGTGTGGGGGTGGGGTTTATGTTCGCTCCCAGCTATCACAGCGCCATGCGTCACGCCATAGGCCCGCGCAAGGCATTGGGACTGCGCACCATTTTCAATCTGCTGGGGCCGCTGACCAATCCCGCCGGCGTCAAGCGCCAGGTCATCGGCGTGTTTGATTACCACTACTGCCGCATGCTGGCGGAGGTGCTGCAGACCCTGGGTGCCGAGCATGTGCTGGTGCTGCACAGTGATGACGGCCTGGATGAAGTCAGTCTGGCCGCAGATACCCGCGGTTGGGAGCTGAAGAACGGTGAATTGAAAAAGGTCACCATCGCGCCGGAAGATTTCGGTATCGAGCGCCAGAATCTGGACGGGCTGTGTGTGGACGGTTCCGAAGCGTCCCTGGCCCTGATCCGCGATGCCCTCGGCAAGCGTGAAACCCCCGCAGGGGACAAGGCAGCTGATATCATTGCCATGAATGCCGGCATGGCCATCTACGTCAGTGGCGTGGCTGCAAGCCGGGCGGAAGGGGTGAGCATGGCGCAGGACGCCATCTACAGCGGCCTCGCCGGAGAGAAGATAAACGAGCTGGCCGCCTTTACCAGCGCATTCAGAGAGTGAAGTAATGAATACGCCAACAATTCTGAAAACCATTGTCGAGCGCAAATGGGAAGAAGTGGCCGAACGCAAGAAGCTGGTCAGTCAGGATGAAATGCAGCAGCGCGCCCTGCAGCAGCCTCCCTGCCGTGGTTTTGTGAATGCCATTGAGACCAAGCGCAATGCCGGTGAAGCGGCGGTCATCGCCGAGATCAAGAAGGCCTCGCCGAGCAAGGGTGTGATCCGGGAAGACTTTATCCCCGCGGAGATCGCCACCAGCTACGAGAAAGGCGGTGCCGCCTGTCTGTCGGTGCTGACCGATGTGGACTTTTTCCAGGGTGCCGACGAGTATCTGCAGCAGGCCCGCAATGCCGTGCGCCTGCCAGTGATCCGCAAAGATTTTATTGTCGATCCTTACCAGGTGTATGAAGCCCGCGCTATCGGTGCCGACTGTATCCTGCTGATTGCCGCCTGTCTGGACGACGCACAGCTCACCAGCCTGAATGACCTGGCGCTGGAGCTGGGCCTGGATGTGCTGGTGGAAGTGCACGACCGCCAGGAACTGGAGCGGGCCCTGAAGCTGCCCAACCGACTCATCGGTATCAACAACCGCAACCTGCACAACTTCGAAGTACAGCTGGAAACTACTTTCAAGCTGCTGGACCTGATTCCGGAAGATCGTATCGTGGTGACCGAAAGCGGCATCCACACCACTGACGATGTGGCGGCAATGCGCGGCCACAATGTGGATACCTTCCTGGTGGGGGAAGCGTTTATGCGGGAAGAAGAGCCGGGCCGTCGTTTGCTGGAATTGTTCAATTAAGTTGTGCCGTTCAGGAACGGCGTTCGCCGATAAAAAACCGGGCAGCGCCCGGTTTTTTTATGCCTGTGGGATAGGGCTGAGACCTAGCCTTAATTTCAGCCCTAATTTTCAGCCCCAGTTTTGCGCTCACCGATCGAAATGGATTACCGAGCGGATGCTCTCGCCACTGTGCATCAGGTCAAAGGCCTCGTTGATAGAGTCTAGCCCCATGGTGTGGGTGATGAAATCGCTCAGTTTGAACTCGCCTGCGAGGTAGCGCTCCACGTAGTCCGGTAGTTCCGAGCGACCCTTCACGCCGCCAAAGGCGGTGCCTTTCCACACCCGGCCGGTGACCAGTTGGAAGGGGCGGGTGGCGATTTCCTGGCCGGCACCGGCGACGCCAATGATGATGGACTCGCCCCAGCCCTTGTGGCAGCACTCCAGCGCGGAGCGCATCACATCCACATTGCCGATGCACTCAAAAGAATAATCCACACCACCGTCGGTCAGCTCGACGATCACTTCCTGGATCGGCCTGTCGAAGTTTTTCGGGTTGATGCAGTCGGTAGCGCCGAGCTGACGCGCCAGGTCGAACTTGCTCTCATTGATATCGATGGCAATGATGCGCCCGGCCCTGGCCATGGCCGCGCCAATCACCGCAGACAGGCCGATGCCACCGAGGCCGAAGATGGCCACGGTTGCGCCTTCCTCGACCTTGGCGGTATTCATCACCGCACCCATGCCGGTGGTGACGCCGCAGCCCAGCAGGCAGACCTCTTCCAGCGGCGCATCTTTGTTGACCTTGGCCAGGGAGATTTCCGGCAGCACCGTGTACTCGGAGAAAGTGGAGCAGCCCATGTAGTGGTAAATCGGCTGGCCGTCCCTGGAGAAGCGGGTGGTGCCGTCCGGCATCAGGCCCTTGCCCTGGGTCTCACGGATCTTGCCGCACAGGTTGGTCTTGCCGGATAGGCAGAATTTGCACTCGCCGCACTCAGGTGTATATAGCGGGATCACATGGTCGCCCACCGCCACACTGGTCACGCCTTCGCCCACGGATTCGACGATACCACCGCCCTCGTGACCGAGAATGGCCGGAAAAATACCCTCGGGGTCATTCCCGGACAGGGTGAACGCATCGGTGTGACAAACACCGGAGGCGATCACGCGGATCCGCACCTCGCCAGCCTGCGGTGGCATCACATCCACTTCCTCGATAGACAGCGGCTTGCCCGGGCCCCAGGCCACGGCAGCTCTGGATTTGATGGTCTCGGTCATATCTGACTCCTGTTCAGCTCCTGTTGATTTCTGGCGGCGGTCTGGTGCCAATTTGGGCGCAGTCTATCTTTTTCTGATTTGCGTATAATCCGTACCAATTGCAAAACATTTTTTCCATCTGGTAACAATCCAGTCCCGTGATTACGAGAGGTGACAGATCAGTGAGCGCAGGTAACTGGGAGGGGGTGAGTGAATTTGTGGCCGTGGCCGAGTCCGGCAGCTTTACCGGCGCTGCGCGCAAGCTGGGGATTTCCACGGCCCAGGTCAGTCGGCAGGTGAGCGCACTGGAGGGGCGGCTATCCACCCGATTGCTTTATCGTACCACCCGCAAGGTATCGATGACGGAAGTGGGGCAGGTCTACTACCAGCACTGCCGCCAGGTGCTGGATGGGCTGGCGGAGGCCGAGCGCGCGGTGACGGACCTGCAACAGGTGCCTCGGGGCCGATTGCGGCTGACGGCGCCGGTGACCTACGGCGAGACCACGCTGGCACCACTGGTCAACGATTTTGTCCTGCGTTATCCCGAGTTGCAGGTAGAAATGGAACTCACAAACCAGAAGCTCGACCTGGTAGCGGAAGGCTATGACCTCGCCATTCGCCTCGGCAAGCTGACAGACTCCAGCATGATGGCGCGACGGCTGGGGTCGCGCACCCTGTATGTCTGCGCCTCCCCACACTACCTGTCTTCCCACGGCGAACCACACAGCCTGTCCGAGCTGGCGCGACATAGCTGCCTGCCGGGCACTCTGGATTA
The DNA here is from genome assembly GCF_009903625.1 of Microbulbifer sp. ALW1. Taxonomy (NCBI): domain Bacteria; kingdom Pseudomonadati; phylum Pseudomonadota; class Gammaproteobacteria; order Cellvibrionales; family Microbulbiferaceae; genus Microbulbifer; species Microbulbifer sp. ALW1. Next base: position 65,467 of record NZ_CP047569.1, on the reverse strand, counting down.
CTGGCGTTTTCGCGAGCAGGGGCGTTCGAGGAATATCAGGGTGAGCGGCAGCTTCCGCTGCAACAGCGGCCGTGCACTGGTGGACGCGGCACTGAAGGGCATCGGCATTGTGCAGTTGCCGGATTACTACGTGGATCAGGATTTGCAGGAGGGGCGGCTGGTGTCGCTGCTGGAGCCCTACCGCGAGGAGGATGACGGTATCTGGGGGATCTATCCCCACAACCGCCATCTGTCGCCCAAGGTCAGTATGTTGCTGGACTTCCTGGGGGAAGCTATCGGCTCCGTGACTGGTTAGTGTCGTAAGGGTGTTGCGTAAGGGAGTTACGTAAGTGTCGAGCCGAGCGACGGGATGAATGGTTGGGCTGTCGGGGTGAACGACATTGAGGTGAATTCCCAGTCATTCATGAAATGCTATATTGGCGCGTTAGACATTTTGAGTGGGTTCGGCAACGGCCTTTTCCGGAGGCCGTTGGAGTCGATACCTGAATCACAACCCCAAATACCCCCTGATGACATAGCGGAGAATGAAATGCGCAAATCCCTGCTCGCGGTCGCTATCGTGGCGATCGCTGCCTGTTCCGAGGCTCCCAAGCCGGATTCAGAAAAGTCCGTGCAGGCATCTGAAGTTGAAAAGAGCCAGGTGTCTGGAGATCAGGTGACGCCGGTAGCCGGAGATAACCCCCTGCTCAGCGCCAGTACTCTGCAATACCAGGCGCCGGACTTCGGCAAGATTGAGGACGCTCACTTTGAGCCCGCCTTCGAGCAAGGCATGAGTGAGCATCTGCAGGAAATCCAGGCGATTGCCAACAACCCGGAGCCGGCCAGCTTCAACAATACGATTGTGGCGATGGAAGAAGCAGGCTCTCTGCTGACCCGGGTATCCCGTATCTTCTTCAACCTGGTGGGCAGCGACAGCAACGAAGCCCGCCGTACCCTGCAAAGCAAGCTGGCGCCGAAACTGGCGGCACACTCCGATAGTATTTACCTGAACCCGGCGCTGTTTGCCCGTGTCGAAGCGCTGTACAACCAGCGCGTCGAGAAAGAGCTGGACGCGGAATCCGCGCGCCTGCTGGAAGACTACTACGACAACTTCGTGAAGGCCGGTGCCAAGCTTTCCGCGGAGCAGAAAGTAACCCTGCGTGCGCTGAACGAAGAGCACTCCAAACTTACCACCCAGTTCAGCCAGAATCTGCTGAAGCTCAGCAAAGACATTGCGGTGATTGTCGAGGAGAAGGGCGAATTGGATGGCCTGTCGGACAGCCAGATCAAAGCCGCCGCTGAGGCTGCAACCGCTGCCGGCCACGAAGGCAAATACCTGATCAGTATTACCAATACCACTCGCCAGCCGGTACTCACCTCCCTGAAAAACCGCGAGCTGCGCCAGCGTATCTGGGAAGCCTCGGCTCACCGCGGCACGTCCGGCGAGCTGGATAACCGTCCGCTGGTCAAACGCCTGGTGCAGATCCGTGCACAGAAAGCCGGCCTGCTGGGTTACGGCAACTGGGCCGAGTATCAGCTGACCGGCACCATGGCGGAAAAGCCGGAAAACGTGCTGAACATGCTCAATTCCATGGCGCCGGCGGTGGTCAACAACACCAAGGCCGAGCAGGCCGATATCCAGGCCATGATCGAGCGCGAAGGTGGTGACTTCGAGGTGCAGCCCTGGGACTGGGCCTACTACGCGGAAAAAGTGCGTCAGGAAAAATACCAGCTGGATGAAAGCGAAGTACGCGAGTACTTCGAGTTCAACCGGGTGCTGAACGATGGTCTCTTCTACACCATGAACCGTTTGTACGGCATCACCTTCAAGCCGCGCCCGGATCTGCCGGTGTACCACCCGGACGTACAGGCGTTTGAACTGTTCGATCACGACGGCGAGAGCCTGGCGATTTTCTACGCGGATTACTTCGCGCGCGACGGCAAACGCGGTGGCGCCTGGATGAGCTCCTTCGTGGGGCAGTCCGAGCTGCTGGAGCAGAAGCCGGTGGTGGTGAATGTCATGAACATTCCCAAAGGCCCGGAAGGCGAGGCCACCCTGGTGAGCTTCGACCACGTGACCACCATGTTCCATGAACTGGGCCACGGCCTGCACGGCATGTTGTCCAAGGTGCATTACCCCAGCCTGGCGGGCACCGCGGTATCCCGTGACTTCGTCGAGTTCCCTTCCACCTTCGAAGAGGATTGGGCGAGCCATCCGGAAGTGCTGGCGAACTACGCCTACCACTACAAAACCGGTGAAGCGATTCCCGAGGAACTGCTGGCAAAAGTGCTGAAGGCGAAAAACTTCAATATGGGCTTCGACACCCTGGAATATATGTCTGCGGCGCTGCTGGATATGGAGTGGCACTCACTGCCCGCCGACGCGGAGCAACAGGACGTGGAGAAGTTTGAAGCCGAAGCGCTGGCCAAGCACGGTGTTGACCTGGCGGCGGTACCGCCGCGCTATAAGTCCACCTACTTTGCCCACTCCATCGGTGGTGGCTACTCTGCCGGCTACTACGCCTATATGTGGAGTGAGATTCTGGCTGCGGATGCCTTTGCCTATCTGCGCGAACGCGGTGGCCTGACCCGCAAGAATGGCGACCTGTACCGCAAGAACATTCTGGAGGTGGGTAACTCCCGCGCGCCCATGGAGTCCTACGTGAAGTTCCGGGGCAAGGAACCTACCACCGATGCCCTGCTGATCCGTCGCGGTCTCAACCCGGAAAAAGGGTAAGTCTCAAGGGCTGCGCAGGGAGGCGCACGTAATAACTGAAAACCGGGCTTGCGCCCGGTTTTTTTATGGGGGCTGTGAGCGTATGGGGCTGAGCAGCGGTGCCGGCATACCTGTATCACCGGTGGCGACGCCGGTATAGGCCTTGTACAGCTGGCTGATGTTGCGCACATATTGTGCCGGCTCAGCGCCTCGTACATAGCCGTAGCGAGCATTCTGGAAGTATTTGGGCTCGGACAGCTTCAGCATGGCCTCTTCGACATTGCCAAACCAGACATTGGGGTCCAGCTCGAGCTCTTTTGCCAGCCGGCGGGCATCCAGCAAGTGGCCGTAGCCGGCGTTGTAGGAGGCGAGGGTGAACCAGAGCTTCTCGATGGCCGGCAGGTTGGGTTCAAAGCGGTCGCGCACCCAATTCAGATACTTGATACCTGCCTGAATATTGCGATCCGGGTCGAACAGCGGCGGAGGGAAGCCCATGTCTTCCGCCGTCAGCGGCATCACCTGCAGCAGGCCCTGGGCGCCAACCGGTGACACCGCATTGGGGTTGAAGTTGCTCTCCTGCCACATCTGCGCCACTACCAGGCGCCAGTCGAAGTTGTATTCCAGTGACTGCCCCTTGACCAGGGTGTCGAAGGGGGACAGGTCCTCACCCGGAATAACGCGCGCAGCGACCCGCTGGGTGAAGCGTTTGTTGGGCTGGAAGTAGGCGGCAATCTTCTGTTGGTACTGATCGCTCTTGCGGTACTTGGTGAGGAATTTATTGAGTTGCTTGAGCAGTTCCTGGTTCTGGGGCATCAGCATCCAGCCTTGCGGACGCGGGTCGCTTACCAGCGTGCCGGGTCTCAGGTCAGGTCGCAAAGACGCGGCCATCACCACATCATCGTTGTCGACGATGGTCGCATCGAGTTTTCCTTCGGATATCTCACTGACAATTTCCGCGATGGATACCTGCGGTGGAGCAATTTCCACGGCAACATCAATACCGCTTCGTTGGAGGGCGCGCGCTGTGGCGATGAACGGGGAAAACGCACGTAAGGTCAGGGTGCGGCCCGCAAGGTCCTGTACCTTTTCAATGGCCGGTCTCTTCTGGCTGCTGACCACCTGCTCCGGGGTTTCCCGGTAAGAAGTGGTAAAAACGATGCCCTGGTCGATGCGCTCCTGGGTAATGTTTTTCACCGCACCGGCAAAATCCCCGCGCCCGGCTTTCAGCCAGTCGATCAGGGTTTCGTCGTAGGGCACCACAATGATCTGCAATTGCAAATTGTGCTGTTCGGCAAAGGCCTTGGCCAGGTCATAGTCAAACCCCATCAGCACGCCTTTCCAAAGGTAATAGACTGAGGGGCGGTTGTAGGTCAGAAAGCGGACAACACCGGACTTCTTGATTTCTTTCCAGTCTGCAATCCGGTCGTCCGGCGGCTGAGCCAGGTTTCTGGTCAGGAAGTTATTCACCCGCGTTAGCAGGTGCTTTGAATCCTTGCGTACTGCCCAGGCTATGTTGTCCGGCTCGGTGACGGCAGCGCCGATACGCACATCCTTCCGGTAGCTGTCCATGTTATCGGTGATGTAGTCATCGAGAATCGCGACCCGGTTGCTCTTTTCATTCAGCAGATCCACGAGCGCATCCCGGTCTTCGTACACGATAGGTTGGATGATGCTCAGGTTGGCTTGCGGATACTCCGCCACCAGGCGGCGCGCCGTGTCGACGTAGGCGGATTCCGCTTGGGCGATCAGCTCCACATTGCGCAGTAACTTCGGGTCACTGATGTCTGGCCCATTTGTGCTGGTCATCAGCTTTTGTCGGGATTGCATCAGGGGCACGGTAAAGTCGACCAGCTTTCGCCGGGCCTCGTTATCCGTGAAGGAGTAGGCCGCGATATCGGCTTTGCCGGATTTCACCATCTCAAGCGCCTGCTGTGGTGTTTCTGCTTTGATCCACAGCGGCTCCAGCTTGAGCTTTGTGGCCAGCTTGTTGGCGAGCTCAACGCTTCTCAGGGTGACGATGCTGTCTCTGGGCAGCAGGTTTTCACCAGCAGGGCCGGACAGGTTGACGAAGCGAATAATGCCGCGCTTCTTTATCGCCTCCAGATCACCTGTTTCGATATAGGTGGCCGGAATCGGTGCCGGTGAGCTGGCAGGTGGGACTGTGCTCGAGTTTCTGGTCGCGTTTTGTGGATCCTGTTTTCCACAGGCGATCACTAACAACACAGTAACGATCAAAAAAATGATCGCGCTAAAAGATAGTCTGTTGCATCGCTGAGTTATCCGGCAACAACTGCGCATAGGCCGATACCTCGCATTTATATAGCGAAATATTAGTGTCGCAGTGGATGAATCAGTGCAGTGGAATTAGCGCCGGGGCCGTGTGGTACTCGCGGCAAAGTGCGCAGTTGTGATTGCTTGGGTCGGGACTGGGGTAGGGGAGCAAAGGGTACTGCAGGGATGGAAAGAGGGGGGCGAGCAGGGCGCGTGAAGCGGCCCCGCTCAACCGTGGAATCAGCGAGTGCCGAATACCACCATGGTTTTTCCCTTCACCGAGACCAGGCCCTGTTCTTCCAGGGTTTTCAGAACCCGGCCCACCATCTCCCGGGAGCAGCCGACAATACGACCGATTTCCTGGCGGGTGATCTTGATCTGCATACCTTCCGGATGGGTCATTGCGTCCGGCTCGTTACACAGGTCCAGCAGGGTGCGGGCCACACGGCCGGTCACGTCGAGGAACGCCAAGTCTCCCACCTTGCGGGTAGTGTTGCGCAGACGCAGGGCCATCTGGGTGGCCAGGTTGAACAGGAATTCCGGGTGTTGACGGGTCAGTTCCTGGAATTTGCTGTAGGAAATTTCTGCGACTTCACACTCGGTCTTGGTGCGCACCCAGGCGCTGCGGGTGTCCTGGTCAAACAGGCCCATCTCGCCGAAGAAGTCGCCGTCGTTCAGGTAGGCAACGATCATCTCGCGGCCTTCGTCATCTTCGATCAGTACGGTTACCGAGCCGCGCATAATGAAGTAGAGGGACTCGCAGCGGTCACCGGCATAAATGATGGTGCTCTTGGCCGGGTAACGGCGGCGGTGGCAGTGAGCGAGGAAGTCTTCGATATTGCCAGTAGTCAGAGTTTCTTCGGTAGCGACCGTCACGGATCTACTCCTTTTCTTGAATTTTTGTGCCTGATCCCGGGTAAGAGGACGATTATCCCGCTAAAAGACCGGTGCCGACAGGGGCAGGGCGCGGCAATGCTTCGCAATGTGATCTGGGCCACTATTTGCAAAGGGCTGGGACTGGGTGTTGTTTATAGCGGTTGTGGACTGTGCTGACAACCGCCGTGAGTAAAGGCTTACTTTGGTTTGTGAGCCGCTACAGAGTAATTCCATACCGGGGTGCTGCGGAACTGGGGTTCCCATGTGATAAGCTCCCGGCCCCCATCCATTTTGAAGGAGATTATTCCATGGCGGGTGTTATGCAGGGTCAGGTGACCTGGGTGAACGGTGTCACTTTTGTCGGTGAGTCCGGCAGTGGCAATTCGGTGGTCATGGAAGGTGGCCAAAAGAACAACGGTATCCGCCCGATGGAAATGATTCTGCTGGGGGTGGGCGGCTGCGCTTCCTACGACGTGGTAGGCATTCTGCAGAAGGCGCGCCAGGATCTGGTCAGCTGTCACGTTGAACTCAAGGGTCACCGCCCCGATGCGGTTCCGGCACCGTTTGAAAAGATCGAGATGGAATTTGTGGTGCGTGGGCGGAATATCAAAGAGGCGCAGGTGGCGCGCGCGGTGGAACTGTCCGCGGAGAAGTACTGCTCGGCATCCATCATGCTGGGCAAATCCGGGGTGGAAATCGTCCACAGCTACCGGATTGAAGAGGTGTGAATCGGACTTGTTAGCTGGTTCAGCCGGAAAAATAAAAAACCCCGGGTCTCGTCGAGAACCGGGGTTTTTTATTGGCGAGAAATACCCAGGGGCTGCGACTAGACCCGGTAAGTGACAGACGTCATCGCCTTGGACACCATCGTCATCAGTCCCTTGACCGGGCCGGGAAAGCGCGCGCCACCGGCATCCAGCGCCGCGTGCTGGTGCTTGGCTTCGTCCACCAGCATCTGCTCGACCACCGCGCGACTGCGTTGATCCTGAGCGGGTAAACGCTGGAGGTGATCTTCCAGGTGCTTGCACACCTGCTCTTCGGTCGCGGCCACAAACCCTAGGCTGACCTTGTCACTGATCTTGCCGGCGGTCGCACCAATCCCGAAGGAAAGGCCGTACCACAGCGGATTCAGCAGGCTGGGGCGGCTGTCGAGCTCCTGCAAACGCTGCTCACACCAGGCCAGGTGGTCGATCTCCTCATCTGCCGCATGTTCCATTTCCGCCCGTACCTGCGGCAGCTTGGCCGTCAGCGCCTGGCCCTGATACAGCGCCTGGGCGCAGACTTCACCGCTGTGATTGACCCGCATCAGCCCCGCCGCATGGCGGCGCTCGGCGTCCGACAGCTCGGCCTCGTCTGCGGATTTGGCTGGTGACGGGCGCTCGTGGCAGGGCGATCCCGGGCTCAGGGTGCGCAGGGCGCGATCCGCCTGCAGCAGCAGGCGGTCCAGTCCGGTCAGTTGGCGTTGGCTCATGGCAATTCTCCCACCGATGAGGCCATCAGGCCTCTTCAGACTGCTCGCGCTCGACCGCGCGGTAGCCGATATCCTTGCGGTAAAAAACGCCTTCCCAGTGGATATTGCGGGCGCACTGGTAGGCGTTTTCTTTGGCTTCCGCCACGGTGTCTCCCAGTGCAGTGGCGCAGAGCACACGGCCGCCGCTGGTCACAACACGCTCGCCGTCCAGGGCGGTGCCGGCGTGGAAAATCTTGGCATTTTCGCTGTCGGCCTTGTCGAGTCCGTTAATGGCATCGCCTTTGCGATAGCTGCCCGGGTAACCGTTTGCGGCCAATACCACACCCAGGGCCGGGCGCGTGTCCCACTCCACTTCCACCTTGTCCAGGCGCTTTTCGATGGCGGCCATACACAGCTCTACCAGGTCGGACTTGAGGCGCATCATGATCGGCTGGGTTTCCGGGTCACCGAAGCGGCAGTTGTACTCGATAACCTTGGGTGCGCCTTCTTCGTTGATCATCAGGCCGGCGTAGAGGAAGCCGGTGTAGGGCATGCCTTCGGAAGCCAGGCCTTTCACGGTGGGCTCGATGACTTCTTTCATCACACGGGCGTGGACATCCGGGGTGACTACGGGTGCCGGGGAGTAGGCGCCCATACCGCCGGTGTTGGGACCGGTGTCGCCGTCGCCAACGCGCTTGTGGTCCTGGCTGGTGGCCATGGGCAGGATGTTTTCGCCGTCGACCATGACGATGAAACTGGCTTCTTCGCCGGTGAGGAATTCTTCGATGACCACGCGGCAGCCGGCGTCGCCGAAGGCATTGCCGCTGAGCATATCGCGCACGGCCAACTCGGCCTGTTCCACAGTTTCGGCGACGATGACGCCTTTACCGGCGGCAAGGCCGTCAGCTTTGACGACGATGGGGGCGCCCTGTGCACGCACGTATTCGATGGCCGGTTCGACTTCGGTGAAGTTCTGGTAGGCGGCGGTGGGGATGGCGTGACGCTCGAGGAAGTCTTTGGTGAAGGCTTTGGAGCCTTCGAGCTGGGCGGCGGCTTTTTCTGGGCCGAAGATGTTGTGGCCGCGGGCGTTGAAGAAGTCGACGATGCCGGCAACGAGGGGGACTTCGGGGCCGACGATGGTGAGGTTGATGCCTTTTTCTTCGACCAGGTCAGACAGGGCGGAGAAGTTGTCGACGCCGATGTTGACGTTCTGGAGTTTGGGTTCGCGGGCGGTGCCGGCGTTGCCCGGTGCGACGAAGACGGTGTCTACGGCGGGGTTTTGGGCGGCCTTCCAGGCCAGTGCGTGTTCGCGGCCACCAGAGCCGATTACCAGGATATTCATTCTTGAGTTTCCCCGTGCCTGTTATTTAGGTGGGCTAGTTTAGCATTTTGCGCTGGGTTGCCGGGTAGAGACTGGTTTGGGAGGTAGTTAAGAGCGCTTCGTTGCCAGTCCTGTGGCGGTTCTGAAGCTGGTGCCCCTTTCCGAGACACGCCGTGAACCCATCCATGGGGGCTCGGCTGCGGCCGTCCTGGCCGCAGACGGTCTCGGAAAGGGGCACCAGCTCCAGAACCTTCCCGTATAACGCGGGAATATTACGTACCCGTGTCGGTAGTCGTATTAATTTGCGCTTAGTGACGGAAGTGGCGCATGCCGGTAAACACCATCGCCATACCGTGCTCGTCGGCAGCGGCGATCACTTCCTCGTCGCGCACGGAGCCGCCGGGCTGGATCACGGCGCTGATGCCGACCTTGGCGGCGTTGTCGATGCCGTCGCGGAAGGGGAAGAAGGCGTCTGATGCCATGACGGCGCCTTTGACTTCGAGGCCTGCGTGTTCGGCCTTGATGGCGGCGATACGCGCGGAGTTGACGCGGCTCATCTGGCCGGCGCCGACGCCGATGGTGCGGCCGTCTTTGGCGTAGATGATGGCGTTGGATTTGACCATCTTGGCCACTTTCCAGGCGAACAGCAGTTCGTCCATTTGCTCGTCAGACGGTTGCACCTTGGTGACCACTTTGAGGTCTTCCTTGGCGACCATGCCGTTGTCTTTTTCCTGGATCAGCAGGCCACCAGTGACGCGTTTGAAGTCGAACGCTGTCGGGCTTTCGCTGCCCCATTCGCCACATTCCAGCAGGCGCACGTTCTGTTTGGCGGAGACCGCTTTTGCCGCACCTTCGGAGACTTTGGGGGCGATGATGACTTCGGAGAACTGCTTGTCGACGATCAGCTGGGCGGTTTCGGCGTCCAGTTCACGGTTGAAGGCGATGATGCCGCCGAAGGCGGATTCCGGGTCGGTGGCGAAGGCCAGTTCGTAGGCGGTCTTGATGTCCGCGGCTACGGCGACACCGCAGGGGTTGGCGTGTTTGACGATGACGCAGGCGGGTTCGTCGAACAGTTTGACGGTTTCCAGCGCGGCGTCGGTGTCGGCGACGTTGTTGAAGGAGAGTTCCTTGCCCTGCAGCTGGCTGGCGGTGGAGACGGAGGCTTCTTCCGCGTCAGCTTCCACGTAGAAGGCCGCCTTTTGATGCGGGTTCTCACCGTAGCGCATGTCCTGGGCTTTTTCGAACTGCACGTTGAAGGTGTTGGGGAACTCGCGGGCTTCGTTGCTGGTGTTACGCGCGCCGAAGTGGTTGGCGATCATGCCGTCGTACTGCGCGGTATGTTCGAATGCCTGCACCATCAGGTCGTAGCGGGTTTCGTAACCCAGCTGGCCGTCGTTGGCTTTCATTTCCTCGATCACGGTGTCGTAGCTGTGGGCGTTGACCACGATGGCGACGTCTTTGTGATTCTTGGCGGCGGAGCGGACCATGGTGGGGCCGCCGATGTCGATGTTTTCGATGGCGGTGGGCAGGTCGCAGTTAGGGTCGGCGACGGTGGCCTTGAAGGGGTAGAGATTGACCACGACCATGTCGATGGGCTTGATGCCGTGTTCACTCATTACCGCGTCGTCTTTGCCGCGACGGCCAAGGATGCCGCCGTGCACTTTCGGATGCAGGGTTTTGACGCGGCCGTCCATCATTTCCGGGAAGCCTGTGTAGTCGGAAACTTCCACTACCGGGATACCGGCTTCGCCCAGCTGGCGGTAGGTGCCGCCGGTGGAGAGGATCTCCACACCCATTTCAGAGAGCTCGCGGGCAAATTCCACAATGCCGGTTTTGTCAGAAACGCTGATCAGCGCGCGGCGAACGGCCACCTTGTCAGTCATATTGCATCATCCATCTGAAGTTAAAAAAGAGCATTTGCGGCACATGCATGACAAACAGGTGCCGCCGCGGCCGGAGGCCGGCGCGAGCCCCCAAAATGTCAGTAGATTCACACATCTGCGCCAGCATTTTGGGGGCGACGATGAATTGGGCATGGGCCGAAGGCGCCGCGTTGAAGCGGCCGGACCGATCCAATTCATCATAAACAGAAAATAGCGAGGGGGGATGGGTAAAACCCATCCCCCCTCATCGAATTTTTACCGCTCCGGCTTATGTCTGCCGGTAGCGGTGGGCTGCCTTACAGCAGACCGTAGCGCTTGAGCTTTTTACGCAGGGTTCCCCGGTTGAGGCCCAGCATTTGCGCGGCGCGTGTCTGGTTGTGGCGGGTGTGTTTCATTACCACTTCCAGCATCGGTGCTTCAATCTCGGACAGAACCATGTCGTAGACTTCAGTCACCATCTGGCCGTCCAGGTGACGGAAGTAGTTTTCCATCGCCTGCTCAACCGCATCGCGCAGTGACTGCTGCTGCGGTTGTTGTAGTTGTGTCTGGCCCCCGGTGGATGCCACATCACTGGCATCCGGAATCAGTGCTTCATTATTCATGCCGCTTTTGCCCCTCTAGTTATTCGGCGTTCAAACCACTCACGAACGCTGGCATGTTGTGCTTCTGCGCTATCAATTTGGTTAAAGGTCTTGCGAAAGGACTCGCTGTCGGCGAGTGTTTTTACGTACCAACCCACGTGTTTGCGGGCGATGCGTACCCCCATAACCTCACCATAAAAACGATGTAGCTCACTCAAGTGAGTAAGCAATATGTCCCTGACTTCTTCCAGTGATGGCTCCGGTAGCTGCTCTCCCGTTGCGAGGAAGTGAGCAATCTCCCGGAAAATCCATGGACGTCCCTGAGCCGCACGGCCAATCATGACCGCCCTGGCGCCGGTGTAGTCCAACACCTTGCGGGCCTTTTCCGCGCCGGTGATATCGCCGTTGGCAAAGACCGGAATCTTTACCGCAGACACAATCTCGGCAATGGTATCGAATTCGGCCTGACCATGGTAGCCACAGGCGCGGGTGCGTCCGTGAACCGCCAGGGCAGTGATCCCGAGATCTTCGGCCATTTTGGCCACCGTCACTCCGTTGCGGGAATCCGGACACCAGCCGGTACGAATTTTCAGCGTTACCGGTACTGAGACGGATTGCACCACCGATTCCAGAATGTCGGCGACCAGTTTTTCGTCGCGCAGCAGGGCAGAGCCCGCCGCTTTTTTGCACACCTTCTTTGCCGGGCAGCCCATATTGATGTCTATGATCTGGGCGCCGCGCTCAACATTTGCCTGTGCAGCTTCGGCCATCATCTGTGGATCGCCACCGGCAATCTGAACGGAGATGGGGCCGGCTTCTCCGCTATGATCCAGGCGCATTCGCGATTTGCGGCTGTCCCACAGGCTGGTGTCAGAGGTAACCATTTCCGACACCACCAGGCCTGCACCGAGTTCGCGGCACAGTTGGCGGAAGGGGCGATCAGTAACGCCGGCCATGGGCGCCAGTATGACTGGCGCACCGATGTTATAGGGGCCTATGGCGAAGCTGCTTGGCAATTCCGTGGGCAACTGCGCCCTCCCGCGGGTTAATTCCTGCCGGGGATCTTGCTTTCGATCCCCGCGAGGGCAAATAGGGTGTCTGAAGAGCGGCCTATAATAGCGGCTGGTCGGCCGCTGGAAAAGCGAAAAAGCGCGCAAATTGTTCGATGGCTGGCCGTTTAGGGCGAAGTTTGTGCAGTAACACGAAGATTATTACGCCGCGCAGGGTTCTTTACTGCCTACTGCTTCGCGATGCGCAGCTCATAGTTCACGGCGTCCTCGCCCGGGTCGACAATATCGAGGGCGATATGTACCGGGTTGCCGCTGGGCATCAGCTGGCGCCCGGAAAGCTCGCCCTTGAGGTATTCCTGAGGCTGGAAACGACGGCTGGCGACAGGGGCGTTCTTCAGGTCGGTAAAGCGCAGCTGTAGTGCCGGGAAAGGCTGGTCAAAGGGTGCCCGGTTCAGTAGTACCGCCTCCACCGCCAGCGCGCCGGGAATGGAGGGGTGGCTGCGCACCACCAGGTTGGCGGTATGAATGGCATTGATGTCCACCTGTGCCGGCAGTTTGCACCCCAGTAGCGGACACAGTTGCGCATAGATACCGCGCCAGGGGTCGCGCTTGCTCAGGGTGTCGAAACGGAAGTAGGCGACCTGGGCTGCCAGTGTCAGCATTAAAAGTACGCTGCCGAGTGTCCACAGCCAGGCTGGCACCCGGTTGTGTCGCCGGGGCTGCCAGTTCACTTCGATGGGCGCCGGACCTATGGCGGAAATCAGCTGGTCTCTGGGGAGCAGTGGGGCCTGGTCGCGTTGCCGGGGGTCGATATGATCGTCGTGATCGTCCGGCAGGCTGCGCGGCTTCTGGTGCGTCGCACTTGCCCCGGTTAGGGGGCCGTTGTCGGAAAAGCGCTCGAGGTCCTCGTGCGCGTCGATATCGTCCGGCAGGATAAAAGGGTCATCTTCTGGTGCCTGGGGTAGTCCCAGGTCGTCGGTGAAGCTAAATTCGTCGCGGGCTGCTGCGGGCTCATCAAAGTCCGTCTGGGTACTGGGGGACTGGTCCCAGCTGTCTACACCACTGGATTCCTCCCGGGCGATCTCTTCAGCCCAGGGATCCTCGCTGGCAGCTTCCAGGTCTTCGCCGATACCCAGGTCCAGGTCTTGCTGGGCGTCTTTGTTATCCAGCTCCTGCCACTGCTGCTCGCCAAAAGCGTCATCGATCAGCGGGCTCTGGCGGGCGCGGTTCTCCGTGGCCGGCGCTCCCTGCGCTTTGTCGCCACTGGCCTTGCGGGCGGGGGCGATTTCGTCGGAAATACTTTCGGCGGAGTCGTCACCTTCCAGGTCAATATCGTCGTGGATCAGAAAGTCGTCGTCTTCCAGCAGTTCTTCAATGGCTTTCTTGCTCGCTGGCTGCGGGTCATCCTCGTTGAATACGATGTTTTCATCGGCGCGAAAGACTTGCAGGCAGGAGCCACAGCGCACGGCACCGCGAGCGGCGCGAAGCTGATCTTCACTGACGTGGAATGAGGTGCTGCAGTGGGGGCAGCGGGTGACCAGTTGCGACATGGATTTCGACGATTATTGCTTTGGCGGGGAAGTTTATCAGTCTGGTGGAGTTTGGCGTAGTGCCTACGTTTGGGAGCTTAAGGGTGAGCACAGTGGCGTCGCTGATGCCGATGGTCCTTTGCGGGACACGCCGTAAACCCATCCATGGGGGCTCGGCTGCGGCCGTCCTGGCCGCAGACGGTCCCGCAAAGGACCATCGGCATCAGCGCCTTAGCATTTGGCTTCAGGGGGTTATCTGATTCGTGTACCGCTGAGGCGAACCCAGTCTTCTTTCATACCGTCCGATTCAAAATCAATCCACTGGCTGTAAGCCGCCTTCACTTTGTCTGCCTGGCTGGAGAGGATGCCGGACAGGCAGATGCGGCCGCCGACCCGGGTGCGTTCTATCAGTTGCGGTGCGAGTTCTACCAGGGGGCCGGCGAGGATATTGGCCAGCATCAGATCGGCGCTGGCTTCACTGGCGGGCGGTGTTTTCTCCGGAAGGTATACCGGGAAGCGATCCGGGTCTATGCCGTTGCGTTTGGCATTGTCGCGACTGGCGATCAGGGCCTGGGGGTCGATGTCGGTGCCGAGGGCACTTTCAGCGCCGAGTAGTAGGGCGGCGATGCCGAGGATGCCGGAGCCGCAGCCGTAGTCGATGGCGGTTTTGCCGCTGACGGGTTCGCTGGCGAGCCATTGCAGGCACAGAAAGGTGGTGGGGTGGGTGCCGGTGCCGAAGGCGAGGCCGGGGTCCAGCAGCAGGTTGACGGCGTTGGGTTCCGGCGGTTCGCACCAGCTGGGGCAGATCCAGAGGTTGTCGGCGCACTGGATGGGTTTGTAGTGGCTCATCCATTCCCGCTCCCAGTCTTTGTCTTCAAGCTGTTCCCAGCGGGCGTTGGGGAGCAGTTCGCAGAGGTGGGAGGCGGCTTTGGCTTCGGCGATGTTGGTGTCAACTTCGGCGTCGAAGAGGCCGGTGACGAGGGTCTCGTCCCACAGAGGCGTTTCGCCGAGGCCCGGCTCTAGAATGGGCTGGTCGGCATTGTCTTGCAGGGTGACGGAGACGGCACCGGCGAACAGCAGGGCATCTTCGATTTTGCCTGCCTGTTCTCGATTGGTGTTTACGCGGAGTTGGAGCCAGGGCATTGAGTGTAATCCGAAGTTCGGTGGTTTAAGTTTTCCCGAAGTCCTGAGGCGCTGCTGCCCCCGGTAAGGCTTTGCGGGACACGCCGTGAACCCATCCATGGGGGCTCGACTGCGGCCGTCCTGGCCGCAGACGGTCCCGCAAAGCCTTACCGGGGGCAGCACCTTCGATTCGGACTGCGGTGCTACTTGGGTAGTGCGGAAATTGGCTTACAGGGTAAGAAAGGTCGGGCTAAAGGGGAAGTGCCGGGTATCGGTTTTCAAAAGCGTCGGCGACAGGGACGTCGCCGACGCAGCGTACAGGGATGTATTCACTGGGGGGCGCCCAGCTCGGTTTTGAAAACCGATACCCGGTGCTGCCCCGCCACGGTGGTGGGACAGAACTGCATACCTTCAGGTTGGGATACACAGTGCCGAGGGCTTATTCGAGACCCAGCTTCTTCTCGAGATAGTGGATATTCACCCCACCTTTAGCGAATTCCGCATCGCGGACCAGTTCTTCCTGTAGCGGAATATTGGTCTTGATACCGGTGATGATGGTTTCGCTCAGCGCCACTCGCATCCGCGCCAGCGCGGTTTCGCGGTCTTCGGCGTAAGTGATGATCTTGGCAATCATCGAGTCGTAGTTCGCCGGGACGGTGTAGCCGGAGTAGAGGTGAGAGTCCACGCGTACACCGAGGCCGCCAGGGGCGTGGTAGTTTTCTACCTTGCCGGGGCTGGGGAAAAAGTTCTTCGGGTCTTCGGCGTTGATACGGCACTCGAACGCGTGGCCGGTGATCTTGATGTCTTCCTGCTTGAACGACAGCTTCTCACCCGCGCACACGCGGATCTGTTCCTTGATCAGGTCCACGCCGGTCACCATTTCGGATACCGGGTGCTCCACCTGAATACGGGTGTTCATTTCAATGAAATAGAAACGCTCGTCTTCATACAGGAATTCGAAAGTGCCGGCACCGCGGTAGCCGATATCGATACAGGCCTGAACACAGGCATCCTGCACACCTTTGCGTACGTCGTCCGGAATGCCCGGGGCCGGGGCCTCTTCCAGGACCTTCTGGTGTCGACGCTGCAGGGAGCAGTCGCGGTCACCGAAGTGCACCGCATTACCCTGGCCGTCGGACATCACCTGGATTTCCACGTGGCGTGGGTTCTGCAGGAATTTTTCCATATACACGGTGCTGTCGCCGAAGGCGGCACCGGCTTCGGATTTGGTCACCGAGATGGCGTTCAGCAGGGCGCCTTCACTGTGCACCACGCGCATGCCGCGACCACCACCACCGGCGGCGGCCTTGATGATCACCGGCAGGCCGATTCGGCGGGCAATCTCCAGGCACTTTTCGCCGTCGGCGGGCAGTGGGCCGTCTGAACCGGGTACTGTCGGCACGCCTGCTTTTTTCATCGCGGCGATGGCGGATACCTTGTCGCCCATCAGGCGAATGGTATCGGCGTCGGGGCCGATGAAGGTGAAGCCGCTTTTCTGTACCTGCTCGGCAAAGTCAGCGTTTTCCGCCAGGAAACCGTAACCCGGGTGTACCGCTACCGAGTCGGTGATTTCCATCGCCGAAATAATGGCGGGAATGTTCAGGTAGCTCTGGGGCGAAGGGTTGGGGCCGATACAAACGGCCTCGTCTGCCAGACGCACGTGCTTGAGATCGCGGTCGATCTGCGAGTGGACGGCAACGGTGCCGATGCCCATCTCTTTACAGGCGCGCAGGATGCGCAACGCGATTTCGCCGCGGTTGGCGATCAGGATTTTTTCAAACATGTAATGGTGCCCCCGCTCAGGAAATGGTCACGAGCGGCTGGTCGAACTCTACCGGTTGTCCGTCTTCCACCAGGATGGATGCGATGGTGCCCGCTTTGTCGGCTTCGATCTGGTTCATCATCTTCATGGCTTCGACGATGCAGATGACGTCGCCCACTTTTACCTGTTGGCCAACTTTCACAAAAGGATCGGCGCCCGGGCTGGCGGCAGCGTAGAAGGTGCCCACCATTGGTGATTTCACCGGGTGGCCGGTCAGGGCCGGTACAGATTCTGCACTGCTTTCTGCGGCGGCGGGGGCTGCCGGAGCGACAGGTGCGGCGGCCGGTGCCGCAGGTGCCATCATCGGCATCGCCATTTGTTGTGCCTGCATGGCGGCAGCGCCGCTGACGCCGCGGCTGATGCGCACGGACTCTTCGCCCTCTTTGATTTCCAGCTCGCCGATGTCGGACTCTTCGAGCAGTTCAATCAGTTTTTTGATCTTGCGGATATCCATAACAGTGTCACTCTTGATCTTGTGATTTTGTGGTCAGGGTGCCGGCGCTTGGCGTGGACGGCCCCCATAAATGAAATTCTTTCGAAATCGATTCAACGTCGCTTTTAAAGTCGCGTTTAAAGCCGCTTCAGGGCCGCCTGTAGCGCCAAAGTGTAGCTATCTGCTCCAAATCCGCAGACAACGCCCAGGGCCAGATCCGATAAATAGGAATGGTGGCGGAAGCTTTCGCGGGCGTGGGGATTGGAGAGGTGGACTTCAATAAAGGGAATTGCCACCCCCGCCAGGGCGTCGCGCAGGGCGACACTGGTATGGGTGTAAGCTGCCGGATTGATGACAATAAAGTCCACTTTGTCGGCAAAAGCCTGGTGAATGCGTTCTACCAGCCCTGCTTCGCTGTTGCTTTGCAGGCAGTCAAACTCGCAGCCGGCCTCGGCGCACTGGGCGCGGGCGGCTTCATTAATCTGCTCCAGAGTAGTGGAGCCGTAAATCTGCGGCTCGCGGGTGCCCAGCAGGTTCAGGTTGGGCCCATGCAGCAAAAGCAGTTTAGCCATTCGGTGCCTCGCTCGATGCTTCACTCTTCGTATTGGAGGGGCGCAAGAAAATGTGACTAAAATCCGGGAAAAGTCATTCAACTTGCCGGAAAACAGCGTCAATCAGCTGATTTGCCGAAATTGGACGCGAGTTTGCCGCAAAAGTGACCCTCTGTCCATGCCCCAAAGTGGGAAATCGAGAAGTTGCGCGCAGTTCGGCGAATTTCCCGCCCATATTACTGCAAAGTTTTATAAGCGCTGGCTTATTCGCCTGATGGATTGGCTACAAAGGCTGGGTCGGGATCTTGGTTGGATGCAGGCCTGGATGGCCGGGCCGGGTGGCCGTGCGGGTAACTGGCGTTACCCGTTGTCCCCGGCCACGGCTTCGCTGCCGCTGGCATCGCGCATGGCGGCGAGAAGACCGTCACGCGTGAGAATCTGCGGCAGTATCTGGGCTTCGCCGCCACCGGCGGGGTAAAGCAGATAGAGCGGCACACTGGAGCGCCCGTAACGGGACAGCAATTCTGTAATTTGCGGGTCCTGGTTGGTCCAGTCACCCTTCAGCGCGGTAAAGCCAAGGTTGCCGACGGCGTCGACCACGGCGTCGCTGGAGAGCACCACTTTTTCATTGGCCAGGCAGGTAATGCACCAGGCGGCGGTCATGTTGATGAGTACCGGGCGGCCCTCGTTGCGGGCGGCCTGCAAGGCTTCCGGTGAATAGGGTTGCCAGTAGCCGCTCTTTTGCGTCTGTGCCATTTGCGTGCCGCTGGCACCCAGGTTCGGCAATACCCAGGCCGCCCCGGCGACGGCGGCGATGGCAAAGGCGCTGCGCAGCCAGGGTTTGTTGCTGGCGGTCTGTGGGCCTGGCCACAGCCATAGGGCAAAGGCGATGGCGACGGCGCCGGCGAGTACCAGTGCTACCCCGTCGCTGCCGGTTTGGCGCCCGAGCACCCACAGCAGCCAAACAGCGGTGAGATACATGGGGAAGGCCAGCAGCTGTTTGAGGTTTTCCATCCAGGGACCGGGGCGCGGCAGGCGCTGGGCCAGCGTCGGCAGGTACGTCAGTAGCAGGAAGGGGGCCGCCATACCGGCGCCGAGTGCGGCGAACACGGACAGGGCGACAGGTGCAGACTGGGTGACGGCAAAGCCCAAAGCTGAGCCCATTAAGGGCGCAGTGCAGGGGCTGGCCACCACCGTGGCCAGAGCGCCGGTGCTGAAGGAACTGCCCAGGCCTTTGCCCTGGCTGCCAGCGCCGAGACCCATCAAGCGTCCACCAAACTCAGTGACGCCGGACAGGCTGAGGCCCATGGCAAAAAACAGGTAGACCAGCACGGCAACCACCGCGGGGGACTGCAGCTGGAAGCCCCAGCCCACCGCCTCGCCGGCCGCGCGCAACAGCAGCATGATGGCGGCGATCAGGACAAAAGTACTGACGGTGCCGGCGGTATAGGCCCAGCCGTGCAGATGCTGGCGGTCACCGCCGTGGGTGATCGCCAGCGCCTTGATCGACAAAACCGGGAAGACACAGGGCATCAGGTTCAACAAAAGGCCGCCGCCAAACGCCAATAGGATGGCCAGCAGCAGACTACTGCTAGCCCCATTGGGTGCGTTGCGTTCCAGGGCCTGGCTGAGCGGGCCCTGGCTGAGCGGGACCTTGTTAGCCCCACCCGGACCGGTGCCGTCGTGGGGCACCGCGGTCTGGCCTGCCGGATCAATCTGGAAATTCCGCACCTGTGGCGGGTAGCAGAGGCCGGCATCCGCACAGCCCTGGTAGTGCACCTGAATTTGCAGCGGTTTGTCGCTATCCAGTTGCAGTGGAACTTCCAGCTGCCAGCGGTAGACCTCGGTGTCTTTTTCGAAGTAGTCGTCCCAGATAACCTCGCCTTTTTCCAGTGTCAGCGGCAGCTCGGTTTTCTGCTCGCCATCCACCTTGTAGAGGCGCAGCTTGTCGCGATACAGGTAGTACTCGGGCGCAATTTGGAACAGCGCGCTGGCGCCGCTGTCAGTAAACAGGAAATCCAGTTGGTAGGCCTGGTCGACCGGTAGGAATTCATCCTGGGCGCCGCCAAGTGCGCCAAAGCCTGAAGACTGTGCGCTGGCAACAGAGAAGCCGCCGCTGGCTACAGGCGATTTTTCTGCCGCAAGCAGGGCTGAACTGGTCAGCAGCAGCGCAAACAGCGCGGCGAGCTGTGCCGCCAGAATCGTCCGGAATGGCAGTGATTTTTTTTCTCGCAGGCCAGAAGTCTTCACAGTCATGGGTAACAAAATTCTTTATAGTCGGGATCACTTGGACTGAAATTGCAGGCTGCTGTTCCCGGTTTATCCAGCGGTCTTTCCAATGGTTGTGTCAGTGGTCGTTCCAAAAAGGGGCGGCATTGATCCGCCGGCTTGGCCTTGATGGGGCACCCCTGCAGTGAACGGGCAGTATAGCGGTGGTGGCGGTACAAAAAAACAACAGTCGAAGGGCACTTGCTCGGGACTACGTTGATAGGTACTCGGCACAAGGGTGACAGGTATCAGACAGCGATCAGGACGGATATCAGAAACGTGAACTCCATTGCAAATTCGAACGCCGATAGCAGCTCCGGACATTTTTTGCAGGCAGCGCGCACTGCCAAGCTGGTTGCCGGCGCCTTGCTGCTCACGCTGTTTGCAGGCTGTGCATCAACAACGCCACCACCGGCGTCGCCACAACCGCCCCCACCCCCGCCGCAACCGGTGGGTCCCAGCCCGGAGGAAATCAAGCGTCGTACCGTGCAGCACTTTTTACAGCGGGCCGAGGTGGCCCAGCGCGAGGGCTTTATCACCATGCCCGCAGGCGCGAGCGCCTACGACTTTTATCTGCAGGTGTTGCAGCTGGATCCGGGGAATACTCAGGCGACCGCGGGCGTTCAGACCCTGGTGATGGATCTGGTTGGCAGAGCGCGCGATGCCCTGCGCCAGCGCGCTTTTGGGCAGGCCAACAGTTTACTGAATACCGCGGATGAGATTGCGCCGGGGAACCCGCTATCGAAAGAAGTGCGCACGCAGGTGCAGCGGGAGCAGCGTCGCGCCAGAGAGGATGTCACTCTCGATGGTCCGGCGGCACAGACAGTCGCGCTGCCTCCGGCTGAATTGTCGGCACAATCGGCATCCATGGTGCAGATGCTGGCGGCCACGGCCGAGCGCATCCGCCAACACCAGCTGCGGGTGGTGATTGTGGCGCGCACCGATGCCGAGGGCCGCTGGATTTACGGCCAGTTGCGTCAGGCGGTACCCGGCTACCGGGTGCGGGGTGATATAAAGCTCGGCAATCCTCCGCGATTACTGTTACAAAAGATGCAATAACCTTGTCACCGGGCCAGGTGTCGTAAAGACACCGCGGGAGCGAATGTATGAAGCGAGAGAAAACGGTTTGTAATGACCGCCGAGCTGCGGGGTTGCCTGTGGCGCTGGCGTCGGTACTGGCGTGGATGCTTGCGCTGGCGAGCGGCTTCGCGGCCGCTACCGCTACCGCAGAAATCGAGGCCAACGGCTTTGCCCGGGAGATGCCTCCGGGGGCGCCCATGGGGGCGGCCTATGTGACGCTGCGGAATCTTTCGGGCAAAGCGCGGGAATTGACCGGGGTGGAGTTGCCCGGGCATCCGCGGGGCCGCGTGACCATGCACGACACGCTGGACGTCGCGGGGGTAAGCCGGATGCGGGCACTGGAAAAAATTACCCTGCCGGGCAGTGGCACTGTTGAAATGCGCCCCGGGGCTACCCATCTGATGGTTGAGGGCGTGGCCCTGCGGGCGGGAGAAATACTGCCGGTGAAACTGGTGTTTGCCGATGGCTCCAATATCCAACTGGCGTTGCCGGTGCTGGGCCTGAACGACAGCGCTGCAGGCACGCGGGCGGCTCCGGATGCCGCGGGGCACGCGCATCATCATCACCACGAGGGTTGAACGTTCGCGCCAAAATGCACTCTAGGAGTGCTCGAAAATTCGAGATGCTTGATAACCAATAACCGTTGGGCGAGATGCGTCTGCGCCCATTTCCCAAACAATGCAGGAGGGGGATCATGAAGAAATTAACCGCAATATTGGTGACCGGCCTTGCCGTTATCCTGGCCGCGTGCGCCCACAGCCCGGTACAGGTGGTGGTAAAGCCCCAGGTCCAGGTGGCGCCCGACAATATTGGTTCCGGCTACAGCATTTATGTTCGCGGTGCCAACCAGCTGCAGGGAGGTGGCCTTGGCTCCCTTGGCGGTATCTATGCGGATTCCTCGAACGTGACCCTGGCGAACGATATTGAACAGTCCATGGCGACAGCGCTGTACCAGGGGTTTGAAGCCTGGTCCTTCCGCGGGGTGGAAACCGGGGGGGATGTCCAGGTGGTCGCTAACTTGACGGACCTCAGCTACGACAGCCCCAACAAGCTGTATACGACCAAAGTTGATTCCGGTGCCTCGATCCAGTTGCAGGTCATGGTGAAAGGTGCAACTTTCTATGGCAACTACAGCACCAGCGGCAAGGATCGCAATTTGATCAAACCGAGCCGGGAGGAAGTGGAGGTCACCATCAACCAGTTGCTGAGTGCGACTTTGCAGCGGGCGTTTGAAGATGAAAAACTCAAATCCTTTCTGCGCCAGCACCTTTGATCCGGTTAACCTGTTATCCAGAGAGGCGCTTCAGGTTTAGATGAGACCAGCACCTGTGAATCGGGTCACAATTGTTGTTGGGGGCTAAGCCCTGAACCGCAAATGGTGGTTTCCGCGCCGCCAAAGAAGCCGGTATTATTTTCCCTGACGCGAGCGCCTTACGCCCACTTATGGCAGCCTGCAGAAGTCTGCCCGAGAAGTGCCGGCTCCCCGAGCCGGCCGAGATGGAATGCCATTGACTGAGTTCACGCCGAAAAACGCCGAATACCACGGCCAGCTGCAAGAGGTTGATACGGACGCATCGTCTGTAGGGCACCTCAGTGCAGCGGCTGCGGAACTGGCGCTGGGAGAAGTTGCCGATGGGGTCGTGGTTACCGATTGCAGTGGCCGCATTCGTTACAGCAATCCTCTGGCGGGAGAGCTCTGCGGCAATTTGATGGGGCTGTTACCGGGGCAGTTACTCGCCGATGGCCTGCCGCTGGTGGATGATCAGGGCAGCCGGCTTGACCTGAATCTGGTGGGGGATGAGAGCGCCGAAGGGGATATACCCAGCCGGCGCGAATTGCGCGCCAATATTCGCCGTGACACCGGTGAGCTGGTCGAGGTCAGCGTCCAGATCAACAGCCTCCGTGACGGGGTAAACCTGGAAGGTTATGTGCTGATACTGCGGCATACCTCCGAAGCCCGCAGAATTTCTTCCCGCCTCAGCTGGCAAAGCAGCCACGACGCCCTGACCCATCTCCCCAATCGGCAAACCTTCGAGTATGCGTTACAGCAGTTGCTGAACCAGGATACCGGACCCAAACAGCGCCATATCCTGCTGTACCTCGACGTATACCAGTTCAAAGTGGTCAACGACACCCTGGGTTACAGTGCCGGTGATGCCCTGCTGATTGCGCTGGCCAAGATTCTCACCCGTTGCCTGGGCAACGGCGATCTGCTCGGCCGCGTTGGCAGTGACGAGTTTGCATTGCTGTTGAAAGACTGCACCCTCGAGGAAGCCAAGCGCATTGTTACCCGCTTGCGCGAGGCGGTCAGTGGTTATGTATTCCAGTGGGACGACAGTGAAACCCGCCCGGCACTCTCCATTGGCGCGGTGAGCGTGGACACCCATGCTCCCCCCGCCAGCCAATTGCTGGCCTCGGCCAACGATGCCTGCAGCGCAGCGCGCGACCAGGGGCGCAACCGGGTGAAGTTTTTTGGTGACTCCCGCAAGGCACTGGAAAAGCGCCGCGAGAGTACCTGGCTGGCCGAGATTCACGCGGCCATCCGCGAGGATCGCTTGCTGCTCTACCGCCAGCCGGTCGTTGCCCTGCAAGACAAAAATCGGGTGCACCACTACGAGGTATTGGTGCGCATGCAGGGGCGCGATGGCGATGTGATCTCCCCCGGATTGTTCCTGCCGGCCGCAGAGCGCTACGGCATGATCGATGAGGTGGACCGCTGGGTAATCCGCAATATTTTCCGCTACATGGCGCTGGAGCAGAGCAGCGGCGCCGGTGGCTTCCACTACGCCATCAATATTTCCGGCATCAGTCTCGGGGATGAATTGTTTGCAGATTTCGTGCTGCGGGAGCTGACCGAGGCCGGGGTAGCGCCGTCGCGGGTACAGTTCGAGATCACCGAAACCTGCGCCATCAACAACCTGGATCGGGCGCTGGTGTTTATTCACAAGTTGCGCGCGGCGGGCTGCAGTTTTGCCCTGGACGATTTCGGCCGCGGCGCTTCGTCACTGGCGTATCTGCGCCAGTTACCGGTGGACTACCTGAAGATCGATGGTTCTTTCGTGCGTAATATGCTGGAAGACGAAATTGACAGCGCCATGGTCAGCACCGTGGATCACCTGGCCAAGCGCATGGGCATCAGCACCATTGCAGAATTTGCCGAAACCCCGGAGCTGCTGGAAAAGCTGCGGATTATGGGGGTGGATTACGCCCAGGGTTTCGGAATCGCCGCCGCTTCCTGCCTGCCAGAAATCAGCGGACCGCGGCCGACGACGGCAGTAAATTAGCGGCAAACGCGGTGAATCGTTAATGATTCGGTGAAACGGGCCCGCTCTTTCGCGGGCCCTTATCGTTATGCCTTGGCAGACCGGGCCAGCAGTCCCTGATGCTGCTCCGCGCGCAGTCTCGGGCCGTACTGGCTCACTACCTGTGCCGCAGCCCTGCAGGCCAATTCTCCCGCCTCCGCAAAACCCATGTCGCGGTTGATGCCGTACAGGAAGGCGCCGGCAAACATATCGCCTGCGCCATTGGTGTCGATCGCCTTGATACTTGGCGCCGCAACGCGGACTTCCTGTTCGCCGTCCCACAGCAGCGCGCCGTCCGCACCCAGGGTGATGGCGAAGGCTTTGCTGTAATTGCGTAGGGTTTGAGCCGCCTCTTCCAGGGACTGGGTGCCGCAGAACTGCAGGGCTTCGTCGCGGTTGCAGAACAGCAGGTCGACGCCGTTGCCGAGCATTTCTTTCAGGCCGTCGTGGAACAGTTGCACCATCATGGGGTCGGATAGGCTCAGGGCGGTTTTTACGCCGCTGGCTTCCGCCTGTTCGCGTAGGGCAATGGCCGCGGCGCGGCCGGTGGGGGAGGAGACCAGATAGCCTTCGATATAGGCCCAGCGGGACTGGCTCAGGGCACTGCTGTCCAGTTCTGCGGTGGAAAGCTCCGCGCTGATACCGAGAAAGGTATTCATACTGCGCTCGGCATCCGGGGTAATCAGTACCAGGCATTTACCGGTGGTACCTGCATCGGCGTTCTGTAGCGCTGCGGGATAGGCGACGCCGGCGGCGGCGAGGTTGTCGCGATAGAAATCGCCATTATCATCGGCGGCGACCTTACAGGAATAAAAGGTATCGAGGCCAAAGTAGCTGGCAGCGATCACGGTATTGGCGCCGGAACCGCCACAGGCGTGGCTCGCTGTGACCAGGTGGTTTTTGAGGTCGTCCACCAGCTGTTGCTGACGACTGTCGTCCACCAGTGTCATAACCCCCTTGTCGACGCCCAGGTCTTGCAGGTCACTGTCGGTGACTTCAATTTCGGTATCGAGGAGAGCGGCGCCGATGCCGTAGAGGTCGTACTGGTGCATAGTGATTTCCGTGGGGTTCCTTAGGGTTCGGTTGAGGATTCCGTTGCGGCTAGCCGCTGTATTCGGGCGTCTGTATTCAGGTGAGTGTGCAAAAGTAGTTTACAAACTCGGGCCCGCATCGGGCGGGCGCCGGGGCATTATGGCGGCCAGACGGTCAAGTGCAAGTTTGCAGCGGCGGCGGGAAATGACCCGCCGGGTTTGACTTGTGCCAAGCTGACCTTATAAAAGCTGGCTATAAAAAGGCGAGGGTGTGCCTGTGCTACCCGGCCGATTTCCTTTAGAGCAAAGAGTTTATTTAAAGCGATATGGCATCAACCAAGCGCCGTAATAACACAAGTAGTAACACAAAAGGCCGAAGAAACAGCTCTGGAAGGCTGCGCCGCTGGATCAAGCGCCTCAGTCTGCTGGCTCTGCTGGGAGTGCTGCTGCTCGCCGGCTATATGGTGTGGCTGGACGTGCAGCTGCGCGAGCGCCTCGACAGCCGCCAGTACCAGCTGCCGGCGCGGGTCTACGCGCGCCCGCTGGTCCTGCACTCGGGTATGGTCATGCGCCCGGATGAGCTGGAGTCGGAGTTTGCTGCGCTCAATTACAAGAAAGTCCCGGCGGTGGAAGAACCGGGGCAGTGGCAGCGCGACGGCATGGAATACCTGGTGTGGCGGCGCGACTTTATCCACGCCGACAAGCGCGAAGCAGCCGCCAAGGTTCGCTTCCGCCTGCGCAATGACGAGCTGACCGGGCTGCGCGACGAGGCTGGCGGCAGCCTCAAAGAGTTCCGTCTCGACGCGGCACCCATCGGCACCCTGCTCGGCGGTGGCGACGACCGTACGCCGGTGCGCGTAGAGGAGATACCACCGTTGCTGGGGGCCACCCTGATTGCGGTGGAAGACCAGGACTTTGTGCATCACTTCGGGGTGTCACCCCGGGGCATAGCCCGCGCCATGGTCGCCAATTTCAAGGCCGGCGGCGTGGTACAGGGTGGCTCCACCATCACCCAGCAGCTGGTGAAGAACATCTTCTTTGACCACAAGCCCAGCCTGTGGCGCAAATTCAATGAAGCCCTGATGGCCATCCTGATGGAGGTCCATTACGACAAGGCGTACATCCTGCAGGAATACATCAACGAAGTCTGGCTGGGGCAGCAGGGCAGTCGTGCCATTTACGGCTTCGGCCTGGCGTCGGAATTCTATTTCCAGAAGCCTCTCGCCCAGCTGGAACCGCACCAGATTGCACTACTGGTGGGGTTGGCCAAGGGCGCTTCCTACTACAACCCCTGGCGCAATCCGGAGCGGGCGCTGGAGCGGCGCAATACGGTGCTGGATGTGATGCTGGAGCAGAAGCTGGTCACCCAGGAACAGTACGACCGCCTGCGCAAAAAACCGCTGGAAGTGGCGGCTGCCGGCGCGGCGGCACAGAATCCCTATCCCGCCTTTACCGAGCGTCTTCTGGAAGAGTTGCGCCCCTATTACTCCGTTGAGGAATTGCGCACCGCGGGCCTGCGGGTATACACCACACTGTCTCCCTCGGTGCAGCAGCTGGCGGAAGACGCCATCAGCCAGGGCGCGGACAAGCTGGAAAAGGATCGCGGTATCAAAGCGGATTCCCTGCAGGGGGCCACGGTGATTCTGGAAAATGTCAGCGGCAATGTGCTGGCCATGGTGGGGGACCGCCGCCCCCACTATCCGGGATTCAACCGCGCTTTGGAGGCGCGTCGCCAGGTGGGTTCTCTGATCAAGCCGGCGGTTTACCTCACTGCGCTGGAGCGCACCCATGAATACAACCTTGGCACCCTGATCGATGATGCGCCCATTCGTGAAGTGACCCAGGATGGCCAGGTGTGGATGCCGGCCAACTTCAATAACCGCAGTCACGGCCAGGTGCCGCTGTATGTCGCCCTGTCGCGTTCCTACAATCAGGCCACCGCGCGCCTGGGCCTGGAGCTGGGCATAGAAAATGTGCGCCAGACCATTCGTCGCCTGGGGGTCCAGGCCAGCCTGCCGCGGTTGCCGTCTCTGTTTCTGGGGGCGGTGGAGATGACCCCGTTTGAAGTGGCGGGCATGTACCAGACCTTTGCCAATGGGGGGGAACACGTGGAACCGCGCACCCTGCTGGCAGTATCCGACGCCGATGGCAATCAGGTGCAGCGTTTTCGACCCAAATCCAATCGAGGAGTGGATGAAGTGCCCATCTACCTGCTGCGCTACGGCATGGAACAGGTGATGCGCGAGGGTACCGGCAAGAGCGCCTATCGCCGCCTGCCCAACAGTGTGCCCTTTGCCGGTAAGACCGGCACTACCAACAACTATCGCGACAGCTGGTTTGCCGGTTTTAGCCCGGGAGTGACAGCGGTGGTATGGCTGGGCCGGGATGACAACGAGCGCACCAGTCTCACCGGTGCCACCGGCGCCCTCAGTGTGTGGACCGAAATCATGCGCAAGCTGCCCCATCGCCATGGCCGCATCCAGGCGCCGCGCGGCGTGGAATGGAAGCCGGTCAATGAGAAAGGCGAGTATATGGATCCGCGCAATTGCCAGGGCGGGCGCGAGATTCCGGTGTCGGTGGAAAGCCGGCTGGAAACCGACCCCCGCTGCCAGAGCCGCGGCTGGTTCCGCAACTGGTTTGACCGCGAGGAAGAGAAGGACGTGGCGCCACGGGAGGATATGACCCCGGGCTGGGGTATCGACCCCGAGCAGCAACGCCGCGAGCAACTGCAGCGACAGCGGGAGCAGGAGCTGCGCGAACAGTTGCAGCGGGAGCAGCCCCAGTCGATTCCCCAACAGCGCGACGACCGCATCCGGGAAGAGGCGGTGCCACAGACGGAAGCGGAGCGCCTGCGGCGCCTGGAGGAGTCCGGCCGTATTCAGGAGCAGCGCTATCTCGAGGAGGAGCGCCGCGCCCAGGAAGAGCGCCGGGTTCTTGAGGAGCGCCTGCGGACGGAGGAGCTTCAGCGAGAACAAGAGCTTCAGCGAGAGGATGATCGCCGCCGCGGAGCGCCGGTTGAGGATGCGCAGCCCTGGCCGCCCCAGCAGGATGACCAGTGGCCGTAAACAACAGACTATGGCGTCATTGGTACTGAATCGGTCATAATTCACGGCGAAAGTGATTCTTATTTCACAAACCTGTGACTCATGCAGTACGGCTTTGATAAATTCATACTCGATACCGGGCAGTGGCACCTCACTGCTGGCGGTGCTGCGTTGGACGCAGATGCGCGCCAGTTACACCTACTTTCCCTTCTGATCGGGGCCTATCCCGACTGTTGCGAGCGCCAGTTTCTCCTCGACCAGCTGTGGCCAAATACGGTGGTATCGCACTGGTCCCTGGGCCGCCTGGTGTCTGACACACGCAAGTGGTTTCGCGAGCAGGGTTATCAGGGGCCGCTGATCCAGACACTGCATGGCCGCGGTTATCGGCTGTCGCCGGAACTGGCCGAACGGATGCAGCCGTTGGCAGAGTCCGCGGCGGAGGAATTACCCCTACCTGACAGGCCCGACGTGGCCATGATCCCGGAACCGCTCCCGGCAATGGAGGGCGGGGCCGCTACCGAGTTCTCGGAGCATTCTCCCGCCCCTGCGCCTGCCCCCGACAGTGCCGCGGCAGCGCCGCCCCGTCTCTCCTACTGGCGGACTCTGGCTGGATTGGGGGTATTGTTGCTAATCACCGCCCTGACGGTGTACCTGATTACCGCGCGCAGGATTCCCAGCGAAGGCGTGCCGCTGGTGATCGGTGAGGCGCCCAACGTGCGCGGTCGCCTCCTGTGGGTGGACGACAACCCGGACAACAATATTGCCGAGCGCAGCTACTTCGAATCTCAGGGAGTTGCGGTCTATATTGCGACCAATACGGAAGACGCACTGGTGCTATTGTCCATGTACCGCTACGACGCGGTGATCTCCGACATGGGGCGCGGGGATGAGCCGTTGGCCGGCTTTAAATTGATGGAGCGTATCCGCAGCAAGCAGAATCAAACTCCGTACTTTCTGTATACCATCATGCCGTCGGAATCCCAGCGACAGCTGGTGCGTCAGCGGGGCGGTAACGGCGTGGCGGTGACCTCCGAGGAACTTTACCAGCTGGTTTTGCCTCTGCTCGAGCGTCAATCGGGCGCCGAACCCGAGGGGCAAAGCTCTCTTCCCTAGCCTCTTCCTTAGTCTCTTCCTGGAGCTGCCCGGTTCCCTGCAGCCCCCGTAAATCGGGGGTTTCACAAGGTTTCAAAAGCTTTCAAAGACCGCAACCCCTCTTCCTAGCTAAATTCCCGCCAGCAGTTGGCTCTAAAGCGTCCCGTTCTGGGGAAAGCCACTGCGGCTGGGGGTAATTGGGAATTTAATGGGGGGAGATACGATGTTGGGGGCAGGTTTTCGGGTGCTGCTGGTGGGGGACAATGAGACCAGTGGTACCCTTGAGGGACCAGAGGTGAGCAGGGATTTACCGGGGGAACTGCCCTCGGTCAGGGAGGCTGCGGACTCCAGTCCGGCAACCCTGTTCAGCCGTCGGGAAAAAGAAGTTCTGGCACTGATTGCCGTGGGGGCGACCAGCGGGGATATCGCCGATCGACTGAGTATCTCCACGCACACGGTGAAGAATCATCGCAAAAATATTCTGCGCAAGGCCGGGTGCCGCAACTCGGGTCAGTTGATCGCCAAGTGTGTCGCGCGCAATATCGTGTGAAGCACGCGCTGAAACAGGCAAGCGAGTGCTGGAGAAGACAGGCAAGCAGCCCTGGCTAGGAACTGGATATCGCGAGTGCGTAAAACTTAACCGGCTTTTGCCGGTTTTTTTGTGGTCCCGGTTTGTGGTTCCGTGTCAGCTTGCGCCCTGCCCGCAAGTGGGACGAAGTGCTCCGGGGGAGTGTGCGTCAATGGGCCCTGACCAATAAGGTCGATCAAAGGGGGCCCAGATGCCGAAACAGGCAATACACACTTTATTCGCAATCGCTTTGGCGGTTTTGTTCGCCAGTAACGTGCAGGCAGACGGCTATGTGCGCGCCGAGGGCACTGCCATCGTCGATGCCGACGGCGAGCCGCTACTGCTGCGGGGGATGGGGCTCGGGGGCTGGATGCTGCAGGAAGGCTACATGCTGGGACTGGGCAACCTTGGCCAGCAGCATGTGATCCGTGAACATATCCGGGCCTTGATCGGTGAGGAAAAAACGGAGAATTTCTATCGTGCCTGGCGAGCCAATCAGGTGCGGGAAGAGGATATTCGGGCGATGGCGGCGTGGGGCTATAACTCCGTGCGCCTGCCGATGCATTTCAACCTGTTCACGCTGCCGGTAGAACAGGAGCCAGTACCCGGGCAGAACACCTGGTTGGAAACCGGTTTCGCGCTCACCGACCAGCTGCTCGCCTGGTGTAAAAAATACAATCTCTATCTGATCCTCGATTTGCACGCCGCACCTGGCGGCCAGGGCAATGACTTCGCCATTTCCGACCGCAACCCGGAGCTCCCCTCCCTGTGGGACAGCCCCGCCAATCGCGCCAAAACCGTCGCCCTGTGGCGCAAGCTGGCGGCACGGTATAAAAATGAGCCGGCCATCGCGGCTTACGATCTGATTAACGAACCGAACTGGGGCTTTGCCGGCACCGATGACCCGCACGGCTGTGCAGAGAAGGGCAACGAGCCGTTGCGCACGCTGATGATGGAGATCACTGCGGCGATCCGCGAGGTGGACCGGGAGCACATGCTCATCATCGAGGGCAACTGCTGGGGCAATAACTACGCCGGCGTGATGCCGCCCTGGGACGACAACCTGGTGGTGAGTTTCCACAAGTACTGGAATGACAATAACCGGGAGAGCATCGCCAGTATGCTGGCGCTGCGGGACCAATACCGGGTGCCCCTGTGGCTCGGGGAGTCCGGCGAGAACTCCAATGCCTGGTTTGCCGACGCCATCGAGCTGGTGGAGTCCGAGGGGATTGGCTGGGCGTTCTGGCCGCTGAAAAAAATCGGCTTCAATAACCCTCTGGAAGTACACCCCAATCCCGGCTTTCAGGACCTGGTGAACTACTGGAAAGGGGAAGGTCCGCGGCCGACCGCGGAAGCAGCTTATGCGGCGCTGATGCAGCTGGCCGAGGTGGATATTCGCTATGAGCACGCCGAAGTGCACCGGGATGTGGTTGATGCCATGTTGCGCCAGCCCGGAGATCGCAGCCCGCGGGCATATCGCCCCCACAGTGTCGACCGCGAGGCCGGGGGTGTCATCGCCGCGGTGGACTACGACCTTGGGCGCCCCGGCATCGCCTACCTCGATCATGACACTGCCAATTACCACGTCAGTACCGGCGGCGAGCGCACGCCGTGGAACCGCGGGCGCCGCTATCGCAACGATGGAGTGGATATCGGTGCCGGAGCATCCGGCAACAATCTGGTAGAGCTGGATTCGGGGGAGTGGCTGCGTTACACCCTGGAAGTGCAGCACGCGGGGAGCTATGTATTGGAGGCTCTGCTGGATGAGACCGGCAGTCCGCTGGCGCTGGAGTTTTGGTTAAACGATGGCGACCCGGCGCCGTTGGCAGAGCAATCGCCCTCGCGCCACTCGGCCGTCGTGCGCCTTGCAGCGGGTCCGCAAACGCTGGTGGTGCGGGCCGCTGCCGGCAGTGCCCGGCTGGGGACACTGCAGCTGGTACCCGCAGCGCCTGACGGAGCGGGCGGTTGAGGTCCCGCCGCTTGGTGCTGCGTCTGGTGTGACGGTAATTGAGGGCGGGGTCAGCCCGCCTGAATCAATTTTGCCGCCTCTTCCGCGAAGTACGTCAAAACACCGTCGGCGCCCGCGCGCTTGAACGCGATCAGGGACTCCAGAATCACCTGCTCACGGTTCAGCCAGCCATTTTCAAAAGCCGCGCAGTGCATCGCGTACTCTCCGCTGACCTGATAGGCGAAGGTTGGTACGCGCAGTTCGTCTTTTACCCGCCGCACAATATCCAGGTAGGGCATGCCCGGCTTCACCATGATCATGTCGGCGCCTTCCTGGATGTCCAGGGCACATTCGTGCAGCGCCTCATCGCCATTGGCCGGATCCATCTGGTAGCTGAACTTGTTGCCGCCTTTCAGGTTGCCGGCGGAGCCTACGGCATCGCGGAAAGGCCCGTAGTAGGCCGAGGCGTATTTGGCGGCGTAGGACATGATCAGAGTGTTCACGTGTCCGTCCCGCTCCAGCGCCGTGCGGATGGCGCCGATGCGTCCGTCCATCATGTCGGAGGGGGCCACCATATCGGCACCGGCAGCGGCGTGGGACAGTGCCTGCTGCACCAGGACCTCGACGGTGTCGTCGTTGACGATGTAGCCATTGTCGCCCATCAGCCCGTCTTGGCCGTGGCTGGTGAAGGGGTCCAGGGCGACATCGGTAATGACACCCAGCTCCGGCGCCGCGTCTTTTAGCGCGCGCACCGCGCGCTGGGCCAGGCCGTCGGCATCATAGGCGGCGCGGGCATCGTCGGATTTGTGCGCGGCATCCACTACCGGGAAAAGGGCCACGGCGGGAATCCCCAAGGCGACCAGTTCCTTGGCTTTTCGGGCCAGCAGGTCGACGCTCAGGCGCTCGACGCCGGGCATGGAGGCGACCCGTTGGGTTTCACCGCGGCCCTCGATCACGAACAGCGGCAATATCAGATCGTCGCAGCTGAGCTGATGCTCTCGTACCAGGCGGCGGGAAAAATCCTGGGCGCGCAGGCGGCGGAGGCGGGTGTTGGGGTAGGCGCCGCGCTGAAGACTGATACTCATGGGTGGTCACTCCGGCTGGAAATAGAAACTAGGTTCGGTCGTTGGCGGGGCAGCGGATGTACAGGCTGGCACCTGGCCGGCCCCTGGCTGGCGGCAATCATAGCAAAACGCGCGCACCTGTTGATCACCGCTTGTTCCTGGTTCCTGCGGGAACGGGGGCTCGTCAGCTGCGCGACAGGTGTTCAACCAGGGCGCGCCCGGCGCGGGCAATATGCTGTTCAAGCAGGGCTACCGCCGCTGCGCTCTCGCCCCGCTCCAGAAATTCGAGCAGCTGATAGTGTTCCCCCTGACTGGTGGACTGATAGTCGAGGCTGCGGGATTGGAAGCCAATATACCGCTCGCACTGGCGGTGCAGCTGCTCCACCGCGGCAAACAGGGTAGGGCGCTCGGCCGCGCGGTAGAGGCAGGTGTGGAACTGCCAGTTAAGTGCGCCAATCTCTGCCGCCCCGAGTGCTGGTGACGCCTCCATAGCATCCAGAATATCCCGCGCCCGACCCAGGGTTTCGCGGTTTAGATTCGGCGCGGCCAGCTCTTGGAGCAATGGTTCCAGGCGCATGCGCATCAGGTACAGATCTTCCGCTTCCTGCGGGTCGAACTGCGGTACGGCCAGGCCGCGCTTCCCGTGCCCGGTGAGCCAGCCTTCACTTTTGAGGCGGGCGAGCGCGTCCCTTACCGGAATCCTGCTCACACCATAGAGCTCGGCCAGTAGCGTCTGCTTCAGTACAGCACCGGGGGCGAAGCGACCCTGTTGCAGGTCCGCTTTTAATTGTTGGTAAAGATCCATTTAGCCTCTTAACCTCTCCGCAACATATTCTTGGTCAGAAGCAGGTGGCAACTGAGGCCACAGAAAAGACCCCAGAAGGCAGAGCCGATACCGAAGAAACTGACCCCGGATGCGGTAATCAGTAGGGTAACCAGCGCGGCTTCGCGGTGGTGCGGGTCGGCAGTGGCGCCGGCGAGGCTGGAGCCGATGACACCGATCAGTGCGAGTCCGGCGACACCGGCGATCATTGCCTGGGGCAGTGCGGCAAACAGTGCCACCACGCTGGCGCCAAACAATCCCGCCAGCAGATAGAAAACACCTGCCGCAATACCTGCGGCATAGCGGCGCGACGGATCCGGGTGTGCCTCGGGACCGGTACAGATAGCCGCGGAGATGGCCGCGAGATTAAAGGCAAAGCCACCGCAGGGGGCCAGCAGCAGAGACATCAGCCCGGTGCCGCCGATCACTGGGGAAACGGGCACCTGCGAATAACCACTGGCGCGCAGAGTGGCGACCCCGGGTATGTTCTGTGACGTCATGGTGACAATGAACAGCGGCAGGCCCACACCCAGTAGTACCTGGACGTTGAATTCCGGCGCGATCCACTGCAGTCGCCCGAGGGACCACGCCAGTTGTTCTGTGTGCACTTCTCCCAGCAGCCAGCTGGCTGCAAACCCCACCGCCAGTACCAGCAGGATACCGTAGCGTGGCAGCCAGCGACGCCCGATCAGGTAAGTGGCGAACATGGCGCCCACCAGCAGTGGCTTTGCCTGCAATGAGGTGAAAATCGATAAGCCGAACTGCATCAGGATGCCGGCCAGCATGGCGCTGGCAATAGGCAGGGGTACCCGCTGCATGATGCGCTCGAAGGCGCCGGAAACTCCCAGTATCAGGGTCAGCAGTGCACAGAACATAAAGGCCCCCACCGCTTCGGCCAGTGAAACACCGTGCAAACTGGTGATCAGCAGTGCCGCACCGGGCGTGGACCAGGCCGTAACCACCGGCGCCCGGTAGTACCAGGAAAAACCGATGCAGGTGAGTCCCATGCCCAGGCCGAGGGCGCCGATCCAGGAGACCATCTGTGTCTCACTGGCGCCAGCGGCGGCTGCAGCCTGCAACACGATTGCCACGGAACTGGCAAAACCCACCAGCACCGCGGCAAAGCCGGCGCTGATCGCTGACAGGGTGGTATCGGCTAACAGTGAGCGCTGGGCGATCTGCTCCATAAAATGTATACCTTGAGAAAAATGTATACATTTTATGGGGCGAGTCCCCCCAGGGCAAATCAGTAGAGTTTGCCCTGGGGGTTGTCAGAAGAGTTTGTCAGAAGGGCTCGTCAGGAGAGTTTGGCAAACACCCGGCGCGCGGCGGCGATGGTGTTGTCGATGTCCTCGTCGCTGTGGGCGGCGGACATAAAGCCGGCTTCGTAGGAGGCCGGCGCCAGGTAGACCCCCTCATCCAGCATGCCGTGGAAGAAACGGTTGAAACGCTCGGTATCGCAGGCCATTACCTGCTGGTAGTTGGTCACCTGTTCCGCATCGGTAAAGAAGAAGCCGAACATGCTGCCCACCTTGTTGGCGGTCAGCGGAATACCTGCTTCTTTTGCCGCGCTCAGAATGCCTTCCACCAGACGGTCAGTCTTGGCGGTGAGTTGCTCGTACAGGCCGGGCTCCTGGATCAGTTGCAGGGTTTCGAGGCCGGCGACCATCGCCATGGGGTTGCCCGACAAGGTGCCTGCCTGGTACACCGGGCCCAATGGCGCGATCTTTTCCATGATCTCGCGCTTGCCGCCGAAGGCACCCACCGGCATGCCGCCACCGATCACTTTGCCGAGTGTGGTGATGTCTGCGTCGATACCGTAGTAGCCTTGGGCGCCAGTCAGGCTCACGCGGAAGCCTGTCATTACCTCGTCCAGGATCAGTACCGCACCGGACTGATCACACACTTGCCGCAGGGTTTCCAGGAAGCCCGCTACCGGCGGGATGCAGTTCATATTGCCCGCAACTGGCTCAACGATGATGCAGGCAATCTGGTCGCCGATCTCCGCAAAGCACTTTTTCACACCCTCGATATCGTTGTAGGTCAGGGTAATGGTGTGATCGGCCAGGGCCGCCGGCACGCCGGGGGAAGAGGGCACGCCCATGGTCAGGGCGCCGGAGCCTGCTTTTACCAGCAGGGAGTCGGAGTGGCCGTGGTAGCAGCCTTCAAATTTGACGATCTTGTCGCGGCCGGTGTGACCGCGGGCCAGGCGGATGGCGCTCATGGTGGCTTCGGTGCCCGAGTTGACGAAGCGCACCAGGTCCATGTTCGGCCACAGGCGGCACAGCTCTTCTGCCAGCTCGGTTTCCAGCTCGGTGGGCGCGCCGAAGCTGAGGCCGGACTGGGCTTGTTCCACCACGGCGTCGATCACATCCGGGTGCGCGTGACCCAGCACCATCGGGCCCCAGGACTGCACATAGTCGATGTATTGCTTTTCGTCGGCGTCATACAGATAGGCGCCGGCGGCGCGCTCGATAAATATCGGGGTTCCACCCACCGCGCGGAAAGCGCGCACGGGTGAATTGACGCCACCGGGGATGACCTTCTGGGCTTCGGCAAAAAGGGATTCGGATTTGCTCATAGGGTACAGATACTGGGTTGAAATTAAGGGAAGGGAAACGAAAGGATTGATTACTGCGCGCTATTATCTTCACCGCCGCCTGCGGTCGCAAACGGCGCGGTGGATTGCGCAGAATTTTTATGGCGCAGTCGTGGCTGCGGCTCAGTCCTTCTTGGTCCAGAAGAGGCGATTGGGCACCGGGCGGCCCATGCCCAGGCGGCGACTGTCGGCAATGGCGCTCCAGGTGAACTGCTGGCTGCGGTTGACGGCCTCCAGCATGGTCAGACCGTGGGCAATGTGACACGCAATGGCGGTGGTCAGTGTGCCACAGGCACCATAGGCTGCCGGTGGTAGGCGCTGCCAGCGGAATTCCCGTACCAGCCCGCGCACGTCGTAGAGCCTGTTTTCAAGTTGCTGATCGCAGGCCGGGACACCGGTGAGTAGCAGGTAGCTACAGCCGCTTTCCAGCAGTTCCTGGGCCTGGGCATCGTGCACATCGGCCTCCCCAGCCATGGCGCGGGCTTCCCGTCGATTGGGGGCCACCAGTGTGGCCAGGGGCAGTAGCAGGTCGCACATGGCCCGCCACAGCGGCGGTGCCAGCAGGCTTTCTTTGTCCGCCAGGGTGGCGTCGGGATCAATAATCAGGGGGATGTCAGGGTAGTCGCGCAACACACTGTGCAGGGCGTGCACATTTTCCACGGAACCCAGATAGCCGATTTTAATCGCTGCAACCGGCATATCTTCCAGTACCGCGCGCGCCTGTTCAATCAGCAGGCTCTCGTCTACCGGAGCTACCCCGGCCAGTTCCCGGGTGTCGCCAACCGTGATGGCGGATACCACCGAGGTGCAGTGACAGCCGAGGCTGGCGGCGGTTTCGGTATCGGCGGCAATGCCGGCGCTGCCACTGGGGTCGTGGTGGGTAACGGTGAGAACAATGGGCTGGCGCGTATCCATGATGCTGTGTGCACTTCCCTGACTGTGGGCTCTTTCCCGGCTGTGGGCACTTCCCCTGACTGTGGGTACTTTGCCTGAACGGTGGTTTTATTCTAGCTCTGATCAAGGGGGCGACGCTGCCCCCTCGGTTGCTGCAGGCGCCCCACTTCGCAAAAATGCGAATTGTCGCGGCAACAAATGTTAGGTCAGAAGGGTTTCACCACCGCGAGAATCACGATCGCGATCAGTGCCAATACCGGAAGCTCATTGAAGATACGGAAATAGCGCCCGCTTTTGGTGTTGGTACCAGCCGCAAATTTTTTCACATAGCTGCCGCAGATATGGTGGTAGCCGATCAGCAGCACCACCAGAGTGAGTTTGGCGTGCAGCCAGCCCGAGGTCTTGAAGTAGTCCGGGTTGTAGGAGTAATTGATATGAATCAGCCAGATACCAAATACGATGGTGGCAATCATCGATGGGGTGGCAATGCCCCGGTACAGCCGGCGCTCCATGATATTGAAGCGGTCTTTACTCAGGGCATCGGTGGCATCAACGTGGTAGACAAACAGGCGGGGGAGATAGAACAGCGCTGCAAACCAGCAGACCATGGAAACAATGTGGAAAGCTTTGACCCAAAGCATTGAAGCTCCTTATCCGGATACCTATCCGGTTATGTAATGATTGCGTGTGTTGCGCACTTGGCCAGTGTCGAACATCCGTTTCGGGCAACTATCTACGGACAACTACTGCCGGTAATAGTGTTCGATATGCTGTGGCAGGATGATACCCGCCACTTCGCTGTCCAGTACACCGGGGTTACCCTGATCGTAATCGCGTCCGATATAGAGGGCGTCGGCACCTCGCTGGTCCAATTGCTGCTGGGCCTCCAGCAGGGTCGCGCGCCAGCTCAGTGGGGCCAGCTGCAGGCGCTCCCCGGGCAGGCGTAGCAGGTCGATCTTTTCTTCCGGCGCTTCTTCCTGGGTCGGTTCGTCGGACTCTTCGGTTTTCGGGCGCTGTAAAAAGTTCGCCAGGTCCGCGGTGCGCAGCGCCTGGGGTGTCCCTTCTGCACCCACCAGCAGCCAGGCCGGCTGTTGCTCAATCAGTCTTTCTGCCTGCGCTTTGTCCAGGAGTTGTGGCGTAACCACTACGGCTTTTTCCATCACGCTGGCAACGCCCACCCGGTTAAGCATTTGCGCGCGCCAGCTGGGCGTGCCGCTTTTCCCCAGGGCGCGCAGGGACTCTTGATAAATACCGTCGGTGGAAAAGAACTGGCGGCTGACCAGGCAGGCAACGACGATGGTCATCATCCCCGGAAACAGCACGTTGGGGTTGTAGGTCAGCTCAAGTATGGCGAGCAGTGCCGCAAGGGGGGCATTCAGCAGTGCCGCCATCATTGCCGCCATGCCCACCATGGCATAGAGCCCGGGGCTGGCGGTAGCGGCACCCAGCCACAGGTTCGCCAGGTGCCCCGCAGTCCCGCCAATACAGGCGCCCAGAATGAGACTGGGTCCGATAACGCCACCGGGAATCCCCAGCCCGGTCGCGAGTGCGGTGGCGGTCAATTTCGCGAGTGCGATCGCAATCAGAGCGACGGTACCCAGCTGCCCGAGCATCGTTAGTTCCAGCGTGTCGTAGCCGGCGCCGAGGATTTCCGGAACCCACAGCGCGAGGATACCGGTGGCGATACCGGCGGCGGGCAATCGAATCAGCGGTGAGTGCTTCTGTTGCAGCGGCACCAGGTGGCGCTGGCTGATAATAAATATTGATGCCAGTGCGCCGATAACCAGTGCGCAACAGAACAGGATGGGAAGCTCTGCGAGGGACTGCAGTTGGGTGGCGGGCACACTGAAGGCGGCCTGGTGGCCGAACGCCAGGCGCGTGGCCGCACTACCGCTGACGGCGGCAATCATTACCGGCAGGAACCCACTGACCGTGTACTCCAGCATCACCACTTCCATGGCGAAGATCACGCCAGCCAACGGTGTGTTAAAGGAGGCGGCAATGGCCGCAGCAACCCCGCAGGCCAGCATGGTGCGCGCCGAATTGTTCGGTAGCCGCAAACGCTGCGCAACCCAGCTGCCGCTGGCCGCACCCAGGTGCACCGACGGGCCTTCGCGGCCGATGGACTGGCCGCTGAGGAGTGCCAGGGAGCCGGCAAGAAATTGCAATGCCGCGTTTTTCATTGGCATTCGACCCTGGTGATTGTGCAAGCGATCCAGCACGTGCACCACACCGGTAGGGCGGCCCGAGGGGGCTACCCAGTGGAAAATCAGGCCGAGCATCAGGGCGCCACAGACGGGTAGCAGGAAACGCCAGAGGGACGGCAGGGATTCGAAATCTTCGAGCTGTGGCAGGTAGAGAATGGCGGGGCCTTCACTGATTTGCCGAAAGCCGATCACCACCAGACCTGCGCAGATACCGATGACCAACGCCAGCAGTATCAGTAGTGACAGGGCGTTCTGGGCAGACAGCTGCAATTGCACCCTGCTCAGTACACCGCTGCGGAGCCCCAGCAATCCCCCGCGGCGTAAGCGTGCATAGGCGGATGATCGGGAGTCTGGCTGCTGGCGAAACCGCACGGTTAGTCCTTTAAATTCGGTAGCTTATGGTAGAGTGCACGGCTCAGTATACAGGGGCCGTCGCCAGCCAACAGATCCCGGCGATGGTCCGCAAACCGCAGTGCAGGGACAGAGGACAGCGAGGAGTCACAGTGAGCGTCATCAAAGCGGCAATCGTAGGTGGAACGGGGTACACGGGCGTGGAATTACTGCGCCTGCTGTCGGGCCATGCCCAGGTAGAGGTGGCTGCGATCACCTCCCGCGCCGAAGCTGGCACCCCAGTGGTGGAACTCTTCCCGAGCCTGCGCGGTCACTATGACTTGAAATTCAGTGCCCCGGATGTGGATCAGCTGGCCCAGTGCGATGTGGTGTTTTTTGCCACGCCCCACGGCGTTGCCCAGGCTCAGGTGCCGGAGTTGATTGCCCGCGGCGTGCGCGTGATCGACCTGTCCGCGGATTTCCGCCTGAAGGACATCCCCGCTTGGGAGCAGTGGTACGGCCAGCAGCACGCCTGCCCGGAACTGGCGGCGCAGGCGGTGTACGGTCTGCCGGAAGTGAACCGCGCGCAGATTGCAGAAGCGCAGCTGATCGCCTGCCCGGGTTGTTACCCCACGGCCATTCAATTGGGTTTTATCCCCCTGCTGGAGGCGGGCCTGGTTGAGCCGAAAGGGTTGATCGCGAATGCGGCCAGCGGCGCCAGTGGCGCCGGCCGCCAGGGCAAGACGGACCTGCTGTTTGCCGAGAACAACGACAGCTTCCGCGCCTACGCCGCATCCGGTCACCGCCATTTGCCGGAAATCGAACAGGGGCTGGGCTTGGCTGCGGGCGCCGAGGTGGGGCTGACCTTTGTCCCACACTTGCTGCCCATGGTGCGCGGTATCCACGCGACGCTCTACGCGAAACTGAAGTCCGCTGGCGATGCGAAGGCTACCCAAGAGGCGTTACAGCAGTTATTTGAACAGCGTTATCAGTCCGAGCCCTTTGTCGATGTGATGCCGGCGGGCAGCCATCCTCAGACCCGCAGTGTGCGCGGAACCAATGTGTGCCGAATCGCCGTTTTGCGGCCCCAGGAGCGCGATACCGTTGTGGTTCTCTCGGTCATCGATAACCTGGCGAAAGGCGCATCCGCACAAGCGGTGCAGAACATGAACATCATGTTTGGCCTAAATGAGAACCAGGGGCTGGAGAGCCCGGCACTGCTGCCTTAGAATCTGGCACAGCACTAAAAAACAAAATACACGACACCGATTAAAGAGCTTTTCCTGATCCCATGGCGCGCAAAGTAAAAGGCAGCAAACAGTACCGCATGAAGGTGGTGGCCCACAGGCCCTTCCACGGCGTTTTTTCTGTGCTGGGGGTGACCCTGCTGGTGCTATCGACCAGTGCCGGCGCCTACTTTGCCGGGCAGTATCAGCTGAGCAAAAACCTGGATGAAAAGACCCGCGCCTACGCCAAATCCCTGGATGAGGTGGATCGCCTCAAGGCCGAAATAGAGGCATTACGGGTGAGGGCGGCGACCGCCGAGCAATCGGTGACCATCGGTGAGCAGGCCAGTGAGTCGGTGCGCAGCGAGCTGGTTGCCAAGGAAAACCAGATCGCGGAGCTGCGCCAGGAGATTTCTTTCTATCGCGGCATTATGGCGCCCTCCGAAGGGAGCGACGGGGTATCCATCGGCCGCTTCAGTATTTCCGAGGCCGGCGAGCGTCGTTACCAGTACAAATTATTGGTGCAGCAGTCCGCGGCCCGCCATCAGGTGGTAACCGGCGCGGTACAGTTCACTATCGTTGGTCAGGTTGATGGCGAGCTGCGGCGCTATGCGCTGGCAGATCTGTCGCAGCAGGTGGAGAGTGAATCCATCCCCCTGCGGTTCAAGTATTTCCAGAATATCGAGGGAGAGCTGCAGTTGCCGGAAGGTTTTGTGCCGGAAGGTGTGGAATTGTCGCTCAAATCCAGCAAACGCAATGGGTTCAGTATTGACCAGCGTTATGGCTGGCTGGTGCAGCAGAGCTGAGTTTCTGACTGGGTTTCTGACAACAGGAAGCGCAGCATTGCTTCACAGGAGTTACCAGGCTCCACTCTATTCATGAGGTTTTGGTTGAATTATGTTGAAGAAAAAAGAGAAAACTATGGCTAACACTGGTGGCAACAATACGACCCTGATCGCCCGTCACACCGAAGTAACCGGCGACCTGCACTTTCGCGGCAACCTGGTGGTTGAAGGTCGGGTGAACGGCAATGTTTGCGCGCACAGTGACAGCGACGCCCGTCTGCAAATCGTTGACGGCGGTGTGATCGAGGGCGAAATTCGTGTGCCGAATGTCGTGGTGAACGGCAATGTGAAAGGTGATGTACACGCCAGCGGCCACTTGGAGCTGGCTTCCAAGGCGATCGTGGAAGGCAATGTGCACTACAAGCTGATCGAGATGGTCAAGGGTGCCCAGGTCAACGGTTCTCTGGTGTCCAACGTAGAAGTCGATACTGCGGGCGAGCCCCGTATGCTTGGCTACTCTGAAGAGACCGTAGAGGCTGAGTAAAGCCTTTTTATCGGGGGTAATTGGTGAAACCTGGCAAATTTGGCAATACTTGACCTGTTTGCTGGGTTTTACCCATAATGCGCCCGCACCACGGCCAATCCGGAAGTGGGCAACCTGCTTGCGGGTTGCGAACCTGTCTCGAGAGTGATCTATGTCTGAAGCTGTTTCCTTTTCTCCCGATCCGGTCCAGGTGACCGAAAAGGCTGTTGCCAAGGTGAAGGGGTTGCTGGAAGAGGAAGGCAATCCTGAGCTGAAGCTGCGCGTGTTTGTGACCGGTGGCGGCTGCTCTGGTTTTCAGTACGGTTTTACCTTTGATGAGCTGGTAGCCGAAGATGACGCTGTGGTCGAGAAAGACGGGATTCAGGTGTTGGTCGATGCCATGAGTTATCCCTATCTGGTCGGCGCCAGCGTGGATTATGAAGAGGGGCTTTCCGGCTCCCGTTTTGTGATCCAGAACCCCAATGCCTCATCGACCTGCGGTTGCGGTTCGTCCTTCTCTATCTGAGCCCGCCCTGGCTGGATACCCGGAAGTTGCCATTGTGCCTGTTCCGGGTGTCGCGCCTGAATTGCCCTTCTCGCCGTATCCCGGCTGTGCCTAAGCCGGGAAGATACCACCCAGTATGGTTTCCTTCTCCGCACCGGTTACGGCGGGGCAGTTTCCGCTAAGCCCCATTATCGTCTGTCGTGCCAGCCACGCGAATCCTGCGCCTTCCACCCAATCCGCATCGATACCGTACTGATCCGTTGCCGCGACCGACCAGGTAGGCAATCGTCGGCGCAGTCTCTCCATCAGATCCTGGTTGCGGGCACCGCCACCGCAAATCAGCAGTTCGCCACCGGGGGCAAATTCGTGCACCCCGTCGGCAATGGAGGCTGCGGTTACTTCCGCCAGGGTGGCCTGAACATCGACCGGTGCCAGTTCCAACCCGGCGCAGGCGCGCTCCAACCAGCTGGGATTGAATGCCTCTCGGCCAGTACTTTTCGGCGCTGGCGCACTGAAGAATGGATCGGCCATCAAGCGGTTCAGTAGCTCCGGATGCGGCCTGCCACTGGCGGCCCAGCCACCGTCGGCATCGTAAGCTTTGCCGCGGTGCAGCTTGACCCAGTAATCCAGCAGGGCATTGCCCGGGCCTGTATCGTAGCCACGTACACCGCCGTCGGCCGACAGCTCCGTAATGTTTGCCATGCCACCGATATTGACTACGGCTCTGTCCCGGTCGGCGCGGAATACGGCATTGTGAAACGCTGGCATCAGCGGTGCGCCCTGGCCACCCAGGGCCATATCCCGACGGCGGAAGTCGGCGACGGTGGTAATGCCGGTCACTGCGGCAATGGTGTTGGGGTCTCCGAGCTGGAGAGAGAAAGGGGTGGA
This sequence comes from Microbulbifer sp. ALW1, assembly GCF_009903625.1. NCBI lineage: Bacteria > Pseudomonadati > Pseudomonadota > Gammaproteobacteria > Cellvibrionales > Microbulbiferaceae > Microbulbifer > Microbulbifer sp. ALW1. Next base: position 21,746 of record NZ_CP047569.1, on the reverse strand, counting down.
AACTGAACCCGGGGGGCGGTGCCGCACCGTTTGGCCGTGGCTACCTATGGCGGTTACCGCAGTCGGCTGGACGCCGGCCTCGCGCAGAACCGCCAGGGTGGCATCGGCAAATTCCTGCCCCAGCAGACGATCCAGTTGCCCCGCGCGATCAAGCTCCGATGGGCCCGGGGCGCAAAGTGCCAGGATTGACTCGCGCATTTCCGAGTTGATGGGGTGTCCCAGTGCTGCCACGGTCTTGCAGTGGAGTGCGCCGTCGGAATCCGAAAACTCCACCAGCACCGCATCGATACAGTCGATGCTGGTGCCGGACATCAGGCCTACGTAGAGGTCCGTCATTCAGTTTACGGAATCCTTTGTTTCGTCACTCTCGTCCTGGTTCTGGGCCAGTGCTGGTTGTCCGAAGCGCTCCAGCTGGGCGATCAGCGGTTGGGTCTGGGCCTGGAAACGGGCCATTTCCGCAGAGGGAATGGCTTTCGCCTTCGGCAACTGGCGCACAATGGTCGCCGGGTTGCGGTGGTGGCCATCCACCAGGAATTCATAGTGCAGGTGGGGGCCTGTGGCATAGCCGGTGGATCCTACGGTTCCGATTACCTGGCGCTGCTTGACGCGTTGTCCACGTTTAACGCTGCGCTTGTTCAGGTGCAGGTAGCGGGTGATGTAGCGCTCACCGTGTTGTACGAACACATAGTTGCCGTTGGCTTTGCTGTAACCGGCCTTGATCACGCGGCCATCACCGGCGGAGTACACTGGGGTGCCCCGCGGGGCGGCGTAATCCGTGCCGTTGTGGGGGCGGCGCGTTTTGAAGATCGGGTGCAGGCGGCGCGGGTTGAAGTGGGAGCTGATGCGACCAATATCCACCGGGGTGCGGATAAACGCCTTGCGCATACTCTTGCCGTCCGGGGTGAAATAGTTGGTGTCACCGTTGCTGTCGGTATAGCGCACCGCGCTGAAGGTTTTGCCCTGGTTGGTAAAGGTCACCGCCTGGATGGCGCCGTTACCGATTTTCTCTCCGTCCAGGAACTCTTCGTTGAATACCACGCTAAAGCTGTCGCCCTTGCGGATATCCAGGGCGAAGTCGATATCGGAGCCAAAGATGTCCGCCATTTCCATGATCAGGTTGTTGCTCAGTCCTGCCTTGCTGCCATCGACAAACAGTGAGCTTTGGATCTCGGCCTGGCGGAAGGCGGTGTAACTGTCGGGCTGGCGCTGGTGCAGCGCATACTTGTATTCGTCGGAGCTGTCGCGGCTGAATTCCACCTTGCTCAGGCGATCGCGATGCAGCTCTAGAGTTTGCAGGCTGCCCTCGCCATTAATCTGGAAGGTCAGTTCCTCACCGGGTACCAGCTTCGCCAATTGCTTGGCTTCTTTGCCACTGGCCAACAGCTGGTACATTTCCGCACTGCTGATGCCGGCACGCTGGAACAGGTCAGAGAGGGTGTCACCGTTGCGCACAGTTTCCTGTACGACCCGCAGTCCCTCCATAACACTCGCGGAGGCGTTAACTTCCGGCTCGGCGACGGCTTCGGCGATGACTGGGGCTTCTTCCGGGGCGCTGAGCGACACCGGCAGCGCAGTGCGCTTGGCCTCTACTTCCGGCGGGGAAATAAACAGTGTCAGAGCAAGCGCGAAGCTGGCGGCGCCCGCTGCGAGGGCGTGTGTGCGGGGGAAATGCTTACCCATGGAGCCCAGCAGGCGGGGGTTTTTGCGATGATCTTGCATGGTGTTATACAGGGGTTGCGCTGACAG